>JBBRYC010000102.1:0-18327 GCA_038238025.1 Chthoniobacterales bacterium
CAGACTTCCAAGTCTGCTGTATCGCGGATTTCCTAATCTGCGAACGCGGCGGGATGCGGAAGCGCTGCCGGTTTGGAAACCGGCGATACAGCAGACTTGGAAGTCCGCGCTACGCCGCCGCCGCGCCTCCTCCCATGAACCGGTTTTGCAAGATTCAATAACTCCTACCTTCAAAACAGGACACTGCCGGGTGCTGGCACACTGAGAACTGACGACCGAGCACTGCGCACTACTCTTCCGCCGCGGCGATCAGATCATTCATCGCTTTCGCGAGCACGCGGATGGCCTTCACTTCCTCGACAGTGGGCACGGCCTTGTCCTGCTTCACTGCGAGCTTGCGCACTTCGGCGAGGTTGCCGCTCAGGCCGGCCCAGAGCTTCGTCTTTTTGAAATTCGGATTCATCGTCGAGATGCGGTCGGCGAAATAATCGATCACCGCGGGCTGCGCCATGAGCGTCGCGCCGTCCGCTGTGTAGTGCGACGAGAGGATGCCGGAGGAAATCTCCAGGCCGCGCCACCAGCCGCCGAGCGCGACGAGATGCGCGATCTCCTCGTCGCGCAGCGCCATCATGCCGCCTTCCACGTCGCGCTGCGTGCCGGTGAGTTCCGTGTGGATGCCGGCCCAGTTTTTCACGACCGCCTTTTCGAGGATGCTGCGGCTGTGGCGCGTGACGTGTTCGCCGACGCCGAGCCCCTTCGCCTGCCGCAGCAGCGCACGCGCGATGGGCTCGATGCGCGACTGCTTCTCCGCGACGATGGCGAGGAAGCCATCCGCGATGACCGCGCCGGTCGAAAGCGCAAGGCGCGCGCGGTCGGCGGGATTCTGTGCCGGGAGTTCGCGCACGACCTCGTCGTACGGCACGGGTCGCAGCGCGGTGAGCGCCTTCAGCAGCACGGCGATGCTCGGCGTGGTGAATTCATTGATGCCGAGTTCCTCGCGCATGTGGTCAGAAATCGAGGGCACCGCCGGCACGGCGGGCACCGCGCGCGATGCGGGCTTTTGCGCGGCAGCTTTCGCCGGGGCAAGCGCGAGCGCCGCGAACGTGAGCGCTGCGACTGCGGTGTGATGAATCGAGCGGGACATTTTCAAAAATCAAACTGCTGCGCCGCTCCACTTCAACTTTTGCCGGAGCACATCGAAGAACGAGACACCCGGCAGCATCGCGAGCGGCAGGCGCTGCGGCGCTCGCGTGATGCGAATCACGTCGCCGCGCTCGATGCGCTGCACGACGCGGCCGTCGAGCGTGAGGATGACGTCCGGCGCCTCATCCGCGGGCGTGATGGAGATAGGCGTGCTGTCGGCGACGATGACGGCGCGGTTCGTGAGTACGTGCGGGCAGATGGGATTCACGATGAAGACACCGCTGTCCGGATCGAGGATGGGGCCGCCGGCGCTGAGGCTGTACGCCGTGCTGCCCGTGGGCGTGGCGACGATGAGGCCGTCGGCATTGTATTGCGTGAGCATGGTGTCGCCGATGCGTACATTCAGCCGCACGAGGCGCGAGATTTCACCGCGGCTTGCGACGGCATCATTCAGGACATTGCGCGAAAGAATCACCGCGCCGTCGCGCACGATCTCGACTTTCAGCAGTGTGCGTTCGCTCAGCACGTAGTCGCCCGCGACGATCGCATCCACCGCGCGCTGATGCTCTGTGGCGCCCACGGTGGTGAGAAATCCGAGCGACCCGAGATTGATGCCAAAAAGCGGGCGCAGCGTGTCGCCGAGCGCGTGCAGCGCATCGAGGATCGTGCCGTCGCCGCCGAGGACGACGAGCAGCTCGCAACGATCAGCGAGCTCGGATTCCGACTCGGATTGTTCCTCACCGATCAGGTGCGCTGCGCGATGATCGAGATGGAGCTGCACAGGATGCGCGGCGAATTCGCGCACGAGCGCGGCGACGAGTTCGCGGGCGCCGGGCTTGCTGTCGTTTGCGATCAGGCCGAGGTGGCGCGCAGGCATGCGAGGAACTCCTTGTTGCCCTCTCCGCCGAGGATCGGGGATGCAATGTGGCCGCACCACTCCAGCCGCACCGCTGTGCCATCGGCGCGCGGAGACGCGGGCATTTTTTCCACAAAGTCACGGATGCGCGTGACCGCCGCCTCGTGCAAGAGCGGATCGCGCACGATGCCGCCACGGCTGACTTCCTCGCGGCGGAGTTCGAATTGCGGCTTGATGAGCGGGACGATCACGCCGCCAGAAGTAAGCAGGCCAAGCGCGGGCGGCAAGATGAGCGTGAGTGAAATGAACGAGACATCCGCGACAGCGAGCGCGATGGGCTCGGGAATGTCCGCGCGGGTGAGGTGGCGGGCATTGAGTTTTTCGCGGACAACGACGCGAGGGTCGCTGCGGATTTTCCAGTCGAGCTGACTGTGGCCGACGTCGATCGCCCACACTTTTGCAGCGCCGTGCTGCAACAGGCAGTCGGTGAAGCCGCCCGTGCTCGCGCCGATGTCGAGACACGTGAGGCCGGTCGGATTGATCGCGAAATGCGCAAGCGCGGCCTCGAGCTTGAAGCCGCCGCGGCCCACGTAGCGCTCGGGCACCGCAACCTCGACGGCGGCATCCTCGGTGAATTCCCGACTCGCTTTGTCCACGACGTGCCCGGCGACGCGCACCTGCCCGGCCATGATCGCGCGCCGCGCCTTTTCCCGGCTCTCGAAAATGCCGCGTGCGAAGAGGAGCTGGTCGAGGCGTGATTTCAATTCGTGGGATTTCGATTTCGCATTGCGGATTGCCGCGCAGATTGCCAACAACAATCCGCAATCCGCATTCTGCAATCAGCAATTCAAAACATGGCCGACGAAAATCTCCGCGACGCGATCAAGACGATGATGGTCGAGAGCCTCATGCTCAAAGTGACGAAGGACGAGATCCGCGACGACCTGCCGCTGTTCGGACCCGAGGGACTGGGACTGGACTCGATTGATGCCCTCGAACTCGTCGTCGGCCTGGAGAAACGCTTCGGCGTGAAGGTGCCGAATTCCGAAGCCGCGAAGCAGGCGCTGGCGACGGTGAATTCGCTGCACGACTACGTGATCGCGAACCGCCCGTAGTCGCGGGCGGGAGGCCGCGTCGTGCTCTCCCGCGCACGCCTGCGTTTGCAAACGCCTCCGCTATTCCTCGTTCACCGCGTCGAACACTTTCCGAAGCCGGCCGAAATTTCTCCGCTTCGGCTGGAAGACGAGGCGCGGCAAGTGCGCGAGTTCCGGCTCGCTTGCTTCCTCCGCGAGCGGCCCGCCTTGCAGGAAAGTTCCGCTCGCCAGCACGTCGGCAAAGTCCGTGTTCATCCGCGTGATGAGCGCTTCGGAAAGCGGTCGCTCCAGCCGCAGCACGAGCCTCGCGCCGACCCAGCGCGAGCTGTGGTAGTTGCGGTAAAATTTGACGATGTGCTCGACGGCGCACTCCACGGATTCGCACTGGATGATGAAATTAAAATCCTCCGGAGAAATCAGCCCCTGCGTGAGCAGATGGCCGCGCAGAAACTCCAGCCATGTCTGCCAGTACGTGCCGCCGGGCTTGTCCACGAGCACGAGCGGGAAGATGCGCGCCTTGCCCGTCTGCATCAGCGTGAGCACCTCGAAGCCCTCGTCCATCGTCCCGAAACCTCCGGGAAAAAGCGCGATGGCGTGCGTTTCCTTCACGAAGTTCAGCTTGCGCGTGAAAAAATAATTGAAACTCACCAGCTTCTTGTCGCCGGTGATCGTCTGGTTTGCGCCCTGCTCGAACGGCAGCCGGATGTTCAGTCCGAAACTGTTTTCGCGCCCCGCGCCGCGCTGCGCCGCGCCCATGATGCCGTCGCCGCCGCCCGTCACGATCATGTAGCCGTGCTCGACCATCGCGCGCCCGAAATGCTCCGCCGCCTTGAACTCGCCCGCATCCTCCGGCGTGCGCGCGCTGCCGAAGACGACCACCTTTTTCCGATCGCGATACGGTGCAAAAACACGCACCGCGTAGCGCAGCTCCTTCAGCGCGCGGTTGAGCATTTTCAAATCGGCAATGCTTGTCTGATCGCGGCCCATCTTCAGCGCGGTCACGATCATTTCCTCAATCAGTTCGCGCGGTTTGTCCGTGTGAATTTCGTCCACGAGCGCGCGGATTTTTTCATCAATCTGGGGATTGCCGATCGAGTTGCTGCGGAGGGCGCGTCCGTTCGCGCCGCCAGTGGGGTCTTGCATGGGGAGTTTTGTGACTGCCGATCCTAGCAGCACGCGAGAAGATTGCGCGCGGGAAAAATGTAGCCGCGCTTGTAAAAGCGCGGGCTGATCTTGCGAGGGATGACAGCCGGTCGGAAAAAGTGCCCGCGCTCTCACGAGCGCTGCTACGATTATTTCCGGCTCCGCAGGAACGCCACGAGATCCATCAGCTGCTGCTCGCTGAGCGACTTGTCGAGGCCCTGCGGCATCAGCGAAGTCGTGAGCATCGTCTTCGCGGTGATCTGCGAATGCGGGATGCGGTGCTCCTGTGCGCCTGCGTCGGCGAAGACGAGCACGTCAGGCAGGCTCGCGCGGATGACGCCGATGAAGCTCTGGCCGTCCGCCGTCTCGATCGCGTGCGCCTCATAGTCGCGGGCGAGCGAGTTGCTGGGGAAAAGGATGCTCTCGAGGATGTCGCGCTCGACGCGGATCGCGCCGATCGTGCTGAGGTTCGGGCCGACAAGATTGCCGACTTCGCCGACGCGGTGGCATGTCATGCACGCGCCGACTCCGCTTTCGAAAAGCTTTTTGCCCTCGGCGGCATGGCCCTCTTTCGCGATTCGCGCGGGTAGCGAGTCGATCATCCGCCGCCGCGCGGCGTCATCGTTCGCGAGAGCCTGGAGCGAGGGCAAAATCTCGGCGAAGAGCGGCGGCGGCGTGTCGGCGAAGACCGTGCGGATGACGCTCTCCTGCACGCTCGCAAGCGATGCGGCATTCTTCAGCGCCTGCGCAAACTGCATCGCAGCATCGGTCTTCAGCCACGCGCGGTAGCCTTTGAGGATCTCCGCGAGTTCGAGCGGCCCGAGTGCGGGAATCAGCGGCGGCAGCGTGGGCAGTTGATCCTTCTCGAGCTTCGCGGTCACGAGCGTGCGCGCGGCTTCGAGCCGCGCGGCGGGCGAGGCGTCGGCGAGTGCGCGCTTGAGCAGGTCGAATGATTCCTTCGGCAGCGGCTTGCTGCGGTCGAGCGATGCGGCGAGCGCCTTGAGGCGCAGGCTGAGCGGCTGTTTTTTGTCGTTGGAGAATTCGCGCATCGCGGCGCGCAGCTCAGGCGTGGAAACTTTCGCCGATGCGGCGAGCACGAGCGGAAGATCGGCGGGCGCGGCACTCGCGAGTGCTTTGCGAAGCGCGGGTGCAGTCGCGGCGGACGGCTTGCTAACCGATGCGAGAATGCGCCATGACGTGCGCTGGGACTCGACATCGGGACGGTTGAGGAGAGTCGCGACGACCTGCTCCATCGCTGGCGTATCCATACGCGGAGTGACGATGGTTTCGAGCATCGCGAGCTTTGCTTGCGGGATGGAGGGCTGCGCGAGCCAGCCTGCGAGATGCGTAGCGGATTCGGAGGTCCACGCTTCGTAATGAGCGACGATGTCCGCGGCTTTCTGCGCGAGCGCAGCGTCGTTTGCGTCGAGAAGCGCGAGCACGCGTTTGCAATTCGATGATGCGGCGGGCATTTGGTCGAGAATCGTGAGGACGCGCCGTTGCAGCGCGGGCTTCGCGTCGTCGAGCAGCGCGGCGGCGATGGTCTGTGGATCGCCTGCGGTGAGCAGCGCGAACATCGCCTGGTGTTCTACCGAGCGATCCACTTCGCCGACGATTCGGTGCAGCAACGCGTTCGTCGTCTTCACATCAAGCTTCGGCAGTGCTCCGAGCGCGTGCGCGGCGGCGAGTTGCACGCCTGCGTCTTCGCTCGCGAGCGCCTTCAGCAGCGCGGGCACGGCGTCGGATGTCGGCTTCATTGCGAGCGCATTGCCGGCTGCGCGGGCGATGCTCGCGTCCTTTGAACTGAGCGCGGCGATGAGCCCCTTAGTGTCCATTTTCCACACGCCTGCGACGCTCTCGCCCCACGGCTCGCACTTCGCTGGCGTGCCGACTTTGCGGATGCGGTAGATCGCCCCGGCGATGTCCGGCTTTGCCATGAGCGACGACGGGCAGCCGATGCGGAACCACCCGCCCGTGTCCACCACGAGCAGCGAACCGTCGCGGTCTTCGAGCACGTCGGTGAGATGCACGTCGGGATTCCGCAGCTTGAGGAATTCGCGCTCCGTCACCTTGTAACTTGCGCCGTTGTGATTCTCGCCGTCGCGCACCATTTCCATGCGCGTGAGGCGCTGCGTGTTGAAGTGTGTCACGAAAAAATTGCCCCGCCAGTCCGGGTCGAGCGCGCCGCTGCGGTAGAACGTGCAGCCGCTCACGCCGACGTGCCCGTAATTGTGAACCACCGGCATCATGTCGAGCGTGCGCGACAGGCCCTCGATGGCCTTGAGCTGGTCGGGCCGCGGATAGATGCCGCCGCGCAGCCAGTGGACGATCGTGTCACCGCGCGGGTTCGTGTGGAAAATGTTTTGCACGCCGAGGATTTCGCCCTCGGGCGTGAAGTCCACCTCCACCGGATTGTCCCCGCAGCCGAGCGAGTGCCAGCGCACGTCGGAGCCGTCCGGCTGGCACGACCAGATGCCGCTCGCGAGCCCCTCGTGGACGACCACGCCGTCCTTGCCCGCGGCCTTGTGCCCCTTGCGCCCGTGGCACCAGTAGAGCCGCCCGTTCGGATGCACGAATGGCCCGTGGATGTCCGCCGCATTGCCCGTGTAGTCGAAGCCGCTCACGATCATCTCGCGGTTGTCCGCCACGCCGCTGCCCGTCGTATCCGTGAGCCGCCAGATGCCCGGCGGCGACGCCACGTAAAGCGATCCCGGCGTGCCACTGCGCGCGTCGCCCGGAATCCACGCGCAGCCCTGCGGGAAAGTCATCTTGTCCGCGAACACCGTCACCTTGTCGTAAATGCCGTCGCCATTCGTGTCCTCCAGCATCAGCACGCGATGCGGCAATTCCTTTTCCAGCCCCGCCTTGTTCAGATTCACCCCCGACGAATCGCCCACAAACAGCCGCCCGCGATCATCTACGCACGCCATGATCGGATGCTGCACCAGCGGCGGCGCAGCCACGACCTCGGCCACATAGCCCTCCGGCAATTCCATCGGCGGAGCCGTGTATTGGAAAAGCGGCGCCCCCTCCGCATTCAGCGGGGCAAATGGAAACGCATACGAGAAAACGGCTGCGGCGAAAAGCGCGAGCGCGCGGTGGCGGGGAGAGAATTGTAGGGACATGGCTGGGAGAAAGTGCGGTGGAAGTCTGCCAATGTTACACCGTGCTGAAGGTGCAACCTTGGATGAGAACATAGTTGTTGCAACACGCCCCCAACAAACAGAGCTAGATTCCAAGACTAACGGATTTCAGCATTTTGCGTAGTCCTGCGCTCCATGTTTTCCTCATGAATAGAGACTATGAGGTGTCGGATTCGTACTTTCTTTCTTTGGTTTATACGAACTGCGTTGTTGAAGCTAATTTCTGGGGCTAATCAGCGCTTTCCTCTGTTTTTCGCATGTTTGATCGGTCTTTTCATGAGCTGCTTTACCTTCCAATATCCAATATATCCGAACTGTCCTTCAAGGGCTTTCAGAGTATTGTGTTCTATGTCGGCAGATTCACCGAGTTTACTGCTCCATTTTCCATTCGGTAGCTGTTTTGCCGCATGTGATCCTGTCCCATTTTGTGCAATATACAATGCAATCTTCTCAAAGCCACTCTCAATCATTTCGTCCTTGCATTCTATAAACCCCAGACTCTTAGCGGCCATCACGTAATTTTCGAAATCTTGGTCACTTGTCAGTCCATCAGGCCAAATGTGCCACGGTTCATTATTTCCGGGCTCCCACCATTGATCCTCGAAACCAAATGCGTAAGCAATGCAGTTATATTTTGGTGTTGGTTCACTGGTTTTTCGGTAACCCTGTTTCACAAGATTCGGAAACCAACGCTCTTCCTCTGCATCAATTCTATCCGACATGTTGGCGGCAATTCTCTTCCAAGAACGCTAGCCAAGCACTTACAGAATCATCAAACGACTTCGCAAGGCTTGCTGGGTCGTGCGGCTCAAATATGGAGCGAAGCGCCCAGAACCAATGGGCAGGGTTCTTCTTAAGTTCGGCGGTGATATAAGGAACAGCAGACATCCCCATTCCAATGATTGCCTGATATGCAGGATGAAGTGACTTCTGCTGAGTCGAAGAAAGGCACCAAGTTTCTTTTTTCCAAGTAGCATAGAGCCGTTTGAAACGCTGTGCCGAATTCTCACTCTGCTTGCTTGAAGTAGATGCGTTCGACAAGGAGTCTTCAATCACTATTTTGCGCAAATAATTAGAGCGCACATCAGGTAGAAGTTCCGCCTCACTGATGCGACCTGAGTACATGGTAGCCATAGCGCTACACAGAATTACCGGGTTCTTCAGGTACATTTGATTTGTTAGTTTCTGCTTTAGCTAATGACTCCAATGCCTTGCCAAGCCAATCGTGGACTTGCGTTGCCGCTTTGACTGACAGCACCACGTCAATTTCAAGTTCGCGAATCAGCCCATCGCGGATTACTCGCTTTTCAGCCATTTCGCCGCCAAGTGTCCCATTCTCATTTACGATATAGGTAGCCTCTCTAGGGATAGGCGCTCGCTCGCTGTAAAAAATTAGGTGAAATTGCTCTTGCGCACTCAACGACGCCCACATCCCGTCAGCGTGTATTGCCCTGAAATCTGCAGCCTTGATGCTGTGAAATTTTATTGTGCGCATCGGGACAGCAAGCTCCGTCGAAAGTGAATGAGCGGCTGCGTTCTTTTTTTTGAGTTTCCTCGGCATTGGCGGGACTTCTTTCAAGTGGAGTTCAACCTGCGCGTTGTCGTATCAGAGGTCAAGCGGTTTGCAGGAAGTCCGCGAATTGCAGTGAAATAGCTACGGGTTGTTACACCTTTTCTGGTTGAATCGAACCGCATCTCTGTCGAGGGGTTTGCAGAGGAATGGAATTTCTGTGCGGCGGTGTGTCTGAGATTTTGGGTTCTGTGGTTGAAATCGACACTCGATATGTCGACGAGGCTAGGAAGCTCGCCATCCGCCAGCAGGCGTCTGCATTTTCCGTCAAGGACTCCAGCGGCAAGGGTATCGTCCTCGCCCGCAAGGGCGGACGCACCCCGGATGGGGTGCCGGAAAATGCCGCGCACGATTCCGGCGCACCCTCCGGGGCGCATCCCGCTGTGGGAGGTGATCCGGTGGTTCCCGCTTCGCCGCGTGATACGCGGCTTCGCTTCACCACCGGCTTTTCCGGTGCCCCTCCGGGGCGAGCGAGAGGCTGGAATCTTGCGTCTTTGTCTTGCTCTTGCTCCTGCTCTCTTGGCCCCGACTTTCGAGAGCAAGAGCATGAGCAAGACAAAGAGAATGCGGGCCGGGCGATTACACTTTCACACCTTCTACCCCCGTTTCCAAATCCCCATGAAATCACCCATCCTCCTCGCTTCACTCGTCGCCTCCGTTTTCCTGCCGCTCAGTGGAGTTGCGGACGAGGCCAGGAAGCTCGCCATCGGCCAGCAGGCGCCGGCATTTTCCATCAAGGACTCCAGCGGCAAGGAGATCGATCTCGCCGCGCTGACGGCGCAAGGCCCGGTGCTCGTCCGGCTCACCTGCGGATGTCTCGGTTGCAACAAGGAGCTGCCGTATTTCCAGGAACTGCACGCGGCCTACAAGGACAAGGGACTGACGAGCCTCGCGGTCTTCCGCGAGCCGGATGCGAAGGTGGAGGCTTACGTGAAGGAGAAAAAACTCAACATGCTCTACGCCGTGGACCCGAAGGGCGAGAGTTGGAAGGTGTTTGCGACCACGACCATGCCGAGCAATTTCCTGATCGAGAAAGGCGGACGCATCGCGGCAATCTCGACGGGCTGCGACACGAGCGGGCTGCTCGCATCGCGGCTCTCGGAAAAGGCGGCCGTGCTGGTCGGTGCGGCGGCGGTGGATGTGCGGGGGAAGGTGGACGCGAAGGCAAAGTAGGCGGGGTTTTCCAACCCCGCGCGGGAGGATGGGTGAAGGCGGTGGGATGGCGTAGTGTGGGACGGGCTTCCAGCCTGTCTCGGATGGAAGCGAGGCGAACAGTGTTCGTGCGCGTTGTGTCGCAGCCGAGGCCCGGCGCATCGCGCCCGTGTATTCCAAGCGGCTGACAAAGGTAAATCGGCTGCACATGTTGCATTCGAGACAGGACAGGCTGGAAGTCTGTCCCACACTGCTTCGCAGTTATGCGGCGTCCTTCTGATGTACGCGATATTTCGCGAGACCGGGCCGCCGCGCTGCGCGAGGTCGCGCGAGGCAGGAAAGCCTCGCCTACATTTTACGGCTGGTAGTACCGCCCCATTTTTTCGAGGATGACGGCGCGGAGTTCCTCGCCGTTCACCGCGCCGTTGTGCCGCCAGAGGATCTCGCCGTTCGTGCCGACGAGGATGGTGTGAGGGAGCGGGCCGGGCCATTCGGGATCAAGGGCTTTCACGAGCGCGTTTGTGTCGGCTTCCTTGAAGATGTAGCTATTGGTCGTACGGCCCTCGGTCTTGAGCGAGTTCTTCAGCTTGTCGAGCAGACCGGCACCGCGCTTCTCAAGGAATGCCTTCACTTTCGCCGCGTCCTTCGGGTCGTCGGTGCTGATCGTGATGAACTCGAAGTCCCGGAGGCCGAATTTCCGTGCCGTGGTGACGAGTTCCGGGAACTCCGCGACACACGGACCGCAAGTGGTTGCCCAGACGTTGAATAGCCGAATCTTCTTTGTGCCATTCTTGCGCAATACAGCGACTCCAGCGGCATCAATCAACTCCACATCCACGGGCGTTTTGTCCCATTTCTCAACCTTCTTCGCGACCAAGTCGTTCTTGATCATCCACTTGGTGGAGCAGCCGTGCGGCTTGGTGATTTCGACCGGAACGGGCTTGCCAGCGAGCAAGGCCTCGACAGCGAGGCGGGCATCCTGACTCTTCACGGTCGCTTCGTCGGCGAAGCGCGAGTCGTCGAACTGGCCCTTGTAGCGCAGTTTCCGGTCGGTATCGAAGACGAACACATGCGGCGTGGCGAGGCACCCGTAGGCCCTCGCGATCGCCTGCGTGTCACCATCGTAGAGATAGGGAAAATTGAACCCTTCCTCCGCGGCATACTTCTTCATGTCGTCGAAACCGTCGTTGTATTTCGAATACCCCAGCTCATCGAGGCTCAGGCCATCGGGGTTGTTCGGATTGATGGCGACAAGCGCGAACTGCCCAGCCGGCATGTCGCGGACGAGCTTCTTGATCCGAGCCTCGGCACCGTGCGAATCGGGACAGTGGTTGGAAAGGAACGCGATCATCAGAACTTTTGCCGAACGGTATTCCGCAAGCGTGTGCCGTTTATCGTCAATTCCGAGCAGGCTGAAATCAGGTGCTGCGTCTCCTATCTTCAAGTCATAGATGTCGTCCGGATGCACTTTGGAAATCGGCTTTTCGGCTGCTTCCGGGTTCTGGGCTTGAGTCAGCGGGCAGATTGCGGAAAGCACGATCGTCGCGAGGAGGAGCGGGAGTTTCATGGGAGGCTGGGTTTGGTTTGCAGTGGGAATTGTGTGAGTGATCGGAGTAAAGCGACTTTATCCCGGAATGGATGGCAGACGAATGGGGGGCTGGCGACTGGGGAGTGGCCAATGGAGACTGGCGAATGAAGACTGGCGAATGGAGAACGGGGACTTGTATCCGAAGTGGAATCTTATGAGGTGGGTGTTGCTTTCTGCGCCACAGGTTCACGAATTTTATTCGTCATTCCCCATTCGTCTGTCTTTCCTGCTCCTCTCGACGTATGTCCGGTCGCTCTATCCAGACCGAGAGCAGCGCCAAGTCCGCTGGCGTAACCCCGCTGATGCGTGCCGCTTGGCCGAGGGTTGTTGGCTGGATCGAGGCGAGCTTGTGCTGTGCTTCGACTCGCAGGCCGCGGATCGACAGGAAATCCATGCCGGTGGGAATCCGTTTGTCATCCTGACGTTTCAAGCGGTCAATCGCGATCTGCTGCCGGGAGATGTAGCCGGCGTACTTCAGGTCAATTTCCAATGCCTCCCAAAGCTCATCCCGGTGCCCGGCGCGGACGGTTTTCGGGAGATTCACAGCAAAATTCTCGGGCCGCTTCAGCCAGGCGGCAATCTTGATGCCGTCGTGCGAGGCGGTCTTAGCATGGTGCTTGAGCCGTTCGAGCGCAGCGAGTTTGCCGGTCGTTTTTTCCCAGCGCTCGGTGTCCACCAGTCCAAGCTCCCGACCGATGGGTGTGAGGCGGAAGTCGGCGTTATCGTGGCGGAGGAGCAAGCGGTGCTCGGCCCGGCTCGTGAACATGCGGTAGGGCTCTGGCGTGCCTTTGGTCACGAGGTCATCCACGAGCACGCCGAGGTAGGCGTCGGCGCGGCTCAGGATCAGGGGCGGCTTGCGTTGCAGTTTCAGGGCTGCGTTCGCGCCTGCGAGGAGTCCCTGCCCTGCGGCTTCCTCGTATCCGGAGGTTCCGTTGATTTGCCCGGCGAGGTAAAGATTTGGGATGAGCTTGGTTTCGAGCGTGTGGCGGAGTTGGGTCGGAGGGCAATAGTCGTATTCGACTGCATAGCCGGGGCGCATCAGTTCCGCATTTTCCAGTCCCGGTACTGTGCGGATAAAAGCGTATTGCACGTCGAGCGGAAGCGAAGTGGAGACGCCATTCACGTAGTACTCGAGCGTGTGTCGGCCTTCGGGTTCGAGGAAGAGCTGGTGCCGCTCCTTGTCTGCGAACTTCACGACTTTGTCTTCGATGGACGGGCAGTATCGCGGGCCGGTCCCTTCGATTACACCTGCGTAGAGCGGTGATTTGTCGAGGTTGTTCCGGATGATGTCGTGGGTGCGGGCATTCGTGTAGGTGACCCAGCATGGAATCTGTTCCACATGGAACCTTCCGTTCTCTGTGTGATTGACGGAAAATATCTCGTCGGGCTTCTTTGCGAGTCGTTCGGGCAAAAAGCTGAAGGTCGTGGGCGGATCGTCCCCGATCTGTTTCTCGCACTTGGTGAAATCAATCGTTCGGCCATTCAGCCGGCACGGCGTCCCGGTCTTGAAGCGGCCGGTTTCCAAACCGAGTTCACGCAGCGAATCGCTAAGGCTGGACACCGCATCTCCCATCCGACCGCCGGGTTGATTTTTTAGCCCGACATGCAGCAACCCACGCATGAAGGTGCCCGTGGTCACGACGACCGATCGGGAATTCACCTGAAAGCCCATGTTCGTCTGGATGCCGCAGGCACCGTCTTCGTTCGTGAGGATGCGGATGACGTTTGCCTGCATCAGGTCGAGGTGCGGCATCCGTTCGAGTTCCGCCTTGGCACGGAATTGATAGGCCTTCTTGTCGCATTGCGCCCGTGGCGAACGGACGCTCGGGCCTTTCTTGCAGTTGAGCAGACGGAACTGGATGGCCGTCGCATCCGTGTTCAACGCCATCACGCCGCCTAGGGCGTCAATCTCGCGGACGATTTGCCCCTTTGCCTGACCACCGATTGCGGGATTGCAGGACATTTGTCCGACAGTGTCCAGGGACTGGGAGAAGATAACCGTCTCGGCACCGAGCCGAGCCGCTGCGGCAGCCGCTTCGATCCCTGCATGGCCCGCGCCGATGACGATGACGTCGTATGTCTTTGGATGAATGAACATGACATTGGTCACTCGCTCAGATTTGTTGTGCCGGTTGTTCTACGTGGAACATGGATGATCGAGAATTCCGGCTTTTGAACGGGGGAGGAGCTCTTTGAGTGTCGCACGGAATTCCTGTCCTTCGAGATTCATGCTGATGATTTCCATGTTCTCAGAAAACTCTGACAGAACTTGACGGCAGGCACCGCATGGGGTGACCGGTTCTTTGGAATCTGCCACGATGACGATGCGGCGAAATGAACGGGATCCTGCGGCGATGGCAGCGAAAACTGCGTTCCGCTCTGCACAAATTGTTAATCCGTAGGAAATATTCTCTACGTTGCATCCGCTGAAGACATTGCCGGCATCCGACTCCAGTGCGGCTCCCACTTGAAAATGGGAATACGGCGCGTGCGCCTGGAGGCGAACCCCGCGCGCCAATTTCCCCAATTCCGCCACGGTGTGTTTTTTTGCCATAGGGTTATCGTTTATGCTTGATACCAAGCATATCGGTTTGGGATGGTTGGTGTGCTCTGTGGAATGGAGCAGGCTGAGTTCTTTCTGCTGGTGCGAGAATTGGGCAAGGGGACGGGGGGGGGTTAAGTCAGTGAGATGGCAGCGGGTGCCGCGGAAGCTTTCCGATGTTGGATCGCGCACAGGTAAAGTCAGCTCTTGTGACTGCGGGGAGAAGTGCGCGGTCGGGCGGTGGCAAATTTCAGATTTGGCGCACGGAATATTTTGTTGCGAAAAAAAGACGGATGCACAGCATGAGGGCGTGGTTTCAAAGCCCCCCAAGTATCCTGGAAAACTCATCGCTGTCGAGGGGCTGGATGGCTCTGGGAAATCCACGCAAATCTATCTCGTGAAGCGCTGGCTGGAGCTTTCCGGGGCGCGCGTGTTTTTTACGGAGTGGAATTCGTCGAGCCTCGTGAAGCCCTCGACGAGCAAGGGCAAGACGAGCCGTTCGCTGACGCCGACGACTTTCTCGCTCATCCACGCGACGGATTTTGCGGATCGCTATGAGCGGCAGATTTTCCCGCTGCTGAAGGCCGGATACATCGTGCTGGCGGACCGCTATATCTTCACGGCGTTTGCACGCGATGTGGTGCGTGGCGTGGATTTTGACTGGGTGGAGCGGCTGTACAGCTTCGCGGTGCAGCCGGATGTGACGCTGTATTTTCGCGCGCCGCTGGAGGTCGCGCTGGGGCGCATTTTGGACGGGAGGCCGGAGCTGAAATTTCACGAGGCGGGCATGGATCTCGGACTGAGCGCGGATCCGTATGAGAGCTTCCGCATTTTCCAAGGGCGCATCCTCGAGCAATACGAAATCCTCGCTCCGCGCTATCATTTCACCACGGTGGATGCGACGCGCGACATCCACGAGCAGCAGGCGGAAGTGCGCAGCATCCTCCGGCGGCAGTTGCGGCTTTCTGATTTCATGAAAAAGAAAGGACGCCGCTCCTAGCCGATGCCTGCGCCGATGCACCAGCCCAGCCTTCCCGGCCGCCTCATCCGCACCTTTGGACGGCCGCTTGCGGAAATGGGCAGCTCGCGTCTCGTCGGGCGGCTCTTTGCCATCGAGGGTGCGGACGGATCGGGGCGCTCGACGAACATCAAGGCGCTGAGCGAATGGCTGGAGGCCAGCGGCTACGCAGTGCGGCACATGGGTCTGCGCCGGTCGCCGTTGCTCGCGCAGGACATCGAGCTCGCGAAGCAGTCGCGCCACCTCACGCGCACGACGATGTCGCTGCTGTATGCGACGGATTTTTACGATCAGCTCGTGCATGAGATCATCCCGGCGCTGCGCGCGGGCTACATCGTCCTCGCGGATCGCTACATTTACACGCTCATGGCGCGCGACATCGTGCGCGGCGCGGAATCGGAATGGACGCGCAACCTTTACAGCTCCGCGCTGATCCCGGACGCCGTCTTCTACCTTCAGGTGGATCCCGCGGAGCTCGTCCTGCGCAACTTTGAAAAAAACGCGACACTCGATTACTGGGAGAGCGGCATGGATCTCGGCCTGTCGCGCGACATGTTCGAGAGCTTCCTGATTTACCAAAATCTCGTCCAGCGTGCATTCGCCCGCATGCAGCGGCGCTACGGCTTCACGATCGTGAATGCCAACCGCGACTTCGCCAAAATCCAGCGCGAGATGCGCTCGCATCTCACCGCCAGTCTCGGGAAGGCGGCGAAGTGATCGAAGCGCCCGCGAATGCCGCGAAAGGGTTGCTCCTTGCTTCGCGGACTTTCGCGCCTTTCGTGGACAGCACATTTCTATCGCCGGAAAGTGCTGCGCGCGGGCGCGAAAGCTGCGGCAGTGCGGGGATTGAGGGTTGCGCTTTAGTCGCTGCCCCGTAACATCCACCGCAGCATCTGCCGCGACCGCGCGGGCTCCCTAAAATTTCACACCGACGAACCGCAACTCATGGCCACCGCTGTCACGACCACCGATTTTTCCAAGGCCCCGATCAACGCCAAACTTTCCCCGGCGCAAAAGCTCAAGCTCCTCACGGAGATGGTGCGCATCCGCCGCTTCGAGACGGAGTCGCTGCGGCAGTACAATAGCGGAAAAATCGGCGGCTTCCTGCATCTCTACAATGGCCAGGAGTCGGTCGTCACCGGCTGCGTCTCGCTCATGGGCGACGACGATCACCTCATCACCGCCTACCGCAACCACGGCCACGCGCTCGCCGTCGGCATGACGATGAACGAGTGCATGGCCGAGCTCTACGGCAAGGCCACCGGCTGCTCGAAGGGCAAGGGCGGCTCGATGCATTTCTTCGCGCCGGACAAAAACTACTGGGGCGGCCACGGCATCGTCGCAGGGCAGACACCGCTCGGCCTCGGCCTCGGCTACGCGCTGAAATACAAGGGCATCAAAGGTGCGGCGCTGTGCTTCATGGGCGACGGTGCGGTGAACCAGGGCTGCTTCTACGAGTCGCTGAACATGGCGTCGCTTTTCAAAATCCCGGTCATCTACATCATCGAGAACAACGGCTACTCGATGGGCACCAGCCTCGCGCGCAGCTCTGCATTCAAGGGCTGCCTCGCCGAGCGCGCCGAGGGCTTCGACATGGCGTGGGGCAAATGCAACGGCTCCGATGTCTACGAAGTCCGCGCCACAGTGCAGGACGCGATGGACCGCGCGTACAACGAGAGCAAACCGACGCTGCTCGAAATTTCCACCTACCGCTACTACGGCCACTCCGTCGCCGACTCGAAGCACACCAGCGGCTACCGGCAGAAGGAGGAGATCGAATCCTACAAGCAAAACCACGATCCGATTCAGCTCTTCAAACGCCGGCTCATCGAGGAAGGCGCGCTGAGCGAGGAGCAGTACGAGCAGATTGACGAGGCAGCAAAGGCCGAGGCCGCAGCATCCGCGCAGTTCGCCGACGAGAGCCCGATTCCGGGCGTGGAAAGCATCACGCAGGATGTCTATTTCGAGGTGGACCGGCAGACCGAGGCAGGCAGGACGGGGCGGCATTTTTTCCACGACTAAACCCTGCGTGCGCAGCGGCTGAATGAAAGTCCGCGATGTTCTCAAGCTCATCGAAACACACGGCTGGTATCTCGCCCGAACGCGCGGCAGTCACCGGCAATTCAAGCATCCGACGAAACCGGGACTCGTCACCGTGTCAGGGCATCCGTCCGTTGACGTTCCAAAAGGCACGCTCAACAGTATTCTCAAACAATCTGGCCTGAAGGATTGAAACCAAACATGCGCTACACCGTCGTCATTGAAGAAGGCCCCGAGAGCTTCGGCGCATACGTTCCCGATCTCCCTGGTTGTGTCGCCGTCGGGCAGACGCGCACGGAAGCGATGCAGTTGATTCGGGAAGCAATTGAGTTTCACCTCGAAGGATTGCGCGAGGAAGGTGTGGAGATTCCGATCCCGCACAGCAGCGCCGAGCAAGTCGAAGTGGCTGCCTAGACCGATGGAATTCCACATAGCCGCCACAGCAATTTTGTCGCCGGCGTCAACACGCAACAGTTCAACCAAGCGCTAAATTTTAACATCTCCACTTTCCCATGCCACTCATCGAATACCGCGACGCACTCAACCAGGCCTTTGACGAAGAACTCGCCCGCGACCCGAACGTCGTCCTCATGGGCGAGGAAGTCGCCGAATACGACGGCGCATACAAAGTCACCAAAGGCCTCTGGAAAAAATGGGGCAGCAAGCGCGTCATGGATACGCCCATCTCCGAGGCCGGATTCATCGGCATGGGCGTCGGCGCATCCATGCTCGGCATCCGCCCCGTCATGGAACTCATGTTCTGGAGCTTCGCTACCGTTGCGTGGGACCAGATCATCAACAACGCCGCGCAAGTCCGCTACATGAGCGGCGGCCTCATCAACTGCCCCATCGTCATCCGCGGCCCCGCGAACGGCGGCACGAACGTCGGCGCGACGCACTCGCACAACCACGAAAATTTCCTCGCAAACGTCCCCGGCCTCAACGACGTCTGCCCCGCCACTGCCTACGACGCGAAGGGCCTCATGAAGACCGCCATCCGCGACAACGACCCCGTGATGTTCATGGAGAACACGCTCCTCTACGGCGAAAAATGGGAAGTGCCCGAGGAGGAATACCTCATCCCGCTCGGCAAGGCCG
>JBBRYC010000103.1:0-18278 GCA_038238025.1 Chthoniobacterales bacterium
AGAGTCCGCCACCGCCGCGATGTGTATCGCTGACTGCACGGAGCTTACGCGAAGGCGTGAGTTGCCAGCCCCGAAAACTCACCTTGGACTGATCCCCTGATGCTGCTAAATGAAGACCCATGATCTACGAGCAGCTTCCCGACGAATGGAAGGATTGGCTCGCCCTTTCACCGATCGAACGCTTCCGCGAGAGCGAGAAGATTTTTGCAAACTACCTAGCGATGGGAGGCACCCTTGATCCCGACCCCGATCCGACAAGTCCTTTCTATCTTCCGGAAGCATCAGGTTCAGGCCCTGCTTATGGGCGGGCAGGCCTGCGTGTTCTACGGCGCGGCGCAGTTTAGCAAGGACATTGATTTCACCCTCCTCGCGGACGAGGAAAACTATGCGCGGCTGCGCATGGCGCTGGATGAGCTAAAAGCGGATCGCATCGCCGTTCCCCATTTCGATCCCGCGGCGCTTGCTCGCGGCCACGCCGTCCATTTCCGGTGCCAGGTGCCGGAGGCCGCCGGCATGCGCGTGGATGTCATGACCCGCCTGCGCGACCTCGCGGATTTTGTCACCCTTTGGGCCAGGCGCACCACGATCGAGGATGCGGACGGCACCCGCTACGACCTGCTCGCGGTCGAAGATCTCGTGCAGGCAAAGAAAACCCAGCGACCGAAAGACTGGCCCATCATTGATGCCCTCGTGGAAGGTCACTACCGCGCGTTGCACGCCGAGCCGACACCGGAGCGCATTACCTTCTGGCTGCGCGAAAGCCGCACGCCGGAACGCCTGATGGATCTCGTCCGGACTTACCCCGCCGAGACCCGCTCGCTCACACGCCAGCGCCCCTTGCTCAGCGTCGCCGAAGCCGGAGACCGCGATGCTCTCGCCGCCGCGCTGGATGCCGAGGTGCGGGTGGAAATGGCGAAAGATCGCACCTACTGGGAACCGCTCAAGCGGGAATTGGAAGCCATGCGCCTTGCCGAAGCCCGCGGGAATCGGCCATAAGAACGCCACTACTCGATGAAGAGCATGCGCCTTTACCTCGATACGAGCGTTCTCAATCGTCCGTTCGACGACCAGAAGCAGCCCCGCATCTGGCTTGAGACACTCGCTTTCAGTCTGGTGCTCAGTCTGATCGAGGCAGGCGAAGCCGAACTCATTTCCTCGCCGATTCATGCCCTCGAAAATAGCCGCAGCCCGCTTCCCGTGCGCCGACTTTGGGTCGCCCGCTGTCTCCGCCTCACGACGCATTCCGTCTCTCTTACCGAAGACATTCGCACCCGTGCGCGCGAATTCGCGGGCACCGGCCAGAGACCGCTCGACGCCCTGCACCTCGCCTGCCCCGAGGCTGCCGGAGCCGACTGCTTCCTGACTTGTGACGACCGCCTGATTAGGCGATACGTTGGGACGCTGACCGTTCAGACGCCGCCGAACTTCATCTCCAGCCAGTCCCAGCCATGAGCATCACCGTCGAAAACGAACTCGCCACCATCGGGGAAGCCACCGCCATCCTGTTGGAAAAAATGCCGGTTTCCAAAGTTGCCCGCCTGCTCGCCACGCTTCAGGTCGGCTCCGGCGACTACGTCAAAGCGCGCGACCAGCTTTTTGCCGGGGAAACGGTGGACAGTTTGTTCGAGCAGGCCAAGGCAACCGAGTAGCCAAGCACCAAAGCGGCAACTCGATTTGTGCATCCATCGCACCCGCACTTCTGCTCGATGAAAATCACCAAAGACGTCCGCAAATACGCCGCCGAACAGGGCGTGACCGAAGAAGCCGCGCTGGCGGAGGGGATGGCGGAGAAGTCGAAGCAGTTCGCTGAAAAAGGCAGCAAGCTTTACGCGAAGGCGTGAACACGATAAGCTGCCCACCATGAAAGCAGCATTGCCCGAACTCGAAATCGTGACGCGCAAAGGCAAGCCCGTCTCCGTCATCATCCCCATCAAGGATTACGAGGAGCTTCTGGAGCGTGTGGAGGACGCCGGCGAAGTGGCTGCACTCAATCGCGCCCGCAGCAAACCGCTCCACTACCGCCCGCTGGAGGACTACCTCGCCGAGCGCAAACGCAAGTGACCGTGTATTCGCTGATACGCAGAGCCACCCAAATCCGTGAGCCGCATCAAGAAAGCCGTTAGCAAAATCCTCGAAGGGCGTTCCGATGCGAACTTCGATTTCGAGGATTTGTGCTTCGTCCTTGAGCGGGCGGGTTTCAAGCGGCGCTCAGGGAAGGGCAGTCACAGAATCTTTTTCCGCGACGGCGTGGCGGAAATCGTCAATCTTCAGCCCAAAGGCGGACAGGCGAAACCGTATCAGGTGAAGCAAGTCCGCGAACTTCTGCTCAAATACCAATTCGACATCGAGTGATATGCGCTACGAACTCATCATTTACTGGAGCAAGGCCGACGAATGCTTCATCGCCGAGGTGCCCGAACTCCCCGGTTGTATGGCCGACGGCGGGACCTACGAGAAGGCCGTCGCCAGCGCGCAAGTCGTCATCCAGGAGTGGATCGACACCGCCCGCTCTCTCGGCCGTCCCATCCCGGAGCCGCGCGGCAGGTTGGCCTACGCGTGAGTGCGGCTCGCATTTCTGCTCGATGATGATCACCGAAGACATCCGCAAATACGCCGCCGAACAAGCGATCTCCGAAGAAGAAGCCCTCGCGAAAGGCATGGAGGAGAAGTCGAAGGAGTTTGTGGAGAAAGGCGCGGAGGTTTACGCGAAGGCGTGATCAATATTCACGACCAAATCCATCAGTCTGCGGTTGGGCTTCATGATTCAGGCATGAATTTAGGGCTTGCTGCGTAATATTGGTTCTTCATCCTCCAAGGCATGGCTGAATTCGCGGCAACTCAAAACACCGGCACTCTAACAAAATTCATTCAAGGTATCCCTCAGCGAGGAATCCCTCCGAAGATTACGATCGAACACCTTACGAGTCTTGGCTTCAAATCAACTAACGACCGATCCGTTGTGACGGTTCTCAAGTTCGTTGGCCTCGGCGAGTCAGATGGGCGACCAAGCGAGCCATACAAGCAGATGCGTAATCGCGAGATCGGAGGCAAAGTCCTCGCGAGCTTGATCCGTAAGTCATACGCCGACCTTTTCACGGTCTACCCCGACGCGCAGACCAAGGACGTGAATGCGTTGCAGAATTATTTCGCAAGCAAGACTGATGTCGGAGCAGCCTCACTAAAGAACATTGTGAAGACGTTTCATGCACTGTGCTCTTGTGCTGATTTTTCCGGCCAAGGCACGCCAGTTCTAGTTCCTGTCACGGAGCACGTCGAACCGCACGGAAAGATTTTGCCGGGGTCACATCAACCCCAACGCCATCTTTCCAAAGCTGAAGTGCATTTTGATATTCAGATTCATCTTCCCGGAGACCAAAAACCGGAGGTCTACGAATCCATATTTAAGCATCTCGGGAAATACGTCTTGGGGATTAGAGATGAATGATGGAGTCGTTTTCCAGCAAACTAGCCCGATTAGCGAAGTGGCGGTCGGAAGCCCAAGCTGAAATTACAAAGCTGTGTGGGGCGGGCGGAAAGATCGTCCGCTACCCTAGTGGACTAGCCTCGAATGTTCAGGACATCATCCTACTCTTGAGCTCGTTCCCGGATTGCGTCGGTTATTCCCAAAATCGCCGGGGGCAGCCGATCATTAATTTGACCAAGGAGTCGGGTGTTCAGGACCTCGTGTATTTCATGTTGAGGCCAGCAATTGCTGACTTAGTTCCAGAACAGCCTGTCTCCGGCCCAATGAGACAATTTAGTGTTGAAGATTATCTCTCTCGAAACTTAGCTGCCGTGATCGAGGCGAAGCTCGTTCGCAGTAAAAGCCACGGAAAGGAGGTCATTGCCGAACTCCATGACGATATTGGAAAATACAAATCCGAACGCGATTGCCAGCATCTCATTTTCTTCATTTACGACCCGCAAAAGCATATCGAATCGCCTGCGGGGCTAAAGTTGGCGATCGAGGGAGTCCACTCCCAAAACGGACGTGCGCTTAACGTATATTGCCTAATCCACACGTAAATGCGTTGGTTCTTGCTTCAACCCTTTCAGAGTTGACGGTTTGCTCGGCGGGATGGACCCAGGGTAGTTCCGTGGAACGGAACAACCCTGGGCTGATGGATGCAACCCCGTTGGGGTTGATGATTCTTTGTGCGCAGACCCATGGTAAGCGCTCCTGCGTCGCGCCAACCATGGGCTGAATGATGGAATCCCGTTGGGATTCGTGATGCAGCGTTGCGCTTAAACGCAATCGGGTGGTTTTCGCTGGTGGTCTTCGCTCCGCTGGTGGTCGCCGCTGTCAATCCCAACGGGATTGAAATCATCCAGCCCGGGGTTGCCCGCCGCGGGCTACCCTGGGAACGCGTCATCAACAGGCATCAACTCTGAAAGAGTTGAATCAGCCCGGAGGACCACCCACGCTGACGCCATGGCGCAATCGCTCGCAAAGATCCTCCTGCACACGGTCTTCTCGACCAAGGATCGCCGCCCTTTCCTGCGCGACGAACCGCTCCGCGAGGAACTCCACCGCTACCTCGGCGGCATCCTCACGAATCTCGGCTGCCAGCCCCTCATCATCGGCGGTGTGGAGGATCATGTGCATCTGCTCTTCGCTCATTCCCGCACGGCGACGGTGGCGGATGTGGTGAAGGAATTGAAACGCGGCTCCTCCGTCTGGCTGAAAACCAAATCGCCCGCCCTGGCGGACTTCGCGTGGCAGAATGGCTACGGCGTTTTCTCCATCGGCCAGTCGCAGATGGATGCGGCGCGCGCCTACATCGCCGGGCAGGCGGAACATCATCGCAAGATTTCCTTCCAGGATGAACTCCGCGAATTGCTCCGCCGTTACGAAATCGAATTCGACGAACGGTATGTGTGGGATTGAGCAGCGCGGCAATCACGCATCAGATCCGCTGCTCCTCGATGTCGTAAACGTCGAACCAGTTGTTTACGATCTTCCCCGCCGGAATGAATTTCGGGATGTAGCCTTCGAGGAATTCCTGAAGCTCGATCGGCATGTCGCAGGGGCGCGTGTAGCGCATCTTGTTGTTCCAAATGATGATCTCCTGCGGCTCGCGCGTGCGGGCGTTTTTCTGAATCCACGCGGCGACGGCTTCATCGTCGGCACCGGTGGCGACGAACGTTTTGAAATCCTCCGCCGAAATCTCGGCGAACCCGAGGAACTCGTTATCCAGCGGACAGTCGAAGTGGTAGTCCCCGTTGGTCTTGGCGACCACTGCACGGCATTTGTCGAGGGTGCGCCCGGCGATGACGTATCCGGCGAGCGTGGCGCGTGGGCTGCGCGGAAAGGAGTTTGCAAGGTCGAGTGCGAGTGTTTTGATGTCGGGCATGGCGATGGAAGGGCTTTGGTTGGTGATGCGGGCGACTAATAGAACACGCGGTCGCGCTGTTGCCACATCTTCCTCCCGCCCACGCCGCGGGGAGGCTGTCAGGGCGCGAGATCAATTCCTCTCCTAACCGCAGTAGTGTCGCACGCCGGATGGCGGGCTGGCGATGTTCACCAAGGCGCTCGACGTGCAGGCGCTGCTCGACGTGCCATGAGCCGCGCTCCAAGGTTCCCCGCGTTCCACTCTTCCTCCCCCGAATCTAATTCACCGTCCCTCCTCATGACCCGACTTGATTTTCATCGTCTGTTTGTCTTCCTCTTCCTGAGTTGCGCCGCGCTGCCATCCACCGCGCAGGAGACCTTTCGCAAGGTGCTTATCCTCGGCAACAGCATCACCAAGCACGGGCCGAAGGCGGACATTGATTGGTCGGGGGACTGGGGCATGGCGGCCAGCGCGGAGGCGAAGGACTACGTGCATCTCGTCACCGCAGGGCTTACGGCAAAGGGCGGGGCCGCGCCGGAGACGATGGTGAAAAACATCGCCGATTTCGAACGGGCGCACGCTGGTTACGACTTTGGCGGCAAGCTGCGGGATGCGATCGACTTCAAGGCCGACCTGATCATCGTGGCCATCGGCGAAAACGTGCCAGCGCTCAAGACGCCCGAGGAACAGGCCGCGTTCCGGGAGAGCGTGACGAAGCTGCTCACGGCCTTGAAGGCGGGACGCCAGCCCGTCGTGCTCGTGCGCAGTTGCTTCTGGAAAAACTCCGCCAAGGATCAGGCGCTCCGGCATGCGAGTGCGGCCGCGGGCGGCAAGTTTGTGGACATCAGCGCACTCTCCGGCGATGCGGGCAACTACGGGCGATCCGAACGAGAGTTCAAGAATGCGGGTGTGGCGAATCATCCCGGCGACAAGGGCATGGCCGCGATCGCCGCCGCGCTGCTGGAAGCACTCGGGAAGAAGTAGAAACGTCTCAGACCATCCCTTTGCTCGTGCCTCGCTTGCACTGGGCTGGCTTGTCTGCGCACCGTTGGTGCTCTTTCCAAATCGTTTTCAAAGTTCCGTACAGGCTCTAAGTCCGACGCGGGCGGAGCCGGGGGAGATGGCTGGTGCGGATGGCGGCGTTGACAACCGACCGTCGCGTTGAATAACTAGTCTGATGCGTATTCCCCCTGTCCTTCGTACGGTCGCGGCGCTGTTGTTCATCGCGGTCATGTCTCTTACCGGTTGCGTGAGCAATCAGCCGCCGAAATCGCACGCTCATCAAGGTGGCCAATCGAAGTCCGGCCCTCGCGTGCCTCCCGGCGAGGACACCCGGCACCACGCAGCGGTGCAATTTTTCAATGCCTACAAGACGCACAATCGTGCGGCGGCAAAAGAAGTCGCGACGGACTCGGTGATCCATGCACTGGTCTTCAGTGCATCGGCCGGGACGAACCCAACCCTGCAACTCGTGGACGACACGCATATCTATTACGAAGGTGGCAGCATCGAGATGACCCTCGCCCGCAATGCCACCGGGCGGTGGTATGTGCGGTCGATCTCTTCGACGGCGGACTAGGCAAATCCGCCGCGCATGCGCGGGGTTTCGGGCCGAGAATTTCAGTGGCGGCTGCATTGCTGCGCGCATCGGGATGCAGGCCATGCTTTTCTCCCGTTCCCAAAGTTAGCGAAGCGCTTTTTGAACGGACGGGTGAGGCGAATATCCGTTTCGATTGTGGATGCACTGCTGAAGGCGGCGGAAGGGCGTTGATCTGCTGTCGCTTCAGGCGCGGATGAGGCTTATGGGTTGGAACGAACTTCATGTCTCTTTCATCCAGCGCTTCACGTTCCCTGCCCGACCTCACGGCTGAGGAGATGTCCTCGTGGATGGAAGGGCACGGATTCAAAGCCGCGCATGCGCTGCGGGTGCTGCGACAGTTGTATGCGGCACGCGGTGAGCGGGAGCGCTCCAGCGCGCGGATGCCGGCGGGGCTGAAGGAACTTGTGGCCTCCACTTTTCCAAATGAAGCGGCGCGGCTCGCATTGCGGCAGGTGGCGGCGGATGGCACGAGCAAGCTGCTGCTGCGGCTCGGCGATGGACGCACGGTCGAGTCGGTGCTCATGCCGGACTATCACGCGGAACGTGCGGCGGGCTGCATCTCGAGTCAGGTCGGCTGTGCGATGGGGTGTGACTTTTGCGCGACGACGCAGACGGGCTTTGAGCGGAACCTCACCGCGGGCGAGATCGTGGAGCAGTTCATCCAGTTGCGACGCGAAGCACGGATGGCAGGACGCACATTGCGCACGATTGTCTTCATGGGAATGGGCGAGCCGATGCTCAATCTTCGCAATGTGCTCGCGGCGGTGAAGCGCATCGCCGATCCCGCGCTGGGCGCCTTCGGATGGCGGCAGATCACGATTTCCACCGTGGGCATCGTGCCGGGAATTGATGAACTTCGCGATGCCGGTCTCGGCGTGCACCTGGCCTTGTCGCTGCACGCTCCCGATGACGCGACGCGGGCCGACCTGCTGCCCATGGGCAAACGATTCGATGTGCAGGACGTGCTCGCTGCCGCCGATCGTTATCAGGCGAGCAGCGGTCGCATCACGACGATCCAGTATTGCCTGCTCGACGGCGTGAACGATTCCCTCGCGCAAGCCCGCGACCTTTCGCGTCTTCTCGATGGCCGGCACATGCGCGTGAACCTGCTGCGCTACAATCCCACCGGCCTGAGCCTGCGCGGCCGCAGCTATGAGCCCAGCAGCATGGAGAAGACGGAGGCCTTTCTCGCCGAGTTGCGCGCGCCCGGCACGGTGGCGCACCTGCGCCGCGCGCGCGGGCCGGACATTGATGCGGCGTGCGGGCAGCTCAGGCGACGTGTCGCGGAAGGCGATGGGGTTCAGGAGTCCGGTATTGGCCGGACGAAAAGTGAGCGTTGATGTGGCTGATGAACGCCCGGCCTTTCGTTTGCCACAGGGGTCGTGGATCTCGTCCTTTCCGTCAGCCTGTTTTGGGGCGTGACGCTGACGTGTGTCATCGTGGTCACGTATCTGCCCGCTGCTTCGGTGCTGCGGGCGCGGGCGATCTGTGCGCTCGAAAGGAAGGGCGGGATCGCCGATACTGGAAAATGGCTGAGTGACAACGGGCTGGAAATCTCCCCGGCAAAGCAACTCCCTCAAATCGCCGCCATGCTCGCGCCGCTCATCGCCGGGCCGATCTCATCGCTCCTCGGCACGTTTTCCGGTGCCCAGCATTGATGGGATTGGATGCCGCGCAATGCGGCTGCTCCGCGGCATGAGCCATCGAGGAATCGACCTGCCGTTGCCTGGCGTAGATCATCTCGGAGGCGACGCCGACGAGCGGAAAGGGGAGGACAGCGTTTCGGGCGGGTGAATTGACGCATGCTGATCCGATTAGCCCCCAAGCTGCGCCATCGTTGGACAGGATTCACAGGATTGGCAGGATTCACGGGATTACGCCTGTGAAAATCCTGTCCGAAATCCCATGATCTCGGCAGCAAACCGGATAAGCACGAATTGAAGTATGACGGCACGGGGAGGGGAGGCGGGGCGGACAATCAAAGCCCAACGCCCGACTCCCAAAGATCGACTATCGCGCGCATGGCTGGATTCGCGGGGCCGGAGTTCGCGTGCCGATGATGGGCAACTTCGGCGTTGCGAATGTGAGTGCGAACGAGTCATGGGTCACCGATGGCTCGTGGTGTCCGAAGAAGGGGAACAGGGGCGAACTCCAAGTCGCGCGAATCCGATGGAGCCAGCCCAATGCGCTGGTCGCAGGCGGGTAGGTTGTGCGGATGGCGGTTGAGTTCACACTCTGGTTTTCGTAATTCATCCCGATGCTCCGCCCTCGAAAAAAGTACACCGTTTACGATCTCCGGCAGCTCAAGGGAAAACGTTGCCTCACTCACATCCACGTGAAGTCGCCCGAGGAAGCGGCGGCTGCGGAACAGGCTGGAGTGGATCTGATGAGCTGCAGCTTCGACTCGCCAGAATCGCAGGCG
Organism: Chthoniobacterales bacterium; assembly: GCA_038238025.1. Lineage (GTDB taxonomy): Bacteria > Verrucomicrobiota > Verrucomicrobiia > Chthoniobacterales > Chthoniobacteraceae > SXWH01. The sequence goes on from JBBRYC010000103.1 coordinate 9,356, forward strand.
CGGCTGCCGCTGCTCGTCGCGGCGGCACCGGAGAGCTTTCTTTCCGCGGCGACTCCGCACGGGCTGGCGTCGCCCGAGGAGGCGATCCGCGTGGCATTCCGTGCGCTGGAGGCCGGCGCGAGTTCGGTGTATTGCTCGGCGAGCCCGTTCATCATCGAGGCGATGGCGCGCGAGGGGATTCCGGTGGTCGGGCATCTCGGCCTCGTGCCGCGGCATGTCACGTGGACGGGCTATCGCGCAATCGGCAAGACGGCGGAGGAGGCGCGCGAACTTTTTCGCCGGATGAAGGAACTGGAAAGTGCCGGCGCGTACGCGGCGGAACTGGAGATCGTCCCGCACAACCTCGCGCGCTGGCTGTGCTCGCAGACGAAGCTGCTGCTCATGTCCCTCGGCTCCGGCGGCGGATGCGACACGCAGTTCCTTTTCTCCGATGACATCCTCGGCGACTACGACGAGCGCCCGCCGCGTCATGCGAAGGCGTACCGCAATTTTTCCGAGGAGCACCGCCGCCTGCAAGCGGAGCGCATCGCGGCATTCGGCGAGTACGTCGCGGATGTGAATGCGGGGCGCTTCCCAGAGCGCGCTCACCTCGTGGCGATGGACGTGAAGCTGCTCGACGAAGTGATGAAGTCGCCCGGCAATGCTTCCGCAAAATAGTCCGCACCAGCGCATGAAAAACATCGCCCTCATTCTCGCTCTCAGCTTCGCCAGCGCGTGCGCGGAGGACGCGCCGGGCGCTTGGCGGGACGGCATTTTTTTGTGGAAGGCAAGCGGCCCGCTGATCGACGTGAGTGCGGCGCGCGATGCCGCGGACCCGCACGTGGCGTTGAAGGATCCCGCGATCGTGTTTCACGACGGGCGCTGGCATCTCTTCGGCACGCTGAGGATGAAATCGGGCACGGTCTGCATGCAGTATCTGAATTTCACCGACTGGGCGCAGGCGAATGCCGCGCCGCGAGAGACGATCTCGTTCACGGAGAAATATCACTGTGCGCCGCAGGTCTTCTATTTCACGCCGCATCGCCGCTGGTATCTCATCTATCAGCTCACCGATCCCGCGCGCAGTCCGGCGTTCGGCCCGTATTTTTCCACGACGGAAAATCTCGCCGACGCGAAGTCGTGGACGAAGCCCGAGCCGATGGTGACGGCTGCGCCGGACAAGCCGAAGTGGATTGATTTCTGGGTGATCTGCGACGCGGAAAAGGCGCACCTTTTCTACACTTCAAACGACGGGAAAATGTGGCGTCGCGAGACGAAGCTCGCGGATTTTCCGCGCGGCTGGTCGGAGCAGAGCCTCGCATTGCAGGGCGACATCTTCGAGGCATCGCACACGTACCGGCTGAAGGGGCGCGAGCAATATCTCACGATCATCGAGGCGCAGGCACCGGGGCGTCGCTATTACAAAGCGTATCTCGCCGACCGTCTCGAAGGCCCGTGGCGCGGACTCGCCGACACGCTGGCGAAGCCCTTTGCGGCGCGCGAAAATGTGAAGCAGTCGCCGGAGTGGACGGCGAGTATCAGTCACGGCGAACTGCTCCGCACGGGCACGGACGAGCGAATGGAAGTGGATCCGGCGCACCTGCGTTTTCTTTTCCAAGGCGTGAGCGAGGCGGAGTATCGCACGAAATACGGCGGCATCCCGTGGCGTCTCGGATTGCTGGAGATGGATGAGTGAACCGCGGTGCGGGCGTGATCAGTCATGCCGTGGCGATCACCGCGCTCTGCACCGTCGGCGGGAGCGGATGCAGTTGTGCATCGCGAAATCCCGCCGTGTTCAGCATCCCGCGATATTCGCCGAAGGTGTAAGCGTCTCCCTCCGGCGTGGTGCCGAGCATCACGAGGCTGAAACTCGCGGCGGGCGGCGGCGTGATACGATTCTCGTCCGGTACGAATTCCACGATGACCACGCGTCCGCCCGGACGCAGCGCAGCGTGGACGCGGCGCAGGAAGCGCGTGCATTCGGCGGCGCTGAAGTGGTGCAGGAAATTCGGGACGAGCACCGCATCGTAGCCGCTGCCGAGATCCACGGTGAAGGCATCGCCGATGATCCTGCTGAAGCGATTCGCGATGCCTGCCGCCGCGGCGTTCTGCTCCGTGATCGCGAGCACGCATTCCCAGTCGAGCGCGACGAGATGCGTGCGCGGATTTTTTTTCGCAAAGGCGATGCCGAATGAGCCGTGGCTCGCCGAGATGTCGAGCACGCGCGTGTCGCGCGACGGATCGAGCAGCACGAGATCGGCGGCACCATTTGCAGCCGGGACCATCATCGGCCCCATCGTGCGGGCGAACTCGAACCACGCCGGATGATCCGGCGCGGTGGTGCCGTGCTCCGTGGTGTGGAGGCGTCCGCGGCGGATCGTGGATGCGAGATCGGCGAAGGCTTCCGTGAGTCCCGGCGCGAGGAGGAATTTCACTGCATCGCCAAAGTAGGCCGGCGAATTTTTGTCGAGGAATGCGGCGGACGACGGAGTGAGCGCGTAGTGCGATCCGTCCTTCGTGAGGAAGCCGAGGATCGCGAGATTGTCGCTGAGGATCCGGATGCCGCGCTCGGGGCACTGGCAGCGCGCCGCGATCTCCGCTGCTGTGGAAGGTGTAACTCCGATGGCGGTGAACAATCCGAGTTCAACAGCCGCCTTCAACGCGCCCGATCTTTGGAAGGCATTGATCGTCTCGAAGAAAAGCTGCGGGGAGGGTGTGGTCGGGGCGTCGGGTGTCATGGTGCCATTTTCGCAAAGCCAACAGTCTGGCCAATCGAATTTATGCGCTCCGTGCGGCGCAACTCGGGCGTTTTGCGAAATGCTGCGAACGTTCGCGGCAGCGTGCCCGTTCTTTGGGATCAGATTCCGCGGACAGAAGCGTCCGCGTCACTCCGCGCGCCGCATCAGCCTTGCCGCTCCCAGCGGAACTTCCGGTCGCTTTCCCGGATCGGCTGGTCGTTGATGCTCGCATATCGGAACTTCATGTAGCCGAGTTCGTCGAACTCCCAGTTCTCATTTCCGTGCGCGCGATACCACTGGCCGGAGTCGTCGTGGTATTCGTATTCGAAGCGCACGGCGATGCGGTTGCCGGTGAAAGCCCACAGCGTTTTCTTCAGGCGGTAGTCGTGTTCATGCCGCCATTTGCGGTGGAGAAATGCGACGACCGCGGCGCGGCCATGCAGAAACTCCGCGCGATTGCGCCACTCGGTGTCCTCCGTGTAGGCGAGCGAAACGCGTTCAGGGTCGCGCGAATTCCACGCGTCCTCGGCGGCCTGCACTTTCAGGCGCGCGGTTTCCTCGGTGAATGGCGGGAGCGGTGGGCGGGGCTTCATGTTTCGCTGTCAGGCTTCGTGCGGGTTTCAAAGGCTATGCCGCGAGCTGAGCCGGGCACTCCGTTCAATTCCGCGCGGCGGAATCCCTTCTCACGCGCAGCCCGCCTTCCGCCGGACCCGGCAGGGTGACCGCGGGCCCGGTCACGCTTCCCGGCACCTCTGCGGATGCAGCGATGGTGACGGGCGGGGGAGTGTGCCGGTTCGAGGCGACGTGCTTGTCGAGGTCCTTCACCATGCGCTGCACATGCGCGTATTTGGATCGCTTGCGGAGGATGTCGAGGGCCTCGCGGTCGTCGCCCCAGTTGAGGATTTCAATGTTCACCGTGCGCGTGCCCCAGCCGTTCATCGCGGCGCGCGAGGGCTTGTAGAGATCGATCGTGTTCCGGCCTGAGAGCGCCCAGCCGATGTCGTCCACCTTGCAAATCTCGCCTGTGTCGAGGATGCGGAAAGTGGTGCCGAGCGGCCAGCGCGACCAGTCCGCGGCGGCACTGTGAACCGCATCGTAACGCAGCGTCGTGCCGATGCACGTCTGGCATCCGTGCTGCAAATGATCGCTCTCCGTGTGCGTGTAGGCGGTCGTGCGGACGCGCTGGAATTGCGCGCGCGCGATCGGCTTTTCGTAAGTGGGCAGCTTGCGTGTGGCACAGCCCGTGAAGACCATGACGGCGGCCAGGAGAATGAGGCGGTTCGGCATGGGGAATCCTCCTAGCACGGAAATGCGGCGGCTCCAAGCGGTGAACTGATTTTTTCCACGATCGTGCGCGGGGAAATTGCCTGCGTTCCGCGCGTGCAGTGCTTCAATCGCCAAATGCTTCGTCCCTCCCGACTCACCGCTGCGCTTCTTCCTCTCCTCGCATTCTCGTCCTGCACACTCCTCATCGCCGGTGATCTGGCCTTGCCTGCGCGGGGCGTTTTTCCAGCGGACAATCCGTGGAATCGCGACATCTCGCGCGAACCTGTCGATCCGAATTCCGCGGCGCTCGTGAAAAGCATCGGGCTCGAAAAACCGCTGCATCCCGATTTCGGCACGACGTATCAGGGTGCGCCGAACGGCATCCCGTTCGTTGTCGTCGGCGGCAATCAGCCGCGGGCGCCAGTGCAGTTTCAATACAAGGACGAAAGTGATCCCGGCCCGTATCCGATTCCGCCGGATGCTCCCATCGAGGGCGGCCCTTCGGCCAAAGGCGACCGGCATGTGATCGTGATCGATCGTGATGCGTGGAAACTTTACGAGCTGTTCTCCGCGCATCCGGAAGCCGGCGGCAAGAGCTGGCGTGCGGGCTCAGGCGCGATCTTCGATCTCGCCTCGAACAAGCTTCGTCCTGCCGGCTGGACTTCCGCCGACGCCGCCGGGCTGCCGGTCTTTCCCGGACTCGTGCGCTACGACGAGGTGATGGAGAAAAAGGCGATCCTCCACGCGCTGCGCTTCACCTGCGTGCGCACGCGGCACGCGTACGTCGCGCCAGCCACGCACTTCGCGAGCAGGCTCACCGATGCGAATCTCCCGCCGATGGGAATGCGCGTCCGACTGCGTGCGGACTTCGACATCTCGAAGTTCCCGCCCGAGGCGCAGGTCATCCTCACCGCGCTGAAAAAATACGGGATGCTGCTCGCGGACAATGGCTCCGACTGGTTCCTCAGCGGAGCGCCTGATCCGCGCTGGAACGACGATGCGCTGAATACGCTCAAGCGCGTGAAGGGGCACGATTTTGAAGTGATCCAGATGCCCGCGCCCGTCACGCGATGAATGCTGGATATCCGGGGGCCGTTGCCTCCGCGTGCGAAATCCGCAGTCGGTTTCCGGCTTACTACTTTGCGGCCTTTGCGGCGGTGAAGCGCAGCAGTACTGTCGTCTCCTTGAGAAGTTCCAGCGCGCCTTCGCTCATTCGCCAGTGGCTGACCTCGGCGAGCGCGGCGTGGTAGGCGGCTTCCGCTTTCATGTCAGCCGGCGGTCCCGCCATCTCCGTGCAGGCCAGCGGGCCGAATTTCAGTTTGTCGCCGGTCCGCTCGTAGCCGCCAAAAAAGTGGTTCACGCCGCCGTTGCCGAGAGCCTGCCTCTTTCTGGCCTCGAGCTTCAGCGTTTGGCGGCCTTTCTCCCGAGCGTGCGAAGGCTTGCCGTGGATTTCCTGAAGCGTCCACTCGACACCTTCGGGGCCGGCTGGCGCGATATTTTTCGCGGCACGCAGCGGCTGCAAGCCGGACGCAACAAGGCAGACGGTGAAAATGAAACAAAGAGAGAATTTCATACGATCAGCGTGAGTGTGCTGCGCTGAAAATGCACGCTGCTTCGCTCCTGTGTGCTCGGTGCCGTGCGGCGGAAATGCTATTTGCGAAACACGATCTTCCCGCCCTTCACGTCGGCGGTAATCGTTTCGCCCTCGCGGAAAGTGCCCGCGAGAATTTCCATCGAGAGCGGGTCGAGCAGTTCGCGCTGGATGGCGCGCTTAAGCGGTCGTGCGCCATACACCGGATCGTAGCCCTCCGCAGCGAGGATGCGTTTCGCGTCGTCGGTGACGTGGAGCGTGAGCTTTTGATCCGCGAGGCGCTTTTCCAGTCGCACGAGCTGGATGCCGACGATCTGCGCGAGGTCTTTGTCGCTCAGCCGGTCGAAGATGATCGTCTCATCCACGCGATTCAGGAACTCCGGGCGGAAGTGCCCGCGCAGCGCTTCCATCACCCGCGCCTCGCGCTGCTCGGCGTTCGCGTCGTCGAGGATGAACTGTGAACCGATGTTGCTCGTCATGATGATGACAGCGTTCTTGAAATCCACCGTGCGGCCCTGGCCGTCGGTGATGCGCCCGTCGTCGAGCACCTGCAGCAGCACGTTGAACACATCGTGGTGCGCCTTTTCGATCTCATCGAAAAGGATCACGGAATACGGCTTTCGGCGCACACTCTCGGTGAGCTGACCGCCTTCCTCAAAGCCCACGTATCCCGGAGGCGCGCCGATCAGCCGCGCGACGCTGTGCTTCTCCATATATTCGCTCATGTCTATGCGGACCATTGCGTTCTCGTCGTCGAAGAGAAACTCCGCGAGCGCGCGTGCGAGTTCCGTTTTTCCGACGCCGGTTGGGCCGAGGAAAATGAACGAACCAATCGGGCGATTCGGATCCTGCAATCCGCTGCGCGCGCGGCGCACGGCATTGCTCACCGCGATGATCGCCTGCTTCTGCCCGATGACGCGTGCACCGAGGCGCTGCTCCATCTTGATCAGTTTTTCGCGTTCGCCTTCGCGCAGGTTGGAAACGGGAATGCCCGTCCATGCGGCGACGACCTTGGCGATTTCCTCGTCGGTCACCTCGTCGTGCAAAAGGGTGGTCTTCTGCTGCGGGCCGGAAGACTGCGCGGCGAGCTTCCGTTCCAGCTCGGGAATCATGCCGTATTGAATCTCGCTCGCCTTGCCGAGATCACCGGTGCGCTGTGCGACTTCGAGTTCGTTGCGCGCGCCTTCGAGCTGCTCCTTCACCTTGCGCGAATCGCCGAGGATGGCCTTTTCCTTTTGCCACTGCGCCTTGAGCGCGGTGCTTTTTTCCTTCAGGTCGGCGAGTTCCTTTTCGAGCTTTGCGAGACGATCTTTCGATGCGGCGTCCTTTTCCTTTTTGAGCGCCTGCCGCTCCATCTCGTCCTGCATGATGGCGCGTTCGATCTGATCGATCTCCGTCGGCATGGAATCAATTTCCATCTTCAGCCGGCTCGCCGCCTCGTCCATGAGATCCACCGCCTTGTCGGGCAGAAAGCGGTCGCTGATGTAGCGATCCGAGAGCATTGCGGCGGCGACGAGTGCAGCGTCCTGGATGCGCACGCCGTGATGCACTTCGTAGCGCTCCTTCAGCCCGCGCAAAATTGCGATGGTGTCCTCGACACTCGGCTCGTCCACTTTCACCGGCTGGAAGCGCCGCTCCAGCGCGGGGTCTTTCTCAATGTGCTTGCGGTATTCGTCGAGCGTCGTCGCGCCGATGGTGCGCAGTTCGCCGCGCGCGAGCGCGGGCTTGAGCATGTTGCCCGCGTCCATCGAGCCTTCCGCTTTTCCTGCGCCGACGATCGTGTGCAGCTCATCAATGAACAGGATGATCTCGCCATTGCTGTCGGTCACTTCCTTGATGAACGCCTTCAGCCGGTCCTCGAATTCCCCGCGGAACTTCGCGCCCGCGACCATTGCGGAAATGTCCATCGCGATGACGCGCTTGTTCTTCAGCGACTCCGGCACGTCGCCCGCCACGATGCGCCGCGCGAGGCCCTCGACGATCGCCGTCTTGCCCACGCCCGGTTCGCCGATGAGCACCGGGTTATTTTTCGTCCGGCGCGAGAGCACCTGCATCGTGCGGCGGATTTCGTCGTCGCGGCCGATGACCGGATCGATCTTCCCCTTCCGCGCGGCGTCGGTGAGATCGCGCCCGTATTTTTGCAACGTCTGGTATTTGTCCTCGGGATTCTGGTCCGTCACGCGCTGCGAACCGCGCACCTGCTGGAGCGCCTGCATGAGCTTCGCGTGCGAGACGCCGAGGCCCTTGATCAATTTTCCGCAAGTCACGCCGCTGTCCGCCAGCGCGAGCAGGTAATGCTCCGCGCTTACATACTCGTCCTTCAGCTTCGCCATCTCCTTTTCCGCGGAGCGCAGGATCGCCAGCAGCTCCGCCGCGGGATTCGTCTGCGCCGTCAGCCCGTGGACCTGCGCGCGTTTGGCAATCCCCGCCTCCAGTTGCGACTGCACATTCGCCACACTGATTCCCATTTTTTCAAACAGCGGGCGCGTCACCCCCTCCGGCTGCTCAAGCAGCGCGAGGAGAAAGTGCTCGTTGTCGAATTCCGTGTGGTTGCGGTTCGCCGCGAGAGTTTGCGCGGACTGCAGCGCCTCCTGCATGCGTTGGGTGAAACGGTCGGTTCTCATAAGGTTGGAAAAATGGTCGCTCGCGCCTGTGCAGGATGCATTCCCGGAGTTGTTCAGGGAAGCCCGCATCTTGCCTGCGCCAACGCGGCCCGCGAACCGGCGCGCTGTCCCAACGAGACACGGCAGCTTGTCACACTCCGGAGATTTGCGACGGCAGACATTTTACGCCGCGGCTGCCCGGTTTGTCCGAGAACAGACGAGTGAATCAATGTGAATTTCTTCTGCGAGAGAAATGAATTCCCCTGCGACTCACGAGTGCCCAACCTTCCGCCACCAGTGTCCGGCAACGCACCCGCAACGATTCCCCAAAACGCATGAAATTCGAGACCGTCAACGCCGCGATGAAAACCCAGCCATGGGGGATCACGCAGGAACAGGGGCGATTGCTTTACGACTTCATTCTCAGGACGAAGCCCGCAGAAATCCTCGAGCTGGGCACCGGCGTCGGCACCTCCGCATGCTACATGGCCGCGGCGCTGGATGAACTCGGCGCGGGCCGCATCGTCACGATCGACCGGAATCCCGACCTTCCCGAATGGGTGCGCAAATCCTTCACCAAAGCCGATCCCGCGCTCCTGCGCTTCGTGGACATCGTCACGACGACGAGTTCCTACAATGACGCGCTGCTCCCTCGGATCGAAGCCCGGACGAAAGACGGCGTCTGCGAGCCATGCCTCGACTTCTGCTACATCGACGGCGCCCACACTTGGGCGGACGACGGCCTC
>JBBRYC010000104.1:0-18141 GCA_038238025.1 Chthoniobacterales bacterium
CACCATCCATATACCACACATAGATCTGGCCCGCGCTGTTCTGGAAAACGAGGTCGGCGTGAAAGTCACCGTCCATGTCTTTGACGCCCATAACCCGCCAGTCTCCCAACCCGCCTGCGTAAAGGTACTCGCCCCATATCGCATTGCCCGCACCATCCATATACCACACATAGATCTGGCCCGCGCTGTTCTGGAAAACGAGGTCGGCGTGAAAGTCACCGTCCATGTCCGTGATTCCCACGATCTGCCAGTCTCCAAGCCCGCCTTGGTAAAGGTACTCGCCCGATATCGCGTTGCCCGCCCCGTCCATATACCACACATAGATCTGTCCAGCACTGTTCTGGAAAACGAGGTCGGCCCGGGAGTCACCATCCATATCAGACGGAGTTCCGTGAGTCGAACCGGGGATGATCAAGGAAACGGCACCGAGTATTGCGAGAAGTAAATGTTTCATATTCACAATCCTAGACGCTGCCGCCGCGGATGTATTCAACAAGCTTCCACGGGCCACCTTTCTTTCTCAACGCGTCCGTGGAGAAAGTCCGAAACCACCGCATTCAAACGGCTCAGGGAACTGGGTTTCAAAAACGAATAATCAGTCTGTGCCTCGTCCCATTGACACGAACTCGCTCGTTCAGCTTTTCGGAAAAGAGACGCGGTTCCGGGCGATTGCGCTGATGGGCGGGCAAATCGAACTCGCTTTGTCCACAGCCATCCTGCTCGAATGCGAAAGACCACCCGCAACTACGGCGCTGGAGGTTCTTCCCTCAAGACACCCGAAAGCTCCGCATCCTCTGGCGGCGCATCAACGTCCGCGGGCACACCTTCCACCGGCACCAGCACACGCTCGGTGCGATAGAGCTGCCGCCCGGATACCCGCTCGCGCTCGCGCAGACGGCGGCCCATTTCATACGGGTCGTAGTTGCATTCAGCGGCCATTTGGCGGCGGATTTCGCGCAGCCATTCGAGACCGTCATCGTCGTCAGGTGGCGGGAGGCTGGATTCAACGTCAGGTGTCATGCTTCGTTTTCCAAAAGTTCAAATGGTGTGACCAGCAACGGCGTCTCCATGCCCATTGACGCATTCACGTTGCGGATGTGCGCCAGCTTGTTGGCGTTGGCGATGTGTTGGCAATTCCATGATACGAGAATATCACAGCGATGGAAAGTTGCGAGCGCCAGATGCCGCGCATCGCCGAGCGCATCCCTTGGCATGAGTTTTTGGACGAGATACGCATCCACGATGGTATCCACATCCGGCCCTCCTGCGAGCACCGGCAGAGGCTTCAGCAGCGCGGACGCCTCCGAGCGTTTCGGCTCCGGCGCGAGGGACAGTTCGGCGAACACCGCCTCGGAAGTCACCAGCGTATCGCGCCCTTTCGCAACCTCCCACCACTCGCGAGTCCACTCACGCATCACCTGAAACCGCGTCCGCTCCCGCGTTTCAAAATAGAAACTCGGGATGCTTGTCTCCACGTAAATCAGCGCACTCATCGGTCAGTCCACCTTCTCAGCAGGCCACGCGCACAGACAAGGCAGGAAACCACGCGTGACCGAAAGTGACACAGCGCGTCCCATCTGTGCCAGTCGCCACCGACGCGGGATATATCGTCACCGAAGACCGTGATTTCAATACACTGCAAAACCCGGGCTACAAACCACAGCCGATCACGCCGGAGGAGTTCATCCGGCATTTCCTGTCGCCATCGTGAAACGACAAAGTCGGCAACCCACAGCGACCGCATCGAACGGCTGCGGGAACTGGGTTTCTGAAACGAATAATCAATGTGCCCCTCGTCCCGCGTCCCCGCGTCCTCGGGTTCATAAAACGAATGATTAGGGAAACGCTGATTTAATCGCCCTGCGGAAAATCCGAGCTGGTTTTGACCATCAAATTTGCCTTCCCGTGAAAGCAAAAGCGTTTCTACGCCATCGTGGAGCGTCGGATTTTACGAGAAATTACGAGCGCCGATTAAATCAGCGCTTCCTTAGTCCCTCGTCCCTGTTCCTTAGCCTACGGGAAAGCGAGCGTGAGCAAGTCCGTCATTCTGAACTCTCCTTGTACCGCGCTTGGCAGCGTGGGCGTCCAGCCGTTCGGAATATTCAGGATCGAGGTCGGATCGGCGCGCAGCACTCCGGCGAAGACTTCCGCGACGATCCGGCTGCCGACTTGACCGAGGCGAGCACCGGCTTCCCGGATTTCAGCTTCCTTCAGCATGTAATACCAGAGTGGGGTCTCATCAAGCAGGTAGGGTCGCTGGCGCAACGTCCCATCCACAGGATGGTTCGTCAGGAGTTCGTCCTGAGTCAAAGACTCGTAGCCGAGGTGGGCCGCAACGCACTGTCCGGCGGCGATGCGATACGAGTAGCTGCGGCGCAGAGTCAGAGATGGCAGGCGCAGCGGGTGACCCGAATGGCCCGGATCGAGATCTTGCAGGCCAGTGGCGACCTTGGTGTCGAAAGCGCGCGCGAAGTTCACATCTGCATTCAATCCCGGGAAGGCGAAGAAATGGTGCCAGTCCACGCGCCAGCGCGTGCCGAGGGATGCGCCGCTGCCGCCGAGCCCGGTGAAAGTGAAGAGGTCACTTAGCGTGGCCCCGCCTTGGTTGTTGATGATCGGATATTGGTCCCGCACGAGGCTGTGGCCGAAACGATAAGCTGCAGCGCTAAACTCCACCGGCAGCCAGACATCGTCCGTCGCCGGCGCATAGATCGGGTTGTAGCCGTTATCGAAAACTTGAGTGACGACATCGTCGCGCAGGACCGTGGGCAGGAACTCGTGCCTCACGATCCACTGATAGTGCCGCACCACGGTCTGGCGCGCGGCGAGGAACAGTTGCTCTCCAATCATCGACGGGTTGGCGTTGTGGATGTTGTCCACCACGGCATTGTGGAAGCGGATGAACGCGGCGTGAAGCTGTCCGATGATGAGGTTTTCATCGTTCCGGCTTTCCGGGATGATGGCGATCCCCTCGGGATTGCGCGGCAGATTGAAGCCCTCCTCGCTCAAGACCATTGCCACACCACGTAACCACGGCTTATCATCAGCCGGGAGTTGGACGTAGAGGAAGGAATCCTCGGCCGGTCCTGCGCCGTACAGCGAATCAAGGTCGAAACGCGGCGTGCGGAAATTAAGGAGCCCTGCCGGATCGACGAGCTGGGCGGAGATGGACGAGCGATCCAGCGTCAGATCGTGGTCGATAAATTGCCCGAGATATGTGAAGCCAGAAGGCACGCCACTATCGCCACCACCCTCGTCGCGCATCCCGGCAGCTAGGCTTACGAGGTCGTCGACGACGGCGGGAAAGAGGGCGCCATTGGTCTGCACGGGCAGCGTGCAGGCCGGATTGCTGGCGAGTTCTGGAAATAACCACCGAAAGCGCGACGGGGATGTCGTGTTATTCAAGGCCAAAGGGTTAAGTCCGCGCAGTTCCTTGGAGCCAAGGATGCCGGGACGGAGTGCGAGTGCGAGTTTTGGTGTCATGCCGGTGGATGGATATTTGGTTGAGACTAGCGCGCGGCTGCCGATGCGAAACACAAGCTTGGAACTGTGTGAATTCGAATACTTAGGAAGAAGGGACTAGAATGGCAGGCTTCGGTCAGAATTTAAGTGTGAATGCACCTTCCAACAACTTCTCTTGCTGAAACTTTGGAGAGTCCTTTCCAACAGAGTAATCAATACTGAAGCCAGCGTAATCGTTGAGCATGAAATTGATGCCAGTCTTCAAATAGGTCCGCCATTTTTCCGATTCATTCAAATAAACGATCTTTCCGTCTCCGAAGATGCTGATTTCATTGAAGTTTAGCGCTTTTGCAAGCGAGTTGAGTCTCACCTTGGCCGTCACTCGACCAACAAGCCAAAGGGGATCTCTGAACTCCTCCCCTTTGGCCAATTGTACTCCATCTACAATTCCACCGGCATCAATCCCGATAAATGGCCTCCACCGAAATTGTACGGGCGGTAAGTCGAGGTCAGCACCCGATCCGCTTACAGGCCCGGGCTGGAAAACACCAATTGCTGCTGCTGCCCAAGTAGGGGTCACGGTCAATTCACCGCTTAGGCGGCTGAAATCAAAATCGCGATTTGCCTCCTCCTTGAGTGAAAGCGTCCAACTCAATCCCCAGTCGTTTTTCTTCGTGCTATCGTCACGATTGAAGAAATCCCACCGATTGGCGGTGACCCGAAAACGCCATGCATCCAATTCCATATTATCGGTGGATTTCAATTTGCCTTCGACCGATGCGCCGAATTTCCACGCGTAGTTGTCTCCGTGTAGCCCCCAATCCTCCGCCAGCGAGTTTGGAAGGTTCCATTCAAGAAAGAAATCTGCGCCAAACTTTGCGCCTTCCCCTGTCTGAATGTTTCGCGAGAAAGAAAATTTGGCAGGATTGTCATCCTGAGGTGCAAGAGAAAGGTGAAATCCCGACTTCACCAAATTTTTGATAGCGTCTTCGCCAGGTTTTGCTGGCTTTTTCTCCTTCGGCTCTGATGGAGAAGGTTTCTTTCCAAGAGTGGCTTCAAGATTCTGAAGCGCTTTTGATAACCTCTCGACTTGCTTCCAGTCCTCGCTTGCTGTGGCTACCTCAATCTTCGCCTTTAGTTCTGCCTTGAGTCCAGCGCCCTGCTCTTCGGCTTGAAGCGACGGGTAGACTAATGACAGGGTAAAAATACAGAATGACCGAATACGGATGGCTCGCCGGTATTTCATAATCTATCCTCAATAATCTATTGAAGGTTGCATTTATCCTGAAGGTCTTCCCAAATCCCATCGATCACATCTTTAACCGTCTTAAAGTCCGCATAATCCGCTGGGCTTAGCCGGGTTTGACACCCGCCATCCCTTGTTGCCCTCCGCATGGCTGGATAGAAATAGTCCCCTTTCGCATCGCCATCCATTCCGAGCCCGCCATCTCCAAGTTTTGTCTGCGGCGTAATCTCGATTTCTGGCCAATCGATCTGCATTCTGGCAATCACCACCACCTGAACTTCATCTCTGGTGTCTAGTGTGCAGGCAATTTTCTTCGCTGCCGCCTTGTTTTTAGTTGCGTTTGTAACGCTTTTCTTTTTTGCGCTCATATACACGTCTCCTTAGATTTTGAGTTTCGGGTTCGTAAAACGGCGGGCATTGCGTTGGCAAGCAAAATTCGGACAATTTGGCGAAAAAGCATCCACTTCGACAGAAGCGCCGAGTCGAATTGCACCTGCCGGTCGAACTCTGCGATTTGCCCGAGCCTCGCGGCGACTCGCCCGGTGATGCCGCCGCCGGCAATATCCAGCACCACGTCCACGTCCTTCGTCGAACGCGGAATCCCGTAAAGGCTCGTCGCGAAAGCGCCGGTGAGCATGTGCTGCGCTCCCTCCTGGGCGCACGCTTCCAGGACGGCGCTGGCCAGTTCTTCGACGGTCATCTATGCGGGCTTTTCGGTGACGAATCGGCCCGCATCGTGCGCGGCTGAAAGGCGATTCAAACGTGCGCGAACTTCGCGCCAGCCTTGCGTTTTATCGGTGATTCCGAGCTGCCACATCGCGCCTTCGAGCATCCGGTGAAATACTCCGTTCGTGAGCTCGATGGCATCAGCCAGCCGCTCCTCGACCGTCATGCGCCGCGCGCGGAGAATTTTCTCGCGGTAAATGTCGTCCTGCAGCGCCTGCAACGCCGCCGGCTCGTCGTGGATGTTTGGCATGGCGGATGGATACCTCACCGCTCGCGCCGGGGCAAGCCGGGGGATCGGTCGCGGGATTGGGCGGCTCAGAGCATGTTGAAAAAGTGTCTCACGCAAAGCCGCAAAGGCGGAGGCTTTCACGAGGATTTTTTCGCCTTTGCGCCTTCGCGTGAGACTCTTCCGGGACTTTTTTAACATGCTCTCAGCGATCAGCGGGTTCGATCCTCATCACCTTCACATTGCGGTCTGGAAAATCCTGCCAGTAAATGATGGAGCAACCGTCCACGGCGCATCTTTTCATCTGTCCCATGCGAGGGGAACCTTACACCTCCGTGATCTGCCGGCTCGAAGATGCGGATTACGAGAGACACTCCCTTGCGATGCTCAATCGCATTGCAGCCGCACTGCACCGGCGCGTCGAAATCCGCTTCCTGCCGCTGCGAGGCGCAAAGCATTCTGGCGCGCACAAGGCGCTTCGCGCTTGAACCCCTGTTAAGATTTTACGCCTGACCCCAATTTCCCCGGAGGCATCAGGACAACAACTCGCTCAGCGGTCCAATCTGGTCCTTCGGATCCATGCTTGGATCGGCGACACCGAAGCGCGCGCGCGGCGCACCCGCGGCGGCCAGAAGTGTAAGGTACCAATTGGCCACGGTGCGATTGCCTGCATTGCCATAGTGCGGATATTCCAGGTAACGCCCGTTTGTCTTCAGCGTGCCACCCAGATTGCCGACCACCACCATCGGCCATTCCTTGCACTGGGAGTGGTGTCCCTCGGCGGCGTCACTGAGAAAGACAATGACGGTATTGTCGAGCATCGTTCCCCGCCCTTCCGCGACCGCGCCCAGTTTGCGGGCCATTCCGGCGATTAGCTCTATGTGATGGCGGCGGATGATTTGCTGCAGCTCGGCGGAAGACTTGCCATTCTCGCCGCCGCCGTGCCCGATCGGATGGCTTGCGAGATTAATCCCGAGGCTCCTATAAGTCATGTTCCACTGACCCCCAACACCGGAAGATATGGTCACCACTTCCGTCAGGCCGGAGATCAAGGCAGCCGTCGCTACGTCGAATTGAGCTGCGAGTTGCTGCATCGGGCAGTCGTCCGAATAGCTCGGAGTCACGACTGGGGCATGTTGTTTTAGTATACCTTTTGCCGCGTCGAGCCGGCTGCGACGGTCAATCATCGCCTGATAACCCTGAACATGGAGGTCCATCCTCTTTCGTTCTTCGCCGCTCAGCCTTGCTTCCAGCTTCCTAATGTCACGGGAAAGGAAATCTATGAGATTATCCCGCGCATCCAGTGCCTGCCGTGCTTCTCCCTGCGCCACGCTGCCAAACAGTTGGTCATGCGCCAGCCTCGGATCGCAAATGAATGGGACAGGCTGTTCGCGTCCCGAGGCCGAACGGCCATAGGCCACCGGAGTGCTGCTGGTAAGAACTCCCAGGCCCAGATGCGGGAAAATGGTGTCGCGGGTCTTGGCGAGGGCAAGGTCAATGGTCTCACCGAAAACACCCGCCCGCCCTGAATAGGCGCCCAGAGCACCGTAGTTTGTAAAGTGTCCTCCACCGGCAATCCTGCCAGACAGTCCTTGCAAAACCGTCACTCGATTCTTAAGGGCCTCAAGCGGCTCGAGTGTGAACGGCAACTTGGCACCGGCCAAGGGAAGATCAATCAACCCGCCATTGCGCCTCACGTCCCTGCTCACACCTTCGGGGCAAAGGAAGCTGGGATTCACTCCATTGCTGATGGTCACGAAAACAACCCGCTTGGGATTGCGTGCGCTCCCAGCGACTGTCGCGGACTGCACCGGCTGCATGAGTGGCGTGAACAGCAGTGCGCCGGTCCCCGCCGACACTCGACCCATGAACTCGCGACGGTTGCACCTGAATGGCATCATCGAATCACTCATGGGAGGCAGGTCGCTCATGTTTCATTTCAAGCAACGGCTCGGCCGCTTGCAAGTTTCATTTTACAGCCGCCTCCGATACAGGAACGAATCCGACATCAACAACGAGGTTATCAGCGCCTTCATGCTGCCAGCACTCTCGCAGTAAGCCCTGTCGGCGGCGACTAATGTCGGCCCATCATCGAGTGTTTCGTTGCGGCCCATCCAATAGCGAAAGGCATGACGTATAAAAATCTGCCGCACATGCGGCGATTCGGCTAGCTTCCGGATCATTGCCAGCGCATTAGGCACGTCACCTTCGAGCCGCGGGTCGCCGCTGTTCTTGATCGTCCCGGTGGCATCGAGCGGCATATCCCTGCGACCCGGCACAGCCTCATCGCCCTTCTTCTTGCCCTTTGTCGTGGGTGCATTGGGATCGACCACTGATTCACTCGTGCGATACCGGCCAAAATGATCGTACATTTCAAAAGGCATCCCAAGCGGATTCATATGCTGGTGACATTTCCAGCAATAACTCTCCTGCGTGACCTTCATCCGCTCGCGGAGGGTGTGCTGCGGTGTATCCGGCAGCATCGCGTTGACCGTAATCGGGAGATCCGGAATAGTGCCGCCCAGAAGCCGCTCGCGAATCCACTTTCCACGCAAGATAGCGTTGTTGTCGGTGTTCTCCGAGAAAGCCACCAGCCAGCTCGGCTGGGTGAGGATGCCCATTCTCTGCGCGCCGGGTAAGTCCACCGGCTGCGCAGAATCATCGGGACGATCGTCGAGACCGTAGGATTGGCTGGCATCGCCCTTGAGTCGTATCGAGTCGGCAGAATTGCGCTTTACTCCCGGCTTTTGCAGCCAGCCGACATAGCTCTTCCGTGTCGTCAGAAGTTCGTACAGCACATTCCTGTCCTTTGAGAGAACGTACTCAATCAGTCTGTCCGTGTCATCCACGAGCACGATCGGCCCATGCTCTCTGAAATCGCTGGCGTTCTTGAAGACATCCACCGCCGCGGGATAGCCGAAGTATTCCTGGAAGAAACGGAGGATGCGCGGCTTTGCATAGCTCGCATCGTTCAATAATCGCTGCACTTCCTGGCCCACACCCTGCGCGGTTTTGAACCGGCCCTGATCCGCTGCGGCCAATAGCGATGCATCCTGCCGTTTGTCAGTCAGGGCATAGGACAGGGCGACGGCTATCTCGCGCGGCGTGAGCCGCGATCGGCCGGCGGCGTCGCGGGTGTTTTCGCCCAGTTCCAAGCGGTAGAGCACCTCGGGCAACAGCATAACCGCTGATAGCGTCGTTCGCACTCCCACGTCCCGTCCCGCCACCTTGATATTCCTCGCCATTAGGTCCACAAACTCATTGGTCTCCTCACGCGTCGGGCTGCGCTGCAAGACGTTATTGAACTGAAGACGGATCCCGGATTCCATCTCCGCGACACTCGGAGCACCGGAACCATCGGCCAGGGCAATCAATTCCTTGGACGGCCGAATCGCAGGCTGCTTTCCTTTTTTGTTCAGGGGCGTGGTCTGGTACTCGACGATGGTTCGGGCGTTGTTCAGCAATTGGTTGATCGTCGGCTCGTCAATTTGCAGCATCGCGGAATAGTCGCGGAAACCCGGTTCGGTCCCGCCGCTGAATGGCGCGATGACCGGGCTGTAGCGGCCTTCAATATTGATAAGACCCGAGGCCAACTGCGTGTAGCCGAATGAACTCAGCCTCCACGCCCGCGCAGGCGAACTTGCCAGCGTCCCCGTTCGTGGATGGAACAGCGTCTCGTGATCCACTCGATTGCCGAATCGCGGATGGTTGAAATCCGGCGGCTGCCGCAGAGTCACCTTGCCATTGGCCCTTAGTCCCTGGGTCAGCCAATCAATCACCCGTTGCGTGTCTGGAACCGACGGCCTCGGCTGCTTTGCCGGCGGCATCTCACCGGCGAGCAGCGCCGCGCGGATATCGTTCCAGACCTGGACATTCTGGCCATTGATTAAGTCGCTGTCCAACACGTCGAGCCGCAGCTCATTTTTCTGTTTGTCCGGCCCGTGACACTTAATGCAGTGCTGGGTGAGGAACGGTGCCACGGACGTTTTGAATGCTTTCGGATCAAAGTCACTCGATTCCGCATGGGCCGAAACAGTGGCCCCAATCGCGATCACGATGGATATGCCGAATACCACCCGGATATGGCGGGAGAGAATGTGGCGCATGATGCTGTGCAAGAGGGGAAGGTGCCGCTGGAAATTGCGGACACCTTTCCGGCAGTTACTGCATCAAAGTGTGCGCGTCAAGATTGACACCGTGCTCCGCGGAAAGCGAAGCGCACGCCGAGAACGCAGCGAAGACACCGGCTCGATGACCGGCTCCGCGAGCGCGTCCTGCGCGGCGTCGGCGAAACACGCTGAGCCTGAGCCGATGGCTCTTCAAAAAGACTGACCGGCTCTTGCACCGTCGTCACACCGGCACGACCAGCCCTTCCGATTCAGCGAGCTTCTTCTGGTTTGCGTCGAACGTCAGAAATTCATCCGCACCCAGCACCAGCGCCGCGGCGACGTGCAGGATGTCGAATCCGCGATGGCCACCGGCGAGCGTGTGCGTGCCGGAAAGCCGCCTCGCCTCAGCCACCACGCCTGCCAGATTGCACACCTCCACGCGCACTCTTGCAGCCACCCGATCCGCCTCGTATTGCGCCCAGAATGTCGCAGCCTGCCCCACAGCCAGCCGCTTGGAAAATTCCGCAAAGCGGAGCGCATTTCCCAACTCGTATTCTGCCAGCTCGGAAATCCGCACTGGCCGGCGGCTCGTGCGGGACCACCTCAGCGCCTTCGGCGTATGCACGTCATTCCCATACAGCGCAAAAAGGAAACTCGTGTCCGCGCAGATTACCATCGGCCACCCGCCTCCGCGATGAGCCGTGCGGATTCCGCCGCACTCAGGACTTTCTCACCCGAGCGATCCCGTGTCACTGCAGCACTCCGCGACCAGTCCACCTTCGGCGAATCCGTCCCCCGCTCCGGCGTCAGCCGCGCGATGGATTTGCCGCGCTGGGTGATGATGATTTCCTCCCCGGCCGCGATCCAGGCCAGGAGCTTGGTGTAGTGGTTTCTGAGGTCTCGGACGGTCGCAGTCTTCATGGTGCTCCGAATGTGTAGCACATCACCCGGTCGTCAATTCCAAACACCCGCCCAGCACACAGAACGGTGGCGCGCACGGGGCACTTCGCGCTTGAGCCTCTGTCAAGATTTGATGCCGGACCCCAATTTCCCCCGGTGCTCCGTTCGCGGATACGCAAAAAATGAAACCATTCTAGCGGCCACCGGCGGCGCGCTTCCATCTGGCAAGCTCCTGCTTCCAGCCGACATTCCCCGGCGACATGGCGACGGCTCGCTCCATCGTCTTGATCGCCCAACGGTAGCTAGATTCCGCTTTACCCTCTTCGCCATTCTTTTGGAGCACTACAGCGAGACGGTAGTGAGTGAGAGCGAGGTCGCGCTGCCAGACTGCGTTGGAGGGGTCTTGCTCCGACAGCTTCTTGGAGATGGTGAGGTCTTCGCGGAAGGCGGTGAGCGCATCGTCCAGCTTGCCCTGCTCCTGATAGATGCCGCCCACCCTCGAATGTGCGACTCCGAGTTCGCGCTGCCAGCCCGAGTTGGAGGGGGCACCGGCGACGAGGCGTTCAAGGATCGTCTGGGTCTCGGTGAAGTAGGGTAGGGCTGCGGCCAGATCGCCGTGCGACACATACACATCACCGACGAGACCATGAGCATCGGCGATGCGCGAAGGATGACTGTGACTGAGGGCGATGGACAGCAGTGTCTTCGATTCACTTTCCAACTGGGAAACCTCGCCTCGCGAGCTGCGATACCACAGCGGTGCGCGCAGTGCCTCGACAAGGGCCGCGCCGGTGAGCCAGCCCGCAGTGGTGAGTTCCGTGAGGGCTATGCAAAGTGCAGACTCAGTAGCGGGATGCTGGCGGAAATCGCGATCGAGGGCTTCACACTGGACTACTGCTGCATCGGCATCGGCGGCGAACTGGTGGTAAAGCGTCTCAATGCGAAGATGAGTCTCGGTGCCTGTGGCGAGATGATCGCGGGCACGCTGGGCGTAGCATTTCCAAAGATCGGGCCGGGTAATCCGCAAGTGCTCGCGCAGAGTGAGGCGTGCGGTTTCGTGGACGTTGATGGCGGCTTCGCCGCGCGCGGGGAAGGGCTCGATGATTTTCAGCGAACAGAGCCAGCCGAGGAGGCGTTCGCTTTCCTCTGAGGTGGCGGAGAGGAGGGCGGCGAGGAAGCCGCGGTCGCACCAATGCGGGATGGCGGCGGCGATGAGTGCTTCCTTCACCCGTGCGCGCTCGGCGGCTGTCAGCGCGGGGAGGGTGAGATCCACGCTGGCGAGGTAGAGCAAGGCGGGGTCGCCTTTCGCGGCTTCGAGGATGCGGATTTGTTCGGCGAAGTCCATGGCGGGTCAGGCGGCTGGACCGAGGAGCCCTGCGAGGAGGGCGATTTTTTCACCACAATGGCCGTGGGCTTGACGGACGAAATCGAGAGTGAGGCCGGGCTTGTAAGGCTGGCCGTATTCAAACCACTCCTCCGGCGTGGGTGCGCGAAGGGCGACTGGCGGTGCGCTGACTGCGGCCCACGCCTGCCCATGCGACGGCGGCACCTTTTGCCCGACGATGATGACACGCAACCACGGGGCGCGTGGCAGGCTGAGGAGAAGGGTCTCTTTCACCCACCGCTCGGCTTCGCTGGCAGCCTCGAAGGTATCGAAGATGAGGAGTGTGGGATGGGCCTTGGCCTTGAGGGCGTTGAAGATTTCGGCGAGCTGCGCGGAGACGCCGGTGCCGGGCTTGGGCACGGGCGCGCCGAGGTGATCGGCAAACGCGCCCAGGGCGGAATCCATATCCGCCGAGCCCTTGAAATCGAAGCGCCCGCAAGTGAGGTGGGGAATGGTGAGTGCGTTGGCGAGAAACTGATTGGTGAGGTGAGATTTCCCCATCTCGCTGATGCCGGAGATGGGCAGGAAACGAAACGGCGAGCCACGAGTAATGAGCTTTGCAAAGGCATCGCGCGCGGCGGTGTGATCAGCGACAGGCCATTGGAGGGCAGGGGCGGTGTCGGGCCAGTCAAGGGCGGGTGGAGCGGGCGTAGAGGTAGGGACGGTGCCGCCGAGCCAGCGCACGATGTTGGTGAAATCATCGTCGGCGTGGAAGCGGTGGTATCGCTCAATGTGGGCGGATATGTGTGCGCTGTCGGCTTGGTCGAACACCACGACACGAATTTCTTCGTTTTTCCCAGCGCACTTGTAGAGCCGCTGCCGGATGTCACCGGCCTCGCACGCTACTCCGAGTCCAGTGCCTTGGGGCTGGGCTCCATCGAAACACTCGAACCACTCTTTATTACCAATGATGAGAACACGCTTCGTGTTGAGTGCTTGATCGCTGCTCCATTTCGGCCAGCCATCGGGAGGGCCACCGGGATTATCTTTGAGGTAGAACTGATCGAGGACGACGCTAATACCGCACCCCTTTAACCGCTCCGCGAACGTCCGCACCCGCTCTTTCTGAGTGTCGTCGGTTTGGCGGTAGCTGAGAAAAACGGAGTCCAAGCGGGGTGCTGCTATATCGGCTGCGTTGGGAGGAGCAAGCGGATTGGTCGGTTCTCGTTACCTTGCTGCCTCCGCCGAAGCGGATGATCTTGTCCACCTTGGAACGGCAGGTGTGTACGAAGGCGAGACTGGACATAAGCGAGCGGAACGAGCCACAGGCTGATTATTTGGTTTCTGCCCGAATTTACACCGTCGCCGTAAGGCGCGGTTCTGCCTTTTCCAGCGAGGCGGCGGTGCCGGTGACGGCGAGGAGATTCTTCGCCTCGAATTCCTTGCACCAGCCCTTGATTTCCGTGTCGTTGAAAATCTTGCCGATGACGCGGCGGAGGAGGCCTTTGAGACTGGGGTTTTCGAGGTCGCGGAGGCTGCGGATGGCTTCCTCCTTGTAGCGTTCGAGGAGTTCCTTGCAGCGTTCGTCGGCTTTCAGGTCGCGGTAGAGTTGCTCGATTTGCGCGACGGTCGCGCCTTCGGGGAGGCGACGCTCCCAGAGGGCGCTGGTGAATTTGCGTTTGTCGCATTCGGCGCGCTCGTGGGCGGTGGCGAGGAGCAGGCTGGGGCGCAGGCCGGCGATGTCGCTGGTGTCTTCCGTCTGGCCGAGGTCGGCGAGGTCGTCGCGGATCTGGTAGGCGATGCCGAGGGCTTCGCTGTAGGCGCGGAGGATGTCGGCGACTTCGTCGTGCGAATTGATGCCTGCGAAGATCGCGCCGATGCGCAGCGCGACCTCGAAGGCGGGGGCGGTTTTCTTTTTGAAAATGTCGAGCACCTGCAGGCTGGTGAGCGGCTCGGGTTTGCGCGCCCAGAGGAGTTCGGCGCCCTGGCCGCGGCTGAGTTCGCGCTGGCCGTCGGCGGCGACGGCGATCATGGCGGCGCGCTGTTCGGCGCTGATGTCGGCGGCGGCGAGCAGGCGGTAGCCTTCGCCGATGAGGAGGTCGCCGACGTTCAGCGCGACGGCGATGCCGTGCTCGGCGTGCAGCGTGGGCTCGCCGTAGCGCGTGGCGTCCTCGTCCTCGATGTCGTCGTGGATGAGCGAGGCTTTGTGGAAGCATTCCACGGCGGCGGCGACTTTTTTCAAGTCGTCGGGCATCGCGGCTTCCGTGCCGGCGAGTGCGCGCCAGGCGGCGACAGCGAGGAAGGGGCGCCAGCGTTTGCCGGCGCGGGCGAGCCATTCGCGGCCGATGCGCTCGGTTTCATCAGCAGGCGCGCCCATGATGGCGGCAAGCGATTCGGCAGTAAACCAAGCGTCCACTTCGCCGCGCAGCGAGCCGAGGTCGAGGCGGCGCGTCTTGTCGTCGGCGGTGAGGTGGATGTAGTCCCACACCCAGTCGAGGTCCACGGTGGTATCAATGCAGTCGTCCTGCAGCAGCGGGACGGCGACGCCGGGGATGGCGGCGGCTTCCATGTAGGGGAAGCTGCGCTCGAGCACGCTCAGGCACGAGATGCCGACGATGGCCTCGATCTGCCCGGTCTGGATGAGCGACATGACGATGGCGCTGCCCTCAGCCACCAGCACCGCGTAGCCGAGACGCTCGGCCTCATTTTGCAAATCCTGGATGGAGCAAAGGCCGCACTGCTTGCACAGCAGGCCGAATTCGTCGAAGGGCGCGGGGCATTTGCTCTCGACGCGCAGGCACTTCGGCATGAGCAGGAGGCGGCGCTCGAAAGGCACGGCGGCGAGCTGTTCGCGCCAGAGTTCGTTGTTGATGAGCACGCCCACGTAGTCGCGGTAGATGGGGAGGATGCCAAGGTGCTGCACGACGCGGTCGGCGTGCTCGGCGAGTTCCGCGACGGGCACGGGCGGCGTGGGCGAGTATTCCGCGACGTAATTCCGCACCGCGTGGAGGATGTGTGTGCGCTCCTCTGGCGTCTGCGGGATGTTCTTCTTCGGCTGCCGGTAGCGCGCGGGGGCGATGGGCTTCGGGAGAGTGAGGGAAAGGGGGGGCACCTCTTTGCGGGGCAGTTCGGACATGTCGTGACGGTAATTGGTTTCGTGAACCATCCGCAAGGGTGGAGGTTTCTTTGTTTTCGTTGACGCTTCCGCGCGCGCTATGCAGCGCGCCGCGCACACACACGAGCGGCCACCGCAGTTCCCCGTGCGCATGGAAAATGCATTTCAAGTGTCGCCGCGACACCGGAACCCACTTGATGCGAAACCCGCAATCCCCTCCGCCATCACACGGTCGCCGGGACGCCGGGACACCGCACTTATTCAGGTTGTGCGGTCTTCACATGAGCATCATCCGGCCCCCATGTGAAATGGCACGCGGTGCAGTAAAACTGGCGCTTGATGATCCCCAAGGCCGCTCCGATCGCCGGCAGGGAGCCCACGATGGTCTTGCGGGAAAACTGCGGATACTCGATGCGCGTCGATCCACAGTCCGGACAGCGAATGGCCGAGCGCAGGATCGGGTCTTTCGCATCCAAGCCGCTTAACCATTTCAAGGCAGCCTCAAGCTTTTGCCCAGGGACGAAAACATGATGCTGGGCACGGGGATGGGGGTTAAAGAACATCAGCAACTGCTCCACTGAGTCACTGCTCGTGATCGCCTCAAACCCCTGCTCGTCCATCCGAAACGCGAGCGCACCGGCGGCTTGCTCATCATCAAACGCGGCAATCGAAGCAAAATCAGACATGGCCTAGGATCAAACTGTGCCACGGCAGGACGCGCATTTCACGGAAAATCTTTGGGAAAACTCGGCGCAGGCACTCCCCGCTTTGCCTCGAATGGTGCGCCTCCGGCGCGAGCGAGTGCGGCGACTTGGAAGTCGCCGCTCCCAGTGCAGCGGCGACTTCGCCGTATGCTTCTCACATTCGGCGAACGCGCGGAGGGCAAGCACGCGACGGGGTGCAAGTATTGGGAGTGCGGGGGCGAAAATATTTGCAAATAAATCTTGCCTTTGCACGGCGTTCGCTTAGTGGAAGCGGTTCGATTTCGCGGGGTTCTTCTAGAGTTCCCCGCGTTTATCGTCCCGAAATTTAACCTCGACTCCACAGCGCTGAAGACCACATTTTCTCTCCGGGTTCACCCAATGCCGCTCTTTTCAGCCGCTCGGACCCTTTGTGAAAGTGCCTTCGGAAGGACTGGCGTCGCCAACCGCGCACTCTCTTTGCAACTGTCACCCGTTTCCAGCCTGGCTTCCTTTAGTTCCTCGGAGTTTTCGAGAGTGTCGCCACAGCAGCGGGGTCGGTTCCGCCCAATCGGGCAAGTTCAATCCGCCCAATCCGGGCAAAACAGCCGCTCACTCGATCGGCACCTCCGTTCTGTCGAACGGACTTCCACTTTCTAACCCAAGTCCGGGAGGCCGACCCCGACCCCGGGAATCGGCGTCCCCAGATGAATCATCCACACCGCACCACACATCATGTCTGAACGCATCAACTTCGGAACCATCAAGGAGGGCGCAGAGCCGCCAAACCTCATCGAGCTGCAGACCAACTCGTACAAGGAATTTTTGCAGGAGGGCATCTCGCCCTCGAAGCGCAAGGAGACCGGCCTGCAGGCCGTGTTCCGCGAGGTCTTCCCTATCTCGAGCTACGATGAAAAAATCACTCTGAACTTCGCGAGCTACGAGCTGGCGGAGCCGAAGCTTTCGATTCGCGAGTGCATGCGCGAGAGCCAGACGTATTCCGCGCCGCTTTACGTGACCTTCCACCTCAAGGAGGAGAAGGGCATGAAGGAGGAGAAGGTGTACATGGGCGAAATCCCGCTGATGACCCCCGCCGGCACGTTCGTCGTGAACGGCGCGGAGCGCGTGGTGGTCTCGCAGTTACACCGCTCGCCGGGCATCTGCTTCGAGAGCTCGATCCATTTGAATGGCAAGGTGCTCTTCAGCTTCCGCATCATCCCGGATCGCGGATCGTGGGTGGAATTCCAGTACGATACGAACGATCTGCTTTACGCTTACCTTGACCGCCGCAAGCGCCGTCGCAAGATTCTCGCGACGACTTTTCTCCGTGCGCTCGGCTACGGCAGCGACGAGGACATCCTCAAGCTTTTCTACAAGATCGAGGATCTGAAGCTGAACGAGAACCTCGAGGACGAGGCACTCGCCACGAAGGTGCTGACCGCCGATATCAAGGACGGCGAAATCACACTGGCCCGCGCATTTGAACCGCTCACGAAGGCGACGATCCGTCAGGTGATCGCGCTCGGCATCAAGAGCGTGAAAGTCGTGGACATCTCGAAGGACGACAGCGTCATCAAATCCCTCAAGAAGGATCCGGCGCACGACGAGGAAGAGGCGCTGAAGGACATCTACCGCCGCCTCCGCCCTGGCGATCCGCCAACCATCCCGAACGCCCGCGCACTGCTGAAGCGTCTCTTCTTCGACCCGAAGAAGTATGACCTCTCGCGCGTCGGTCGTCACAAAATCAACGTGAAGCTCGGCATCACCGTGCCGATGGAAGTCCGCACGGTGGTGAAGGAAGACTTCGTCGCGGCGATCCGCTACATCGTCGGCCTGCGCACCGGCGAAGGCATGCTCGACGACATCGATCATCTCGGCAGCCGCCGCGTGCGGACCGTGGGCGAACTCCTCGCCAACCAGTGCCGCGTGGGCCTCGCCCGCACGGAGCGTTTGGTGAAAGAGCGCATGACTTTGTTTGACGCCAATGTCGAAATCATGACGCCGCAAAAGCTGATCAACCCGAAGGCGCTGAGCGCGGTCATTCGCGATTTCTTCGGTCGGTCGCAGCTTTCGCAGTTCATGGATCAGACGAATCCGCTGAGCGAACTCACGCACAAGCGCCGTCTTTCGGCCCTTGGGCCGGGAGGTCTCTCGCGGGACCGCGCAGGCTTCGAAGTCCGCGACGTGCATCCTTCGCACTATGGCCGCATCTGCCCGATCGAGACGCCGGAAGGCCCGAACATCGGCCTCATCAACTCGCTGTGCAGCTACGCGCGCATCAACGAGTTCGGCTTCATCGAGACGCCTTACCGCGTCGTGAAGGATGGTGTCGCCACCGAGAAGATCGAATACC
>JBBRYC010000105.1:0-18139 GCA_038238025.1 Chthoniobacterales bacterium
GATGATCGTATGCTTGCGCGGCTTGTGCGCGCCGTGGCCGTTGTCGAGTTCCATGAACATGCCGTGCAGGTGCAGCGGGTGATCCATCATGGTGTCATTGACCCAGGTGAAGCGCAGGCGCTCGCCGTAGTGAAAGGCAATGGGCTCCTTCGCTTCGGAGTATTTCTTGCCGTCGAAGGACCACATGTAGCGCTCCATATTGCCCGTGGCGTGAATTTCGATTTCGCGTTCGGGTGGCCGGCGGTCGGTGCCCGGCGCGAGGCTCTGGAGATCGTTGTAAACAAGGACGCGCCACGGCATGCCTTCGAGGCCGGCACCCGGCTCGCCGAGGCGGTTTGTTGGAGCCATCGCGACGCTCGAATTTCCCGGCCCGTGCTTGTCCGGGCCGTGCATTGCGCCGGCACCAGCCATCGGCGCATCGCCGGGCATCTTCATCCCCGGCATCGCCCCGCCCGCCGCGGGAGCAGCCGCGGCAGGTTTCGCTTTCATTCCCGGCATTCCCGCCATGTCGCCAGAAGCTGAAGCGTCGGCGGCGGGTTTCCCTTTCATCCCCGGCATCGCGGCCATCCCCGCGTCGCCGCCCTTCATTCCGGCCATTCCCGGCGTCATAGCCATGCCCATGTCGGCCATCGTTCGCACGGGGCGTTTGCGCCGTTCAGGAATCGCCGCGCTGAGCCCTTCGCGCAGGGCGAGCGTGCCGCGCGCATAGCCGCTGCGGTCCGTCGTCTCGGCAAAGATCGTGTAAGCCGGCGCACCTTTTGGCTGCACGATCACGTCGTAGGTCTCCGCGACGCCGATGCGGAATTCATCCACCGTCACCGGCTTCACATTCTGGCCATCGGCCTGCACGACCGTGAGAGGCAGGCCGGGGATGCGGACATCATAGAAGGTCACGGCGGAAGCATTGATGAAACGCAGCCGCACTCGCTCGCCGGCGCGGAAGAGGCCCGTCCAGTTTGAGCCCGGCGCGAGGCCGTTCATCAGGAAGGTAAAGTGATGCCCCGTGATGTCGGCGATGTCCGTCGGGTCCATCCGCATCTTGCCCCACTGCCAGCGATCCGCGAGCGTCGCCTTTAGTCCATCCTTGGAGGCGTCGCCGATGAAATCGCCGAGCGTGCGCCGCTGGTAGTTTGAGTAGCTGCTATCCTTCTTGAGCTTGGCCAGCATCGCCATCGGGTCGCCGGAAAGCCAGTCGCCGAGCACCACCACGTATTCGCGATCGTAGCGAAAAGGCTCGGGCTCGACCGGATCAATAATCAGCGGCCCATACACGCCGAGCTGCTCCTGCGCCGCGGTGTGGCTGTGATACCAGTAAGTGCCGTTTTGCCGCACCGGAAAGCGATACTCGAAAGTCTCGCCCGCGCCGATGCCTGCATAGGTCACACCCGGCACCCCATCCATACGGAACGGCACGAGCAAGCCGTGCCAATGGATCGAAGTGGACTCGCCCTTGAGCCGGTTCGTCACGCGGATCACCGCGTCCTGCCCCTCGCGCAGCCGCACGAGCGGCCCCGGCACCGTGCCGTTGATCGCAACCGCCGGAAAGTGTTTCCCGCCGACATCGAACGACAGCTTGCCGATAGTTAGGTCAATAGGTCCGCCACTCGCGCGGCTCTGCCTCCCCGGTCGCGCATAGGCCGGG
Source organism: Chthoniobacterales bacterium (assembly GCA_038238025.1). Lineage (GTDB taxonomy): Bacteria > Verrucomicrobiota > Verrucomicrobiia > Chthoniobacterales > Chthoniobacteraceae > SXWH01. The sequence goes on from JBBRYC010000105.1 coordinate 1,643, forward strand.
ACAAGGCTTTCAAATCCGGCGAGGAGGCTAGCAGCGGCGGTGTTGCGTAGAAAGTGGCGTTTCGTGATCATTGTGTTGAAAAGTGGTGTGTCCGCGCATTCGCCCCGTTGATCTGTCGCAGCCCGAGATAGCGCTGCGGTTCCTTGTTGAATGTCTCGATGCAGAGCGGGCAGCAGAGCGCGGTCATCCTATCTATGACTTTGATGTGGCACACTCCGGCGCCGTGATCAGTCATCTCCTCGCACACGATACAGCGCTTATCCCAATCTTCGATGTCACACGTCTCGCTCATTGGAGAAATCGGGAAGCTGGCTCGGCGATGGTTTCCAGTTCATCGAGTTGGCGAATCTCCTCCGCGAGAACGGTGAGCCGTCGGCCCCGCACACTCGCAGCGGCGTTCTTCAGCACAAAGGTGATGAACTCCGTTCCGACGTGCAGCGTGATCTGCGTCGTCTCGGTGAGGTTAAGATAGCTCTCCTCAGCCGATTGGATCGTAATCTTGCCATCCGTAGTCAGGAGTTCAGCGCCATCCGCGTGACCGGAAAAAACGCTGCCCCTTGGCGTGTTCAATTCGACGAGCATAATGTTTTGGGGTTTGCAGAACATTGGACCGCCGCGCCTAGCCGCCCAGCTTCGGGGTCGGGCGGCCCTGGCAATATGCGGTCGTTCATCCTGCTTGGGACTTACTTCTTGTGCGTGCCGCAAACCAGTGCGGACTTGTCGCCGCATTTGCTGCACACGTGCTGGTATTCGCCAATGCTTCCGGTGTTGCCCTGTCCTGTGGGAATCTGCCTCACAGTGATCTTGCCGCCGCAGCCGGAGCAGTCGTGCATCGAGTCGGGCTTGAACCATCCGAGGATGCCTTTCCTGTCTTCGCCGGATTTTTCGCTGGCGGTTTTGCAATCCTTGCAGACGAGCGCGACTTTCTCTTTTGGCAGGCAGCACGCCTCGGCTGCCTTTTTCGTGGTGATGCGGTTGTCGAAGTACTTCGTCCATTCGCCATATTGGAGGCCCGAAGGCTCGGCGTGGGCGGTGATGAGGAAGGCGGCGAAAAGTGCCGCGGTGAGAATGCTGATGCGAGTTTTCATATGGTATTTGTTGGATGCTTTTGGTTTCCCATTTAGTCGGGTGACGCACACAGCTTCGCCCGCTGGCTCCGCGCAAGCTACGCATCTGCCCGGAAAGACTGCGCGTTTTCCGGGACAGGTTTGAGCGCCAGCTTCCGCGCAAACCCCGCCGCGCCTTCCGCGAAGAAACACCCAGCGCCTCGCCTCGCGCGCGCTACTGACTCTGCACCAGCGTCAGACCACTGGCCACATTGTTCAAGCGTTCGCCAACTGGAGCTTCGCGCGATAATCGCGCGGCGACTGGCCTTCGACTTTCAGGAAGGCACGGTTGAACTGCGAGAGCGATTGAAAGCCGACTTGGAACGCGATTTCGCTGATGCGCGGATGAGGGTCCAGCAAAAGATGGCACGCCTCTTCCACGCGCGCGCGGCCGACGTATTGCACGAAACCGAGCCCGGTGGATTCCTTGAATTGTTCACTGAAGTAGCCCGCACTCATGCTCGCCACATGCGCGACGGTTTCCAACGAGAGTTCGTCGCTAAAATGATCGCGAATATGGCCGCGCGCACGCGTGATCGCGGCGGACTCGGATGACCGGCCTGCGAGCGCGAGCAGGTTGCTGGTTGACGCGAGCTGCCGGGCGAACATCTCGAGTAGCTGAATTAGCGATGCGTATTGTTTGGAGGGCAGGACGCGCGTCTTGTAGTAAGCCGCTTCGAGCCGCTGGAGATCGACCTCTGCGCCCCACGCGATCAGCGCGGCGGCGATTTTGCCAAACTGCGGCTTGCCCGGCCTCTGGAGTAGGATTTGCCCGGTGTGGAGAAAGGCAATCAGCCTGCCGCCGACGCGCACCGGCACGGCCGTGGCGCACAGCCCACCGAAGTATTGCAGCGTTTTCGCCTCAAACTGTGCCGCTTCTTGGAGCTTGCAGTGCAAAGCATCGCACTGCACATGCCATTGATTCGTCTTGGCCAGGAGCGCACAGAACGGATTTTCCTGCCCGCGCGCGTGGCGGATGGCTTGCCTCATCCCCGGTCCATGAAGACAGAGCGGAAGTCCCGTCCCGTCCGTGAACGCCAGTTCGTAGTCGCGGTAGAACTGCGACTTGGACAGCACTTCGAGCATTGGATCGGCGGAAGATGGAGGGTTCAAGGTGATGCTGATGCACATTCCAATCGCAGTGGCTGAACTGGTGGTTGCTTCGATCTCTGCAATCGCACCACCATTTGTCTCCCTTCAGGATGAAACCGGCCAATACCTCGTGCGCGCCCCGCCCATAGCCACCGGCTATGAAGCTGCGGACTCTCACCCAGGGACTTCCAACGGCGCACTAGAACTGCGCGTTCACGCCGCCCCGCTTATTCCAGACGCTCCGCAAGCAGCGTGCGCGGTTCCGTGGTGCTGGATTCCCATACGACGACCGGACCACGATCCGGCGTCGCCCGCCTCGTAAGGGGTCTTTTGATTTTGGCTCATTTGTTCGCCTTCCCTCCGCTAAATGCGCTCCAGTTGTAGAAGCCGGCGACCATCGCCCCGGCGAACCACGCGAGCACAAAGGTGGAGATGATTCCCAGCAGCACCTCGCCAAGCGGCACGTTCATACGCAGGATCGGCGTGACATCGAGGCCGTGAAGGAGACTGTTGAAGAAGGTGATCTGCTTCTCACGTGGCGCGGTGCTCATCGTCAGGATGCAGGCGAGGTAGAACACGACACCGGTCAGGCCGAATGCCAGCCCCAGTCGGCGCGGGTTAATGATGTTCATGGTCTGATTGTTCATTGTCATTTTTTCCGTGATGGTGATGGCCGGGCATGAAAAGGTGGCAGGCAAACATCAACCCGATGAAGACGATCAGTGAGACGTTGTCGTTCACGCCAAATGCCGGAAGCAGGAAGATGAGGAGGATGGGAAGGATGCAGCCGATCAGCATCCAGAGCGCGTGTTTCTTCATACAGGACTCTCTTTTATTTGTTGGATTAGATTTGGATTCATGGCGACGCGATCGGGCCGGCGTTCTTGATCTCCTCGGCGGCATCCCCGGCGTTTTCCTCAAAGTTCGTCCTGAACATTCCCGCAAGTTCGCGAGCCTTGCGATCATAGGCGGCAGGGTCTTTCCACGTCTTCCGAGGCTCCAGCACCTCCGCGGGAACGCCGGGGACAGCGACCGGCACCTGAACACCGAATATCGGATCAGGCCGCGTCGCCACATCCGCGAGTTGCCCGGAGAGCACGGCGCTCACCATCGCGCGGGTCAGTGGCAGCTTGATGCGGTGGCCTTCGCCGTAGGCTCCGCCGCTCCAGCCTGTATTGATCAGCCACACCGCCACATCGTGTTTCGCGATCTTTTCGCCGAGGAGTTTTGCGTAAGTGCTCGGCGGCAGCGCCATGAACGGCGCGCCGAAGCATGGGCTGAATGTGGCTTGGGGTTCGGTGACACCGGCTTCGGTGCCAGCGACCTTCGCGGTGTAGCCGGAGAGGAAGTGATACATCGCCTGCTCTCGCGTAAGCCGCGCGATGGGCGGCATCACTCCAAAGGCGTCGCATGTGAGCATGATGATGTTCTTCGCGTGGCCACCCATCCCGGCGCGCGTCATATTGGGAATGTGCGTGATCGGATAAGCGGCGCGGGTGTTCTCCGTCAGCGAACTGTCGTCAAGATCGATCCGGCGCGTGCGGGTGTCGATCGTCACGTTTTCGAGAATCGTGCCGAAGCGCCGCGTCGTCTCATAAATCTCCGGCTCACCCTCGTGGGAAAGACGGATGACTTTTGCGTAACAGCCGCCTTCAAAGTTGAACACTCCATGCTCGCTCCAGCCGTGCTCATCGTCGCCAATCAGGGTGCGGCTTTGATCGGCCGAGAGCGTCGTCTTTCCCGTGCCGGAGAGCCCGAAGAAGATCGCCACATCGTTCTCGTCCTTTCCGTAGTTTGCGGAGCAGTGCATCGCCATCACACCGCGCTGTGGCAGCAGATAGTTCATCACCGTGAAGATCGACTTCTTGATCTCGCCCGCGTAAGCCGTGCCGCCGATCAGCACGAGCTTTTCGCCGAAGTGCAGAAGCACGAACGCCTCGGAGTGCGTCCCATCGGTCGCGGGATCGGCATGAAAGTTCGGCGCGTGCAGCACGGTGAACTCGGGCTGGTGCCGCGCGAGCCGTTCGTCATCCAGCTCGCGAATGAACATCGTTCGCGAGAAAAGCGCATGTGAAGCCCTCTCCGAAATCACGCGCACCGGCACGCGGAACCGTTCGTCCGCGCCCGCGTAGCAGTTCTGGATGAAGATATCCTTGCCCTGGAGGTAGGCGCAGAGGCGGCTCTTGAGCGCGGCGAAACGCGCCGGTTCAAACGGACGGTTGACCTTGCCCCACCAGACTTTGCTTTCGCTCGAAGGTTCGCGGACGAGGAATTTATCCTTCGGCAATCGCCCCGTATATTGCCCGGTGCGAATCACGAGCGGCCCAAGATGACTCAGCGTCCCTTCGTAGCGGCGGATGGCTTCCTCATAGAGCGCCGCCGTGGATAAATCCCAATACGTGCGGCCCAGATTGGACAGACCGAGTGCGAGCACACTTTCGTCCCGAGAGGTCATGTCAGTATTCATATTCAATTATCGCGCCATCAGCACCGTTTGGCCGCATCGTGAAGGAATCGCGGAAGCTTGAATGAAAGAGGATTCGGCACTCATCGAGTCTTGGAAAGAGGGTGCAATCTTGCTCGCACTGGCGACGCCCGGCTCCGCATTCGTTCGGAAACACTCCGCGGATTTTCGGGGCGGGGCGGGCATGGCTCGGACATTGCCGCCGCCGGCCTGAGAGCGGCAGCGAAGCGCACCCGGCGAGGAACTGCCACGCAAGCAGCGCGAGCGCGACGACGGCGGAGAGATTCAGCCAGCCCGCGTCACTTGCTGCGTGATGAAGCCGACCTCACGATGGCTGCGGAGAACACCATGCGCAGTGGGAATGACGACCGCAGCGCAGAACGTGAAGCCGCCCATCCAAAACGCGAAGGCAATGGTCGCGAGGAATCGGCGGAACATGCTCACGTCACTGGCCAGTCTCTGTTTCCCGGAAAAAATTCATGGCTTTGATAATAAAGCGCTCATTCAGTCTGGTAATCTGTCTTTAGCGCAATCGTTCAAGGCCTAGCCGTGCTGATGCCCGGCGCCGCCTTTGCCATGCTCCATCGTGGGCACGAAGCCGAGATCGCGTTTCATGTCTTCCTCGCTGGCGTTCGTCACGAGCGTGCCAGCAGGCTTTTCATACCAGCCGGGGTCTTTGTCATAGCTCTCCAGATGGTCGCGGATTTTGATGTTCGTGTACATGCCGCCCATCGTGATGTAGTCGTGCGGGCCGCGCGCGCCGACCATCGGCAGGCTGTTGCGCGGGACTTTCATGCCCATCTCGCCCATCTCGCCCATGCCGGTTTCGCCCATCGTCATGTAGCCGGGGACGGCTTTGCGTGCGCGTTTGTCGAGGCCGTCGGTGTTGATGCCGATGAGGTTTGGCAGGCCGTGGCCCATCTGCGTCATGACGTGGTGGGTCATGTGGCAGTGCATCGCCCAATCGCCCGGATTGTCGGCGATGAACTCGACGGTGCGCGTGCTGCCGACGGGAACGAGCACGGTGGTTTCCGGCCAGCGCGCGCTCTCGGGGATTTCGCCGCCGTCCGTCGCGGTGATCCACCAGTAGTGCCCGTGAAAATGAATCGGGTGATGGTCCATCGCGGAGAGATTGCCGATGCGGATGCGCACGCGGTCGCCGGTCTTTGCGATCAGCGGCGCGGTGCCGGGGTAGCTCTTCGCGTTAAGCGTGAGCACGTTGAACTCGACCATCTCATTCGGGTCGGGCCGCATCGTTCCGGGGACGATTTTCCACTCGCTGAGCATATAGACATAATCGCGGTCGGGCCGCGGCCCCTTCGGCTCGCGCGGGTGAACGACGATGACTCCCAACTGCCCGAGCGCCATCTGCGTCATTTCGTCGTGATGCGCGTGATACATGAACGTGCCGTGCTGCCAGACGGTGAATTCGTATTTGAACGTCTCACCGGGCTGGATGGCCTTTTGCGTGAGGCCGCCGACGCCATCCATGCCGTTCGGCAAAATGATGCCGTGCCAATGCACCGCCGTCGCAGCGGGCAGTTTATTCGTGACGTAAATGCGGACTCGATCGCCTTCGACGATCTCGATGGTGGGGCCGTGGACCTGTCCGTTGTAGCCCCAGCAATGCGCTTTCAAGCCGGGCGCAAATTCGTGGTTGCGCACTTCCTCGGCGATGAGGTGAAAGACCTTCACGCCGTCCACGAGTTTCCACGGCAGCGTCGAGCCGTTGAGCGTGACGGTCGGCGTGTAGTGTTTGCCCGGTTCGCCCGGCTCGGGATGCGGCGGGCGCGTCCACGCGGGCGGCTCGGCTTTGCCGTCTGCGGGTTTGGGCTTTACGCTGGGATGCGTGGCGTGTTCCTGCGCGCTCGCAGTGTGGGGAAGTGCGGCAGCGCCCGCGAGGGCGGCAGCGCTGGTGAGAAGTTCGCGTCGGGTGATCATGGGTTTTCCTTTCGTGGAGATTACTTCGTTGCGGTGACGGATTTTGCTTTCGTGGGCGGGCGCGTGGCGAGACTTCCGCCGACGGCGCGCTCCAACTCGGCGCGCGCTATCCAATAATCGCGCAGCGCCTCGATGCCCTTGTGCTCGGCTTCGATTTGCTCGGAGCGCGCGTTGAACAGCTCGTAGTTGCCGATGAGCATTCCGTTGTAGTGAAGCAGCATCGCGGCAGAGATGGCCTTGCGACCGGGTAGCAATTCGTCGCGGTAGAAGCGCGCGCCTTCGCGCTTCGCGGCGAGACGATCATTGAGTTCGCGCACGTCGGCACGGATGCCGATGGCGAGCGCCTCCAGCTTGCGCTCCGCGCGGCGGAGTTCCGCTTCGCCTTTGGCAATGCGAGCCTGGCCTTGGTTGAATATCGGCACTTCGAGCGAGAGCCGCGGACCGGTCACATTTGTGCGATCCGGATCGCGCTCGGTGTCCACGCCGAAAGTCAGCGCGCCGATGTAACGATAGGTCTTCGTGAGACCGAGCGCGCGGACGAAGCCCGCGAGTTCGCCGTGTGCCGCGGCGAGGTCGAGCCGCTGCGCCACGGCAAGCGATTCGAGGCCGCGCAACGCCACGTCCTTCTCCGGCAATGTCGGCAGTGCGCCGCCGATTTTCCAAGCGGTATCGCCGCCCCACAGACTGAGCAGGCGGTTGAGTTTCTCGCGATGCTCGGTCTGCGCGGCCCCGGCCATCGCCAGCTCCAGCCGCGCAGCATTGTAGGTGGCCTGATGCTGCGTGAGCGCGAGGTCGGTGATGTTCCCGGCCTCGTGCTGCCGCTGCGCGAGATCCAGCGCCGTGCCGTTGATGTCCACGATGCTCGCGCGATGGGCCAGCAATGTCTCGTCGGCCTGCAACATGCGGACGGCGCTCTTCACGTCGGCGACGAGCTTCACCACTTCATCGGCCACTCGGAGTTGCGCGGTGGCGAGATGCGCCGCAGCGACGCGCTTGCGGAGCGGGATCATGAATAGGTCGAGCAAGTCGAACGCGACGGATTCCTCCCAATTCGCGCCAGTCGGCGCTCGGTCGGGAAAACGCACGCTGAGATCGAAGGTCGGATTTTTCCAAGTCCCCGCCTCGCGCAAGTCGGCGGCGGACACGCCCACGTCCTCGAACGTGGCCTGCAACTCGCGGCTATTCAGCAGCGCGACTTGCACCGCGGAGTTCACTGTCAGCGGCTTTTTCAAAAGCCCGCGCACCGCGCGAAGGCTCTCCTCGCGAGCCTCCGCGTTCTGCTGCCAGCGTACGGCGAGACCGGTGCGTTCCTTCACCGCGCTCTCCACGGCACGGAACGGCGGATCTTTCGGAGCGCCCAGCGCGGCCACGGCGAGCGCGCCGATGGTGGTGAAAAGGATGAGCGGCTTAATGCTGGTCATGTTTCATCTCCGGTTTGGCGTTGGTGTTCGGGGCGTCTGCCGGAGTGCCGGACACAGGGCCGTATTGGTCCCACGCCTCCTGCTCCTTTTGTGCGGCGGAAAGCAGCGCGTGGGATTTCCGCGTCGCTTCGTCCGCGCGGAGCGAAGTCGTGCGGGCGATGCGCGCGCCCTCCGGCGCATCCGCGCTGGCGGGGTGATTTGCCGAGAGCGGCGGCGGCGGTGCGCTCGCGCAACTCGCGAGCAGCGCGGCGGCAAGAAAGGAAATTTGTCGAGTCATGGTCAATGCGTGTGTGGTTGGGTTGGTTCGGACGGTGGTGGTTCGGTGCGAAAGTCCGAGTGCCGGAATCGCCGGCCCGCGAGCGCAATCCAGCCGCTCGCACCTTCGCGTACGATGTCGAGCAGCGGTTGCTCGGCAGTTGGATTTTGTTTTCGCGCGCAAGCGCCGCCCGGCACCGCATCAGCGATGCGGGCCGGACGGCACGGCACACGGGACAGCGCTACTTCTTTGCTTTCGTCGGCGCGTCCTTGACCATTTTCACGAACTTCGCCGGCTCCTTGTTGAAGTCCTTGACGCAGGACTTGCAGCAGAGCCAAACGTCGGTGCCCTCGGACGTGACCTTCACGGGCTTTCCGTGCTCGCCGAGTTTTTCGCCGGAGACGACGCAATTCTTCAGCGGGTAGTCTTTCGGCACGCCGGACGGAACGTCTTTGGCGAAGGCTGTCGTGGTGATGAATGCCGCGGCGAGTGCGGCGGCGATGGTGTTGATGCGGATGTGTTTCATGTTTTTGATGTGTGTTGTTTCGTTTTGTGCGGATTGAAAACGGGCACGGTGCGACCGAACACGCGGGCCGTGTCTGTGCGCGAGCAATCGCGCGCAGATTGGAGGCGCGAGAAAACCCGCGAGTGCGGGCCGCGCGTCGTCAGGCCGTGAAAGGCGGAGCGTTGCCGGACAGGCCGCGCTGGAGCACCAATTCCGCGAACGACACCGCTTGTGGCGGGCCGTGATCGTGGAGCGTCGCCTGCGCATCCCGCGCGGCAACTTCGCTGCCCAACACCGTGAGCAACGCAAAAGCATGAACCACAAATTGCGAGCCTTCGTATTTCACCAGCCCCTTCGCATCCGGCAGTGGCACGGCATGGATGGACTTGCAGCACTCTCGCGCTCCGCCGGGCGTCTGGTCGTTCTTCGCCGGTGCCGGCTTGCCACTGCAACATTTCGCGTGCTCCGCCTCCGCCAACGGAGATTTCTGCATCAGCCCCAGCGCGCAGTGATTCGTCGCGGTGAACCACCCGAGCAGCATCAGCACCGCGAGGAGCGCGCGGGCGGGACGATGGCGGCGGAGAAAATTCACGGCATTGGGGAGAGAGCGCACGATGGGTTGTTGTTCAATGATTCATTTGGAAATTTGTGCATTCGCTTCCCAATCTGTTGTGATGTGGTTTTTCACTCAAACGACGCAGCGAAGAAATTCCCTCAAACTATTTCGCACCCCGACGCGCCTGATTTTAACTATCATGCGCTGGCACGCTGGATCGCACCGCAGACAGGCTCCCGGCCATGGCACCAATCAGTTTGTCCTCAATGGCCGGGCGCTTGTGTTCAATCTAAGCAGAACCTCACGTCACGAACCGATGCTTGCACCACCCGCGACATTCCTCCGTCGCGCTCCGCAACTGCACCGGGTATGTCGAATCCGCACGCTTCATCACCACACCCTCGAAGAAATCGCAACCGAACGCACGGTTCGCAGCGCGGAGCCGCTGGTATAGCGCCAGCACAGCAGCGTGATCTTCGACGCGAAGATTCGGCGCGAGGCAAACGGCATTGACGGGCACTGAGCGCGTGGTGTCCCCGGCGAGCACGGCATCGCACGGGACCAACGATTCCAGCATCGCCCGCCGCTGCTCGTAGTTCGGCGCAGTGGCTTCATTGACGACATCCAGCACGACGAGCGTGCCTCGCCCGAGATTGTGCCGGCGCTCCAGCGCCTCGCAATCGGCCCATACGAGGCCGCACGGGGCGAGTTTTGCGAGAGCCGCGAGCGCGGGCCGGAAGCAATCGGCGATGGTGAGCAGCGCGCCGTGCCGATTCCACATCGTCCCGCTCGGCGTGTGGATGAGCGCGCGCCAGCCGTTCAGTTTTGGTTCGGCATACCAGAGCCCGCGCTTGGGCGGGGCGAGTTCGAGCCGCCCGCCCTGAATCGGCCTCGCGGGATACGTGATGAGTGGAGGCACGTTCATGACCGTGGAGCCTCCCTCTCGGAAGGCCCGGATTTCTCATTTATCAGGCGAATTTGGCCTTCGATTTCCACGCCGAGGGTGGATGGATGGGCGCGCGTCTCGGATTCACGAACGGCCTTCTGATGGATGGCCTTCGCAGCGGCTTCGAGGTCGTCGAGCGACACCACGCAACGCTCATTTCCAAAGATCGTGAGGACGATGGGTTCAGTCTTCATCGGGGAGCATCACGGTGATGGCGGGCTGCGGGTCGTCGATGTCGCACGCGCCGCACACAGCTTTGAGATTCACGAGCGGCGGCGTGCGGTCACGGTTGTCGTTTCGGACGTGCAGGCCGAAGATCATCTGCGAGCCGCTCGTGCGGCGGGCTGCACAGCGCAGCATCCACAGGATGTCCCACAGTCGGCCTCTCTCGTCCTGACACCGCACGCCATCGGGCACGCGCACGTAGCTCTCCCACACGGCGCGGGTGAGAAAGACCGGGAACTTCAACCCGGCCTCGCGCGCGATTTCGCTCACGTCGATCTGGACGCCATTGGCAAGCGCATCTTTGCGCGTGCAGGCATAGATCACTTCCGCGCCAGCGAACGGGTCTTGCGCGTCGTCCATGAGTGCGACGTTCTCGACGTGGCGCGTGAGTGCGTCGGCGCGCTTGCTCTGCCACGGCACGAGTTCCAGCGGACCATGCAGACGCTCCATCGCCTTCCGCAGCTCCGCCGCCGACTCCTCATCGGCGGCGGTGAATACTCCCGCGAGGTTCGGGTTCGTGGTCACGGTGTTCGTCGGCGAACTGACCCAGCGGCCGTCAGCAAGCCGCAGCGTGAACTTATTCATCGTCGCTCCCTCCGCGTCCGAGCTTCGTCTTCACGCTCGCGCTGATGGGCACCACCTTGTCGAGTTCGTGATTCTCGGCGACCGAGAAGAGCGTGTGCCGCGCGGCGTGGAACTCCTTCGTCGGCTTGATTGTCGCTTTCGCGGAGAGCGCGGCGCTGGCCCCATGCCGCGCGAACAACTCCTGCAGTTCCGCGAGTAGCGGCTCGACTGCCGCCTCGGGGATCACGTCACCTTTGATCTTCAGCTCGAACGACTGCTTGAAGTAGCGCGCCGCGTGTTCTCCGGCGATGCGCGTGATGGCGGGTTCATCGCTCGTGCCCCGGTAGGAATTGGAGAACCCGACACGCACGACCTTGCCGTCCGCCGCGCGCGCTTCGACGGACGAGGCGACAGCGTGCTGGCCGTGGAAGTGCTGGAAGTAGAACGGCTTCGCAATAGCGATCAGCTCCGATTTTTCCAATTCGAGAGCACCCTCAAGGGCTTCGACCTGGGCGCTCTTGTCGAGGATGCTGGTGACCAACTCACCGACTTGGCCGTCGGGGTCGGGCAGCAGCGGGTAGGCTTTCGCCGACTTACTGGCCGGCGTCTGCGTGGCGAACCCCGCGAGGCTGACCTTCTTCAAGGCCGGCGCAGGCGCGGGCGTGGTTGCTTTCGGTTCTGCGGCAGCGATGGCCGCGTTCGTGGTGCTCTTTGTCTTTTTCATGTGGTTGCTTTCTGGTTTCTGGTTTGGCCGTGACTACGCGGAATGCGTAGTCTCGCGGCAAATTGGAGCGCCGTGGTCGGTCTGCGCGGTCTTCACCTTGGCGACCTCGGCGAGCAGTTCCGTCCCGGTCACCTTCCACTGCTTCGTGTCGTCTGCCGTGGAACCCGCGTAGATCGCGTTCACGCACACGTTCAGGATGTCCCCGCCGGACAGCCCCTTCGCTTCGCCGGCGAGGATGTTCAGGTCGGCAAATACGCGCTCGCGGTTGGGCAGGTGCAGCTCGAAGAGCCGCTTGCGCATCGCCTTGTCCGGCAGCCGGAACTTGATGTGCCGCGAGATTCGCCGGAGCAGCGCCGGGTCGTAATTGCCGAACAGGTTGGTCGTCACGATGACCACGCCGTTGAACCGGTCGAGTTCCTGCATCAGCACGTTGCGGTTCTGATTGATGCTGGTGGCGCAGCTCTCCCCGATGTTCACGCGCCGCGAGAGCAGCGAGTCCGCTTCATCGAAGAACAGCACCGCGTCGAGTTCGCTCGCGCGTTTGAAGCAGGCGGCAATGTGCTTCGCCGTGTCGCCAAGGTATTTCGAGATCACCGCGCTGTAATCCACCTGATAGAGCGGCTGGCCGAGGCGCAGCGCCACACCCAGCGCCGCGCGCGTCTTCCCCGTCCCCGGCGGGCCGTGGAAATTGAGGATGCACCGCCCGTCCTGCGGCTGGAGCGTGCTGATGCTCCACACCGCTTCGAGGTCGCCGCGGCGTTGGATGGCGCGCAGCCCGGCGGCGATGTCCGTGCGCACGTCGGCGTGCAGCACGAGCCGGTCAAGCTCGTGGTGAGGCTGGGGCGTGACGAGCACGCCGAGATCGGGTGCTTCGCCGTTGGTTGCGCCGTTGTTGCGGCGGCGCGGGTTGCGATGGTCTGCCGCAGTGGCGGCATCGGGCGGCAGGGTTTCTTCGTGTTCAGGCATAGGATTACTGGTTAGAGGGTTGAGGTTCAGTGGATTGGTTTGCGTTCATGGCCTTCCTCCTCGTTCGCGCCGCTCGCGGAAGTCCATCGCTGAGCGTCTCCATATTTTTCTCCATTTGCGTCACGCCCTGGCGCTTGGCGCGGGAAGTGAGTCGCCGGGGCTTTTCGTAGGTGCGTTCGCAGCGGGCACACACGCCCGAGCCGTCCTCGCTGGGCCGTCCGCAGTATCGGCAGCGGATCTCTTTCACAGGAGCCCGCCTCCTTCCACATCCAGCCACGTCTCCAGATCAGCCATCGCTGCGCGGACGCACCCGCCGCTCCCGACCGCAATGCGCAGGGCCACATCGCGCGGCACTTTCCAATGCGCCCGCAGGAAATCAGCGATTTCCTCCGTGCCCGGCGCCGTCAGCTTAATCGACTGGAACCGCGTCTGGAACCGCTCCGTCAGCAGGTCGAGTTGCAGGTTGCTCGTGCCGATCAGCGCCTTTCCCGCAGGCAGCTTGTCGAGATACGTGAGCAAAATATCCTGCGCGTCACGACTGCAACGATCCAGCTCGTTGATGATTTTCACGCTCCAGTTCGAGAACAGCGACCCGTAGGGCAGCGTGCTCATCCAGTCGCGCACGGCATCGACCGTCACTTCCTTGCCGTTGTAGCTCTCGATGCCGAGTGCCGTGCCGGTCAGTTCGCGAGCAACCAGCTCGGCCACGGTCGTCTTGCCGACGCCGGGCGGGCCATAGAGCAGGAGCTTGCACGCCGCGTTGCGCACATCGCGCACCCGCCGTGCCTTCGCAATCTGGGCGGCGCATACCGAGCGCGCCTGACCGATCAGGTCGTCCGCCGTCTGCGGTCGCCAGTTCATTGGTGACGGTTTCGGCACGGGCTTTAGCGGCACGGGCTTGTGGCCGTTCCTTGAGTTAAGCCGCAGCCGCATACTCGCCTCCTTTCAGGCTGACCAATTCGCGCAGCTTGCTGGCCACGGTGGCCGCGCCCTTTTTATAGAGCGCGACCACCACCAGCTCGCCGTCGAGCCACACGGCCCAATTGCGCGTCCCGTAGCGAGTGACCGTGACCACGGCTACCAGCCCTCCCGGCGCACCCGCGCCTTCACGGTGTTGATCGACAGGTCGAAGTGCGCGGCCGTCTGCTTCGGGCTGCGGCAGTGCTTGTAGAACCGCTTCACCGCGCGCCAGTCCGTCACTTCCGGCAGCGGTGTCTCCGGCTCCGCGCTACGTGCGTTGGTGGCCGAGGTATCAGCCTCACGGGTGCGCGTGGAGTCGCGTTGGAAGGCGTCGAACCGGCGGCTGGATGTGGAGTGATTGCCATTCGTCGGGGCCGCAGTCTGCCGGCCTTCGAGCGCAGCCAGCCGCTGCTCGATCGGACGGAACTTGTCGCTGACTGCCACGCTCGCGGCATCATTCACGATGCGGCTCACGTCGATGGTTGAGCCACCGCCGCGGCGGCTGCCCACGATTTCAAGCACCTTGGCGGTGACAATCTCGCGGATCAGTTCGACGGGGATTTCCGTGATCGAATAGACCACGCCGGTGAGCGACTGGAGCCCGAGCAGCGACTTCATCTGCTCGCGCGCCGTGCGCGGAGTCTCGGCCTCGATGCGATCATCGAAGACGACTTTACCAGCCTTGCTGGCGATCAATTTGAACAACTTCATTTTGGTTTCAGTGGTTGCGGGTCAGCGTTGGTGATTGCCGAGCGCCAGCGGGAGCTGACCCATGTTTCCCGTTGGACTCGGTTTGCGCCGCAGCTCCGCAGAGTGCGGAGTTTGCGACGAAAATGATGCGCGCCCCGCGCTCGCGGTGAGGTAGGGCAGAAAGCTCGTGTTGCTGACGAGGAAGCCGCGCCACGGCTGCCAGTCGCCGTAGAGTTCGATCTCCTTGCTGCCCATCACCGCCCACCGGCCCGGCAGCTTTTTGAGCAGCTTCGTGCCCTTGTGATGCACGAGCGCGGCGACGGCGCGGCTGTCGCTCATCGGACCGTCAAGATCGCCGATAATCTCCCGCGCAGTTTCCCAGTTGCCCCACGTCCCATTGTGGAAGAGCACCGAGCGGCACACGCCCTCGTAGCCCAGCGCCGCCTCGGGGGTGACGGGGAACGGATGGCAGAGCAGCGGCTCGACGCCGCCGACGCTAGCCCAGCGGAAATGGATGATCACTTCGCCCGGCACTTTCTGAATCAGGTGATTCACTTCGCCGGGTGTGAGCGCCTTGCGCCAGTGGATGCGCCGCTTCTCGCGCCATGCCACGCCCGCACCGTGCGGATTGGCGGCGTTGCACGCGCGCAGAATGCTCAGGTCAGGACGTTGCTTGGGCGGACAGATTAGGACGACACACATGGTAGGAAATGGGTTGAGAATGAGGAAAGGGATGCGCTCACAGCCGGGCCTCCGGGTAGCGCTCATCGAACTTCCGGCAGAGGCGCAGCGCCTCGGAGCCGTAGCTTGGAAACTCACGGTGCAGCCGACCGAACAGCCCCAGCGCACAGGGCCGCGCGCCGCCGGTCCACCCGAGGTAATCCCAAAGGAATTGCACCGCGCTCTCGGCGGTGGCCGTCCGCTTGGCTTGCAGCTTGTTCTTCCGAAACGCCCCGAGGCACTTCACTTGCGCAGCCCGGCGGCATAACCCGAGCACCGTCGCCAAGTGATGCAGCACTTTCACGAGGCTCGTGGTGCCGGCGAACACGCGGAACTCCACCGCGCCCACATACTCATCGCCCCGCATCCGGAAGGATTTTTGGAGGTTCAACATTCCGCGCCCGCAGGCCGCGGCGGCAGCTTCCTTGTCCGCGATGCTGCTCGTGTTCACGATTTTGCGCATGTGGCGCTCCACGTCGGCGGCGAGCGTGTGGCTGTAGCGGCTCAGGTGGCGGCCAGTGCCCGTCTGTCCGTAGAGCGACATGGCGTGCCACTGCGCGATGTGCGCGAGGTTGCGCACAAAGTTGCTAACCTTGCCCGCCTCGCGGCTGCCGATCACCGACTCGATGCCCACGGTGATATGGACGCCGCACGAGTTATCGACGGTCGCACCAAGCGCGGTGATCCACTCGACGAACTGGCAGAGATTCTCGACGCCCGCTTCTCCGTGGAGAATGGGCGAGACGAATTCGCAGGGCATCTCGCCCGGCTCGCAAGTGATGGAGCCGTCGCGGTCAGCCCGCCACGTCGCACCGTTGAAGGTGGGCGCGGCGAGTTCCTGCCCAGTGGTCGCGCGGGCGCTCCTCACCGGATAGCCGACGTGGTAGCCGCCGACGGCGAGGCCGCAGGTGCGCGGCACTTTGGTTTCTAGTTCAACGCCGAAGCGGATGTTCATCGCTTCAACGTCCTCGGGTTTGCGCAAACTACGCAGACTGAGGAGCTTTTGCGCACGGCTGGATGTGGTGGTTGCAGACATGCCCTTGCTTCGTTCAGACGACCCGCGAACGGGAAGCCGAAGTGATCGCCATATTTGTCGCCATGTTTCGGAGCAGCTTTTGATTGGCGCGAAAGATGAAGTTCAAGAAGCCTGCTAACGCGCGCGTCCATTTTGCTCATAGGTCCCATGCCTCCCGAAATCCGATGAACTTGGGGAAGCGAGGCGCTTCCTTCGCACCGCTTGGCTGGTGCATGAACTTGACCATCTTCCCGACCAGAGTCTCACGCCGCTCCCAGAGCGTCACCCGGTCGATGCCCCCAAGCACATGGTTGTAGCCCAAGCGGAACACCACGTTGGAATCCAC
>JBBRYC010000106.1:0-18059 GCA_038238025.1 Chthoniobacterales bacterium
CCAGCAGCGTGGCCGCCTCGCGCAGCTTCTTGATGATCTCTTCGGGTGTGTGTCGTTTCCTTTTCATATTGAGAGTTCGGCGGCGCTCGCGCACCGCCAATCTCTCATAGCGTCTGGATCAACTTTTGGGGAGCAGGCCACGCAGATGAATCCGCTGCCGCGCAAAGTCCACATCACTCCAGGTGACGTTTGCTGCCTCGTTCTTGCGGGCTCCGGTGAAAGCCAGGAATTCAACGAAGTCGGCGCAATCGCGCGAGCACCATGCACCGGCGCTGCGGATGGCTTTCACAAATCCGCGGAATTGCTCCCGCTCGGGCAACGCCAGTTGCTTCTGCTTCACGGTGACACGTCCAATGCGCATCGCCGGATTGTCGGTGCGAGCACCGGCCGCAACAGCGATCTCAAACAAGGCGCGGAGCGTATCGAGGGTGTTGTTGTAGCGCGTGGGGGAGTATTCCGCCGCGAAACGCTCTGCCCACTCTCCGACTTCGCGCTCGGCGATTTTGCGGACGTTTTTTCCCGCCAGTGCGGGCCATGATCGCCACAAGGCGATGAGGGTTTGCTTGCGGTAATGTTTGGTGCCCTCGCCGATCCGGTGCATCAACTTGCCCCTGCCGTGCAGGCCGAAACCGTCCTCGATCCGTTTGGTGAAAATGACTGCGCAATCCTCCATCGTCATTTTTCCGCGCTGCTCTGCGTGGTCGGCGTGAGCCGCTTTTTCGATGGAGCCGGAGATTTCGCGGAGCTTCACCTTGGCAACTTCAAGGATGTCGGTCTTGAGGCTTTTCCAAGTCTCCTTGCCGTTGGCGAAAATTTGAGCGTAGGATCTGCCCGAATTATGACGGACAAGATTTTGCACACTGGTTCGGTTCCAAGTTTTCACGGGAAGCGCCGTATTCATGCCAAGACCGTAGAAAACGACCGTGGAAGAGCAGGTGTGAATTGTTCCGTGAAGTGCGATTTATCTCTGTAAACGGGCCTGTAGCTCAACGGTTAGAGCAGGGGACTCATAATCCCTTGGTTCCGGGTTCGAATCCCGGCGGGCCCACTGCGCGCTGCAATTTTGAATTTCGAGAGACAGCGGCGGATTGCGGATTGCGGATCGCGGATTGCGGATTTGAAATGCGGCGGTGAATCCAAGTCCGCTGGGAAAAATTGCGATCGTCGGTTCCGGCGCAGTCGGGTGCTACTACGGCGGGATGCTCGCGGGTGCGGGGCACGATGTGCATTTCATCATGCGCTCGGATCTCGAAGCGGTGCGGCGCGACGGGCTGAGGATTTTCACGAAGGGCGGCGAGGTGCATCTGCCGCGCGTGCAGTGCTCGGCGACGGCGGAGGAAATCGGCACGGCGGATCTCGTGATCATCGCGCTGAAGGCGACGGCGAATGCGGAGCTTGCGCGCCTGCTGCCGCCGCTCGTCGGCGCGCACACGGCGCTGCTCACTTTGCAAAACGGGCTCGGGAACGAACGCTTCCTGGGCGAGCGCTGGGGTGCGGAGCGCGTGATGGGCGGGCTGTGCTTTGTGTGCATCAACCGCACTGCGCCGGGCGTGATCCGGCACCTGGATCACGGTTCGATTTCGATCGGGGAATTTGGGCGGCCTGTCTCGGCGCGCGTGCGCGCGGTGGCGGATGCATTTCTCGCCGCGGGGGTGGAGGCAAATGCGGTGGACGATCTCGATGGCGAGCGCTGGCGGAAGCTGATGTGGAATGTGCCGTTCAACGGCCTTTCGATTGCGGCGAATGCAAACGTCGCTGAAGTCCTCGCGGATGCGGTGCTGTGTGCGGAGGCGCGCGCTCTCATGGGTGAGCTGCTCAATGCCGCACGGCGGCTCGGTCACGCGATCCCGGATTCGTTTGCGGACTGGCAGATCGAGCGCAGCGCATCCATGGGCGGCTACAGGCCGTCCTCGATGATTGACTACGAACTCGGCCGGCCCGTGGAGGTGGAGGCGATCTGGGGCGAACCGCTGCGGCAGGGTCTCGCCGCGGGCGCGAAGATGCCGCGGCTGGCGCTGCTGTACGGAATCATCCGGCAGGTGACGGAGCGGCGCGCGTTGCGCGGCGAATGAACGTCGCGTAGAGATCGCGCGTGCAGAACGAGCCGATCGTCACCATTCGCAATCTCTCGAAAATTTATCGCCAGGGCGAAATGGAAATCGCGGCGCTGGATGATGTGAGCCTCGACATCGCGCGCGGTGAATTTCTCTCGCTCATGGGGCCGTCCGGGTCCGGCAAGAGCACGCTGCTGCACATCATCGCGGGCGTGGATCGTCCGACTTCCGGGAGCTGCCATGTGGGCGACATTGATGTGACGGAGCTGGACGAATCGCAACTCGCGGACTGGCGGAATCAGAATGTCGGTTTTGTTTTCCAGAGCTTCAATCTCATCCCGGTGCTTACGGCTTTTGAAAATGTGGAGCTGCCGCTGCTGCTGATGAATCTCTCCTCGGCACAGCGTCGCGAACTCGTGAACACGGCGCTGGAACTCGTGGGCCTCGCGGACCGGCGCAAGCATCTGCCGAAGCAGATGTCCGGCGGGCAGGAGCAGCGCGTGGCGATCGCGCGCGCCATCGCGACGGATCCGCGGCTGATCGTGGCAGACGAGCCGACGGGAAATCTCGACAGCGCGAGCGCAGACACGGTGCTGGAGATTTTGCAGACGCTGAGCGGGAAGGCGGGCAAGACGGTGATCATGGTCACGCACGATCCGCGCGCGGCGTCGCATGGCTCACGGACGATTCATCTCGAAAAGGGGAAGCTGCTGCCGTGAGCGGGGATTTTGAACCGCAGATGAACGCAGATGGACGCAGATGTTTTTGGAATCCATCTGCGTCCATCTGCGTCCATCTGCGGTTCATGCACCGTGTTTCGGGAGCTTGCGGTCGCACCTTGCAGGAGGCGCGCCGATGAGCATCCCGGGATTCGTCATCCGCAATGCGCTGCGCAACAAGCGGCGCCTGCTCCTGAGCGTGCTGAGCGCGGCGGTGAGCCTTTTTCTGCTCGTGTCGCTGATGGTGCTGCTGCGCGAACTCACCCAGCCGCCGACGGACGCTGATGCAGCGCTGCGCGTGGCGGTGCGGAACAAGGTGTCGCTGATGAGCCTCATCCCGCAGCGGCAGCGGGCGATCATCGAGCGCGTGCCAGGCGTGGATGTGATGACGCCGTTCGTATTTTTCGGCGGCAAGACCGATCCCGATGGAGGGATTCGGTTCGGGACACTGGCGATCGAGCCGTCGAAGTTGAAACGGCTTTTCCCGGAGATTCATTGTGCTGCGGCCGAGTACGAATCGTGGCTGAAGGATCGCGCGAGTTGCATCGTGGGCCGCGACACGGCGCAGCAGTATGGCTACAAGGTGGGCGACCGTTTCACGCTCGTGAGCGGGATTTTCCCGTGCAAGCTCGAGATGCGAGTCGCGGGCATTTATTTCGGCACGGTGGACGACCGGAATCTTTTCTTTCACCACAAGTACCTCGACGAAGCCATGCACGACTGGGGGCAAACGGGGATGTGGTGGCTGAAGGTGTCGTCAGCGGAGGTGATGCCGCAGGTGATTGATGAGATCAACAAGGCGTTCGCAAACACTGCGAACGAAGTGCGTGCCGAGAGCGAGCGTGCGTTTCAGGCGTCGTTCGTCTCAATGTGGGGAGGGATCAAATTTTTGATCGGCAGCATCAGCGGGTTCGTGCTGCTGACGCTGGTGATGGTGACGGCGAGCACGATGAGCATGGCGGTGCGTGAGCGTTTCCGCGAACTGGCGATCCTGAAGGCGCTGGGTTTTCGCAGGCGCGATTTGTTTGCGCTGATTCTCGCAGAGAGCTTCGGTCTCGCGGCGCTCGGTGCGCTGATCGGCGCGGGCGGCGCGTGGGCGTTCTACACGGGCATGGATGTGCCGAGGGCGACGCACGGGATTTTCGTATCACTCGAGGTGACGCCGCAGATGCTCGGCACCGCGGCGCTCGTGGCGGCGCTGCTCGGGATCGTCTCATGTCTCGCGCCGGCGATCGCGGTGGCGAGGATGAGTGTCACCGAGGGGCTGCGGACGCTGGACTGAGCGCGTTTGCCTCCGCGATTTTCAGAACGTGTGGACGAAGAGTCCGGAGCGCAGCTTAGGCTCGAACCAGGTGCTCTTTGGCGGCATGATCTGGCCGGCGTCGGCGATGTCCATGAGCTGTTGCACGGTGGTCGGGAACATTGAGAATGCGACGGCTGCTTTTCCGCTGTCCACGAGCTTCACGAGTTCGCCGGTGCCGCGGATGCCGCCGATGAAATCAATGCGCTTGCTGGTGCGCGGGTCGTCAACGCCGAGCACGGGCGCGAGGAGGCGCTGCTGGAGGCCCTCGACATCGAGGCGCGAGATCGGATCGGCATCCGCTGCGTGCTGCCATGCGAGCGCGTACCATTTTCCTGCGAAATACATGCGGATGTCGCCGGGCTTCGGTGGTGTCGCGGTGCTGTCTGGCGTGACGGCGAATTGTTTTTCCACCGCGGCGAGAAACTGCGCGGCGGTGAGGCCGTTGAGATCCTTGATGGCGCGATTGTAGGGCATGATCTGGAGCTGGCTCGCGGGGAAGAGCACGCAGAGGAACCAGTCGGAGTCGGCGGTGGACTGGCCCTTCGAGCGCAGTTCGAGGCCGACTCGCGCGGCGCTCGCGGTGCGGTGGTGGCCGTCCGCGACGTATGCGGTCGGCAGTGCGCCGAACTCGGAGACGAGCGCCACGATCACGTCGGGCGCGGTGATTTTCCAGACGGTATGCCGGATGCCGTCGGGCGCGGTGAAGTCGTTCGCAGGTGTCTTAGCGGTTTCCGCTGCGACGATGGCGTCAATTTCCGCTCGGTCGCGATACGTGAGGAAGACCGGGCCGGTGTCGGCACGCAGCGTGCCGATGAGGCGCGTGCGGTCGTCTTCCTTGTCCATGCGCGTGCGCTCATGCTTTTTGATGATGTCGCGCGCATTCGGATTTGCGACGCGCTCGTGGACGTAGTCGTCCACATGGCACACGGCGGTGAGGCCGGTCTGCACATGCGCGCCCATGCGCTGCTGGTAGAGGTAAATCGCGGGCGCACTTTCGCGCCGGAGCGCGCCGACTTGCTGGAGTCGCGCAAAGTTTTCCTTTGCGCGCGCATACACGGCTTCGGAGTACGGGTTCGTGTCGGCAGGCAGCTCGAGTTCCGCACGATCCACTCGGAGGAGGGTGTTGGGTTTTCCCTCGGCGAGGACGCGGGCTTCGTCGGTGTTCAGCACGTCGTAGGGGACGCAGGCGATGTCGGGGACTTGGGCAGGGTCGGGCACGAGGCCCTGAAAGGCGCGGATGCGAAGCATGGGGCGCGCGTGGTAGCGGGCCGGGGGCGCGCGTGCAAGTGCTGTAAACCTAAAAACGTGAATTGAGTCCACGGAAAGCACGGAAAGACACGGAAGGCAGTCGCTTTCGCCGTGGCGATGACTCGTCCAATGGGTGAGAGGCACAGTATTTACGAAGGCTTCTTTCCGGGCTTCTTCGTGTCTTCCTTGGACATCCAATTCGCTTTTCTTGGGTAAAGAAAAAGGGCGCACCGGTGAGGGTGCGCCCTTTTGCTGAGTTATTTTCCGAGGCCGGTCAGTTCACGTAGATGGCCTCGTTGGCGAAGAGCAGGGCGTGCGCGTAGGCTTCCCACGGCTTGAGCACCTTGCGCTCGACGATTTCGCCCTGGTTCTGCACGGCGCGCTTGGCGTCATTGTCACGCTTTGCGAGGTCGTCCACGCGCTTCTGGATTTCCGCGTTCTTCTTTGCGATTTGCGGACCCATCGCGTCCACCTCGGCCTGCTTGGCCTTTTCCTTCGTGACGAAGTTGATGCCGATTTGGATCTCCTGTGGCCCCGGCTGGCGCTGGAACATGATCCGGTAGAGCGCGAACACGCGGCGCAGGTCGTTGTCCGCACGCGTGAATTCGCTGCGTGCGACGACGCGGCGTGCGACGTCAATGGCCATGGGGCTGTTCATGAGGAAGAGCGCCTGCTGCGGCACGATGGTGGTCGAGCGCTTCGTGTTCGGCATGTCGGGGTCGCTGAAGTCGAACAGATACATGAGCTCGGGCACGTTGCCGCGGTCAATGTAGCCGTAGATGCTTCGGCGATAGCTGTAGGGTTCGTCGGTGATGTTGACGGGCTGGCCTCCGACCTTCGGATCGAGGCGGCCGGACATGGCGAGCAGCGAATCGCGGAAGGACTCGAAGTCGAGACGGCGGACATTTGCGCGCCAGAGGAGGCGGTTGTCCGGCTCCATGACCTCATAGTCCGGGCGGGTGTAGCTGCTCTCCTGATAGACGCGGGAAAGCATGATGAACTTGTGCAGTTTCTTGATGCTCCAGTTTGCGCCTTTCTCGTCCACGAACCAGCTCGCGAGGTAGTCAATCAGCTCGGGATGCGTGGGCTTTTCACTCATCACGCCGAGGTCGTCGGGCGTGCGGACAAAGCCTTCGCCAAAGTGCTGCAGCCAGACGCGGTTCACGATGACGCGGCCGGTGAGCGGGTTGTCCTTGGTCGCGATGGCCTTCGCGAGTTCGAGGCGTCCGCTGCCCTTGCTGAATGCTTCGCGCTTGCCTTCTGCGCCGAGGACGGTGAGGAAGCCGCGCGGAATCATTTCACCGGGCGAGCCTGCCTGGCCGCGGACGAGGAGGTTCGAGTTCCGCGGGCTGGACTTGTCCACCATGACCATCGCGCGGGACGGAGCCCCCGGATTGGTGAGTTCGAGGTCGTTGATTTTCGCGAAGACGAACCTCGCGCGTCCCGTCATCTGGTTGTTCCAGGTGCCGATGGCGCTGCGAACCCAGTCGGTCGTGGCCTGCGGGGCGGTGACGAGAGCGAAGGGGCCGGAGAGCAGTTCGATTTCCGCCGGACTGAAGCCGGTGACCGTATCGGTGGAGGAGTCCTTGAACGCTGTGACGAAGCCCTTCACCTTCGGTGCCATGCGCTTGAGGATGCCTTCGTAGGCCGCGACCGCCTCGTAGTGCGAGCGCGGGTTGGCCTTGGCGAGTTCATCAATGACGATCGCATTGTAGCGACCGCTCTTTTTCATCTCGGCGATGGTGGCTGCGCTGCGGGACGCAAACTCGCTCTCGCTGAGTGACTCGAGTTTTTTGAGCGGGCCATACACGGGATGTTCCGGACGCAGGACGCGCGCGAAGAAGTTTGTGAACGGAACGTCGAGATCGGCCTTCTTGATGATTGCCTGGCGTTGCTCGGCATTCTTTCCAGCCATCCCGCCGCCGAGCAGGGAGGCCTGCATGTAGTCAGCCGGCTTGCCGTGGAGGAGGGAGAGGAAGTGCTCGACTTCGCGATAGTAAAGGTCGCGGTTTTCCTTCACCACGCCGGCGATCTTTTTCTCGAAGTCAGCCTTTGCGTTGGGATCGGACTTGGCAATGACGGGCCTTTCCTCTTCCACCGGCTCCTCGCTGCTCGCGAAGATGCCGTGCAGCGCGTAGTAGTCCGCCTGGGGGACGGGGTCGAACATGTGGTCGTGGCAGCGGGCGCACGCGACGGTGACGCCGATGAAGGCCTTCGAGAACACGTTGATCTTGTCGTCAATGTTGTCGTTCTGGTTGTTGAAACGCATGCCGACGGTGAGGAAGCCGAGGGCGGCGAGATTCTTGTCACCTTGCGTCTCCTTGCCTTCGGAGACGCCGACTCCTTCGCCGCTCATCATGGTCGGGTCAGCCTTTGCGGCTGCGAGCGCGTCGGGCTTTTTCGGCACGGGAGGCTTCGGCGCTTTCGCCATTTTGCCAGTCGGCACGGTCGCCGTGATGGGCTGCACCGGGTAAATGTGGTCGGCCGCGAGCTGCTCGATGATGAACTGATTGTAAGGCTTGTCCTCGTTGAACGCGCGGACGACGTAATCGCGGTAGGTCCACGCATTCGGGTAACGGTAGTCCTGTCGCCCGTTGTTCGTATTTGCGTCGCCGCCGATGGTGTCGGCGTAGCGCGCGGAATTCAGCCAGTAGCGGGCCCAGCGTTCGCCGTAGTGCGGGCTTGCGAGGAGGCCATCAATGACCTTCTCCCACGCGTTTGTCGCGCGGTCGGAGAGGAATGCCTCGATCTGCGCCGGGCTCGGCGGCATGCCGATGAGATCGTAGTAGGCCCGCCGGAGCAGCATTTCGGGACGTGCGTCGGGCGAGGGGAGCATGCCCTTGGCCTCGAGCTTCTGGAGAATGAACGCGTCAATCGGCGTGCGGCACCAGATCTGGTTCTTGTTCACCGGCAATTTTACCCGGGTCCAGTTTTTGGGGAGCTGGTAGGCCCAGTGGTTGCGGGCGCTGTCGTTCAGGCCGCTCAGTTTCTTCGCCTTGGCAGCATCCTTGCGCGGATCAGGGGCCCCCATCTTGATCCAAGTCGCAATGTCGGCGATCTGCTGGTCGGAAAGTTTCCCGCCGCTGCTGGACGGAGGCATTTCCATGTCCTTGTCCGTGTAGGTGACGGCCTTGTAGATGAGCGATTTTGCAGGGTCGCCGGGGACGATGCCGGGGCCGGTGTCCCCGCCCTTGAGCGTGGATGCCGCGAGATCGAGCGTCATGCCGCCCTTGCTCTTGCCGGATTCGAGGCTGTGGCACTTGTAGCACTTTTCGCTGAGGATCGGGCGGATCTTGCCCTCAAAAAAGTCGAGCTGCTCTTTGGTCGGTTCGTCTGCGAAGGCTGGCAGCACGAATGCGAGAGCGCCGGTGAGGATAAAGACGGGTTTGGATTTGCTCATGGATGAAGGAACTGGGTTTGAAGTGCGGGAGAACTATGCGTGCCAGCGAGGGCGGATCAATGCGGGAGTTTGTGCTTGAAAAGGAAAGCGCCCGCCGGAGGCCTCGGCTTCCGGCGGGCGCTGAGCAGAATGCTGTTCCAGCGTCCGCGGTTAGCCGACGAGCGCCTTTACGACCTTGCCGTAGTTGTCGGTAAAGCGGAAGTCGCGGCCATTGTAGCGGTAGGTGAGTTTCTCGTGGTCGAAGCCGAGCAGTGCGAGCTGCGTGGCGTGCAGGTCGTGGATGTGGACCTTGTTCTCGACGGCCTTCGAGCCGAATTCGTCGGTTGCGCCGTAGGCCTGACCGCCCTTGACGCCACCGCCGGCCATCCATGCGACCATCGCGCGACCGTTGTGATCACGGCCCGCAGTGGCGTTGCCATTGCGGTCTGCGGTGACGGTGCGTCCGAATTCGCCGCCCCAGATGATGAGGGTCGAATCGAGCAGGCCACGCTGCTTGAGGTCGTTGATGAGCGCCGCGGCGGGCGTGTCGATGTTGCCGGCGGTGCGGGGCAGGCCGGTCGCGATGTTCGCATGCATGTCCCAGCCACCCGCTTCGACTTGGACGAAGCGGACGCCGCGCTCGACGAGGCGGCGGGCGACGAGGAGCTTTGCGCCGAGGTCGGTCTTGCCGTACTCTTCCTGAATGTTTTCGGGTTCCTTGGACACGTCGAAAGCCTCGGTGGCCTCGGTCTGCATCTTGAACGCCATTTCAAACGCCTCGATGCGGGCCTCGAGCTGCGCGTCCTTCTGCAGCGCCTGAGCGTGCATCGTGTTGAGCTGCTTGACGAGGTCGAGCTGACGGCGCTGGCGCTCCATCGGGCTGAACTGGTTGCGGATGTTCAGAATCACGTTGTCGAGGTTCATCCCGCGCGAGTAGTTCACATTCACGCCTTGGTAGGTGCCGGGCAGGAAGGACGACTGGCGCCACTCGGGACGGCCGCCGATGGTCACAAAGCCGGGCATGTTCTGGTTGTCCGTGCCGAGGCCGTACACGACCCACGAGCCGAAGGACGGCTTGGGAAGCTGGAGTGATCCCGTATTCATGAAGCGCTGCGCGACTTCGTGAGCCGGAACGTCCGTCCACAGCGAGCGGATGACTGCGATGTCGTCAATCAATGCACCGAGTTTCGGGAAGACCTCGGAAACCTGCACGCCACTCTTGCCCATTTTCGGGAACTTGAACGGCGAGCCAAACGCGAGGCCATCATGCCCCGGGATGCTCTTGCCGTCGAACTTCGTCAGCTCCGGCTTCGGATCCCACGTGTCCACCTGCGTGGGGCCGCCCGATGCGAAAATGTGAATGATATGCTTGGCCTTGGCCGGGAAATGCGGCGTCTTCGGCGCGAGGGGATTCGAGACCTTCAGTCCACCGGGGTTCAATGCCGACGCACCTTCCGCCCACGGATTGATTCCAAAGATCGCCGCGAGGCTCATTCCACCGAAACCCATGCCCGTGCGGAGCAGGAATTGGCGCCGTGTGAAGATGATGTCTTCCGCGGATGGCGTGTGCTCGCGGACGTATTTCTCAGTGGATTGGACGGGAGTGCTCATGATGGATTTCTGGGTTTTGTTTTGTGGAATGGGAGGTGAGTGCCGGGGGTGGAAGGCACGGCTATTCTAGATTGCTACACGCTGTACGTCCTTTGGCTAGCAAAAAGTCAGCTCTTTTTTCAGATTTTTTGATCCCTCCAGGATCGTCCGAACACCGTGATTTCTCGCCCGGCAGCATCGCGGGCCGGGGCTTTGCCCTTCATCGGTTCAAGGTCGCGAGCACTTCGGGGTCGCGCACGTCGGCCCAGTCGCCGCTGAGTTCCGAGACGCGCACGATCTTGCCGCTGCACGCGAGATCCCGGATTGCGTCGGTGAGTTCGTATTCGCCGCGGGGGGAAAGTTTCAGCCGCGCCGTAAAATCGAAGATGCTCGGGCGGAATGTGTACACGCCGGCGTTGTACCATGGACTCGGTGCGGGGCCGGCGGGCTTCTCGATCAGATCGGTGAGTTCGAAGCGATCGTTCACCACGACGCAGCCGCCTTTTGCGATCTCACCCTCGTTGTGCTTTACAGTCACGATGCCTTCAGCTTCGCCGAGTTCCGTGAGGCGAGTGTAATTTTCCGGATCGATCAAAATGTCACCGTAGCTGAGCACGAACGCGTCGCTGCCTGCAAAATCCTTCGCGAGTTCCACCACCTTCCCCGTGCCGTCCTGCACGACCTGCGTCGCGTACGACACGCGCACGCCGAATCTCGATCCATCGCCGAAAAAATCCCGCACCACGTCCGCGCGGTAGCCGATGATGATGCAGAAATCCGTCACGCCCGCTGCGCGCAGTCCCTCGACAATGTGGAGCAGGATCGGCTTGCCGTGTACTTCGAGCATCGGCTTTGGAAGTTCGTTCGTGAGTTCCTTCATCCGCGTGCCTTTGCCTGCGGCGAGCAGCACGGCTTTCTTCACGCTCACGGGCGCACCTCCTTCACAAATTCCGCCATCCGCTGCATCGCGATTTTGATCTTCTCCATCGAGGTCGCGTAGCTGCAGCGCACATGCCCTTCGCCGCTCACGCCAAACGCCGGGCCCGGCACGCACGCGACTTTTTTCTCCTGCAGAAGCCGCAGCGAAAATTCCCTGCTTGTGAGTCCCGTGCTGCGGATGTCCGGAAACACGTAGAACGCCCCGAGCGGCTTGAAGCACGGCAGCCCCATATCGTTCAGGCTTCGCACGATGAAATTCCTCCGCGCCTCGTATTCCTTGCGCATCATCGCGACATCGCCCTCACCGCTTTCGAGCGCCTCGATGGCCGCGTCCTGTGCCATCGTGTTTGCGCAGAGGATTGCGTACTGATGCACCTTCATCATCGCCTCGGTGAGCACCGGCGGCGCGCACGCATAGCCCACGCGAAATCCCGTCATCGCAAACGCCTTCGAGAACCCGTGCAGAAACACCGTGCGCTCGCGCATCCCCTTCAGCGCTGCGATGCTCACATGCACCGCGCCGTCGTAGGTCAGCTCGCTGTAAATCTCATCCGTCAGCACCACGAGATCGTGCTTCACGCACAGCGCCGCGATTTTCTCCAGCTCCTCGCGCGTCTGCGTCGCGCCGGTCGGGTTGCAGGGGAAATTCATCATCAGCACCTTCGAGCGCGGTGTGATCAGCTTCGCGAGTTCATCCGCGGTCATGCGAAAATTGTCCCTCGCAAACGTCGGCACCGCCACCGGCACGCCGTGCGCCAGAATCACGCTCGGGCTGTAGCTCACGTAGCAAGGCTCGTGGTAGAGCACCTCGTCGCCGGGATTCACCAGCGCGCGCAATGCGAGATCGATCGCCTCGCTCACTCCGACCGTCACGATGATCTCCGTCGCCGGATCGTAGCCGACGTGAAAATTCTTCTGCACATACTGCGCGATCCGCTCGCGCAGCCGCGGCAGCCCGAGATTCGAAGTATAGCCCGTGTGCCCGCGCTCGAGCCCATAGATGGCCGCCTCGCGGATGCGCCATGGCGTGTGAAAGTCCGGCTCGCCGATGCCGAGCGAGATCACGTCCGCCATCGTCTGGACGATCTCGAAAAAGTCACGAATCCCCGAGCGGGGAATGTCGCGGACGTGGTTTGCGATGTGATTCTTCAGAGTCATGGGAAAATTTAGGATTTAGGATTTAAGATTTGGGGCGGACTGCCCGCGAGATTTCGAGAGGAGGAGCCGTGCGCGGGACGTTGGCTGCGACGAAAGTCTGCAACACCACTCGGCAACGCACGGCTAACAAGCTCGTGCGCTGGAAATCTTAAATCCTAAATCTAAAATCTTAAATGTCCTCACGGTGCCACCGACAGCCTCTCCGGCGCCGGCTCCTTCTTCAGCTCCACGCCATTCTCCTTGTACGCCCGCAGCCGGAAATGCGTCCCCGTCGAAATCACACCCTTCTGCGTGCTCAGCTTCTCGCTCACGAAGCCCGCCACCTCATGCAGCGTACGCCCCTCCACCACGACCATGAGGTCGTAACCTCCGCTCATCAGATAGCAGCTCTGCACCTCGGGAAATTTCGAGATGCGCTCCGCCAGCTTGTTGAAGCCCCCGTCGCGCTCCGGCGTCAGCTTCACTTCGATCACCGCCGTCACGCTTTCGCGCGCGATTTTCTCCGGGTCCACGATCGCCTGGTAGCCGAGCACCACGCCATCGTGCTCCAGCTTCTCGATGCGCTGCGACACCTCAGCCTCGGAGATGCTGCAAGCCTTCGCGAGATCGGCGATGGAAGCGCGCGCATTCTTGCGCAGGAGCGGCAGGATTTTGTCCATGTGTGGAAAAGAGGCCGTCACGTCTCGCGTGCGAGCCGCGTGCGGGCAAGCGAAAATGCGGCGGAGGAGTGTTGCATGGCGCGATCCTCCCTCAGTGGATTACCTTATCCGCCGATTTCAAGAGTACCGGGCCGAGCTGAAGACCTTCGCGTTCTGCGGCGGAAAGGTTCAGGTCAAACCGCAATCTGTCGTCCACGAGCCTGAATCCGATCATGCCGCCCTGCTTCGTGAACCCAGCGCTCGCCCCAAAAGTGAGGACGCTGCGGCCCGCGAACTGCGCGAGGATTTCCGGGACATCGGTGCGTCGGGAATCGCCGATGAAAATCGCTTGCGAGCCGGGAATATCCCGGACGTCGCGGAAAACCTTGACGGTCATTTTCCGCCCGGTGGGCGCGTGCTCATTGATCAATGCTGTCAGATTGCGACCGACTGCGTCATCGTCGAGGACGCCGATCACGAATGGCGCATCGGGGTTGGGAAATGTGGCGGACGGCCATCGCACAAGCGGGATCATGGTGGTGATGAACCGGGCCGTCATGAAATCAACCGTTGGCTGCTGGGAAGCCGAAAAATTTGCCATCCGCGAGCCAAGGGATGCGCCGGCTTCGGATGAGACGCGGGGCGCCGCTGGCACTTCGCGCGAACCGGGTGCAGTCGCATTCACCGGGCCGGGAGCGGAGAGTGGTGCATGGACTTCCGCCGCCGGGAGATTCGGAGCGGTGAGTGGTGGCCTCGCTGCGGGAGCCCAAGTCGTGACTCGCTCCGGCGCGGTTCGCGTGCGAGGCAGAGATTTGGAAAGTTCACGGGGCTGTTCCACCGTGGAAGAAGCCGCCATTTTCCCCGCGGGCGATGCGGCTTTCGCAAACGGATTTGGGAGGAAACCGAAGTATGCGCCCACGCCCGCGAGCACGATGACCGCGACCCAAATGGCAAGGCCGACCAGCGTATGCCGCATCCACTGGGAGAGCCGCGCAACCTCCGCCTCCGCATGGGCGAGTCGGGCAGTCTCGATGCGCCGTTCCTCCTCCATTTGGAACTGCCTCCCGATCTCATCCGCAACGCCGGGACGCCGGGATGAACGATACGGCGGCTTTTCCATGCCGAATGGTTGCGCCGCTGGCATCATTGCACAATATTATTTCAATCGCACGGGCGGGCTTCGATGCCGCCGGATGATTTTTTAGTTACCCGCAAGCGGAGAGCATCCACGGGCAACGGCGAAGGCGAAGCGCGATCTGTGGGAGTTCTTTCTAACAACCAACCAACCGCAACATCATGAAAAACCGAATTGTCTGCACTTGCTCCGCACTCGTCGTCGCGGGGCTTTTCACCGCCACCTCCGCGCTGGCGGACGAGAGCGTTCCCTATGATGAAGAATATGCGCCCTCCAATCTGCCCGAGTCCGTGAAACTGGAAGAAATGATGATGAAAGCCGAACTCGCCGGCACTCCCGGAGCGGCTCACGCAGTGCTCGAACCGCTCATCGGCGAGTGGACTGCCGAGGTCAAATGGTGGCTGGCTCCCGACGCCCCGCCGACCGTCAGCAATGGAACGGCCACAGTGACATGGGCCATGAATGGCCGGTTCGTGCGTGAGGACTTCGAGGGCGATATGATGGGCAAGCCGTTTCACGGCATGGGCCTGACGGGCTTTGACAGCCAGAAGCAGAAATACAACAGCGTCTGGGTGGACAATATGAGCACCGCCATCTTCACGAGCCAAGGTGCTGCCGAGCAAGACGGCAAGATGATCACCTTCGACGGCAAGATGGATTGCCCGATGACGGGTGAGAAGGACATGACTGTCCGGCATGTGCTCCGCATAGACAGCCGGGACAGGCACGTCTTCGAGATGCACAACCCGAGCAAAGGTGACAATTCCAAGGCCATGGAGATCACCTATACGAGGAAGTTGGATCCCACTCGCAGCAATGGCATTGATGACTCGCTCGATGGGAATGATTAGTCCGCGGAATTCATAACAGCCTATTTAAACAGCCTTACGCAAAGATCGCAGAGGTCGCAAAGGGGATTTTCTCCAGAGAACTTTGCGCCCTTCGCGTCCTTTGCGTGAGGCATACCCGGGTATTTCAACAGGCTGCTAAGCCGCCAACCGAACATCGAAGCACTCGCCAAGTAATCGGTCCCGCTGGACGACGAATCCGATCGCTGCGTTCACGGACACTTCGGAGTGTCCGGGGGTGCCGCTTTTTCCCCGCCTGCGATCTCCTTGCGGATGGCACCCGCGCTTCGGTCGAACATCTCGAGCAGCCCGGTGAGCCGATCCCTTTCCGTGATGAGGCCAATGATGAGATATTGCACCACGGCGAGGCCGTAGAAGACCCAGCCGACGATGAATTCCCGCGTGCCGGGGGCATTGCCGAAGATGACCGTCATGATCACGAAGACGGGCGACGAGCGCTTCAGGTGCAGGATCCAGAGGCCGCGGATGAATTCGCGCCGGCGACGCCACGCGTCTTGCAGCCCGCTGCGGCTCGTCCATTTCGCCTTGGGCGGGCCTTGATGGACGATGCCGAAGATATCCTGATCCGGCATGCTCTCGATGACGCCGACGGCGAGCAGCAGCCGCAGCAGCATCGTCAGCCACGGGTCCTCGCTCTTGTGCCATGGCAGCCAGCCGAAGAGGAAGTCCTCGAGGTTTGCCGTCGCTGCGAGGAGGATCACCGCGCCGCGGAACCACTGCTCCAGATCGCGCTCCATTTCCTTCGAGAGCTTCTTCTCGCGCCAGAGCTTCCGCAGCACGAATCGGAACGCCGGAATGGCGAGCGCCCCCGTCAGGATCCGGAAGATCGGCCTCAGGACGGGCTTGAAGACCAGATTGCGGAAGATGCCGGAAAAGAGGGGCACAGACGCGCATCATACCGTGGATCTCCCGCAGACGAAGGCGAAACGCGTGGCCGGGCCGGATGACATTTTTTCCATGCGACTTCATGCTTGCCGCCGGGTTCACGAGGTGGATTCCATTTCACCCCGAACCTCCAAACCGATCATGAAAACAGCCATCAAGTCCCTCCTCGTCGCACTTTCCACCGTCGCACTTTGCGGCACCGCCAGTGCACGGCCGCTCGTTGCCCGTGCTGCCGCGCACACCGCGCACACCGCGCAGCCCGAGATGAACGAGGCCATCGTCCAACTCGAGGAGGCAAAGCGCGCGAAACATCCGATCGTGCATCTCGAAAAGGCGAAGCATGACCTCGAAGATGCAAAGCACAACAAGCACGGCGAGCGCGTCGAGGCGATTCACCAGGTGAATGCGGCCATCGCCGCCGCGCACAAGCACGAGCACAAGGTGATGGAAAAGCACATTGATGCCGCCATCCACGAAGTGCGCGAAGGCAAGCAGGCCGCGCGGAAGTAGCCCGCATTTCTCACGGGCCGGCACGGCCGCAAGGCGGCGGAAAAAAGTAGTCCAGGGCTTTAGCCCGGGAGGCGCGTGTTCGTGGCCGGAGCCTGCTCCGCAGAAACCGTCACCGTCACGGCTTCCAAGTCTTGCTCCACAGCACGTAAATCTCGTGAATCGCGCGGCGCTCCAGCGGCGTCCATTCGGCGGTGCGCTCGGCGAGCGTCTTGTATTCGCCGAAGCGCGGGTCGCGCTCGACCGCGAGCTGATAGTTTTCCAGCGCCTCCTTCGTCTTGCCAGTGCCCCAGTAGCCGAGCACCAGCGAGTAGTAATCGTAGTGCGACTTGAAGCCGCTCATCTTCACCGCCGCCTCGAATTCGTGCACCGCCTCGGCGTAATCGCCCAGATTGAAATAGGCCCAGCCTGCGCGGTTGTGCATCGGCCCGGTGTCTTTGAGGGCCACCGATTTCCGGATGTCCGCGCGCGCCTCCTCCTTTCGCCCGAGCAGGGCCAGCACATAGCCGCGGTTCGCGTAAGCCTGCGAATCCCCGGCGTTGGCCTTGATTTGGCTGTTCAGGTTTTCCAGCTTGGGAGTGGTCTCGACCGGCACGGGCTCCGCCCGGACGGCGAACGCGATCAGACAAAGGCACAGCGCAAAAAGACGGGAGGGTTTCATGCGCGAACTCTGCGCCGCAACCCCGCGCTGACGAGAGGAATTTTCCGCGCCGCGGTGCCTTGTGACGCTGGTTGTCCTGGCGCAGACGCACCGCATCGGCCGGCGCCATTGCGCTCCTCGCCGTGGCCCTTCCGCCAGATTCGGGAAATTCTGGTGAAGCGACTCCGGATCTGTGATGAGTGATCCGTATGCAAAACGAAATCCCCCCCAGTCGTTCAGGATTCCCAGCGTCTCTGCTCCTCGTCACTGGTCTGAGCCTGCTCACGCTCGCACCCGCTCTGGCCGCAGACTATCTCATCTACGTCGCGCCCAAGGACACTCCGGCCTCCGCCGCCGCCGAGGCCAAAGCGAACGGCACGTCCGCCTTCGCCGAGCGCACGCTGCAAAATGCGCTCGACAAGGCGGCCCAGCTTCTCGTCCCGCCCGGTGCAAACACGGCGACCGTTTTGATCGCGGGCGGCGATTACGCGGGCAAGGCGGGCCTCGGCATGTTCACCGTTCCGCCGATCAAGAATGCGCAGGCCACGCTGCGCATCACCGGCGGCTACGCGGATGATTTTGCCACGCGCCAGCCGTTCCGGAAGCTCACGCGACTGCTCACGAATGAGGGGCGCAACCAGGGCATTCTCAATTTGTCCAAACAGAGCCAGCTCGCGGAACTCGTGATCAGCGGACTGCTGTTCGACGCCGCTCCGTCGAACAAATACGACCAGAAGACCAACAGCCTGCTCAAGGGCAGTTCGCGCACGGTTCCGCTGCTGACTTTGGAATTGCTGATGACCGATCACCTCGTCATCGCCGACAACATTTTCATCAACGGCGCGCAGGGCGCCTTCGAGCCCGCGATCACGCCGCCGTCCGCCAACACCGTGGTGGACATCACCAACAATTTCTTCATCAACACCATCAAGACCCTGCAAATCGGCGCGGGCATCGGCTACAAAAACAACGCGGTGAAAGAGGTCAACCTGCGG
>JBBRYC010000107.1:0-17886 GCA_038238025.1 Chthoniobacterales bacterium
GAGGAGTTCGACGATGCCGCGGAGCACTTCGTCCCGGTCGCACCCTTCGAGGGCGAGCGCGAGCTGCGAGGTGAGGAGGCCGTATTTCAGGCCGAAGTCGTAGCGGCGTCCGGCGAGTTCGACGGCGAGGTAGCGCTCGTGCTCGGCAATCTGCGAGAGCGCAGCGCGCAGATGGAGCGTCTGCTCGCAACCGGCGGCATTTTTCAACAGCTCGCAGAGGAAGCGCTGCGTCGTCGGCGTAAGGATGTGCATGCCGAAAAAGCACAGGTAGTAGCCCCCGCGCAGGCCGGGGACATTAATGAGCTGCTCGGCTTCGGTCGGCGTCGGTTTTTCGAGCACGGTGTCCACCTGGTAGAGATGGCGTGCGGCGTCCACGAGCTTGCCGCCGACTGCGCCGTAGAAGGGCAGCTTGCTCTCGTGCGTGGCCTGCACGGCGGACACGGCGCATTTTTCCGCGCGCGCGATGGCGACGAGTTGCTCCGCGCAACCCTGACCGGTATGCGAGAGGTAAAGGTGATCGCCGACGAGCAGCAGGAATGCGTCGTCGCCGGTGAATCCCGCCGCCGACGCGACCGCGTGCGCGTAGCCGAGCGGCTGCGTCTGCTCGATGAACGTGAGCTGCTGGGCGTGCCGTCCCGCCGCAGCGCGGAATGCCGCCTCATCGCCGGGTGAAATCACGATGGCAATCTGCTCGATGCCCGCGCGAATGACTTCCTCGATGATGATCGCGAGCGCGCTCTTGGTGATCCCGTCGCGATCGACGAGCGTTTGCAGGGGGAGTCCGCGCTGGCCCTTGCCCGCAGCGGTGATGACGGCTTTTCGGATTTCCATGACGGCGCGGACAATGGGGATGCACGGCGCGCGGGTCAAATGCACACGCGCTGAGCATTCCACGCTTGCGGGATTCGCGAGGAAGCCCCTAAACGATTGCCACCGTGCTCAAGGGATATTCTCCAGGGTCTCATTTCTACGATGAAATGGCGGGCGCAGATGGAGCAATCCGTCCGCACTATGCCAAATTTGAGCGGCTTCTCCGGGAGATGCCCCCCGAGGAATTCGAGCAGAAGCGCCACGCCGCAGACCTCGCGTTTTTGCGGCAGGGCATCACGTTCAACGTATATGGCGACTCGGCGGGGACGGAGAAAATTTTCCCGTTCGACCTGTTGCCGCGCATCATCCCGGCGAAAGAGTGGGAGCGCGTCGAGGCCGGGCTCATCCAGCGAATCACGGCGCTGAATCTTTTTCTGCACGACATCTACCATGAGCAGAAAATCCTGAAGGACGGGACGATTCCGCCTTTCTACGTGCTCTCGGGAAAACATTTTCGCCGCGAGTTTGTGAACTTCGAGGTGCCGAAGGACATCTACATCCACGTCTGCGGCACCGACCTCATCCGCGATGCGCAGGGCAATTATCTCGTGCTCGAGGACAACGGTCGCTGCCCGAGCGGCGTGAGCTACGTGCTGGAAAATCGCGGTGCGATGAAGCGCACATTTCCCGGGATGTTTGAGGAGATCGGCGTGCGACCCGTGGAGCATTATCCGCAGGAATTGCTGAAGATGCTGCAGTATGTCGCGCCGACTGGTGTCGCGGAGCCGAACGTCGTGCTGCTCACGCCGGGTGCGCATAACAGCGCGTATTTCGAGCACACGTATCTCGCGCGGCAGATGGGCATCGAGATTGTGGAAGGGCGCGACCTCGTCGTGCGCGACGCGCGCGTCTTCATGCGGACGACGAAGGGCCACCGGCAGGTGCATGTGATCTACCGGCGCATTGACGACGATTTTCTCGACCCCACCGTCTTCCGCCGCGACAGCGTGCTCGGCGTGCCGGGGCTCATCCACGCGTATCGCTCGGGAAATGTGTCGCTCGCGAATTCCATCGGCACCGGCATCGCGGACGACAAGGTGATCTATTATTTCGTCCCGCGGATGATCAAATACTACCTCGACCAAGAGCCGATCCTGCCGAACGTCCCGACGTATCTCGCGAGCGAGGAGGCGGACTTCAAATACATCATGGACCACCTCGGCGAACTCGTCGTGAAGGCCGCGAACGAATCCGGCGGCTATGGCATGCTCATGGGACCGAAGTCCACGAACGAGGAGATCGAAAAATTTCGCGAACTCATCAAGGCCGACCCGCGCAACTACATCGCGCAGCCGATGATTTCACTGAGCACGCACCCGACGCGACAGACCGACGGCACCTTCGAGGGCCGGCACATTGACCTGCGCCCCTACGCGCTCTACGGCGAGAAAGTCGTCATCGTTCCCGGCGGCCTCACGCGCGTGGCGCTGAGAAAAGGATCGCTGGTCGTGAACAGTTCACAGGGCGGTGGCTCGAAGGACTCTTGGGTGCTCTATGGCGATGAATAGAGAATTGCCGATTGCGGATTGCGGATTGCGGATTGATGTCGTGCCGCTGCGCGGAGCATTTTTTCCGCTCTCGCGCTCGCTCGCCCCGCCGCATTTTCGTTTTCGCGCAGGCTGCCGCCTTTCAATCCGCAATCCAAAATCCGCAATCTGCAATCCATGCTAAGCCGCGTCGCCAACAGCCTCTACTGGATGAGCCGCTACATTGAGCGTGCGGACAACACCGCACGCATCGTGGATGTGAATCTCCAGCTCCTCCTCGATTTCCGGAAGCTCGATGACCAGAGCCTCGCCGAGCACTGGATGCCGATCATCGAGAGCACCGGCGACGAGGAGAATTTCTTCAAGCGCCATGCGAAGGCCACGGGGCCGAGTGTGACTGAGTTTCTCGTTTTCGATTTGGAGAACTCAAACTCCATCATCAGCTCCGTGAGTCAGGCGCGGGAAAATGCGCGCACCGTCCGCGATCAAATCACCTCGGAGCTTTGGCTGGAACTGAACCGCCTGTATTTGTGGATTCGCTCCGGCGACGCACGCGATCTGTGGCGTCGCAGCCCGGCGGATTTTTTCGCGCAGATCAGGAGCACCAGTCTGCTGCTCATCGGGACAATCTACTCGACCATCGTCCACAATGAGGGCTGGTACTTCATGCAGGTCGGCAAGTTCATCGAGCGTGCGGACAAAATCACTCGCATCCTCGATGTGCGGCATCCCATTTTTCCTGCGAAGGACGCACCGCGCGTCCTGAGCCAGCGCGATGCGCTGGAACTCAGCGCAGTGCTCCGCTCGTGCAGCGCGCTCGATGCCTACAAGGCCGCCTACGGAGCGGAAGTGCGCCCCGAGTGGGTCGCGGAGCTGCTGCTCTTCAGCGATGATTTTCCGCGCAGCGTGCGCTTCTGCGTGGAAAAACTCGACGATTCGCTGCGCCGCATTTCCGGCGTGGCGTCGCGTCGCTTCAGCAACGATGCGGAGAAACTGAGCGGCCGTCTGCTCGCACATCTCGAATACGGCTCGATGGACGAAGTGCTCGCCATCACCCTCCACGAATATCTCGATCAGCTCCAGGTGAAGCTCAACGACGTGGGCGGCGCCCTTTTTAACGCCTACATTTTCCAGCCGTTCACGAATCTCGAAGAGGAGATCGTCGTCCAGCAGGAGATGCAGCAGCAGCAATAACACCGCACGGCCGATCCCCCGCGGCAGGGCATTCAGGGAAAAAATCATGGCCATCCACGTCGCACTCCATCACCGCACGCACTACACCTACGACCATCCGGTCGCGCACGGGCCGCATGTCGTGCGGCTGCGCCCTGCGCCGCATTCGCGCACGAAAATCCTGAGCTACTCGCAGAAGATCACCGGCGGCGAGCACTTCATCAACTGGCAGCAGGATCCGTTTTCAAACTGGAACGCGCGGCTCGTGTTTCCCGACACGATGAGGGAATTCTGCGTCGAGGTGGAACTCGTCGCGGAGATGTCGGTGCTGAATCCGTTCGACTTTTTCATCGAGGAGGCGGCGAGCAATTTTCCGTTCGCCTACGACGAGGTGACAAAAAAAGATCTCACACCTTTCCTCGAGCCGGCTGCGCTCACCCCGAAACTCGCATCGTATTTCACCGCGCTAAAACGCGACATCCTCGGCCATCCCGAGGCGCTGCTGCATGCGCCGGCACCGTCGGGGCTGCATCGCGCGGATGTCCACACGGAAGGCGGGCAAATCCCGGTGCAAGGAACTACTGCGCAGACTCAGAAACAAGCCGCGAAATTTCCGGCGAAGGAATTGCGCACCATTGATTTCATGGTCGCGATCAATCAG
Source organism: Chthoniobacterales bacterium (assembly GCA_038238025.1). Taxonomy (GTDB): domain Bacteria; phylum Verrucomicrobiota; class Verrucomicrobiia; order Chthoniobacterales; family Chthoniobacteraceae; genus SXWH01. Next base: position 4,192 of record JBBRYC010000107.1, read on the forward strand.
CGGCTCCAGCACGACATCAGGTATCTCATCCGGCTCGAACCCGGCGTGCAGTCGCCCGAGGAGACGCTCGCGAATCTCAGCGGCTCGTGCCGCGATTCCGCGTGGCTGCTCGCGCAGTTGCTGCGGCACTTCGGTTTGGCGGCGCGCTTCGTCAGCGGCTACCTCATTCAGCTCAAGGCGGACTTGAAGTCGCTCGACGGCCCGAGTGGCACGGAGGTGGATTTTACCGACCTGCACGCTTGGACGGAAGTGTATCTGCCGGGCGCAGGCTGGATCGGTTTTGATCCGACGAGCGGCCTGCTGGCCGGCGAGGGTCACATCCCACTGAGTTGCACGCCGGAGCCGAGCACCGCTGCGCCCGTGACCGGCGCGGTGGACGAGTGCGAATCGAAGCTGCACCATGAGATGAAGGTGACGCGCATCTACGAATCGCCGCGCGTGACGAAGCCCTACACCGAGGAGCAATGGGCGGAGATCGAGAAGCTCGGCCACGCGATTGATGCCGACCTCGTGAAGCATGACGTGCGGCTCACGATGGGCGGCGAGCCGACGTTCATTTCGATCGATGATCCCGACGGCCCCGAGTGGAATTTTTCCGCGACATCGCCGAAGAAGCGCATCCTTTCCGACACGCTGCTGAAGCGGCTGCGCGCGAAATTTGCGCCCGCGTCGCTCGTGCATTACGGGCAGGGAAAATGGTATCCGGGCGAGAGACTGCCGCGCTGGGCGTTCGGCTGCTACTGGCGCAAGGACGGCCAGCCCGTGTGGCAGCGCGATGATCTCATCGCGGTGGAAGCGGCAAACTACCAACACACCAACGGGCATTCCGCGCAGTTCATCTCGGCGCTCACGGCGCGGCTCGGTGCGGATGCGAAGTGGATCATGCCGGGCTACGAGGATCCATTTCACCATGTGTGGAAGGAGCGCCGCCTGCCGTCGAATGTGGACATGCTTGAGGCCGATCCAAAAAAGGAAGACGAGCGTGCGCGTCTCGCAAAGATTTCAAAGCAAGGCCTGGAAAGCGTCGTTGGCCATGTGCTGCCGATTCAGCGCGGTTGGAAAGACCACGCGCCGGTGTGGGTGAGCGGCCCGTGGTTTTTGCGTTCTGAGCGGCTCTATCTCACGCCCGGCGATTCGCCGATGGGCCTGCGCCTGCCGCTCGAATCGCTGCCGTGGGTGAAGGAAGAGGATTACCCGTACATCAACGAACTCGACCCGACCGCCGAGCGGCCGCCGCTGCCGTCGCCCGAGGAATTCCGCCAGCGTTACCTGCGCGCAGACACTGCGGAGCGCCGTCAGACTGCGGCGTGTCGTCAGCGTGGGCTGAGCGAGGAGGAGACGAAAAACGAAGGGCTCCGTGCAGATCCGACGCGCGTTCCGAAGCCGGGAGAGTCCGCCGCGTGGATTGTCCGCACGGCGCTGTGCGTCGAGTCGCGCGAGGGCAGGCTCCATGTCTTCATGCCGCCGGTTGCGACCTTGGAGGACTACCTCGAGCTCGTCGCCGCCGTCGAGGACACCGCCGCGCAACTCAGGATGCCCATCGCGATCGAAGGATACACGCCCCCGCGCGACTCGCGGCTGAACGTGCTCAAGGTCACGCCCGATCCCGGCGTCATCGAGGTGAACCTGCACCCGAGCAAATCGTGGGACGAACTCGTGGACCGCACGACCGTGCTTTACGAGGAGGCGAGACAGACGCGGCTCGGCACGGAGAAATTCATGGTGGACGGACGCCACACCGGCACCGGCGGCGGCAATCACATCCTCATCGGCGCGGAGACGCCGGTCGATTCGCCCGTGCTGCGCCGGCCCGATCTGCTGCGCTCGCTCATCGCGTATTGGCAGAATCATCCGTCGCTGAGCTGGCTCTTCAGCGGACTATTCGTCGGCCCGACTTCGCAGGCGCCGCGTGTGGACGAGTCACGCAACGATTCGCTCTACGAACTCGGCGTCGCATTCAAGGAACTCGATCGGCAGTTGAAAATCGGAGCCGCCGCCGATCTTTCCGGCGCGGGGAAAAAGAGTCGCCCGCAGCAGGGCGAGAAGGACGCGATGGCCGAACAGCCGGGCCCGCCGTACACGCCCGCGTGGCTCGCGGATCGCCTCTTTCGTAATCTGCTCACCGATGCGACAGGCAACACGCACCGCGCGGAATTTTCCATCGACAAGCTCTACTCGCCCGAGGGCACGGCGGGGCGGCTCGGCCTCGTCGAGATGCGCGCCTTTGAAATGCCGCCGCACGCGCGCATGAGCCTCGCGCAGCATCTTCTGCTGCGCGGGCTCGTGGCGAAATTCTGGCGCGAGCCGTACACGAACGATCTCGTGCGCTGGGGCACCGACATCCACGACCGCTGGATGCTCCCGCACTTCTGCGAGACGGATTTCCGCGACGTGATCCACGACCTGCGCGACGCGGGTTTTCCGTTCGAGTTCGAGTGGTTCGCGCCGCACTTCGAGTTCCGGTTCCCGCGCATCGGCGATTTTTCGCAGCGCGATGTGGAGGTGGAACTCCGCACCGCGCTCGAGCCGTGGCACGTCCTCGGCGAGGAAGGCGCGGCGGGCGGTGCGGTGCGGTACGTGGACAGTTCCCTGGAGCGTCTGCAGGTGAAGGCGCGCGGGCTTTCCGGCGATCGTTTTGCGCTCACGGTGAATGGCCACCGCATCCCGCTGCATCCGACCGGCACGAATGGCGAGGGTGTCGCGGGCGTGCGCTATCGTGCGTGGCAGCCGCCGAATTGCCTGCAGCCGACCATCGGCGTGCATGCGCCGCTCATTTTCGATCTGTACGATACTTGGAACAAGCGCAGCCTCGGCGGTTGCAGCTATCACGTGACACATCCCGGGGGGCGCAGCTACGATACGTTCCCTGTGAACAGCTACGAAGCCGAAAGCCGCCGCCTCGCGCGCTTTTTCACACATGGACATTCGCAGGGGCGCTTTGTCCCGCCGATGGCGGAACCGTCGGGCGATTTTCCATTCACGCTCGATCTGCGTCATGCCTGACGGTTCGACGACGAATATCGCGGGCGATCCGAAGGCGCGCGTCGGTGGCGGGCGCGATGGCGGCATGTTCGCCGGCTACGCGCACAGCGCCGGTGTGTTCGATGAGATGCGCGCGCCGGATGGCGACGTGCGTCCGCATTACGAGACGCTGCTCTCGGAACTCGACGCGCTCGGCACCGAGGAAATCCGGCGCCGACGCGATTCGTGCGAGCAGATCATCCACGAGCAGGGCATCACGTACACGGTCTATGGCGACTCGCGCGGCGCGGAACGACCGTGGCAGCTCGACCCGATTCCGCTCGTCATTTCGCAGAAGGAATGGCGCGGCGTGGAGGCCGCGCTCATCCAGCGCGCGACGCTGATCAACCGCATCCTCGCCGACTGCTACGGCAAGCAGGATCTCATCCGCACCGCATGGCTGCCGCCTGCGCTCGTCTTTGCGCAGCCGGATTTTTTGCGCCCCGTCCACGGGCTGAAACCGCCGGGCGACACTTCCCTGCATTTTTACGCGGCGGACCTCGCGCGTTCGCCGGACGGACGCTGGTGGGTGATTTCCGATCGCACGCAGATTCCCACGGGCGCAGGCTACGCGCTCGCGAACCGGCTCGTGACCTCGCGCATTTTTCCCGAGGCATTCCGAAGCTGCCACGTGCACCGGCTCGCGGGTTTTTTCCGCGAGATGCAGGAGTCGCTCACGGCGCTGGCGACTCGCAGGACCGACAGCCCGCGCGTGGTCGTGCTCACGCCGGGCGCGTACAACGAGACGTATTTCGAGCAGGCGTACCTCGCGCGCTACCTCGGCTACACGCTTGTGGAAGGGCAGGATCTCACCGTGCGCGACGACCGCGTTTTTTTGAAAACCATCGGCGGCCTCGAGCCCGTGGATGTGATCCTGCGCCGTGTGGACGACGACTTTTGCGATCCGCTGGAGCTGCGCAAAGACTCGATGCTCGGCGTGCCGGGACTCATCGAGGCGGCGCGCGCCGGCAACGTCGCGATCGCGAACGCACTCGGCAGCGGGCTGCTGCAGAGCCCCGCGTTTAAGTCGTTCCTGCCGGGACTTTGCCGCCATGTGCTCGGCGAGAAACTGCTCATGCCGTCGGTTGCGACGTGGTGGTGCGGGCAGAAAAACGCGGAGGATTACGTGCTTTCACACCTCGACAAACTGACCGTGAAGCCCGCGTTCCGCCCGCAGCAGGAGATGGATTCGGAAGTGCTGTCAAACGACGAACTGCGCGCGCGCATCCGCTTTCAGCCGCACCTGTGGGTCGCGCAGGAAAAGGTCGAGCTTTCCACCGCGCCATCGTGGGATCGCAGTGGGCTCGTGGCGAAACGCGCGGTCGTGCGCGTCTATCTCATCGCGACGCCGGACGGATACAAGGTGATGCCCGGCGGTCTCGCGCGCACTGCGCTCAGCGGCGATGCGCGGCTGGTTTCGATGCAGCATGGCGGGACGAGCAAGGACACGTGGGTGCTCAGCGACCAGCCGGTCGAGGGGGTCACGCTCCTGCAGGGCGCGGGACGCAACGTGGAGCTGCGGCGCACCGGCAACAATCTGCCCTCGCGGCTCGCGGATAATTTCTACTGGCTGGGCCGCTACGCCGAGCGGCTCGACGCGAGCGCGCGGCTGCTGCGAAGCACGCTCATCCGCTTCAATCCCGAGCGCACCGGGGCGCGCATGCCGCACCTCATGCCATTCCTGCAGACGCTCGAGCGGCAGCGGCAGCTCCGCCTGAAGGGGACGGATTACGCGAAGAACGCGGAGGCGCTGGAGACCGAACTTCTCGCCGCGATTTTCGATCCCGAGCGATCGGAAAGTCTGCTCCACATTTCCGAGCGCGTGCAGCGTCTGGCGATGGCCGTGCGCGACCGCACTTCCAACGACGTCTGGCGCGTGCTCAGCCAGTTTGACGAATGCCTCACCGTCCGCGGCAACGGCCGGCCGATGCTCGCCGCGGATGCAATCCCCGTGCTCAACCGCCTGCTGCTGCTCATTGCGTCATTCTACGGCCTCACACGCGAAAACATGACGCGTGCGCAGGGCTGGCGTTTCATTGACATTGGCCAGCGAATCGAACGCTCGATGTACCTCTGCGGGCTGCTCGACTGCGCGCTGCGCTCGCCGGAGGCCGACAATCCCAGCGTGCTCGAAGCCGTGCTCGAATACGCCGACAGCACGCTCACCTACCGGTCGCGCTACACGCTCGTGCCAAACATCGCCGCCGTGTACGACCTTGTGCTCCTCGACGGCACGAACCCGCGCTCGCTGCTCTTCCAGTTGCTTCAGCTCGAAAAACATTTTGATCGCATGCCGCAGGAAACGCGCGGCGCGCTGCCGAGCGCCGGCCAGCGCGAGTTGATCGCCAGCGTCGCGCGAGTCCGCCTGCTCGATCCGCGCGAACTTTTTCACGCGAAGGCCCCGTGGCACGAGGGCGAGACGGGGCGCGTCATCCGCGAAGTCGAGGCCAGCCTGCCGCGGCTCTCGGACGCCATCGCGGCAAATTACTTTGCGCACTCCGCCATCTCGCGCGCGGGCAACTGAGGCATGGCCATGGACTACCGCATCACCCATCGCACCGTTTACGATTACAGCGAGGCTGTCACCGTCTCGCATCACGCCGCGCGCCTCCTGCCGATGCAGAGCGCGACGCAGCAGGTTTCGCGGACGTCGCTCACCGTCGCGCCAGTCCCTGCGGTGCGAAAGGAGAGCCGCGACTATTTTGGAAATGCGGTCTGCTCGTTTTCCATCCAGGAAATCCACCGGCACTTCGAGGTCGTGGCCCGCAGCCAGGTCACGGTGAATGCGGCCACCGCGCCCGTGCCCACGCTTTCGCCGGGGTGGGAGCAGGTCGTCGCGAGCTTCCGCGATCCGGTTTCGCCGGCGGATGTCGCGCCGTACGAATTCTGCATGGAGTCGCCGTGCATCCGGCTGCTGCCGGAGTACGCGGAGTACGCGCGCGTGAGTTTCCCGGCGGGCACGCCGCTGCTCACCGGTGCGGCCGATCTCATGCGGCGAATCCATGCCGATTTCCGCTACGACAGTGTCGCCACCACGGTTGCCACGCCGATCGAGGAAGTGTGGGAATGCCGCCACGGCGTCTGCCAGGACTTCGCGCACATGGCCATCGCGTGCCTGCGCTCACTCGGTCTGCCCGCGCGCTACGTGAGCGGCTACCTGCGCACGTATCCCGCGGCGGGCAAGCCGCGGCTCGTCGGCGCGGATGCGTCGCACGCGTGGTTTTCCGTGTACTGCCCGGTGAATGGCTGGGTGGATTTTGATCCCACGAACAACGTCATCCCGTCCGACGAACACATCACCGTCGCCTTCGGACGCGACTTCAGCGACGTGAGCCCGCTCAGCGGAATCCTCACCGGCGGCGGCCAGCACAAGGTGCGCGTGTTCGTGGATGTCGAGCCGCTCGGCTGAAATGCTTCGTCTTATTCTTATTCTTATTCCTAATCTTGATCCCGCACGGTGCTGGCGGAGCAGAACGGCTCGGAGGAATAAGAATAAGATTATGAGTACGATTAAGATGCCGAGTCCGCGCGCGGCCCTTGCCAATTTTTCCTCATCGCTCCAGCGTCTGAGGCTCATCGGATGAAACTCCAAGTCACACACCGCACACGCTACATCTACGCATCGCCGGTCCGCGAGAGCTTCAATGAAGTGCGTCTCCGGCCCGTCACGAACGAGCATCAGGTCTGCGATTCCTTCCTGCTGAAAGTGCTGCCCGCCGCGAAGCTCTCGCACTACACGGACTTCCACGCGAACATCATCCATTTTTTCGAGATGCAGTCGCCGCACTCCACGCTGGTTGTCGAGAGTTTTGCGAAGGTGACCACGAAGCCTTTGGTGCTGAACCCAGCGTCCTCGCCCGTGCCGCTCGCGAAGATCGCGGAAGCCGGTCGCAGCGAGCGGTGCTTCGACTTTTTGCAGGAGAGCACCTACGTGGAGAAAAGCCCGGAGTCGTGGCGGCTGGCGCTCGATGTCACCGCTGGCCGTGACGACGTGTGGGGCGCGGCGTGCGCGATCATGGCGCACATCCACTCGCGCTTTGCGTACACGCCAAATCTCACCTCAGTCCACACGCACATGCGCGACGTGCTCGCGGACTGCCGCGGCGTCTGCCAGGACTTCGCGCACGTGATGATCGGCCTGTGCCGCGCGCTGCACATCCCCGCGCTCTACGTGAGCGGCTACCTCTACAACGGCCCGCGCGACCACCTCCTCGGATCGCAAGCGAGCCACGCGTGGTGCGAAGTCTTCGTCCCCGGCCTCGGCTGGTGCGGCCTCGACCCCACGAACAACCAGCCCACCGACGAGCGCTACATCAAGCTCGCCATCGGCCGCGACTACGCCGACGTGCCGCCAGTGCGCGGGCACTACAAGGGCACGACGGAGCGGAAGATGGAAGTGGAAGTGCTCGTCGAGAGCATCGAGTAGAGGAGTGGCTCGTGCGGCGCTGAGGAAAATGGGAGCACACGCTCCCAGCGTGTCCTTTGCGGCGTCCTGCCGCAATGTCGCTAGAGCCTGTCATGCACTTTTTCACAGCGTTTCAGAGGAGCGGCAAACCAAGCGAGGCGCAAAAACTAATGATTTCCGGCCCGAGAACCTATTACGCCCCTCTGGAGGACCCTCCAAAAGTGCATGACAGGCTCTAGGCGAGCCATGCTGCCACCGCCTTCGCCCTGCGCCCGGCAAGGATGCCGGACGCGGCACGCTGGAAGCGTGCGCTCCCTTTTTCCTTCGTGCGATTGGGAGCGTGTTGAGGGGCGGATGCCTTCGCCGTGATTTTTTGCATAGCTTCCGAGCACACCACACTCGCATTTTCCCGAGCCGCCGCTACGTTCCCGCGCCCTATGACCAGCGTCTGGAATTCCGCACATCCTTGGCTCAAAGAACTCGTCTCCTACGAGCCCGGCAAGCCCATCGAGGACGTCGCGCGCGAACTCGGCCTTCAGCCCTCCGACATCATCAAGCTCGCCTCGAACGAAAACCCCCTCGGCCCTTCGCCGAAGGCGCTCGCGGCCATGCAGGATGCGCTGTTGCGCTCGCACTTTTACCCCGATGGCGGCGGCTACTATCTCCGCGAGGCCATCGCGGCGAAGGTCGGACTCAAGCGCGAGAACGTCATCCTCGGCTGCGGCTCGAATGAGATTATCGAATTTATCGGCAAGGCCTTCCTGAATCCCGGCGACGACATCATCGCCGCGCGCCACGCCTTCGTCGTGTACAAGCTGATGGCCACACTTTTCGGCGCGAACACCATCGAGGTTCCCGACCCGGACTTCGCGCACGACCTCGACGCCATGCTCGCCGCCATCACGCCGCGCACGAAGGAAATCTTCATCGCAAATCCGAACAACCCCACCGGCACCCTCTGCACGCAGGAGGAGATTGACCGTTTCATGGCGCGCGTCCCCGACACCGTCGTCACCGTCTTCGACGAGGCCTACTACGAATTCCTCCCGAACCCGCCCGACACGCTCAAGTTCGTCCGCGAAGGCCGCAACGTCGTCGTCCTCCGCACCTTCTCGAAAATCCAGGGCCTCGCCAATCTCCGCATCGGCTACGGCCTCGCCCGCGCCGAGCTGATCGATGTGCTGCAAAAAACGCGCCAGCCTTTCAACGCCAACGGCATCGCCCAGGCCGGCGCCCTCGCCGGCATCCTCGACGACGAGCACCAGCGCAAGACCCGCGACCTCACCATCGAGGGCCGCGAGTGGATGCAGCGGGAGTTCGTCGCGCTCGGCCTCCAGTTCGTCCCCAGCCACGCGAACTTCGTCCTCGTCCGCGTCGGCAGCGGTCGCGACACCTTCCAGGCGCTCATGAAAAAGGGAGTCATCATCCGCGACATGACCGCCTACGGCCTCCCCGAATGGATCCGCGTGAGCATCGGCACCATGGAGCAAAACCGGCGCTTCCTCGCGGAGCTGAAAAGTCACCTCGGTGTGTAACCGGCATCGCGCTCACGATGCCACGAGTCAAGATCCCGAACATTCCGTGGAGGGTCAGCTTTTACAGTTTCGACCTTCGGGAGCGCCGCCATGTGCATGTCTTCCGAGAACGCATGGAATGCAAAGTGTGGTTTGAGAACGGCATCGAAGTCGCGTGGAACCGGGGCTTCGCGGAAGCCGAGATCAACGACATCTTGCGAACCATCGAAACGAATCTAAAATTGATCAACGAAACCTATGAGCAGCTACTTGCGTGAAATCAAAACAGCGCGCATCGACGCTACGCGGCTCACCGTGGAGTTGACTGACGGCTCCACCTTCACCGTCCCCTTGAGCTTCTACCCGACGCTCGAACTCGCCACAGACGACGAGCGCAGCGCAATGGAAGTCCGCCCATATTCGCTCCATTGGGAATCGCTCGATTGCGACCTCGGCATCGAAGGCCTGCTGCAAGGCGCAAGGGAACACCCGAAGCTTGCCGAGAACGCCCGGAAGCGATTCCAGCAAAGCCAGCGCGGTGCCCGTGTGGATTGGCAAAATGTGGACGCCATCCTCGCTCGCGTCCCGGCAACGGAACCGACACATGAGGATCAAACATGCATCGTCCGCGAGGAGCCTCCGAAGGCGTGAAAAGATTCGCTGACATCGACAAACAAATCCGCCGCGTCAAGGCGGTGCTCCGCGAATCGAAGTCCACCTTGGAAGACATCGAAGACCGCCGCAAACTCGCCGCCGCAAAGAAGCGCAACGCGGACAAGCTCGGCACATCCTTGCGTCGGGCAGCGAACGAACTGGGACTTGTAGTAATGTTCGCGCGCCGCTGCGGATGAATGAACCGGTTGCCCTGCCCATGACACCGCCTTTGCCGCCGAAGAATTCCGAGCCCACGCCCCGGTGGCGGCGTTGGCAGCGGAAGGTGCTCCTAGTGGTGCTTGTCGGAATCTCCGTGCTCGGGTGGCATGAGTTCACGGGCCGACGCGCCATCCGCCAGCTTCGCGAGGCGGGGTTCTACAGCACATCCGAGGATACCATGCTAGGAGCGCGTTTGTGGAAGGCTGCACGCTGTGACTTGCGGCTGCTATTTTCGGCGCGCACTTGGGCGATGGAGCCGAGCGTATGGCAGGTGGAAGAGTCCAAAGTCGGCCAACTCCGCAACTTCGATGCCTTTGCGTCCGCTCTCCGGCGCGTTAATCCGGAAGCCCTTCTCCTTTACAGCGTAAGAAAGCCGAATAGTGAAGGTCGCCCCTGGGGGCTCGCTTTGGAAAATGTGGACGGGCTTGCGGGCGTCACCGCGCTCCGGTTACTCGCACTCTATGACTGCCTCAGCTTGCAAAATGTGGACGGACTCAAGGGCCTCACCTCACTTGGGCAACTCGAAATCACCGGTTGCCGCGCGCTGAACAACATAGACGTTCTCAAGGGCCTTACTGGGCTCAAGGGACTAAGTCTCAGGGGTGCCGTATTAATTCGAAATGTGGATGTCTTGAAAGGACTCACGGCGCTCACGCAACTCGACTTGTCTTATTGCCGCGCATTGGAAAGCGTGGGTGGACTCAAGGGCCTTCCCTCGCTCATCAAACTCAGCCTCGAAGCATGCTCCGAGTTGCACGACGTGGACGGTATCAAAGGACTCACTTTGTTGCAGGAGTTGGACCTCCGTGGTTGCACCAAACTTCGGCCGGAACAGGTCGCAGCGCTGAAGGAAGCTCTTCCAAACGCAAGAATCCTCTATCCGTGATTGCCTATCGGCTTCTTGCGTTGCCGCAGTTGATGTGACATCAGGCAGCCGGGAAGTAGGGCGTGGTTACGACCGGCGAGCGGGAGGGCCGGACGCCAAGGGCGTTCCATCATTCAGCCCAAGGCTGGCGCGACGCAGGCGCGCCTGCCTTGGGACTGGCGTGAAAGACGGGACAGACCCGGCGGGCTTGTCATCCACCGGTGAGAGGAGGCAGTATCCTCGGCGATGACGACGCGCTCGCACTTCCTTTGCTTCGCTGTGCTTGCCGCTGCGGTCCTGGCGTCGGGCAGTCGCGTGCCGTGGTGTGCGGAGGGGAAAGCCGCGCTCGCTGCGCAGGGGAAGAAGCCGGCGCTGGCGAAGGAACCGCCCGTGAAGGACGCGAATGACGCGGGCAGACGGGCAGACGCTCTTTTCAAGCAAGGGAGACATGCCGATGCGGAAAAAATTTACCGTGCGCAGTTGGAGCTTCGCGAGAAAGCGGAGGGTGCGGAGAGCCCGAATGCCCTCCTGAGCCGCTACAATATCGCCCTGTGCCTGATGAATCTGGGGAAGCTGAAGGACGCCCTGCCTTTCGCACAACGGGCGGAGGCGGGGTGGGTGAAAGCGCTGGGGCCGGAGCATGCGTATTCCCAGGCGGCGAAGGAGTCCCGCGAGCGGATCGAATTCGCCCTGAAGCCCGCGCCCGCGGCGGAGAAGGAACTGACGGCGGAGGAGCAGAAGCTCATGAAGGAGGCGGAATCGGCGGACAAAAGGGCGCGCGATTTTTTCGTAAAAAACAACCTGGCCGAGTCGGAAAGGGAATTCCGTGCTGCGCAGGAAATCCGCGGGCGTGTGCTGGGCGCGGAGCATCCCGATACTCTGGCCAGCCGGAGCAATCTGACCGGCGTGCTGGATGTGCAGGGCAACCATGCCGAGGCGGAGAAGGAATACCGGGAGATTCTCAGCATCATGGGGCGCGTGTTGGGGCCGGACCACATGGATACCATCAGGAGCCGGTATAATCTGGCGCTCTCGCTGAGGAGGCAGGGCAAGCGTGCCGAGGCGGAGAAGGAGCTAAGGGCATTCATCCCGATCCAAGAGCGTGAGCTGGGGCCATCGCACCCGGAAACGCTGAAGGCCCGGACTTTTCTGGCGGTCGAAATGGACGCACAGGGCAGGCATGCCGAGGCCGAGATGGAGTTTCGCGCGCTGATCCCCGTCGAGGAGCGCGAGCTGGGTGCGAAGCATCCGGAACTCCTCGAAGGCCTCTACCGTCTCGCGCTTTGTCTCGAAGCGCAGGAGAAGTTCAAGGAGGCCTTGCCCTACAGCCAGCGTGCGGAGGCGGGACGGGTGAAGGCCCTGGGGCGGGAGCATCGTGAAAGCAAGGAGGCCAGAGAGGCCCGCGAGCGCATCGAGACGGAATCGAAGAAGCGGCGTGCTGGAAAAAAGTAGGACGTGGCGGGGCGCACAAAGCGTCTTGGAGAATGCGGAGCGCGCTGCTTTTCTCCGCGCATGACTGACACCATCGCCGCCATCAGCACCGCATTCGGCGAGGCGGCGATCGCCGTGCTGCGGCTGAGCGGGGCGCGGGCGGTGGAGATTGCGCGCACAGTTTTTCGCGGGAAAAAAGGTGCGGCGGAACTGACTCCGCGCGTTGCGCACTTCGGCAGCATTTTCGACGGGGACCGGCGGCTGGATGATGTGCTGCTCACGATCTTCCGCGCGCCCGCGAGCTACACGGGGGAGGATGTGGTGGAGATTTCGTGTCACGGCGGCGTGCTCGTGTCGCGGTGCATCTTGGAGGTGCTCCTGCGCGCCGGGGCGCGGAGTGCGGAGCCGGGGGAATTCACGCAGCGGGCGTTTTTGAACCGCAAGCTCGACCTCACGCAGGCTGAGGCGGTGATGGATGTCATCAGCGCGCAGACGGACCTCGCGCTGCGCGCCGCAAACGAGCAACTCGAAGGCCGCCTCGGCGCGCGCATCCGCGAACTGCGCGCGGCTGTGCTCGACACGCTCGCGCAGGTGGAGGCTTACATTGATTTCCCCGAGGAGGATATTTCCCCCGAGACGGGCGCGGCGTTGCGCGGACGAATCGAGAACGCGCTCGCGGATGTCGCCGCGCTGCTCGCGACGGCGGGGCAGGGGAAGGTGCTGCGCGAGGGTTTGCGCACGGTGATCTTCGGCGCGCCGAATGTCGGAAAATCTTCGCTGCTGAACCGCCTGCTCGGCTACGAGCGTGCCATCGTGAGCCATCACCCCGGCACGACGCGCGACGTGCTGGAGGAGACGATCAACGTCCGCGGCATCCCCGTGCGGCTGATGGACACCGCAGGCATCCGCGACAGTTCATGCGAACTGGAGCAGGCCGGCATGGAGCGCACGCAGCGTGCGATGGAGCGCGCGGACCTCGTGCTGAATATCGTGGACGCGAGCGGCGACGCCGCAATGTGGAGCCGACGACCCGTCGGTTCGGCAGGCGGAGAGGCGGAGGCTGCTGGGAGCAGCACGACGGCATACGGCGACCCCGCGCAAGCTGCGACCACGAGCGGGGAGCCGACGAGTCGTCGGCACTACATTGAGCTGCTCGTGCTCAACAAGGCGGACCTCGGCGTTCACGCGTCGTGGGCGGCACGCGGTGGTGTCGCGGTGTCGGCGCTCACGGGCGAGGGCTTTGGAAAAATGCTCGACTCAATCGTGGATGCCGCGCTCGGCGGCGCGGCGAAGGGCGACTGGAGCGTGGCGATCAATGCGCGTCACCAATCGTGCCTGGAAACGGCGCGTGATTTTCTGCACGCAGCGCTCGGCGCATTTGATCAGGCGCTGTCGCCGGAATTCATCGCCGAGGAACTGCGCGCCGCGATGGACGCCATCGGCGACATCGTGGGCCGCGCGGATACGGAGGAATTGCTCGGCGTGATCTTCGGGCAGTTCTGCATCGGAAAGTAGGCGAGATTTTCAATCTCGCGCGGGCGGGCGCAGCGAGGTGGAGGGAATCGCAGGCGTGGGCGGAAGCCCAC
>JBBRYC010000108.1:0-17633 GCA_038238025.1 Chthoniobacterales bacterium
AACAAACCATTGGGTCCAGCCCCGCCCCCTTGGAGCCGGGGCCCCCCCCCCCGGTGTCGTGCGCGGGGGCGTGGGCGCCCCTGCACCTTGGCTACGCTTTCCGTGCAACGATGAAGCCACGCCCGACGGCGGTGGATTTGTGTTCGAGCCACTCGAAGCCGAGGTCGTTCAAATATCTGCGATACTCGGAGAGGGAGTAGCATTTTCCCTCGGTGATGTTCATGAGCAGCGCGGAGTATTCGGCGATGTGCAGCGGGCCAGTCTTGTCGGCGTTGATGAAGGCGTCGTGGATGACGACGAGGCCGCCGCTCGGGAGCGCAGCGTGGGATTTCGCGAGCAGGTCGCGGACGGCGGGCTCGTCCCAGTCGTGCAGGACATTCGACCAGAGATGCACATCGAAGGCCGCGGGCAGCGGGCCGGCGAAGATGTCGCCGGTGTGGACGTTCACGCGCTCGGTGCAGCCCTGCTTCGCGATGCACTCGGTGGCGATGCGATCCACCGGTGCGCGTTCGAGCACGGTGCAGCGCAGGTGCGGATTTTTCGCCGCGAGCGCGCAGGCGTAGATGCCGCTGCCGCCTGCGATGTCGAGGAGCGCGGTGTGCTGCGAGAGGTCGAGCAGCTTCGCGAGCGCGGGGCCGAGCAGGATGCCGCGGCAGTCCATCGCGGCGGTGAATTGCGCCGCGAAATCGGGACGCTGCATCGCTTCAGCCCACGCCTGATGATCGAAGCTGCCGAAATTCGCGGGCTTGCCAGTCTTGAGCACCTTCAGCATGTCGAGCGTCGGCTGGCGGTCCTTCATCGAGGAAAAATACGGTGCGAGATTCCAGCGCGAGCCAGCGGCGAGGTGCTCGCGTGCGCGGAGCGTGAGGTGAAAGCAGCCGCCATTCTGCTGCACGAGCCCCTGCGCGGTGAAGAGCGTGAGCATCACATCCGTCGGCCGCGGGTGGATGCCGAAGTGCGCGGTGATCGCGGCGAACGTGCTCGGATGATCCGCGAGCCAGGTAAAAAAATCGAGGTGCGAAATGCCGACTGCGAGAAGATCCACGGCGGATATGCCGTCGCGGTAACGGTAGAGGGCGAGGGGATCGGAGACGGGTTCGTCGAGGAGCATGGAATTTAAGATTTAGGATTTAGGATTTAAGATTTGGGCAGGCGGACTCGCACGATGTGCGCGGGGTGAAAAAATCTTAAATCCTAAATCTTAAATTGCCTCGCTCACACGAGGCGGAAGCGCGCGAGGTCTTGCGTGTCCACGATCCCGACGGGTTTGTTCGCTGCGTCCACGACGACGAGGTCGTCAATGCGGTGGTGTTCGAGGATGTGCAGCACCTCGTAGGCGAGCGCGCCGGAGCGGATCGTGATCGGCTTGCGGGTGAGAAAGGACGTGACGGAGAGATCGAGCAGGTTCGGATTTTTCTCAAGGTGCCGCGCGAAGTCGCCCTGCGTGAAGATGCCGGCGAGCGTGCCATCATCGGCGATGGCGACGGCGCAGCCTGCACGGCTGCGTGCCATTCCGAAGAGCACCTCGCGCACGATGATCGTCGGCTTGATGAGCGCCATTTGATCGGGGCTG
Source organism: Chthoniobacterales bacterium (assembly GCA_038238025.1). Classification (GTDB taxonomy): domain Bacteria; phylum Verrucomicrobiota; class Verrucomicrobiia; order Chthoniobacterales; family Chthoniobacteraceae; genus SXWH01. Next base: position 1,574 of record JBBRYC010000108.1, read on the forward strand.
CGCATGATTTGATCCACGGTGAGCAGCAGCGTGCGGCCGAGCTTTCCGTTCGGGTGAAACTTTGCGAAGTCCTCGCGCGTGAAGCCGCGGGCTTCGAGCAGCGTCATCGCGAGCGCGTCGCCGAGGATGAGCATCGCGGTGGTGCTCGCGGTGGGCGCGAGTTCGAGCGGGCAGGCCTCGCGTTCGACGGAGGCGTCGAGGTGGATGTGCGCGTTTTTTGCGAGGAAGGATTCGCGCTTGCCGGTGATGGCGATGATGCGCACGTCGAGCCGCGCGAGGGCGGGGAAGACGTTCACGAGTTCGTCGGTCTCGCCGCTGTTGCTGAGGATGAGGATGGCATCGCCATCGCACACGAGGCCGAGGTCGCCGTGCAGGGCGTTGAGCGCATTCAGCATCACCGCGGGCGCGCCGGTGCTCGTGAGCGTGGCCGCGATTTTTTCGCCGATGTGACCGGACTTGCCAACGCCGACGACCACGACCTTCCCGCGTTTTTCCACCACAGTGCGGATCGTCTCGACGGCGTGCGCGAATGATTCGTCGAGCCGTTCGCCGACGCGGCGGGCCTCGGCGAGTTCGAGGTCGAACACGCGGCGGGCGCGGGCGAGATGTTCGGAGGCGGACGGCGAGGACATGCGCGCAGTTTCGGGAAACGCACGGCGCGTGACGAGGGAAAACCGGAGCAAGCGCGATGGCTGAAGCATCGAAATTCTTCCAGTCCTTGCAATGAACAGCGTTGTGGCGGCGCGCAGCTTCCGGGTGGAGCACGCGACTCGCGTGCTGTTTCCGGCGACTCGCCGGAAACACCCGACGGTGCCGCGATGCAGGCTGCGTGCGCAGATGTTGGCGCGCGCTCGTTGGATCGCAGCGCAACTGACAAACACATGACCGACGGATGTCTGCGGCCAGTGGCCGCAGACAGCACGCGAGTCGCGTGCTCCACCCGGGAGGCGGGCTCCGTCGCTCTGTTCATCCCAGCAGGAGAAATCGCCGCTTCGCTTATTGTTCTCTTCTGTGGGAGTGCGATTCTTGATGCGTCAGCCCTGTTCCCACCAGTGCTTCCCAAAGCCGCAAGTGCTGCTACGATGGCGCACCATGCCAATGCCCCGCATTTTTTCCGCGCTCGCTGCTCTTGCTCTCACGGCTATCCCGCTGCCCGCGCAGGACGCAGCGCCAGCGGGGGACAAGGACTCGCCTTACGAGCAGATCAAGACGCTCACGCGTGCGATGGAATTGATCCGGCAGGATTACGTGGACGGAAAAAAAATCAGCTACGAGCAGCTCATGCGCGCGGCGCTGAAGGGGATGCTCCAGAGCCTCGACCCGCATTCGCAATTCATGGAACCCGCAAATTTTGAGGACATGAAGGAGGACACGGAGAGCCGCTTCGGCGGACTCGGTGTGCATGTCACCGAGCGCAACGGCGATCTGATCATCGTGTCGCCGATGGAGGATTCGCCGGCATTCCGCGCGGGGCTGATGCCCGGCGACAAGATCATCAAGATCGACGGGCAGAGCGCGGAGCGGCTGGACATCAATGGCGCGACGGAAAAACTCCGCGGCTCGCCGGGGACGAAAATCACGCTGACGATTTTGCGGCCCGGCACGAAGGAGATCAAAGACTTCGCGATGGTGCGCGAGACGATCAAAGTGTGGAGCGTGAAGGATGCGAAGCTGCTTGCGCAGGAGCTGACTGGGCAGATGAAAATCGGCTATGCGCGCATCACGCAGTTCAACGCGCCGACCGCGGAGGAACTCGCGAAGAAGCTCGATGAGCTGGAGAAAAAGGGGATGCAGGCGTTCGTGCTCGATCTGCGTTTCAATCCTGGCGGGCTGCTGAATTCGGCAGTGGATGTCGCGGGAATGTTTCTCCCGCCCGCGACGGTCGTGGCGACGACCGAGGGGCGCGTCGCTTCGCAGTCGCGAAAATACACGGCGAATCCCGCGCTGCGCCGGCGTGCAAATTATCCCGTGGCCGTGCTCATCAACAACGGCAGCGCGAGCGGCAGCGAGATCGTCGCGGGCGCGCTGAAGGACACGAACCGCGCGATTCTCGTCGGTGAAACCACATTCGGAAAAGGCAGCGTGCAGAGCATCATGCAGCTTCCCGACGGCTCGGCGCTGCGGCTCACGACTGCGAAATATTACACGCCGGGGCATCAGGTGATCCACGAGCACGGCGTCGCACCCACGATCCTTGCGCCGATGACGATGGAGCAGGAACGGGCGCTCATGATCCAGCGTCGCGAGGATCTCCCGGACGAGCAGCGGAAGAAGGATCTCACGAATTTCCGCGACACGCAGCTCGAGCGCGCGGTGGATGCGCTCAAGGGCGTGCTCATCTACGCGCAGCGCGGAGGCAAGTGAGCGCAGCGACCGTTCTCGCGATCGAGACTTCGTGCGACGAGACCGCTGCGGCGGTGATGCGCGGTGATGCGCTGCTGTCGAGCGAAGTGGCGTCGCAGATCGCGCTGCACGCGCTCACTGGTGGCGTGGTGCCCGAGGTCGCGTCGCGCAATCACCTGCGCACACTGCGCCCCGTGATCGAAAGTGCGCTCCGGACGGCGGGCGTGACGCTCGGCGAGATTGATATTTTCGCCGCGACACGCGGACCGGGACTCGCGACTTCGCTGATGATCGGACTCTCCGCGGCGAAAGGAATGGCGATCGGTTTCCGGCGGCCGTTCGCCGCGGTGAATCACATCGAGGCGCACCTGCTCTCGCCATTTTTCGGACGCGGCGGTGTGCGGCCCGCGGTCGGGCTCGTCGTGAGCGGCGGGCACACGATGCTCGTGGAGATCGAGGCAGTCGGAAAATACCGGCTGCTCGGCAAGACGCACGACGACGCGGCGGGCGAGGCATTCGACAAAGTCGGCAAGCTGCTCGGCCTGCCGTATCCCGGCGGGCCAAACGTGAACCGGCTCGCGAATGATGGCGATCCGATGCGATTTGATTTCCCGCGCTCGATGCTCTCGTCGGGCGATTTTGCGTTCAGCTTCAGCGGGCTGAAGACGAGCGTGCGCTACATGCTGCAAAAAATGGACAGCGTGCCGGTGGCCGATGTGTGCGCGTCATTTCAGGAAGCCGTCGTGGACGTCCTCGTGGACAAGACCGTGCGCGCCGCACTCGCGACGCGGAGGAAGGTCGTCGCGGTGAGCGGCGGGGTGAGCTGCAACACGCGGCTGCGCGTGAAACTGGCGGCGGCGTGCTCCGCGCGCGGCATCGAACTGCTGCTCGCCGAGCCGTCGCTCTGCACGGACAACGCGGCGATGATCGCGTACGTCGCGTCGCTGCGGATTTCCGAGGGGCAGGGGAGCGCGCTGATGGAGGATATTGATCCGAATCTGCGGCTGACCGTGTAGCGCGTGGGGAGAGGCGCTGCGTGGAATCGAGGCGAGCACAGGCGACCCGCTGCTTCGCAGATCAGTACTCCCGCGCGAGGAGGTAGTCGGCGAGGGCGCGGAGAGAGTCGGCTTTTTTTCCGAATGGCTTCAGCGCGGCGTGAGCGGTGCGGGTGAGGCGCTTCGCCTCGGCGCGGCTTTTTTCGAGGCCGAAGACTGCGGGATAAGTGGCCTTCTGCGCGGCGACATCCTTGCCTGCGCTCTTCCCGAGTTTTTCGGTGGGCTGGGTCACGTCGAGGATGTCGTCGATCACCTGGAAGGCGAGGCCGACGCTCTGGCCGAATGTGGTGAGTGACTTGAGCTGTGCGGGCGTGGCATTTGCGCTCATCGCACCGAGGCGGATGCTGGCGGTGAGCAGCGCGGCGGTCTTGCAGCGGTGGATGTATTTCAGATCGTCGCCGCCGAGTTTGCGGCCTTCGCCTTCGAGGTCGGCGACCTGCCCGCCGACGAGCCAGCGGCTGCCCGAGGCGTGCGCGAGATCGGCGATCTGCGCGGCGATGGGGTGGCGTTTTGAGGGTGTTGATTTTGCGAGGATCTCGAAGGCGACGGTGAGCAGCGCATCACCGGCGAGGACGGCGATGCCATCGCCGAAGACCTTGTGATTGGTCGGGCGACCGCGGCGGAGATCGTCGTCGTCCATGCACGGGAGATCGTCGTGGATGAGCGAGTAGGTGTGGATGCACTCGACGGCGCACGCGGCGGGCAGTGCGTCCGCGATTTTTCCGCCGCATGCCTCGGCGGCGGCGAGCGTGAGCACGGGGCGCAGGCGTTTTCCTCCGGCGAAGATCGAGTAGCGCATCGCCTTGTGGATGGTGTGCGGCTTCGTGGATTCCGATGGGAGGTGGCGGTTGAGTTCGCGGTCCACCAGTTTGGTGCGCGCGGCGAGGTAACTCGGGATGTCCATCGGGTCAGTAAGGCGCAATGTGGGTAGAATGTTCAGCAAGAAAATTGCGGCGCGTGCGGATTGAACTCTTACTCTTTGTCTTGCTCTTGCTCCTGCTCTCGAAAAAGCACGGTGCGGAAAGAGAGCAGGAGCAAGAGCAAGACAAAGAGTAAGATGGGACGGCGGGCAAGTGAGCGACTGCTGGTTCTATTCCGCGAAGCGCTGCGCGACGGGCATCTTCCGTCCGACGCCGAAAGCCTTGCTCGTGACCTTGAGGCCGGGGACGGCCTGCGCGCGCTTGTATTCGTTTTGCGCGACGCGCTTCACGACCCAGCGGACGGTTGCGGCGTCGAAGCCGCGCGCGGTGATCTCGTCGGCGCTGAGTCCTTCCTCGATGAGCAGTTCGAGGATGGGGTCGAGAATTTCGTAAGGCGGCAGCGTGTCCTGGTCGCGCTGGTTCGGGCGCAATTCGGCGCTCGGCGGTTTTTCGATCGTGGCGGCGGGGATGATTTCGCGCTCGCGGTTCAGCCAGCGCGCGAGCTTGTAGATCATCATTTTTGGGACGTCGCTGATCACTGCGAGGCCGCCGCACATGTCGCCGTAGAGCGTGCAGTAGCCGACTGCGAGTTCGCTCTTGTTTCCGGTTGTGAGGAGGAGGTGGCCGAATTTGTTGCTGAGCGCCATGAGCGTCATGCCGCGCAGGCGGGGCTGCATGTTTTCCTCGGTCACGTCCCCGGGTTTTCCTTCGAAGAACGGGGCCATCTGCGCTTTGAACGCGGTGAAGGATTTCTCGATCGGGATCGTGAGGCAGCGGATGCCGAGTGCCGTGGCGAGCGTGAGCGAGTCGCCGACGCTGCCGTCGCTGGAATAGCGCGTGGGCATGGTGACGCCGAGGACGTTTTCCGCGCCGAGCGCCGCGGCTCCGACGGCGGCGGTGACTGCGCTGTCGATGCCGCCGCTGAGGCCGAGGACGGCGCTGCGGAATCCGCATTTCACAAAATAGTCGCGCGTGCCGAGGACGAGGGCGTCGAAGAGTTCCTCTTCGTCGCACTGGAAGATCGCAGTTTTGAATTTTGAATTTTGAATTCTGAATTCCACAAGCGCGCTGTCTGTGCGGAAGGGCGCGAGCTGTGCGAGGCATTCGCCGGTCCCGGATACGGCGAAGGAGTTTCCGTCGAAGATGAGCTGATCGTTTCCGCCAACGGTGTTGCAATACGCGATGGGAATGCCGTGCGTGCGTGCGCGGGCGCTGAGCATGCCGAAGCGGCGGCGGGGCTTGCCGACTTCGAATGGCGAGGCACTGAGATTGAGGATCATTTTTGCGCCCTGCGCTGCGAGTGATGCGAGCGGGTCGCAGTCGTAGAGCTGGCGCGGGAGGTAGTCGCGGCTCCAGATGTCCTCGCAGATGGTCACGCCGCAGAGGACGCCGGCGATTTCGACGGGCTCGTTTTTTTCGGCGGGCTGAAAGTAGCGGGCCTCGTCGAAGACATCGTAAGTCGGGAGCAGTGACTTGAAGATTTTGCGAATCGGTTTGCCCCGTTCGAGGATCGCGGCGGCGTTGCGGAAGGGGCGGCCGGGGCCGGTGTTTACATCCACGTAGCCGACGAGGAGCGGGACATCGCCGGCGTTTGCGTGCAGTGCGTCGAGGGCGGCGATGTTCTGCGGGACGAAGCGGCTCTTGAAAAGCAGGTCGAGCGGCGGGTAGCCGGGCAGTGCGAGTTCGGGTGCGAGGACGACCTCTGCGCCGTCTTTTGCGAGCGACGTGTATGCGGCAAGGATGGCCGCGGTGTTTGCGGCGAAGTCGCCGACGGTGGGATTGATTTGTGCGAAGCCGACCTTCATGGGCGGCGGCGACTCTACGGCAGGACGGCGAGCGATGGCTACGGCGAGTTTGCGCTGCATTTTTCGCGATACACGCCGGGCACCGGACTGCTAGCTTCGCATGCTCAGAACGCCCGCCCATGTCACCCGCATCCACCCGCCGCCCGCGTATCGTCGTCCTCGATGGACACACCCTGAATCCCGGCGACCTCGACTGGCGCGCAGTCGGGGCGCTGGGCGAACTCACCGTCCACGCACGCTCTGAAGACGCGGAGATCATCGCGCGCGCGGCAGGTGCGGAAATCCTCCTCACCAACAAGACGCAGATCTCCGCGGAGACGATCGCCGCGCTGCCCGCGCTGCGCTTCATCGGCGTGCTCGCCACGGGGGTCAATGTCGTGGACACCGGTGCCGCGCGAGCGCGCGGCATCCCCGTGTGCAATGTGCCCGCCTACGGCACCGCGTCCGTCGCGCAGCATGTCTTCGCATTGCTCCTCGAACTCACGCAGCGCACGGGCCATCACGCGCAGACCGTGCGCGAGGGCCGCTGGAGTGAGTGCCCGGATTTCTGCTACTGGGATTTTCCGCTCGTCGAACTCGCAGGGCGCACGCTCGGCATTGTCGGTTGCGGGAGCATCGGCGAGGCGGTGGCGCGCGTCGGCATCGCATTCGGCATGAAAGTCATCGCCAGCGCGCAACGTCCGCGCAGCGTGGATGGCGTGGAGTTTGTTTCCACCGAGGAAATTTTTCGCCGCGCGGATGTCATCACGCTGCACTGTCCGCTCACGGAGGAGACCCGCGGCCTCGTGAATTTCGCGCGCATCGCGACGATGAAGCCCTCCGCATTTCTCATCAACACCGGGCGCGGGCCGCTCGTCGTCGAGCAGGATCTCGCCGACGCGCTGAACGCCGGACGGCTCGCGGGCGCGGCGCTCGACGTGCTCTCCACCGAGCCGCCGCCGGCGGGCAATCCGCTTTTCACCGCGAAGAATTGCATCATCACCCCGCACATCGCGTGGGCCACGCACGCATCGCGCGCGCGGCTCATGGATGTGGTCGCGGAAAATATCCGCGCCTTCCTCGCCGGCCAGCCGCGGAATGTCGTGAACGGCGTGGCGTGATCCGCGGCAGAAGTCCCTTCGACGCACATGGGAAACAGTTGTCACCATGAAATGGAGCCCATAGCCTGCGCGCTCCAATCACAACCCCACGCCCCATGAAACGCCGTCCTCTCGCAATCGTATTCACCGCAATCTTCGCCGCGTCATCGCTCTTCGCGGAAACCAAACCGGCAGCCGCGCCCGCACCGGCAAAACCGGCGGCACTCGCAGTCGTGCTTCCGCCGCAGCCGCCGGATGTCGCGGCACCGAAGATGGGGAAGGACGGCCAGCCGAACGAGGGGTTTATCAAGGCGCACGAGAGCTTCGTGAAGATCGCCAAGGAGGGAAAAGCGGAACTGCTTTTCCTCGGCGACTCGATCACTGCCGGATGGGGCGGGAAAAAGGCGATCTGGGACAAGGCGTTCGGCAAATACATGCCCGCAAATTTCGGCATCGGCGGCGACCGCACGCAGCATGTGCTGTGGCGCATCGAGAACGGCGAACTCGAAGGCATCAAGCCGAAGGCCGCTGTCATCATGATCGGCACGAACAACTCGCACGATGATTCCGCCGAGGGCATCGCGAAAGGCGTGACGAAGATCGTCGAGGCCGTCCGCGCAAAGACTCCCGCGACGAAAATCCTGCTGCTCGCAGTTTTCCCGCGCGGCGAAAAGGCCGAGAACAACATGCAGCGCGACAAGCTCAAACAGGTGAACGCGATCATCGCGAAACTCGACGACGGCAAGCATGTCTTCTTCCTCGATATCGGCGCGAAGTTCCTCGAGTCCGACGGCTCGCTGACGAAGGAAATCATGCCCGACTTCCTGCACCTCTCCGAGAAGGGCTACCAGATCTGGGCCGACGCGATTTCGCCGAAGCTGGCGGAACTGATGAAGTAGGCTTCCGGCATCCCGATTTCAATGCCGGGTGATACCAAGCACAGTCGAAAGCCGGACTCATCCCAACGGTGCCAGAAGATCGTAGGCGCGGGCGGAAGCCTGCGTCCGCGCGCTCTCCCGAGCGCGCCTACGATTCGATGCAGGTTCCATTCCGGCATTCGGCAGATGGATCACATGGGGATCATCTGACGGTGCTTGCGGACACCGCCTGCCGGGCAGTCTCAGTTGCCGCCGAGATTCTTGATCTCGCTGTCCGCGAGCGCGGCGAGCGGCGCGTCCTTCAGTTGCGCCGCATCCGCCTTCGCCGTGCGGAACATCCCCAGCGCATCCTCCTTCTTGCCGAGCTTCACGTAGCGCTGGCCCATGATGTAGGCCAGCGGCCCGCGCATCTTCGGCTGCAGCTGTGCCTCCGCGCCCGCCCATCCGAAAAGATTGGTGACTCCCTTCCATGCGGCCAGCACGCTGAGCATTTGCGCGGACGAAAGCTGCTTGTCGCGAAGGGCATCGTTGAGCATTTCGCTGATCCTCCAGTAGACGGCCTCCTGCTCGGAGGTGAGCTTTTCGCGACCGATGCCTCCCTGGATGAAAAGTTCATCGAGCATGAAAATGAACGGCATCCGATAGGCCTCGGAAAACAGCAGGCCGCCGCGGATGAAACTTCGCGCGTATACCGCACCACGCTCGCCGGTGCAAAGGCTGAGGGCCACCTGCCTTGAGACAAGTGCTGGCATGTTTTTAAGCATCATCTGCCGGGCTGAATTCGTTCCCGCGTCCAGTTGCGAATAGATGTCGCTGATGGCTTTTCGCAGGCTCGGCATGTCTTCATCCGTCAGCTCGCCACTCAGTCCGCCGAGTATGATGAAACTTAGCAGCATTGGGCGGCTGGTATTGCCCAGATAGTAGGCTGGGTCATGATTCGGAGCCGCGTCCCGCAACACGCGAAACTCAGCCGCCCACGCCGCTCGGCCAGCCTGCGGGCCGTCGCGCGTCTCAGCAATCAATCCGCGCAGCAACGCGGCGTAAATCCAGTGAATGTTAATTTTCTTTGGACTCTCTAACGACTGGTGGCGGTTCAGCAGACCGGTGATCTTGGCGTCGGCTTCGGGGAACCGTTTCATCGCGAGGAGGCAGCGCGTAGTCTGGATGGCAGGAAATTCGTTCGGAGTCAGTGCATCCCATTTTTGTAGCAGCGGAAGCGCCTTTTCGCCGTGGCCGCTCTTTGCCATGAGGGTGTAGTACATTTCGGCGAACATGCCCGAGAGATAGCCGTAGGAAATGCCATCCTTTTCCATTCCATTAAGTTGTTCGACGCAATATTCGAGCGTTCGTGTTGTCTGGCCGGTGACTGCGTAGAGGCGGCAGATTTCAAACCGAAGCCAATATTGTCCGATGGGGTCCATTTGTAACGCGTCTGCGATTTCGAGGACATGCTGGAGACGTTCGATGGTCGCGATGCATTCGGCCCGATCACCCGATTCCATCACATTTCGGGAAAAAGCCGTGTAGCCCTTGTGGAAGGCTTGGCGCAAATCGCTCGGGAGAATCCCGACCATCTCCACAAAATCACGGCGAGCGCGCAACGCTGCTAACACGGCGTCCGCATCGGCTACGCGCCTTTGTCCGAGATAAAGGCCGAGCAACTGGAAGGAGGCAAGGTCCGCCCACGGTCGTGCATCCGCTTTCGCAGCTTCGATGAAATGCACCTCAGCCTCGGCTGCACGCTTCTGTTGCAAAAGGCAAAGGCCGATCTTGAATCGCGCCTGTTCGCGCGTCGCGGCGTCAATGGCAGTCGGCAACTGGGCCTCGTAGACCGACATCGCGCCCGCGTAGTTTCCGGCGGAAAACTGCGCGTCGCCGAGCTCGAGTGGTTGCGGTTTTTCGGGAAGACGCTGGCGGAAAATGGCGAGTGAACGCAATGACAGATCGGGAGCGGTGAGCAGCACCGGATGGAAATTCTGCGCCACATGAGGAAATGGATCAAAGACTTCCAGCGGTCGCTTCTGGCCGACTTGCACGCGCAGCGAATTGCCGACGCGCTCCGCCGCGACGCGCACGGAATCGCCCGCGAGAGCCGCCCCTGGTACGAGCGATTCGGTGAGCAGCATGTTCCCGCGCAAAATCGCAAGTTGCGCTTGGTCCACAGCTCCCGGCTTGGGCGGCTTCAGTTCGAGTTCACACGTCAGGTCACTGACATCTATTGCTCCCTGGCACCCTTGCACGAAAACGCCGAACGTAATTCTATCCCAATCCTTTGATACGGATTTGGTGGTCGCCTTCATTTCCGTCCAGTCACCCATTGGCTTTTGAGTAAGGCTTTCTGACGTCAGGATTTTGCCGGAACGATCCGAGGCATTGAGACCGACGCGGGGGTAATTCCATGATTGCAGACCGCGCGCAAAATCGAACGGCACTCGTATCCGCGCCGAAATGCTGACGGACTTGATCAAACTTGGGTCGATGCGGAAGCTGCGGATGAGGTTGTTGTCGAATCCGGACTCATTCGAGAGGCGCAAGAATTTGCGACCGTCTTCCTCACGCAGCGCGATTTCGTGTTCGTCCAAATTCGGCATCCATAATCCCGCCTCGCTCACTGCGGGATGCCACTCACTTTGCGGCAGCGAGAAGACTTCTACGCCTGCGGTGTCTTCTCCCGCCGCTTCTTTTTCAACGATGCGCAGATCGGCGACCTCCAGTGCGCCCGTCGTGTCTTTGAATTCAAAGTTAATCTCCAACCGTGCAGCCTCGGACGGTATGGTGAATGTTCTGCTGCTCGCGCACCAGTCCCCGTTTTTTTTGAAGCCGAGAGATGTGACATCTGTGCCTTTGCCATCTTTGCGGACGGACCTGATGTAGAGTTGCGTGATCCCTTTGTCTGGCTCCGGCATTCCAGTCACGCGGGAGCGCCACGATACGGTCCAGATTTTTCCCGCGCGCCGCCCGACAGCAAATAGTTTTCTGACTCCGACATTGCCCGGGTCGCCAATGCGGCGCTCAAGGCGTAGCACTGGCTTTCCGGAGACGAGTGAGATGGAGGCGCTCCCTATGTTTCCTGTGCTCCAGCCCCTCAAGCGTTCCGCAAATTCCGGCGACTGCAAATCCAGCGCGTATTTCGTGCGGATGGTCTGCGGTGGCGGAATCACGCGAAAAGTGTAGGTGCGCTTCTGCTCGTCCTCGAACGCAAACCCGAACGCGCTGTGCGCATCCTTGGGCGACGCGAAGTCCGCTTCCACGCGCATTGCACCCTGGGCCTCGACAGGCAGAGGCACTTGTGCCTGGGCGAAGCGCAATTCATCCGATGCGCCAGACAACAGGCCCCCGAGATCCCGCGCCTTGTCGAACGGCGGCTTCAGTTCATACGCCGGATCCCATTGCCGCAGCCGGCCGGCAAGCTCGGTGCGAAGCTGCGCCGCGCGCGCAGCGTCGCGCGGTTGGAGCAGCGCGAGCCACGATTCGATCTGATGCTGATCCGAGTCGGCGAGATTCGCACGATGGATCGCCGTGCGTGCGAAATTCGTAATCTGATCGGTGACGCGGCGCCGCTGCTCGTCCGCGTTTTCGGGCGACACACCCGCGAGGTCCGCGACCAGTCGGTCTGTCTCGGCGACATCCTTTTCCGAGAGACTTCCGGATTCGAGCCGCTGCTGAATCTGCGTGTTGAGGCGGTTGATTTTTCCCTTCTGCAACGTGCCGTTGCCGAGCACGGCGACGAGCACGAGCACTGCGGCGGCAGCGAGTGCGACAGCGGTTTTTCTGACCAGCTGCGCACGTTGCAATTTTTTCCGGCGCTCCGGCTGTGATGTGATCCGGTCGAGCAGGCTGCCCACGTCGCGCAGCCGATCCTCGGTGCTGCCCTCCGTCGCCGCCGCGATGTCTTCGCGCAGGATCGGATCGGCCACGCCCTTTTCCCAGCCTGTCGCGAGCGGACGCTGGAGGTCGCCGATGGCGAGTTGGTAGAGCAGCACGCCGAGCGCATACACGTCGGTCTGCACCGTGGGCGGCTTGCCGAGGAGCGATTCGGGCGGGGCATACATGCGCGTGCCGGTGCGGCTCGAATCGTTGCCCGCCGTCAGCGACATCGTGAATCCGGCCTGCGTGATCCCGAGTTTCTCGAACTGCGAGGCATCCGTGACGACGCCGATGCCGAAATCCGCGAGCACCGGAGACGCGTGGCCCGAGGTGTCCTCGCGCATGAGCACGTTCGACGGCTTGATGTCCTTGTGAATCACTCCGACCGAGTGCGCTGCCGCGACGGCGCGGCAGATCGCACGCATCATCGCCAGCCGCGCGTCGAGGGGGATTTTGCCGATGCCGCCCTTGCCCTCGGACCACTGCACAAGATTCCCCGAGGGAATATATTCGCTCTCGAGGTAGAACGGGGACTCATCCAGCCGCACATCGTGCATCCGCGTGATGTCGGTGCGCTCACCGAGCGATTCGCGGATGAGTCGGAAAATGCTCAGTTCGCGCTTGAGCGAGCGGAGCCGCTCGGCGTCGAAACAGAACTTGAACACGCGCTGCTCGCCCGTCTTCCGCTGGCGCACGAGCCACACTTCGCCGAAGCCGCCTTCGCCAAGTTTTTCCGTCACCAGCCAGCCGGGCTTTCCGGGAACCTCAACCTCCGCCGCGGGCCGCCAGCCCAGCGTCTCCTCTTCGCCGGGGCGGATCGCGCGCCGCACCTTTTCGCCATCGGGCGGTGGCACCAGCGGCGCGAGCCCCTCGGCCCCGACCTCGAAAAGCTCCATCGGCTCGTCGCATCCTTTGATAAGATACGGGCCGTGCGCGAGCCACACCAGCGCGGGTGTTCCGCGCCCCGCGACCGTCGGATGCTCGCGCAGAAAGTGCCGCGCCTCGTCGAATGGAAAACGCGAGAGCAGGATTTGCCCGCCGAGCGCGACGCTCATCACTCGTGCCGCAAGGTCCGCCGCCGGCCCGAGCACATCGGTCTGGCCGAGCGTGGTGACATCCGCCACTTCGCCCGCGTGGATGCCCATGCGCGTGGCGAGCGGGAACGACGGCCAGTGCATCGTCCGCAATCCATCCTGGAGTCGCAGCGCGAAACGCACCGCTGCCGCGATGCTCGTCGTGCGCGCGAGGTACCCGTCGCCCGTGTTCTTGATGAGCGTCAGTTTTTCCTCCGTCGCGAGCCGCTCGAAGAGGGCGTTGTGCAATTCCGCCGCCGACAGGTAAGCCATCGCGCCGTGCTTCGCCTTCAGATCGGAGGAGCCGACGATGTCGCTGAAAAGCAAGACCGCAAAACTCGTCTCGGGGGAGGCCATGCGGGACTTGTAGGTCGGTGCCTGCGTACACTGCAAGCGCGGCGGGGGCGTCATGTGATGCTCACGAGAAATCGCTTCGGTGAGAACTGCACCCCGAGGCGGCGAGACGGCACAACAAAGTCGGCGAGATTTCCAATCTCGCGCGGGAGGATGGGCGCAGGTGGCGGGATGGTGCGGAGCGAAAGCGCGCTCGGGAGAGCGCGACGTGGGCTTCCGCCCACGCCTACGGCACACACCGCCTCGCTGCGCTCGCCCGCGCGAGGTTGGAAAACCTCGCCTACTTTGCGCTGCGCGCCATCTGCTCGCCGCCGCGTGTGTACTTTTTTTATATCCGTGATCCCAAGGATTGTCCCTGCGAGGGACTCGTTCCGTCATGCAAAAATTGCTTCGGCATTTTCGTCTGATCGCCATGGCCGTCCTGTTCGCCGCAGCATCCGTGCGCGCGGAGAACTGGCCGACGTGGCGCGGGCCGAATCACGATGCCGTGAGCACGGAGAAGAATCTGCCGACCGAGTGGAGTGAGACGAAAAATCTGCTCTGGAAAGCGCCGCTGCCCGGCATGGGCGCAGCGACTCCGACGGCGTGGGGTGACATGATTTTTGTGACGAGCGAAGAGGGCGAAGACCGCGTGCTGCTGTGCATCGGCACGGATGGGAAGCAGCAGTGGAAGGCAAAGGTCGGCAGCGGCGCAAAGCACGCGCGCGGCGGCGAGGACAATGGCGCGACGCCTTCGCCGAGCACGGATGGGAAGCTCGTTTTCGCCTACGTCGGGAGCGGCGACTTCGCGGCGTTCGACTTTGCGGGCAAGGAGGTCTGGCGGTTCAACGCGCAGGAACGGTACGGGAAATTTGCGTACGGCTTCGGGATGCACACCACGCCGCTGCTGCACGAGGGACGGCTCTATGTGCAGCTCATCCACGCGCGTGCCGCGCTCGTCGTCGCGCTCGATGCCGCGACCGGGAAGGAAATCTGGAAAGTGGATCGCAAGAGCGACGGGCATAGCGAATGCCTGCATTCGTACGCATCGCCGTGCCTCTGGCGGCGTGGCACGGAGGCGCGGCTCATCACGCATGGGAATGACTACGCCATCGCGCACAATCTCGCCGACGGCGCGGAGGTCTGGCGCGTGGCGGATCTGAATCCGAAGGGCCGCTACAACAGCACGCTGCGATTCGTCGCCTCGCCGATCGCGGTGGCGGACCTCATCGTGATCCCGACGGCGAAGAATGGCGCAGTCGTTGGGATGAAGCCCGACGCCAAGGGCATCGTTCCCGCCGGTGGGCCGGGTGAGGCGTGGCGGATGGATCGGGGGACGCGGGATGCGCCGTCGCCGGTCGTGTACGAGGGGCGCGTCTATCTTTGCCGCGAGAGTGGCATCCTCACGTGTCTCGATGCGAAGACGGGCGCGCCGATCTCTTCGGAGCGCGCGTATCCGCAGACCTATCGCGCGTCGCCCGTCGCGGCGGACGGAAAGATCTATCTCACGGCGAAGGGCGGCACCTTTACCGTCGTGCAGGCCGGGCCTGAGCTGAAGATTCTCGCGAAGAACAAACTGCCCGATCAGTTCACCGCGTCGCCCGCGATCTCGAATGGCCGCATCTACCTCCGCGGCTTCGATGCCCCCTACGCGATCGGTGTGGCGAAATAGGAGCGGCGACTTCCACGTCGCCGCGTGCATCGTAGGCGTGGGCGGAAGCCCACGTCCGCGATCTTCCGATCGCGCCTACGATCCGAAAACCGCTGTGCCCGCGGTGCGGGCGACACACGGCGACTTGGAAGTCGCCGCTCCCAGTGCGCGGCCGCGTCCGCCCGTTTCGCGAGACTCGACAGATGAAACTCGCCTCGCCGCGCATTCCATCGTGAGATGCTACCATGCGAATTCCCCGCCTGACCCTGCTCATTTGCGCGCTGACCACCGGGCACATCCGCGCTGCTGAACCCGCACCCGCGCCGGGCTTCACGTCGCTCTTCAACGGCAAGGACCTCGACGGCTGGACGACGCGACAGCCGAACAACGGCGAATGGAGCGTCGTGGGCCGCGTCATTGACTGCGACCCCAAGGGCGATGCGAAAGGGGACAGGGAACTATGGAGCGTGAAGGAATATGGCGACTTCGAGCTGTTCGTGGACTGGCGGATCAAGGAGACGCCTTACGTGAACAGAAAGGCGAAGGTTATCCTTCCCGACGGCACTTATAAGAAGGACGAGGCCGGAAGCATAGTCACCGTGACAGCACCTACTACCGACTCGGGCGTCTTCCTCCGCGGGCAGCATAAGTCCCAGGTGAACATCTGGTGCTGGCCGGTCGGCTCCGGCGAGGTGTGGGGTTATCGCACCGATCCGAGATTTTCCGCCGAGGTCCACGCAGGCGCGACGCCGAAGGTGAAAGCGGACCGGCCGATCGGCGAATGGAACACCTTTTACATCGTGATGAAAGGCGAACGCCTCACGGTGACACTCAACGACAAGCTAATCATCGAGGATGCGCAGTTGCCCGGAGTCCCCGCAAAGGGGCCGCTTGCATTGCAGCTTCACCCGGAGAGGAAGGACGGCGAATGGGGTGCGTCGCTGGTGCAGTTTCGCAACATCCGGGTCCGGGAACTGTCGGGCGCGAAATAGGACGCGGTTTCGGTGAAATCGTTCATCGGCCCGGCCGTGCTGGACCGACCGCAAATCTGTGATC
>JBBRYC010000109.1:0-17495 GCA_038238025.1 Chthoniobacterales bacterium
CGTCACGCGGCTCACCGCGCGAATGGTGAGCTGCTGCCCGCCGCGGCTGATGATGCCGCCCCCCGCGTTCTCGACGTTCTGCCTCACGATGTCCGCGAGTTCGCTGAAGGTGAGGTTCGCATTCTCCAGCGCCTCCGGTTTCGGCTGGATGACGAACTGCTTCTCGTAGCCGCCGGTGCCGTTGATCTCCGCGATGCCCGGCACGGTGCGCAACATCGGCTTGATCGTGTATTCCTGAATCTCGCTCAGCTCGATGAGCTGTTCGAGTTCCGTGGCTGGTTTGTGCTTAGCGCCGGGCTGGTATTGGACGTTGTAGTAAAAAATCTCGCCCAGCCCCGTGCTGATCGGCGCAAGCTTCGGCGTGGTGCCGCGCGGCAGTTGTTCGAGCGCATTTTGCAGCCGCTCGGTGACGAGCTGGCGGGCGCGGTAGATATCCGTGCCGTCAGCAAATTGCAGCGTGACTTGCGAGAGGCCAAACTTCGTGAGCGAGCGCATCTCCTCCACGCCGGGCAGTCCGGCCAGTTCCACCTCGATGGGCCGCGTGATGAGCTTCTCCGATTCCTCCGCCGCAAGCGCGGAGACTTCCGTGTTGATCTGCACCTGCACGCTGGTGATGTCCGGCACCGCATCAATGGAAAGATGCGCCGCCGACCACAGCCCCGCGCCGAGCAGCCCGGCGGCAAACAGCAACACCACCGCGCGCTGCCGCATCGCAAACTCAAGGATCTTGTCGATCATTGGCGTGCGCGCTTTGCTGTGGGTTTCGAGGCGGGATTGGCCGGGGATTTCAGGGCAGGTTTCGCAACGAATTTGTCGTCGTCGAATTTCAACGGTGCGAGCGGCGCATCGCCGAGATTCACGCCGGAGAGGAGTTCAAGCTGCTGGCGGGCTTCGAGCGCATCGGCCTGCGTGGAAAGCAGCGCGTCCACGGCGTCGAGATACTGCTTTTGCAGTTCCGTGTAAGTGCCAATGGGCAGCGCCCCGAGCCGGTAGTTTTCATCGCCCTTGTGCGCCGCGTCGCGGAATTTCTCCGCCGCGTCCTTCGGCCACTTCGCCATTTCGGCGAGAAATATTTCGTAGGCCATGCGGTGCCCGGCAACCTTCCGCTCCACGTCGCGCAGCGCGACATTCAGCGCGACCTCCGCCTGCAATTCGCGCGCCGTTGCCGTCGCGATGCTGCCCTTGTTGCGATTGAGCAGCGGCAGCGGGACTTTCACGCCGAGCCCGAACTCGCGCTGCCGGTCGCTCGCCTCCTCGCCGCGGAAATACGGCGCGACGGTCACGGACGGCCACCGTTCGTTCTGGTTGAGCTGCACGCGGAGTCCCTGCTGTTCCAGCTCGGCGATGCGCGCGCGGATGTCGAAGTTTCGCTCGCGCGCCATCGCCATGAGCACCTCCACCGACGGCGCGGTCTTCAGCGGAATGTCCGTGCGCTCCACCTCGACCGCGGTGGACACCGGCAGCCCGCGCAATTGGTTCAGCTCGAACTGCGCATTCCGTGCCGCAATGCGTGCCTCGCTCGCGCGCCGGTTCAGCGTGAACGCGCTCGCCTCGATGATGCGCATCTCCAGCATCGGCGCGACGCCCGCCGCATCGCGCTGCACGAGCACCGCGAGCAAATCCTGAAAGTGCTTCGCCACTTCCCGCGCCGCCTCCGAGCGCTGCTGCGCCGCAAGCAACTGGTAGCCGAGCGTCCGCGCCCGCATCGCGAGCGCCGCGCGGAATTGCTCCAGCCCGAGCTGCGCGAGTTTCACCTGCCGGTTGGCGATGGCCTTCCGCAGATTGATGCGCCCCGGAAACTCAAACGTCTGCGACAGCGACACCGCCCACACCGGCCCGTTGCCGATCTTGTTCCCGGCAAGATCACGCACGCGCTTGTTGCCGAGTTCGCCGCTGAGTTCCGGGTTCGCCCATTCGCCCGCCGTCATGCGCCCTCCTTTCGCGGCAGCGATCTCGGCCTCGTAAAATTTCAGTTCGGGATTTTTCGCGACGGTCTCGGCGACAAGCGTGCTGAGTGCGATAGGTTCCGCCAGGCAGAGCGCGGAGGAGAAGATGAGGAACGCACCGGCGGCAAGACTGCACGCGCAGGAGCGGAGAAGGTGAGGATGGAAATATTTCATGGAAATGGAGTCGGTCGGTTGGTGATTGGGTGATGGCGGTCACGCCGCGAAAACGGCGCGACACCACGCGGGCGCAAATGTGCGCCGCATGGACAAGTAGGAGCGTCAGACCCGAACGGGACTGACTTTACACCGCGAGCGAAGGACCGCGCACCCGAAGCGCGGTCTGAGAAACCAAGAGCCAGCCAAAGGCCCGCTCATCCGGCGGCGAGTGCTCGCGCGTCCGCAGCAGGCGCGGCTCGCGCCCCTCGCGGAGCAAGTCAGCGACCCGTTCCGAAAGCCCATCGAACAGCGGCACCCACACCGGCGCGAGCGCCTTCTGGTCCGCCGACTTCACCCACTGCCCGGTGCTCAGCGCGGAGAGATCTTGATGGTGGTGATGATGCTCCCCGTCCTGCGGCGGCGCATCATCATGGTCATCATCATCCGGCAGCGCGTGATGCGCGCCGCCATCTGCCACTCCTTCGTGATGCCATGCCACATGCCCGGTGGCAAAGAGCCAGCCGAACAGTGTCAGCAGAGCGAAAATGCGGTGGAGTGGGCGCACGGCGAACCTATCAGCGACACGGTGCCAAGCTGTCAACAACGGTCTGCATCGTGAGTGTGACCTTCGACGATCGCGCGTTTACTTCTTGCCGTAGCACGTCACTTTTCCATCCACGCTGGCGACGTAGAGGCAGCCCTGCGCGACGACCATGCCGTCCCACACGGGCGGGCTTTCGACGTTCTTCATGCTGGCTACTTCTCTCTGCCAGTATCAGCGCCTGCTGGAGGGGCCTCCCTCTTGCCGTTCTTCCGCTCAGTTTGACGCCTTTGTCCGCGCCGCCGCGCTATTGGCTTTCCATAATGCAGGAAGGAGTTCTGTGACAACGACCCAGCCGAGAAATCGGAGATACTTGAACATTTCAGCAATGGATGCCGGATAGGGATGCCGTCTCGCGTTTCTAGCCGTGGTGTTCGTGCTTCATCGGCGCGCTGTCTTTTGACTTCGCTTCGGGGATGAAACCGAGGTCGCGCTTCATGTCTTCCTCGCTCGCATTGGTGGCGAGTGTGCCGGACGGTTTTTCATACCAGCCGGGGTCTTTGTCGTAGCTGTCCAGATGGTCGCGGATTTTGATGTTCGTGTACATGCCGCCCATCGTGATGTAGTCGTGCGGGCCTTTCGCGCCCACCATCGGGAGCGAGTTGCGCGGGACTTTCATGCCCATGTCACCCATTTCGCCCATGCCGGTTTCGCCCATCGTCATGTAGCCGGGAATGGTTTTGCGCGTGCGCTTGTCGAGGCCATCGGTGTTCACGCCGATGAGGTTCGGCAGGTTGTGGCCCATCTGGTTCATCACATGATGGGTCATGTGGCAGTGCATCGCCCAGTCGCCGGGATTGTCGGCGATGAACTCGACGGTGCGCGTGCTGCCGACTGGCACGAGCACGGTGGTTTCCGGCCAGCGCGCGCTCTCGGGGATGTCGCCGCCATCAGTGGCGGTAATCCACCAGTAGTGCCCGTGGAAATGGATCGGGTGGTGATCCATCGCGGAGAGATTGCCAATGCGGATGCGCACGCGGTCGCCGGTCTTCGCGACGAGCGGCGCGGTGCCGGGATAGACGCGCGCATTGAGCGTGAGCACGTTGAACTCCATCATTTCATTCGGGTCGGGCCGTTTCGTGCCAGGGACGATTTTCCACTCGCTGAGCATATAGACGAAATCGCGGTCGGGCCGCGGCCCCTTCGGCTCGCGCGGATGAATGACAATGACGCCGAGCATCCCGAGCGCCATCTGCGTCATCTCGTCGTGATGCGCGTGATACATGAAAGTGCCGTGCTGCCAGAGCGTGAATTCGTATTTGAAAGTCTCGCCGGGCTGGATGGCTTTTTGCGTGAGGCCGCCGACGCCATCCATGCCGTTCGGAAGAATGATGCCGTGCCAATGCACCGCCGTCGCGGCGGGCAGTTTGTTGGTGACATAAATGCGGACGCGGTCGCCTTCGACCACCTCGATAGTGGGGCCGTGAACCTGCCCGTTGTAGCTCCAGCAATGCGCTTTCAAGCCGGGCGCAAACTCGTGGTCGCGCACTTCCTCGGCGATGAGGTGAAAGACCTTCACGCCGTCCACGAGTTTCCACGGGAGCGTCGAGCCGTTGAGCGTGATGGTGGGCGTGTAGTGCTTTCCCGGCTCGCCCGGCTCCGCGTGCGGCGGACGCGTCCAAGCGGGGGGCTCGGGTTTGCCGTCTGCGGGTTTGGGCTTTGCGCTCGGATGTGCGGCGTGTTCCTGCGCGCTCGCAGTGTGGGGAAGTGCGGCAGCGCCCGCGAGGGCGGCGGCACTCGTGAGGAGTTCGCGTCGTGTGATCATGGTTTTTCCTTTCGTGAAGATTACTTCGTTGCGGTGACGGGTTTTGTTTTCGCGGGCGGGCGCGTGGCGAAACTTCCGCCGACAGCGCGCTCCAATTCGGCGCGCGTCGTCCAGTAATCGCGCAGCGCCTCGATGCCCTTGTGCTCCGCTTCGATTTCCTCGGAGCGCGCGGTGAACAGGGCGTAGTTGCCGATGAGCATTCCATTGTAGTGAAGAAGCGTCGCGGCGGAGATGGCCTTGCGTCCGGGGAGCAGTTCGTCGCGGTAAAAGTGTGCGACTTCGCGCTTCGCGGCGAGGCGGTCATGGAGTTCGCGCACGTCCGCACGGATGCCGATGGCGAGGGCTTCCAGCTTGCGCTCTGCGCGGCGGAGTTCCGCTTCGCCACGGGCAACGCGTGCCTGCCCTTGGTTGAACAGCGGCACCTCCAGCGAGAGTCGCGGGCCGGTCAGGTTCGTGCGTCCGGGGTCGCGCTCGGTGTCCGCGCCGAAAGTCAGCGCGCCGATGTAGCGATAGGTTTTCGTGAGGCCGAGCGCGCGCACGATGCCTGCGAGTTCGCCGTGCGCCGCCGCGAGGTCGAGCCGCTGCGCCACGGCGAGCGATTCGAGCCCGCGCAACGCCACGTCCTTCTCCGGCAAAGCCGGCAGTGCGCCGCTGATTTTCCACGCGGTATCGCCGCCCCACAGACTGAGCAGGCGGTTGAGTTTCTCGCGGTGCTCGCGCTGTCCGGCCTCTGCCATTGCCAATTCGAGCCGCGCCATATTGTAGGCGGCCTGATGCTGCGCCAGCGCGAGGTCGGTGATGTTCCCCGCTTCGTGTTGCCGCTGTCCAAGCTCAAGCGCCGTGCCGCTGATGTCCGCGATGCTTGCGCGGTGGGCGAGCAATGTTTCGTCGGCTTGCAACATGCGGACGGCGCTTTTCACCTCGGCTACAAGCTTCACCACTTCATCGGCCACGCGAAGTTGCGCGGCGGCGAGATGGTCGGCGGCGACGCGCTTGCGGAGCGGAAGCATGAGCAAGTCGAGCAGGTCGAACGCGACGGCTTCCTCCCAATTCGCGCCCAACGGTGCGCGGTCGGGGAAACGCACGCTGAGGTCGAAGCTCGGATTTTTCCACGTCCCCGCCTCGCGCAAGTCGGCGGCGGACACGCCCACGTCCTCGAACGTCGCCTGCAACTCGCGGCTGTTGAGCAGCGCGATTTGCACGGCGCTGTTCACGGTGAGCGGTTTTTTCAAAAGCCCGCGCACCGCGCGAAGGCTTTCCTCGCGCGCCTCCGCGTTCTGCTGCCAGCGCACGGCGAGGCCGGTGCGTTCCTTCACCGCGCGCTCGACCGGGCGGAACGGCGGGTCTTTCGGAGCGCCCAGCGCGGAAGCGGCAAGCGCGGCGATGCTGGCGAAAAGGGCGAACGGCTTAATGGTGGTCATGTTTCATTTCCGGTTTGGCGTTGGTCTTCGGGGCGTCTGCCGGAGTGCCGGATACGGGGCCGTAGGCGTCCCATTGCTCCTGCTCCTTCTGCGCGGCGGAAAGCAGCGCGCGGGATTTGCGCGTCGCGTCGTCCGCACGAAGCGAAGTCGTGCGTGCAATGCGCGCGCCCTCCGGCGCATCAGCGCTCGCAGGATGATTCGCCGAGAGCGGCGGCGGTGGTGCGCTCGCGCAACCGGCGAGCAGTGCGGCGGCGAGAAAAGAAATTTGTCGGGGCATGGTCAGTGTGTGTGAGGCTGGGTTGGCTCTGCGGGTGGTGGTTCGGTGCGAAATTCCGGGTGCCGGATTTGCCCGCCCGCCAGAGCAATCCAGCCGCCCGCGCCCTCGCAAAGCACGGCGAGCGCGAGCGTGGCGATGGCAAGCGGGCGTGTCGTGCGAGGCCATTTGTGCGGGACGACCAGCGCAGCGGCGGCGAGCAGCGCCAGCGCGTAAAAGGCGAGCGCGGCTTTCTCCCCGCGCTCCATGTGCGCGTCGAGCCAGTCCGCACCGGCGTCGTCCACGATGCCGCGCACAGGCTTGTAGGCGCGCTGCCCGGTGAAGACGACAGGCCACGCACTCGCGGCGGTGATGAACACGAGGATGAGCGCGATGATTTCCGTTTTCCGGCTGTGGTGCATCAGCGCGAGCGCAAGCGCGAGAATGGCCATCGCCAGCCCGATGACGGGCAGGTGATTGATGAGCACATGGATGTGCTCCACCGAGAAGAAGTGCGCTTCCCCCGCATGGGCGAGCAGCGGTTGCATGGCAGTTGGATTTTGTTTTCGCGCGCCAGCGCCGCCCGGCACCGCATCAGCGATGCGGGCCGGACGGCACGGCACACGGGACGACGCTACTTCTTTGCTTTCGTCGGCGCGTCCTTGACCATTTTCACGAACTTCGCCGGCTCCTTGTTGAAGTCCTTGACGCAGGACTTGCAGCAGAGCCAAACGTCGGTGCCCTCGGACGTGACTTTCACGGGCTTCCCGTGCTCGCCAAGTTTTTCGCCGGAGACGACGCACGTCTTCAGCGGGTAGTCTTTCGGCACGCCGGACGGAGCGTCTTTGGCGAAGGCCGTCGTGGTGATGAATGCCGCCGCGAGCGCGGCGACGATGGTGGTGGTGATGCGGATGAGTTTCATGTTGTTGATGTGTTTGTTTTGTTTTGTGCGGATGGAAATCGGGCACGGTGCGACCGCACACGCGGGCCGTGTCTGTGCGCGAGCAATCGCGCGCAGAATGGAGGCGCGATGGAACGACGGCGGAAAACCCGCGAGTGCGGGCCGCGCGTCGTCAGGCCGTGAAGGGCGGAGCGTTGCCGGACAGGCCGCGCTGGAGCACCAATTCCGCGAACGACACCGCTCGTGGCGGGCCGTGGTCGTGAAGCGTCGCCGATTCCGGAGCGACGACTTCGCTGCCCAACACCGTGAGCAACGCAAAAGCATGAACCACAAATTGCGAGCCGTCGTATTTCACCAGCCCCTTCGCATCCGGCAGCGGGACGGCATGGATGGATTTGCAGCACTCGCGCCCTCCGTCAGGCGTCTGGTCGTTCTTCACCGGAGCCGGGTTGCCGCTGCAACATTTCGCGTGGTCCGCCTTCGCCACAGGTGACTTCTGCATCTGCCCCAGCGCGCAGTGATTCGTCGCGGTGAACCACCCGAGCAGCATCAGCACCGCGAAAAGCGCGCGAGTGGAATGGTGGTGGCGGAGAAAGTTCACGGCAACGGTGAGAGAGCGCACGATGGGGATTTGTTCAATGATTCATTTGGAAATTCGCACGGGCTCAACTCCTTCGCCCCATCAAACGCCCAGCGACGAAAATCTGTCACCGCCGGAAGCTCCTCAAACTTCCGCCACAACACCACGCAACCTCCTGCATACAGCCCGGAGAAAGAAGTCATGGTGTTCGCGCTCGGACGGGGCCACCAATTAAACACTGCCCTTGCGAGCCTCATTCGCCGGAAAAAAGAAGCCTGATGCCTCCGCAAGCCTTCCTGCAAAAAGGGCGCGGGTTTGACTGGATGGACTTTTCGTGGATCCGCGGCGCTACTTCTTCCCGTAGCACGTGACCTTTCCATCCACACTCGCGACATACAGGCGGCCTTGCGCGACTGCCATGCCGTCCCAGACCGGTGGGCTTTCGAGTTTCACTTCGCTGCCAATTTCGCCCTTCGAGGTGTTCATCGCGAGGAGGCTGCCGCCGCTCTTGCCGTCGAGCGCGGCGTCCTGCGCGGCGAGTTCCTTGTACACGGCGGGGTCCTTTTTCGACATGCGCTCGAAGGCGTATTCCTCGTCAATCATGTCGGGCGGGCCGCTCACGAAAATCGTGTCCTTCGCCATGCACATCGCGCGGGCGAAGACGGGCGACTGCTGGTTCCACTGGTGCTCGACGAAGCTGCCCTTCCCAGCGACGGCCGCGGGCTCCGTCGGATCGCGGGGTGCTGCGACGCCAGCGGGTGCGGCGGTGCCAGCGGGTGCGTTTTTCCCAGCGACCAGCGCGCCTTTGCGCGCATTGCCACCGAGGATGCTCGGTGCATTGCCGGGTTTGTGGAACCACAGCGCCGCGCCGACCTTGCCCTTGCCGGTCTCGACGCCGCTCATCGCACCGCTCATCGCGCCGCCCGCGTCGTCCTTCGCGGTGCCGTTGTCGAAGCTGCACGCGAGGAGCGCGCCGTTGCCGCGCTGGATGAAATTTGCGCCGTTCGCGTGCTCGATGATGTCGCCGGGTGCGAGCGCCTTTCCCCAGATGGCAAACTGATCGAGCATTCCAGTGTAAGGTTCATCCTTGCCGTAGTCGCTCACGAGCGAGCCGCCGGCCGCGCCGAGCGAGAGCCCCTGTTTTGGTGCATTCGAGATGAAGCCCGGCGACTTTGCCTCAGCGGCGAGTTGGCCGTCCACGTAGAGCTGCAATTTCTTCCCCTCGGTGAGCACGCCCGCGATGTGATGCCAGCCTTGGTCCAGCGCGCGCGCGGATTCCGCAATTCCGGTCTCCTTGTTCGCACGCACGGAAAATCCCGGCCGTCCGTCCTGCAACGCGAGCGCGTAGCCCATGTTGCCGCCGCCCTGCTGGCAGATGACGCCGTTTGGTCCGTCGGGCAGCACCCACGCCTCGACGGTGATCGGCTTGCCTGCGACCGCGATTTTGTCGCCGTCGAATTTCACATTCGGCGTGACCTTCGCCGCGTTCGCAGCCTGCGCCGCCGCCTTCTTTTTCCCGCCGCCGCCACCCTCGGCAGCCACCGCGACATCCGGCGCGTCCTTCGACGCGGAGAAGAGCTGGTGCTCCATCGTCGTCGTCCATTTGTAATACTGCGGCAGGCGCGCGTAGCCGTACACGTTCTTGTCGTCGTGGACGAGGATGCGGCCTTCGGGCGTGTACTTGCCGGCCTGGAAATAGCCGCTGTGTCCGCCCGCGAAATTCTTCCCGTACACCCAGTAGCTGCGGTGGAACCACGAGTCGTCGAGGAAACCCATCGGCGCGAAAAGGTGGCGCCCTTCGCCCTTCTGCGCGCCGCCCTGCTGGGCGGCATTTGCACTCACGGGGCCGATCTCGATGCGGTTGCCGTCGGCGAGGATTTTTTGCGAGCGGAGATACATCACCTTGCCGTCACTGGAGAGAATATCGTTAAGGCCCACGGGCATCTGGAGCGTCTTGTGCCTGTCTTGGAAATCGCCGCCAGTCTCGGGATCTTTTTCGTTGTAGATCACCTCGGCGAGTTTTTTGCCCGTCGCCGCGTCGAGGCGGATGAAACGGAGGCCGCTGTCGAGGAACACGGAGCGTCCTGCGACGCAGTTCACGGTGTCATTTTCCACGAGCACGCTGCCGTGGATCGGCCACGCGCTTTCGATCTGCTCGAAGGCTCCGTGACGCCGCGAATTCGGCGCGCCCTGGAAACGCCAGATGAGCGCGCCGTCCGTCGCGCGCAGGCAATACACCCAGCCGTCCATGCCGCCGAAAATCACGCGGCCTTTCCACATCGTCGGCGGGGACGAGATGCGCGCGCCGGCGATGAAGTGCCAGAGTTGTTTCCCGCTCGCCGCGTCGAGCGCGTGCAGCGTGTGAGCGTCGAGCTGCGAGACATACGCGCGGCCGCCCGCGATGCTCATCGCGCTGAGGCGGCCACCGAGATTTGCCTCCCACGACTTGCCGAGATCCTTGCCGAGCGGCTGATCGCTCGCACCGCTGCGCGCGGCGTCGTGGCGATAGGTCGGCCAGTCGGCGATGTCGTGTGATTTTTCATCGACCGGCTGTCCCCACGCGGGGCCGTGCTCGATGCGCTGCTCATCGGGCAGCGTCGCGGGGAATGGCGACGTGGCCACGGAGAGCGCGTTGAGCCCGTCGAGTTTCGCCTCGGGGTAACACGCGCAATTGTGCGGGCCCGCGTAGGTGAGGCCGTTCGCGGGGAGCACGCCGTAGAGGCACGCGCCGCGCACCCAGTGGTTCAGGTCCCAGTGCTGCTTCGCGATGTCCACATACTCGATGCCCGTGCGCGACG
The DNA here is from genome assembly GCA_038238025.1 of Chthoniobacterales bacterium. Taxonomy (GTDB): domain Bacteria; phylum Verrucomicrobiota; class Verrucomicrobiia; order Chthoniobacterales; family Chthoniobacteraceae; genus SXWH01. The sequence goes on from JBBRYC010000109.1 coordinate 10,422, forward strand.
GGATGATGTAGCTCTCCGTCGCCTTCGCGATGTAGCAGCGGTGGTGGAACCAATACGTGCCATCCGGCACGTCGGGCTTGAACTGCTTCTTTGACTCGCCCGTGCGCGGATCGCGTCCGGTGAATTCGCCGCTCTGCCCGCCGCTCGTCGTGCCCGCATTCCACACGAGCCCGCCCGCGACGATGAGATCCTCGGGCGAACGGTAGCCGGATTTTTCATGCGGCGCTTTCCAAAGTTCCTTGCCGGTGTCCGCGTCGAGGCCCTTCTCCGAGCCGTCGCCGCCCGCGTAGAGCACCGTCTCGCCAGTGATGAGCACACGCGGGCCGAAGTTGTATTCGAGCAACGTGCGCTTCGGCTCCGGGCCGCTCGCCCACTTCTGCGCGCCGGTTTTCGGATCGAGGCACACGAGCTGTTCGCCATCGTAATACACCACGCGCTTTCCATCCGCCGAGAGCGTGATCGGCGCGATCTTCGCCTGCTCCTTTTTCCAAAGCAGCTTCCCGCTCGCCGCGTCCACCGCCACGAGATTGCGCGGCTGCTTGTCCCATTCGTATTCCTGCGCCACGCGTCCCTGGTCCTGCTGCTGCTTCGGCGCAAAATCCTTCAGCGCCCACTCCTTCGGATTCACGAGCGCGTAGATCACGCCGTCCACATTCAGGATTTCCTCGGCACCCTTCGTGTCGGGAAAATTGCGCAGCACCTTGCCGCTCGCGCCATCCACGACGCTGATCGGCTCGCCGATGCCGAGCGTCACGTAAATGTGATCGCCATCCGCCACGAGCCGGCGCGTGAGCTGCGTCGGGCCGGACTTCAGCGGCCACATGTGCTCGCTCCAATGCTCGATTGGCTTTTTCCAAAGCAGCGTGCCATTGAACGCATCGCGCGCGATCAGGTTCCACTTCGAAGGCAGCAGGATCGAGATGCGCGAGCCCTCGTCCATGATGTAGTAGAGCCGCCCGCCGCTCGTGACCTGCGCGCTGAGCGACGACATGCGATCGTGATGCCGCGACCAGCGCGGCGAGCCCACCCACTGCAACCGCTCCGGCGGCCCGACCTGCTTGTCCTTCGAGACCGCGTTGCCCTTCGCGTTGTAGTAATAGTGCGTCCACTCATCAATCGCGTCGGTCTTCGTCTTCACCGTCTTCTTCCCGCCGATGATCGCGACGCCATCCGGCACGAGCACGCGCTTCACTTCCTCCATCGGCACGCTGCCGAGATCGTCGGCGACGATGAGGTTCACGAAGTTATCAATGTAAGGCAGCAGCTTGCCGTCGAACTTGTCCACGCTCACCGGCCCGTAGAGGCCCTTGGAAAAAATCGCCTCGCGTGCTTTCGCCACGCGCGCGCCATCCGTGTCGAGGCCCTGCACTTGGTAGCTGTCATTCGCGCGCAGCGCGGCCGTGAGCGAGCCGTCGCCGATGCCGAGTTGCACGACGATGCCGCCTTTCACTCCGGCGTCCGCGAGGATTTTCGCGGCATCCGGCGCTGCGTGCGCGGCGAAGGTGGCGAGACACAGGAACGCTGCGAGGGGGAAGTGCGGGAGTTTCACGGTGAAGTGGAATAGCAGCGCGCAGGCGGATTGCCCGTGCAAAATGAGGCGCCAAAGTAGGCGAGGTTTCCAACCTCGCGCGGGAGGACGGGCGAAGGGGGCGGGATGGCGCGGAGCAAAAGTAGTCCGGGGCTTTAGCCCGACTGACGTCCATACGGGCTGAAGCCCGGAACTACTTTGCGCTCCCTATTTCACCAGCACCGTCTTGCCGGTCTTCGCGGCCTCGTAGATCGCGCAGATGACGGCGACGGCGTTGCGCGCGTCGCTGCCGGGGACGGCGGGCTGGCGTTTTTCGCGGATGGCGTTGCAGAGGTCCTGAAGCTGGAGTCGGTGGCCCTCAGTGCTGATGGACATCGGATTCGCGACTCCGCCCCCGATGGCGGAAGTGCTGCCGCCTTTGCGAATCTCATCGTCGCCGGGCTCAGCTTTCTCGAATTCCCAAAACTTGATCGCGTCGTCCTCGATGATGATGGAGCCTTTGTCGCCGCTCAGCTCGATGCGCTTGTTCCAGCCGGGGTACGTGCTCGTCGCGCCCTCGACCACGCCGAGCGCGCCGTTTGCAAAACGCAGCGTGGCGACCGCAGTGTCCTCCACGGCGATGCGCTCGTGCGCGAGCGTGGCGATGTTCGCCTTCACCTCGACGGGGACGCCGACGAACCATGTGAGCAGATCGATCGCGTGGACGCCTTGATTCATCAGCGCGCCGCCGCCGTCCATTTCCCAAGTGCCGCGCCAGCCTGCGCTGTCATAGTAGGCCTGCGTGCGCCACCACTTCACGTAAGCGCTCGCGATGGTCAGGCGACCGAGGCGACCGGCATCCACCGCACGCTTCACCGTGCGCGCGCCCTCGCCGAAGCGGCTCTGGAAAACGGCCGCGAGAATCGTGCCGCTTGCTTTTGCAGCAGCGAGGATGGCGTCAATTTTCTCCACCGTGATCTCCAGCGGCTTCTCACAGAGCACATGCTTGCCGGCATTCAGCGCGGCGATGGCGGGCTCGCCGTGCGCGCCGCTCGGCGTGGTGATGCACACCGCATCCACGTCCTTGCGCGCGACGAGTTCGGTGATCGAACCAGCCGCGGCGCACTTCCACTTTTCGCAAAATGGCTCAAGCCCCGCGACCGAATACGCGGCGGTGAGCTGCGCGCCGGGGATTTCGCTGATGGCCTGTGCGTGAATGCCGGAGATGTTGCCGGTGCCGACGAGTGCGAAGCGGACGGGAGTGGACATGGGGTGCGGGAGTTGGGTTTGAAAGTTGAGGGCTCGGACTGCTGCGGGGCGGTGATTAGTGATGAGTGATCAGTGATTGGTAAAGCGCAACCGGCACGCCACAAGGAGCGGCGACATTCCTGTCGCCGTCGGCACAGCGCGAAGCGCCACATTTTTGTGCGCTTGCGACCGGCTCCCGCCGCCACTCCCTTACTATGAGCGCCTCCGGCGCTTGTGAGGACGGCGACAGGAATGACTTCGTCGGTCTTCGATTGTCGCCGCTCCCAGTGCTCACGCCTCTGCGACCCACCGCTGCAACGTCGCCATGCAGATGCGGCTCGCGGGCTCGGCGTTTGCGGAAAAGGAATATCCGGCGGGGAGGTGCTGGATGGCGTCGTCGAGCGGGATGCTGCGCCAGTGCGTTTCCAAAGTGATCCAGCCGTGGTAGCCGCGTGCCTTCAGGTCGCGGATGTGGCCGGGGAAATCAATCGAGCCCTTGCCGAGTTCGACACACTTCAGCGCGGACTTCGCACCGTCGCGCGCGGCGTCCTTGATGTGGACATGCACGATATTTGCCGCGACCGCCGGATAGTCATCGCGGATGGGATCGTTCGCACCTTCGAGGTAGATGCAGTTGCACGGATCCCACACGACGCCGAACTGCGGCGACGGCGGCAGGTGCTTCCAAAATTCCGCCGTCTCCGCGCCATTGCCCACGATGCAGCTCGCCTCGTTTTCGATTCCGATGCGGATATTCGTCCCGCGCACGACATCGAGCAGCTTCGGAAAATGCGACGCGGCGCGCTTCAGATCATCACTCGTCGCGGGGTGCGAGCGACGCAGGAATGCAAACACGCGCACGATGTCCGTGCCGAGGATCTGCGCGGCCTCCACGGATCGCTTGAACAGCTCGACATGCGCCGTGATTTCCTCGGGCGCATCGAGGTTGCACTTGAAGACCGGCGACGCCGCACCCGCAATCGCCAGCCCGGCGTCGCGCGATTTTTTCGCGATGAGCGTGAGGTCGTCGCGCGTGAGATCCTTGAACGCACGACCGAAGAGGCTGCGTACCTCGATGCCGTCGAGCTTGAACTCGGCTGCGAAACGCAGCACGTCGTCGAGTTCCTGTGAGACTTCATCGGTGAGGATTGCGAGGCGGCACCAGTTCATGAGTGGGTGGGTGGGTGTGGTGGAGAAAGCGGGTTGGCGGCGTGCTCTTAATCTTATTCTTAATCCTAATCCTACTCCATTTTTCCCACGAACTGCGGGCGAGAGGTGCGCGGGTTAAGATTATTGAGTCTCGCAAAACCGGATAACGAATTTTCGAGGATGTTGAAGGAGTCGCCGGGGCACTGGGAGCGGCGACAATCGAAGACCGGCGAAGTCATTCCTGTCGCCGTCCTCCACTAGCGCCGGAGGCGCTCATCCTGATGGCGAGGCGGCGGGAACGGCGTGCGAACGCGAAACATGCGCGCTGCGCGCTGCGCCGACGGCGACAGGAATATCGCCACTCCTTGGTTCCCGCTTGCGGCGCATCGTGCGATGGCTACTCTCCGCGGCCCCGAGGCCACCCCTTGGGTTTGAAACACAACGCAAGCACACATCACACATGGCCAACACGATCCTGGTCGGCGCCCAATGGGGCGACGAAGGCAAAGGCAAAATCATTGATTTCCTCACCGAGAAGGCGGACCTCGTCATCCGCTCGCAGGGTGGGAACAACGCGGGGCACACCGTCATCGTCGGCGGAAAAAAGTATGTGCTGCACCTGATCCCGAGCGGCATTTTGCGGCCGGGAAAAATGTGCGTGATCGGCAATGGCGTGGTCATTGATGCCGTGTCACTCGCGGGCGAAATCGCAGGACTGCGCAAGCAGGGCATCCGCGTGACGCCGAAGAACCTCATGATCTCCGACTGCGCGCATCTCACCCTGCCATCGCACCGCGCGCTGGATCGCGCGAAAGAAGTCGCGAAGGGCAAGGGCAAGATCGGCACGACGGGCCGCGGCATCGGCCCGACGTATTCGGAAAAAGCCGCGCGCACCGGCCTGCGCTCGGGCGAGCTTTTGAACCCGCTCCGCTTCGCAAAACGCCTGCGCGAGCGACTCACGGAAGCGAACGTGCAGCTCAAGGCGATGGGCGCGGATGCGATCAATATCGCCGCGGAATCGAAGGCGTATCTCGCCGCCGCAAAAGTGATCGCGCCCTTCCTCGCGAATACCGTCGTCTTCATCCACGAGATGCTCGACGGAAAAACCGACGCGCTCTTCGAGGGCGCGCAGGGCACCTTCCTCGACATTGACCACGGCACGTATCCCTACGTCACATCGAGCAACACGACCGCCGGCGGCGCATGCACCGGCAGCGGCGTCGGGCCGAACCGCATTGATAAGGTGCTCGGCACGATCAAGGCTTACACGACGCGCGTCGGCGAGGGGCCGTTCCCGACGGAGAACGATGCGCTCGGCGATTTCCTGCACGGCCTCGGCCGCGAGTTCGGCGCGACGACCGGGCGCGCGCGGCGCTGCGGGTGGTTCGACGCCGTGTGCGTGCGCTACGCAGGCATCGTGAACGGCATTGACGAACTCGCGGTGACGAATGTGGACGGCCTCGACACGATGGAGACGATCCAAGTCTGCGTGGCCTACAAGCTCGGCAGCAAGCGCCTCGACTACCCGCCCACCGACATTGACGCGCTCGCGCAGTGCCAGCCGGTCTATCAGACATTCCCCGGCTGGAAAAAGGACACGACCGCCGCGAAAAAGTGGAGCGACCTCCCGCCGAAATGCCGCGCGTATTTGCAAGCCATCGCGAAACTCAGCAGCGCGAAGCTCCGCATCGTGAGCGTCGGGCCGGGACGCGAGCAGACGATTCTGTTGTAGCCGCGCCTCGTGAGAGCGCGGGCACTATGAACGCTAATTCGCCAGATGGAAAATCAGCCCGCGCTTTGCCAGACACGGCTACGGCTCCAATGACATCGCCGAAGCACATCGCGATCATCATGGATGGCAATGGCCGCTGGGCGAAGGAACGTGACTTGCCGCGGCTGAAGGGCCATGAGCGCGGCGCGGCGAACGTGCGACCGATCACCGAGGAGTGCGTGGCGCAGGGCGTGGAGTTCCTCACGCTCTACGCGTTCTCGACGGAAAATTGGAAGCGCCCCGGCGACGAGGTGAACGGCCTGTGGGTTTTGCTCGGGCATTTCCTCGAACTGGAGCTGCCGACGATGATGAAAAACGGCATCCGCCTGCGCACCATCGGCCGCACGCGCGAGCTGCCTGAAGAGGCGCAGCAAAAGCTCGCAAGCACGATCGCAGCGACGGCGGAAAACACGGCGCTCACGCTCATCCTCGCACTGAACTATTCCTCGCGCACCGAGCTCGCAGACGCCGCGCGCAGCATCGCCGAGGATGCAAAATCCGGCGGGCTCGACCCCGCGACGATCACGCCCGACACCATTGGCGCCCGACTTTACACCTCGGAGTATCCCGACCCCGACCTGCTCATCCGCACGAGCGGCGAGATGCGACTGTCGAACTTCATGCTCTGGCAACTCAGCTACGCGGAGTTTTTCATCACGCCGAAATTCTGGCCCGACTTCGGAAAACAGGACTTGCGCTCTGCCATCGTGGAATTCCACAACCGCGAACGCCGCTTCGGCGGAATCTAGCCATGCCCAAAGGCCAAAAAGTTCTCGTCGTTGACCCGGATGCCGACTTTCTGAAATGGGCGGTGAAGCAGCTCACCGCATCGGAACTGCACGTCGTCACCGCGATCCGCGCGGACGAGGCGCTGAAGCTTTTCACCAGCGAGACGCCCGACCTCGTCATCGCCGACACGCACCTCGAACCGTACACCGGCCAGGAGTTGCTCACAAAAATCCGCGAGCGCGACGGAAATGCACTCGTGCTGCTCGTCAGCCAGTACGGCACGACGCAGGCCGTCATCGAGGCGATGAAGCTCGGCGCATTTGATTTTTTGCGGAAGGAAAGTCTGCCGTTCAATTTCCGCGCAGTCGTAGAGGCGACGCTCAAGGAACAGCGGGCGACCCGCGCCGCGCGCGCCTCGCGCCCGCAGCTCACCGTCGAGCAGCACCAGGACAGCATCGTCGGCCAGAGCGAGGCCATGCAGCAGGTCTTCAAGCTCGTGGGCCGCATCGCGCACTCGGACGCGCCGGCGATGATCACCGGCGAGAGCGGCACCGGCAAGGAACTCGTGGCGCGCGCCATCCACCACTACAGCGCCCGCAGCTCGAAAAGCTTCGTGGCCATCAATTGCGCGGCCATTCCCGAGCAACTCCTCGAAAGCGAGCTCTTCGGC
>JBBRYC010000110.1:0-16932 GCA_038238025.1 Chthoniobacterales bacterium
CTATTTGCGGCGCACTACACTAGAGCCTGTCATGCACTTTTGGAGGGTCCTCCAGAGGGGCGTAATAGGTTCTCGGGCCGGAAATCATTAGTTTTTGCGCCTCGCTTGGTTTGCCGCTCCTCTGAAACGCTGTGAAAAAGTGCATGACAGGCTCTAGAGCGTTTCAACAAATAATGTAGCCGCGCGGATAGAGGGACGGCCCTTGGAGTGCGGCGGGAAGCGACAGCGCCACGCCGCCTTCGGAGGCATGCGAGGCCGCGGCGGAGCGAGGAAAAGACCCTCCGGAAATCCGATCCGAAGAAGCAGGCCAAGGACACCGTCGAGGTGACGAAGGCCACCGTGAGCGCGGACAAAATGAGCGTCCTCCTCGAACTCTCCGATCGCGTCCCGGCGATCACGCTGCGCATCAAGTGCAACGTGAAATCCGCCGACGGCGCAGAGGTGAAATACCAGCTCGACAACACCATCCACCGCATCCCCGGACAGAAGACGGTCGCGCGGTAGAGCCAGTGTGCGCGCGGTGATTCGCCGCGCCGCGGCCGCGGGTCAGATATTTTCCAGCTTCCCCGTGCTGTCGCCGAGCTTCGCGGTGTGGACGCCCATGTGGTCCAGCATCGAGAGGTAGAGGTTCGTCATCGGCGTTTCTTTTCCAAACTGCACGTGACGGCCCGGCTTGAGCTTGCCGCCGCCGCCGCCGCAGAGGAGCACGGGGAGATTGTCGTGCGCATGCTTGTTGCCGTCGGCGATGCCGCTGCCGAGGACGATCATGGAGTTGTCGAGCACGGTGCCGCTGCCTTCGCGGAGCGTCTGCAGCTTCGTGAGGAATCCCGCGAACTGCTCGATGTGCCAGCGGTTGATCTTCGCGATCTTCGCCTTCTTCTCGGCGTTGTTGCCGTGGTGCGAGAGCTCGTGGTGGCCGTCGTTCACGCCGATCCACGGGTAGCTGCGGTTGCTGCCATCGCGGGCGACCATGAATGTGGCGATGCGTGTCGAGTCGGTCGCGAGCGCGAAGGCGAGCAGGTCGTACATCACCTTGAGGTGCTGCCCGAAATCGCTCGGGATGCCGTCGGGCTTCACCATGTTCGGTACGGGCGAGGCGGTCTTGAATTTCGTGTTCTGAGCGATGGCCACCTCGGTCTCGCGCAGCGCGGTGAGATACTCGTCGAGCTTCCGGCGGTCCGTCGCGCCGAGACTGCCCTGGAGCGCCTTCGCGTCGCCGCGCACGAGATCGAGGATGCTGCCGCGGCACGATTCACGGAGCGCGCGGCCCGCGGCGAGATCGGGATCTTCCGCGGCACCGAAGAGCCGCTCGAACACGAGCCGCGGATCGGCGAGCGCGGGGATGGGCGTGTTTTCGTTCCGCCACGAGAGGTTGTTTTGGTAAGCGCACGCGTAGCCGCTGTCGCACGCGCCGGCCTGCTTGTTGGAAACATCGCAGCTCAGTTCGAGCGAGGGCAGCCGCGTATTTTTCCCGACCTGCAGCGCGGCGAACTGATCCACCGAGACGCCGACCTTGATGTCCGCGCCCGCCGTCTTGCGCGGATGCGCTCCGGTGAGGAAGCACGCATTCGCGCGCGCGTGGTCACCCGGGCCGTCGCCGAGCGGGCGCGCGTTCACCTGGGCGAGTCCGCTGAGCACGGAGAAGTGCGCGCGCTGCGCCTGGAGCGGCTGGAGCGTGCTCGGGAGAGTGTATGACGCGCCGGCGGCGCTGGGAGTCCAGCTCTCCATGTCCATGCCGTTCGGCAGGTAGATGAAAACCATCCGGCGGGCCGCGCCCCCGAGCGCCGCCGCGCGCGCGGGCGGAGTCATCGCCTCGAGGAATGGCAGCGCGATGCACGCGCCGAGGCCGCGGAGAAAGGTGCGTCGCGGGAGGACGAGCGAGCGATTGGGGATGTGCATGGCGGTGGGAAGGAAGCGCGGTTTTGGGAAAAATGCGAGCCGGTTACTTCGTCGGTTTTTTCTTCGGCGGAGTCGCTGGTTTCGGAGCGGGTTTCGGCTCGGTCTTTTTCACCGCGGCGGCGTCGGCGAAGAGCTTGTGGTCACCTTCGCCGCGGCGCATCTGGAAAGGCACGCTGTTCACGATTCCGAGGACGAGCGCGGAAAATTTCGCGTCATTGCCTTCGAGCGTCGCGACGACTTTTTGGATCGCCGTGCGGTCGTAAAATTCCATGCCGCGGCCCAGCGCATACGTGAGCATCTTCTCGCTCACGCAGCGCAGGAAATCGCCGCGCTTGCGCCCGAGCAGCACCCTCTGGAGCTCGACGGGGCCCTGGAATTTTTCACCGCTCACGAGCACGCCGCCGGGGTCGATGGCATTCGTGCCTTCCTTGGCGCGCCATCCGCCGATGCCGTCGAAATTTTCCAGCCCGAAGCCGATGGGATCCATGCGCGCGTGGCAGCTCGCACAGAGCGGATCCTGCCGGTGCTGCTCGAGCCGCTGGCGCAGCGTGCCCTTGAGTTCCGCGCCCTTGCCGTCATTCAGATCGGGCACGTTCGGCGGTGGTGGTGGTGGCGGCGTGCCGAGCAGATTTTCGAGCACATACTTGCCGCGCTTCACGGGCGAGGTGCGCGTGGGATTCGAGGTGAGCGTGAGGAATGAGCCGTGGCCGAGGATGCCGCCGGGCCGTTGCGGCGGGAGCTTCACCTTCACGAATGCGTCGCCCTCCACGCCGTTGATCTCGTACAGCTTCGCGAGGCGTTCGTTCACGAAAGTGTAGTCCGCGCCGAGCAGTTCCGTCACCGGCTTGTCCTCGCGCATGATGTGCTCGAAGAGCATCTCCGTCTCCCGCACCATGGCGTTCGCGAGATCGTGATTCCACTCGGAGAATGTCTTCGGATCGGGCTGCACGTGCGCGAGGTTGCGGATCTGCAGCCACTGGCCGGCGAAATTTTCAATGAGCGCCCGCGACCTTGGATCCTTGAGCATCCGCCGCACTTGCGCGTCGAGATTCTTCCGCAGCGTGCCCGCCTGCGCCTGCGCGAAGAGTTCCCCATCCGGCATCGTGCTCCACAGAAAAAACGAGAGTCGCGACGCGAGCGCCCATTCGTTCACGGGAAAGGCGTTGCGCGGATTGTCCGGCTCGATCTGGAGTTCGCCGCGGAAAAGAAAGTGCGGCGACACGAGGATCGCGGTGAGCGCAGTCTGCACGCTTTGCTCGAAGTTCCCGCCCTTCTGTCCCGCGGTCCGGTAGATGAACATGAAGCGCTCCGTCTCCTGCGCCGCGAGCGGGCGGCGAAATGCGCGGCTCGCAAAACTCGTGAGGATGTTCCGCGCCGAGGCCTCGAGCGAGGGCTGGCCGCGTCCCGGTGCGAAAAGCCGGAGCTGCGTCTCCGGCGCCTTCACCGGCTGCGGCGGCGAGATGAGTTCGAGCTTTCGTAACGTGATGCTGCGCTTCACCGGCTTGCCTTTCACCATCTCCGGCTTCGCGATCTGGTTCGCGAGATGCAGCGTGAGCGTGTGCGCGCCGGGCGCTGCGATTTTGATTTTCGCGTTCAGCCGCACGCGACCGTCGGCCGTCCCGGTGAGCGACGGGATGGTCACGGTCTGCCCGTCGAATTTCATCTCCATCCGCGTCGCCTCTGGGCCGACCTTCGGCGCGGTGGCCTCGAAGCGCACCGTGTATTCGCCGGCGAGCGGCAGTTCGATCTTCACCTCTGATTCGCGCTCATCAATTCGCCGCGAGGCATCCGTGTTGCCCTGTTCCGGGCCGCCTTTGATCGTGAGCAGCGGCACCGGCACGATCTCCGGGCGAGGCTTGTGGTCGTTCAGGATCGCGGCGCTCATCACCTTCTCCGCAGCCGCGAGGTATCGCTCGAAAAGCACCGGCGGCATCGTGAGCGCGTCGCCGATGTTGTCGAAGCCGTAGCCGGAATCGTCCGCGGGAAAATCATCCGCGGGTTCAAAATTTACACCGACGAGATCGCGGATCGTGTTGTTGTACTCCGCGCGATTCAGCCGGCGGATCGTCACGCGTCCGGGATCCGGCTTGTCCGGATCGGATGCGAAGATCGCGGACTCGATCCACTTCATCATCAGCTCGCGTTCCTCGAGCTTCGGCTGCTTCGCTTCGTCATCCGGCGGCATCGCGGACGTGCGAAGATTTTCCAACACCGCTTCCCACGTCTTCGGATCCTTCGCGGCGGCAGAGGCGGAATCGAAACCATCGAGCGTCACGCCTCCTTTCTTCTTCGTCCCGGCATGGCACTTGAAGCAGTAATTCTCCAGCAGCGGCCTCACGTCCTTCGCAAAATCCGCCGCCGCATCGAGACGCCCGGAGCCCGCAAAAATGATCGCCATTGCGATGGCAAAAAATCCGGACGTGCGTGGCGATGCGGAAGGCATGGAAGGGCGCGCAATGTGTGCCAGCAAAAAAACTTCGCAAGCCCGGCCGCGATGCCGTGCCCGCCATTCGTTGGGGTAAGTGACGGGCGACCGCCAGAGCTTGCGGTCGAGCGTGCGGCGATGGATCGCCTCGGCGATGTGATCGGGCGCGATGACTTCCGCACCGCCGAGATCGGCGATGGTGCGGGCGACTTTCAAAATGCGATCATGCGCGCGGGCGGAGAGGTTCAGATTGTCCATCGCCATGCGCAGGGGATTTTCCGTGTCGGTGCTGAGGGTGCAGAATTTTCGGACTTGCTGCGAACTTATTCGAGCATTGATGCGCACCTCTCCCTCGCCGAAACGGTCGCAAATGGCCGTCAGCTATCACCCGACGAAGTGGAGTCTTTGTTCGGCGTGTGCTCGGGGACGCTAGCGGGCACTTGCGGTGGCTTCTTCCGGGCCGAACGCACCAGATAGCTGAAGAAGCCCGGTTGATGCTCGGGCATGAAACTGCCCCACCGACGCGCGAAGTGGCGGAGCCATCCCTCCTTGCCATGAACCTCCCGGCGGTTGGCAAAAATCAGCACCCAAAAAATCAAAATCCCGCCCGGCGCCATCACGGTGAGGAAGAAAATAGTCTCGGCTTGCTGACGCGGCAGAAAGCGCATCAGCACCGAATAGCCAACTAACATTCCGATGATGAACGGTGATATCAGCACGATGAAAGTGAGATAGACTCTAACGGTCAGCCGCAGTGTGCGGGACACGATCAGAGCGATTGCGAAGAGCGCCGTCAGGGCAAAGCCTATCCACTTCGGCGAACCGTCCATGATGGAATGCAGCACCGCTTCGAGATACAGCCCAGCCACCGCGGCTCCGGTCGTGACTAACAGGACGATAAGCACCGCCTTCCATCCGGTAAACCGGGGCGCAGGCGATGGGTGAGGAGGAGGCATCTTAATGATACGGAGATTCAACGGTGACCAAATCATGGTTTGCGATCTGATCCAACGTGCAACGCACTCCGTTACTAAAACGGAAGCGGAGATCGACAACAGATATTCAATCGTTTCCCTGCGGAGACCTCGGACGTTTTTTGGGTGCCGATTGAGATCGCTGGGAACGCACCGGCTCAGGCGAGCTGGTGCTGTGCTTTGAAGTCGGCCAGCTTTTTGCGCAGATGGTCGCGCAGATTGGAGACGCTATTGCGCTGCGTGCTGTAATTGCGGGAGGTCAGTGTCTTCAGCGGTTTCGTGGCGGCCCAGGCGAGGAAGGCGTCGAACACATCAGCCTCCATGCCGCCGGTGAATTCAATCATCGTGAGCGGCACATCCTGAAACACCGCGGCGCAGTCCTGCACGCTGGCGACAGTTGGGAAGATGTTCTCCGCCTCGTTAAAACACACGCTGCGGCACAGCGGCAGCAGCAAGTGGGCGAATCCCTTTGTCTTGAAACCGTGATACCACTGGTCCGGTCCGGCCTGCGCGCCGCCGTACTCATACGTGCTGTTGATCTCGATGAGCATGGACCAGTCATCGAGCGTGCTGCGCGCCTTGTCCGGCCATGCGGCGAGCGCCTCGTTCGCCATCGTGAGCAGGATTGCCTTCTCCGCGTCGCCGGACTTGAGACGCACGGCTTCACCGTCCAGCCAGCGGATGAAGTAGGAGAAATTTTTCCACGGCAGGTGAAACTCCGAGGCGTGCCGCATTTCCTCCGCGGTGATGCCGGGATTGACTGCCAGATGTTTTTCAAACTCCTCGCGCAATTTTTCCGCCTGCCCGCGCAAGCCGTCGAGCGCGGGCACGGTGATGTAGATCCGCTGCTGATTGGTCAGCGTGAGCACGAGCAAGTCCGGGCGTCCGCCTCCGGCGTGATAGACGTGCGTCTTCGCGATGTCCTGCCTGCGCGCGCAGCAGATGCCTTCGCCATCCCGCACCAGCACGTGATGCGGCGTGAGCCACAGGCCGTGGCGGACTCGCCCGGCTTCCAAGTCAGCCTCCAGATTTTCCGCTTTCACCTTTGCGCGGCGGCAGAGCCAGTAAAGGCTCGCTGGAAACAGCACGAAGCCCAGTGTGATGAGAAGAACTCCGCTGCGATAATTTCCCCGCTGCCATGCGTCCACGTTCGCCATCACAAAGAACGCCAGCATCCCGATGAGCAGCACCAGCGCGATGGCGGCGGCGACGCGGAACGGATTGCCGATGCGCGGATGACTCGGCAGATGCCACACGCCATCGGGCGGCGGCGCGTGCATCAGTGCGCGCACGTCGGCGGGAAGTTCGCTCTCTTTTCGGAGGATGAGATTTTCAACCATACTGTTGCCGGATTCGCCGATCAAATGATTCGCGGGCTTCCTGCTGATTGTCATCAAAGAGGACGCCGGCCCGGCCAGCGAGCACATCTTCCACACTCCATGTCCTGACGTAATGGTGTGACGGCGTTTCATCATGGACGACCACGATCCGGCCGTCCGGCATCAGAAAAATCTCGCAATAGAAACCCTCCCAGTAGCCCAGCGCATGATCGCGCAGTGCGCGACTGTAGTAATCCGCCAAGTCATTACCTGTGAGCGGCGAAGGTTCGCGCGGCGGTGGCTCGGTCTGCGCCTCGGGCACTTCCGGTTTTGGAGGTACGCGCTTACGGAGCACCGGGTTCGATTTCCGCCGCGGCAGGAAGCGGCTGGCGATGCCCCCGAGTCCGATCACGATCGGTGTCATTCCCATCGCGAGCAACGCCAGCGCCATCAGCTCGATGATGCAGCCGAAAAAGCTCAAGACCGCGCCACGCCAAAAACCTGGGAGATGATCTTTACTGAGCACCGCATAGCCCGGATTCGCCGGGTCGTAGAACACACGGGTGGTCGGCAGCGTGCGGCGGATTTCCTTCGCCTTGGCCTCCACCCGCTCGAAGTCCCGGCCGTACAGTGCGCCAAACTTCTCCATGACATCCACCATGCGATGCTCAATGCCATCCACCGGATAGTGCGCCACAACGATAATCTCGATGGCGACCGTTAAGCTCCTGCTCTTCACGCGGGTGGCTGAGACTTCCTCCACTCGCGCCTGCGCTTCCACAAAGCTGTCTTTCACACGACCTCGCCACCATTGCCCGGCGTCGTCAAAACACACGAGCCCGCGCGAGCCGAACCACAGCCCGAGCGGCAGGAGCACCATGGCGGCCAGCAGCGTCTGCCAGGGCTTCACAGGATTTCCGCGGGGGTCCATGATGTAAAATGTGACGGTTTTTGGACTATCTGCAGCAGCCTGGCACCGTTGCCACATTTCCTCCATCGCACGATTCACACCGGGCGGGCAATCACCATCCGGGAATGCATCGGCGCCGAGCAGCCTCATGACCGCCTTCGCCGATCTTGATGGACACAGACTTCGATGCTGCAATGCAGACGCATTCGCCCGGCGCCGGTCTGAACGATGAAGCCAACCGAGGAACGCGCAGACCCCTCACATTCAAACCATGACTTTCAAAGCATTCGCTCTTCACGGACTCTGCCTGCTCGCCGGACTGGCACCACTCCCCGCGCGGGATGCAGACTCGAAACGCGACAACGTGCCCAAGGAGACGCCGCTCTTTGTTGCCAACGGAATGCACGAGGGCATGGACGATCGCATTTTTCCGCTGGGCTGGTCGGCAGATGGAAAGTTCGCATGGGTTCGCCTGCTCTCCAGTGAAGGCATGGGTGACAGCCGGTGGGAGCTGACGATTCAGGACATGGGGACGAACAAGGAAGTAGAGACGCAAAAATACGACATGGGCCAGGATCTTTCCATCGGCATCAGGCAGTTCTGGAGCAGGCACGGGAAGGCCGTCACGCTGCTGGTGAAGAAGCACGGAGTGAAACAAGCAGCCGCTGCGATGGATCACTTTCCAATGGTCCTCGGGAAACGCCGGAGCTCGATCTTCCTGCCACGAATCGAAAGCGTGCGGGGCAAGCATGACGAGTTGCAATTTGAGGGCGTGAAGAGCTTCCAGGTATTCGAATCACAAGGCGACAGGACGCTGGCGCTCCTTCAGAAGACCTACGATGTCTCCCAGTTTCCGTTCACCGTTGCGATCGTCGGCTGTTACGTCAGCCCCGATGAAACGCACGCGGCCATCGTGATCACCGCCTGCTGGCGTGGCTGGGAAGGTGCGCCACACCCGCGCAGAGTGGAGGCGCTGGCGGGCTTCAAAACGGGGATCCAATAATAGGGGGTTGATGAACCGTCGCCCGGTGGAATTCCCGTGGGCTGACGGTCGCGGTTCCCGACGCTCTGCGGAGCGGCCAATGCGCAGTTACCGCCAGAGTTTGCGGTCGAGGGTGCGGTATTGGATGGCCTCGGCGATGTGATCGGGCGCGATGGCTTCTGCGCCGCCAAGAACGGCGATGGTGCGGGCGACTTTCAGGATGCGATCATGCGCGCGGGCGGAGAGGTTGAGATTGTCCATCGCCATGCGCAGGAGGTTTTCCGCGTCGGTGCTGAGGGCGCAGAATTTTCGCACTTGTTGCGAACTCATGCGGGCATTGATCCGCACCCTGCCCTCGCCCAAACGCGCGCGCTGGATTTCGCGGACGCGGATGACGCGTTCGCGGATCGCGGCGCTGGGTTCGGCGCGCTCGGTCCTGCGGAGTTCGTCGAATGCTACGGCAGGTGCTTCGACGTGGAGGTCAATGCGGTCGAGCAGCGGGCCGGAGATTCGCTCGCGATATTTTTCTACCTGTTGCGGCGTGCAGCGGCACTGGCGCTTCGGGTCGCCGTGGAAGCCGCATGGGCATGGGTTCCAGCGACGGTGACTGGAGCATGGACGGCCCGAGACGGCTTTTCTGACGGGCTTCTTTGGGCGGCAAGGACTGCGGCGGCTGACCCTTGGTCTGGTAAAACGTAGGGTGCTCCGGACAAGGCGCTCGGTAGGCTTCGGACGGCTCGGACGGGTCTTGCAGATCAGCGGAGGCCAAGCACCAAACTGGCGGAAACAAGAAGACCTGCTCGGAGACTTCTCCGAGCAGGTCCACGTGACGAAGTTTTTTGGGCTCCGTTACTTCGCTGCGAGATCGAAGCGATCCAAGTTCATCACCTTGGTCCAGGCGGCGACAAAGTCCGTGACGAACTTATCACCGGCGTCGGCGCAGGCATAGGCTTCGGCGATGGCGCGGAGCTGTGAGTTCGAGCCGAAGACGAGATCAATGGAAGTGGCCTTCCATTTGAGATCGCCCGATTTGCGGTCGTGTCCCTCGAAGAAATACTCGCACATAGCCGACTTCTTCCACTCCGTGCCGATGTCGAGCAGGTTAACGAAGAACTCATTGGTCAGCGCTCCGGGGTGCTTAGTGAAGACACCGAGTTCGGGAAAGCCGACGTTCGTGTTGAGCACTCTCAGGCCGCCGATCAGGACGGTCATCTCCGGCGCGGTGAGCGTGAGCAATTGCGCGCGATCAACCAGCGTCTCAGCCGCGGGGCGGTCGAGCTTGTGACCGAGGAAGTTGCGGAAGCCGTCCTCCTTCGGTTCGAGAAACGCGAAGGAAGGGACATCGGTCAGTTCCTGCGTGGCATCCGTCCGGCCCGGGGCGAAGGGAACCTTCACTTCATGTCCACCCTTCTTGGCGGCTGCTTCAACGGCAGCGCAGCCGCCGAGCACGATGAGATCGGCCATTGAGACCTTTTTGCCGCCTGCGGCCGAGCCATTGAAGTCCTGCTGAATCTTCTCCAGTGCGGACAGCACCTTCGCGAGTTCGGCCGGCTTGTTGACTTCCCAATCCTTCTCCGGGGCGAGGCGGATGCGGGCACCGTTGGCCCCTCCGCGCTTGTCACTTCCGCGGAAGGTGGACGCAGAGGCCCATGCGGTGGTGATCAATTGCGAGGACGTGAGCCCGGAGCCGAGCAGCTTGGTCTTGAGCGCGGCGATTTCCGCGTCACCGATCAGCGGGTGATCTGATGCTGGCACCGGGTCTTGGAACAATTGCGGCGGAGCCACCTGCGGCCCGAGGCAGCGCGAAAGGGGACCGAGATCGCGATGCGTCAGTTTATACCAGGCCTTCGCGAAGGCGTCATCGAACTCCTTGGGATTGTCGTGGAAGCGTTGGGATATCTTGAGGTAGGCGGGGTCGGTCTTCAGCGCGATGTCCGTGGTGAACATAATCGGCGCGTGCTTCTTGCCCGCGATGTGCGCGTCCGGCACGGTGTCCTTGGCGACTCCGTTCTTCGGCGTCCATTGCCCGGCACCCGCGGGGCTCTTCGATTTTTCCCATTCGATATCGAGGAGATTTTTGAAATACTCGTGCGAGAACTTCGCTGGCGTCTTCGTCCACGCACCTTCCAGACCGCTGGTGATGGTGTTCTCCGCGTTGCCCTTGCCCAGGCTGTTCTTCCATCCGAGGCCCTGCTGCTCGATGGGCGCGCCTTCTGGCTCAGCACCCACATGCTTCTTCGGGTCAGCCGCGCCGTGCGCTTTTCCGAAGGAATGTCCGCCCGCGATCAGCGCGACGGTTTCTTCATCGTTCATCGCCATGCGACCAAAGGCTTCGCGAGTGTCCTTCGCGGCGGACATCGGGTCGTGATTGGCGTTCGGCCCTTCCGGATTCACGTAGATGAGCCCCATCTGCACCGCGCCCAGCGGCTTCTCGAGCTCGCCCTTGTCGTTATGGCGCTGGTCGCCCATCCACTTGCTCTCAGGTCCCCAGAAGATGTCCTCCTGCGGCTCCCACACATCCTCGCGACCACCCGCGAAGCCCAGGGTCTTGAACCCCATCGACTCCAGCGCGCAGTTCCCCGTGAAGACCATCAGGTCCGCCCACGAAATCTTCTGTCCATACTTCTGCTTGATCGGCCACAGAAGGCGACGCGCCTTGTCCAGGTTCGCATTGTCCGGCCAGCTATTGAGCGGCGCGAAACGCTGCGTGCCATAGCCCGCCCCGCCGCGACCATCCGTGATGCGATACGTCCCCGCACTATGCCAGGCCATGCGGATGAAAAATGGGCCGTAAGTCCCGTAGTCAGCCGGCCACCAGTCCTGCGATGTTATCATCAGCGCCTCGATGTCCTTCTTCAAGGCCGCGAGATCCAGCTTCTTAAATTCCGCCGCGTAATTGAAGCCCTTATCCATCGGGTTTCCCTTCGCGGAGTTCTGATGGAGAATCTTCAGGTTCAACTGCTCCGGCCACCAGTCCCCATTGGACATGGCCCCGGCCGCCGTGGCCCGGTTCGGACCTGCCTGTGCGCCCATCACCGGGCATTTGCTGATGTCACCCTCTTTCGCCGCCTTCTCCTCGGCCCGCAGACTGCCTCCGTGGCTGGATAAAGTGGCAAGGGCAAGGGCGGCAAGGAACAGCGGCCGCGTTCCTCCGGTTCGACGCTTCGTGTTTCCTTGGTGGAAAAAGAGCGTCCGCGTGTGGGTGATCGGGGTTAGTTTAGTCAGCATTTGGTTTTGGTTTGGGGTTGGGTTGATTGAAAGGGTGAGGGGAGCGAGTGCCCGCGCTATGATACGGCGCGACACTCGGCGCAGGTGCCCCAATAAATCACTTCCGCCTCATCGATGTGGAAGCCAGAGTCCCCGGACGCAGTCAGGCAGGGCGCTTTCCCCACCGCGCAATCCACATCCACCGTCTTCCCACACATGCGACAGATCGCGTGATGATGATTGTCGCCCACCCTGTCCTCAAAAAGTGCAGGCGACCCCGCAGGCTGAATGCGGCGGATCAGTCCCTTCTTCGAGAACATCCCAAGTGCGTCATAGACCGCCTGCTTGGAAATGGTGCCGATCTTTCCCCTGACCACCTCCGCGATGGCGTCCGCCGTCGCATGTGGCACGCTCGAAACCGCCCGCAGCACTGCCAGGCGCTGCGCCGTGACCGGGATGCCATTTTGGCGAAGAAGTTCTGCTGGATCCATCATTAGCCCGACTATGGAGAGAGTTCTGGACTGAGTCAAGAACTGGATTGCATCAAATCATCATGCCCCGCCTCAAGCCGCAGCCAAGAGGCCAACCTGAACTCAACCGACCCGCCTCCTCCAGCTTTCTCTTTTCGCTCTATGGCAATGATGCGAACTCGCCGAGAGCGTTAAAGTGGGCGGCGAAGGGCACTGTTCCGATCACTCTCAGTCCGTACAATCCGTTCGAGTTGGGCAATGCTTTGCGGTTTGCCGAATTTTTGGGAGTTATCCGGCATGGCGAGGCGGCGATGTTTTGGGCGCAGTTTGAATCCGCCGTGCAAGCGGGACGCCTGCTGCGGCCTCCGTGCAATCTGGCCGATGTGCTGGATGAGGCGACACGGCTTTCCGGCACGCACACGCTGGGCGGCGGGCATCGCGGATTCGATATCCTGCACGTCGCCGCGGCGCTGGTTCTCAGGGGCGGACCAATTTCTCACCTTCGATTCCGACCAGAAGAAGCTCGCTGAAATGGAAGGGCTGGTCGTGCCGGTGTGATGACGAGCTGATCAGAACTTGCTAACGACGCCGTCGCGCATTTCCGCGATGACTGCGTAAAGGGAGCGGTGTGCGCACCAGCGGATGTCTTCCCGCTGGCCGTCGGCGAGGAGCGCGCGGCCTTTCCGTGAGTCGTGAAGGCAGTGCATGGGATCCTCCTGGTATTTCCGGAAGACTGATGCGGCGATCCTTGCCGCATCGCTGCACGCCGCTTCGGGGAAATTACTGCAAAGCATGCCGGCTGCGAACAGGTCCTCGAGCGCTGGCTCCCGCGCAGTGCCCGCGCAGACCAGCAGCAGATTTTCGGGATCGTCCGCTTTCAGGAGTTCCGTGAGCGCGCCCATGTTCAGGATGGAACCAAGGAGCACCCAGCCGGCGTTTGCACAGGCACGCAGTGCGGCGGTGCAGTCGGTCGTCAGCGAGATGATCGGCTCCGGGCCGAGCCTGCGGTAATCCAGGGGTGAGTTGCCAAGGTTGAAGCCGTCGAACCGGACTCCGTGCCGCTCGCCAGCCAGCAGCGCGCGGGGCATGATCGTTTTCAGTTCGAGTGCTTCGGGAATCGAAGCGACCGGATAAATCTCCGTCGCGCCATTGGCCAGCGCGGTGATGAACGTGGACGCGGCGCGGAGCACATCGAATACGACGGCTGTCGTCTTGCTCAGGTCGCGCCCGGGGAGGAGGTCGGTTTCCACGGGGGAAATGGCAACTTCAATTCTCATGGCATGGTTTCATGCGGTCGTTTTATGGTGTCCGGAAGCGGCCTCCGCAGATTCGCGCATTCACAGGATTGCATGGGAGAATGTGGAATTTGCGGGGGATCGAAAGGAAATTTCATGGAATGAGGACTGATTATTCGTGCGTGACGAAAGAAAATGGCAGGGGTGGGGCAGGCAGGGCAATCGCATCAAACGTCCTCGTCTTAAAGAGCTAAACTTCAGGACGGCGGGAGGTGCCTGCGGCGGGCTTAACGTCTAACATTTAACACTTAACTTCTAACGCTAAACGGCGGAATCCATTTCCATGGAGCTGAACGCTGTGAATTTTCAGCGTTTGGCGTTAGGCGTTAAATGTTAGACGTTAAGCCCCGCGCAGCGGCCTTTCGCCCATGCAGCTTCCCCGTGGTTTTTGATGCGATTGCCCTGGCTGCTGATCGTCTTGCTCAGCTTCCCGGCTTGCAAGCCGGCGGTGCCTCTCCGTGCCGTCGTTACTCCACCGGCTTTTTGAACTTCCGGATGATGGCGTAAACCACGATGGCCAGATAAATCAGGCCGACGGTCCAGTTCTTCACGATGAATTCCGTGGAGTCTATGACGAAGCGGAGGAAGGGCCGGAGGATGTGGTTGGTGAACTGGATGACTGTGACGACGAAGCCGTGGCCGATGAGTTCCTTCCCCGAGGTGTTCTGCACGATGATCTGCGCGAGGACGTATGCGATCCCGAGAAATACGATCGGCGCGATGACTTTTGCAAAATCCTCGCCGAGGAAATCCTTCAGGAATTTCAGCAGCGGCCTGATGAGATAGGAGCAGACAAAGAAGACGACCCACAGCGCGGCGCACAGCCCCGCGGCGAACCGCGCGAGCGTCGTCATCGCGATGTAATTTTCCCGGCCGCTCTTTTCCCACGCGCGCTGATCCTTGGCCACCTTCTGCTGGGCCTCGGTGTTTTTCTTGTCAATCTCGGCGTTCTCCTTGTCGATCGCCACGCGGGTTTCCGCAGAGGCGGCCGCCGGGATTTCCTTGTGTTCGACGGGCTCGAATTTCGGGCCGTCCGGGGAGGGGAAATAGCCGGCTGTGACAAAGATCGCCAGGAGTGCGGCGAAAATCAGATGGACCATTGAGTCCTTCCTGATGCGCTGAAAGATGTCACCGGTTTCGTTTGTTTCGGTGGGCGGGGGAGGTGGAATTTCAGTCATGGCGGTATCGGATTTGGACGTGTGGACTTCGCCAGCGGAGGAGGTGAGGTGTCGAGACAAATCAACGGACGTTCACTTTTGGAAGAGCCCCAGTCCGGGAGTAGTGCGGGTGTGGATGGATGATTTGTGGAATAAGTTTGCCGCGGGTATCGGAAGCGCACAAAACGCCCTGCACTGACGCATCATGAGGTACTTCATTTATATCAATAACGTTGTCACCGGCCCGTTGACGGTAGAGGAGATCAAGGGGCGGTTGCTTGCCGGCAGTCTGACGGCCAGGGACAAGGTGTGCCCGGAGGGCACGAAGCAATGGATTCCGGTTATGGATGCCATTGGTGCTTCGGAGCCTGGGATTCCCGGCTCCGCCATTCCGCCGCCTCCGGGAATCGGAAAACCGATGATTTCAGACGAGACGAAAGCGAAGATGAGGGAGCTGGGCGCGAAATGCGCCAGCGTCGCGAAGAAGCAAGTGGGTCTCGCGCGGCTATTCATGGGGCGGGTCATGAAAAGCAATTTCATGGATGCGCACGCTTCGGACGAGGAACGGGCCGAACTTGCGAAAGCCACCCCGCCCGTCACGGCACCGAGTGTGCAAAATTTTCTCGCATGGCGGAGGGCGCTGCTTTGGTTTTCCTGTGCATTGCTCGCGGTGGTGCTCGTCAACCAATCTAAGGACTACGTCTCGTTCCTCACCGATAAACAGGGCATGCAATGGCCGCTTATCGTCAAGATATGGGCATTCTTCCTGCCCGTGATCGGCCTCGCCGCGCTCGTCTATTGCATCAAGGCCGTGCGGAGTTGGTGTACGCCCTCGCGCACCCGGCGGGAGGCGGCAATATCGTACCTCACACAGTTTGGCGGGCCGGTGCTGCTGGCGCTTTTCCCCATCTATCTGTTCATGCCCGACATGCCGGTCACGGATGAAATGCGCCCGTTGCTGATGAAACTGAACGAGGCGGGCATTCCAGAGCATTATCTCCTCAAGCTCCCGCGCTATCTCGTTCAGGCCATGCTCGCATTGAATATCGTCCTCGTTCTTATTCCGAAGGTGCTTGGCCTCTTTCCCGGCATCGTGCGATGCAGCCTGGCGCTCAAGACGCTCATGCCGCAGCATCCCTTGCCCGGCTGGCTCGGCATTGCCGTCGCGCCGCTTTTCTCACTGATCCTCGCCATCCCTGCGCTGTTCGCCATCCAGTGCGGCCAATTTGTGATCGGCATCGGATTTGTCTGCCTCGTACTTTGGCCGCTGACGATGGTTTATTGGGCAAAATCCCTGTGCGCGGTGAAGACGCCTGAACGGATGAACCAAACCATCGGCGCCATTCGGAAAATGGGTAAGATGTTCTTCCTGGCCGGACTGATCCTCATCTGCTTCGGAGCAAGGGACGGGCTGAAACAGATTCCCCTGAGCTCATGGTTCTCACTCGGTTTCATCTCATTTATCTGCGCGCTTTTTGCGAACATCTTTCTGCTCACGGTGGTGTGTTCCGACCTTATCCTCAGTGCCGCGAAGTCGTCCTTCGACATGGAGCGCGAGCTTTTCGCAGGCAGTCACGGCAGCGACCTCGGCGTGCGAATGGCGGAACTCGGCGAACTGCTCGGCGACGGGCCTGCTCCTGCGCCTCCCGCGGCCCCGAGCGTCAGCCCGCCCGCGAGTTGATTCCGGTGAGTGAGGCGGTTGCGAATAGGGCAAACGGATCAAAAACCACGGGGAAGCTGCCTGGACCAAAGGCCGCTGCGCGGGGCTCAACGTCGAACATTCCGTGCTTATCCGGTTCAGTGACAAAAACGCTCGCAGGCGAGCAAAGCCCGGCGTTTCCGGTCTCGCGCTCGCCAGCCGTCCTCCAAAGCCACCTCGACGTCTTCCCCCTCTTTCCTCATTTTGTCACGCAACCGGATAAGCAGGGAACATTCAACACCTAACGCCTAACGCTGAAAGTTCACAGCGATCAGCTTCATGGAAACGGAATCCGCCGTTTAGCGTTAGAAGTTAAGTGTTAAATGTTCGACGTTAAGCCCGCCGCAGGCGCCTCCTGCCGTCCTGAAGTTTCACTCTTTGAAACGAAGGGCTTTTGATGCAATTGCCCTGCGGTTGCGAGGCGTGCCACTTGACCGTCCGGGCTTCGCTGCTAGCCTCCGCGCCCTTCGATGAAAATCACCCGCGCGCTCATTTCCGTTTCGGACAAGACCGGCCTCGTGGCCTTTGCCAAAGAACTCTCCGCGATGGGAGTGGAAATCATCTCCACCGGCGGCACCGCGAAGCTGCTGGCCGA
>JBBRYC010000111.1:0-16828 GCA_038238025.1 Chthoniobacterales bacterium
CGAGGCCCGCGGCAAGGCCCACGTCCACGTCGTCATCCTCGGCTTCGGCCTCGGCGACGTGCCCGAGAAGCGCCTCTACGACTACGACACCGACCCGGTGAACCCCACCGTCTCCGTCGTCCGCAACATCTCGCCGTATCTCATCGAGGGGAATGACACGGTCCTCGCCAAACGGAGCAAGTCGTTCTGTGCGGTACCAGAGATCGCTTTCGGCAGTATGCCCAATGATGGCGGATTCCTCCTGCTCACACCGGAGGAAAAAGCAGCGTTGCTCCGAGTCGAACCGGGCGCTGAAAAATTCCTGCGTCTGATTCTAGCGCGCGAGGAATTCATCAACGGGAAAGACCGCTGGTGTCTCTGGCTCATCAATGCTTCGCCGATGGAAATGCGTGCGATGCCTGAAATCATGCGCCGTATTGAGGGCGTGAAAGCGATGGGTCTTGCGAGCAGTCGTGCGACAACGCGGGAACTCGCAAAGACGCCCGCGGTCTTCGGAGAAATCCGCCAGCCCGCACGACGTTACCTCGCCATTCCGAAGAGCTCATCCGAACGGCGCAGCTACATTCCGATTGGTTTCCTCGAACCCGAAGTGATCGCCAGCACTGATCTCTTCACCGTCCCCGATGCTGAACTTTACCACTTCGGCGTGCTCTCTTCCGCGATGCACATGGCATGGATGAGGCAAGTCTGCGGACGACTGAAGAGCGACTACCGCTATTCCGCCGGACTCGTCTATAACAACTACCCCTGGCCCTCCGCGCCCACGCCCGCGCAGCGTGCGGCGGTGGAGACGGCGGCGCAGGCGGTGCTCGATGCGCGCGCGGCCTTCCCGGCCTCCACGCTGGCGGACCTCTACGACCCGCTCGCCATGCCGCCCGCGCTCGCCACCGCCCATGCCGAGCTGGATCGTGCCGTGGACCGCTGCTACCGCCGCGAACCCTTCCCCAGCGACCGCGCCCGAGTCGAACACCTCTTCGCCCTCTACGAACGACTCACCGGCCCCCTCGCGCCAACGGCGAAACCCAAGCGCGGACGCGCAACGCCGAGGCCCCCTTGCGCATGAGCGATGTTCCTGACATGATGAGCCGATGAGCGCGCGTCTTCACTTCAACGAGAGAAAAGCCACGCAAGCCGCAGCCCGTCTCCTGCGCCTGCGCGGAGGACGCATGAGCTACATGAAGCTCATCAAGCTCCTCTACCTCGCGGATCGCGAGGCGCTGCTGCGCTGGGGACGGCCCATCAGCACCGACCGCTACGTTTCGATGGATCACGGCCCGGTCCTGAGCCGCGTGCTGAACCTCACCTCCGACGGCGACGATCCCGAATGCCCCTCCGTCTGGGCAGAGAGCATTTCCGCGCCGAGCAATTACGAGGTGGAACTCAAGGGCGATGCCGGCAACGACGAGCTCTCCGATGCGGAGGAGGCGCTGCTCGACGAGATTTTCCAGCAGCACGGGCACCTGACGCGATGGCAACTGCGGACACTCACCCACAAGCTCCCCGAGTGGAAAGACCCGCAGGGCAGCGCCATCAGAATCAGCTACCGCGACATCCTCAAGGCGGGCGGCAAGAGCGATCTGGAAATCTCCGCCGTGGACGACGAACTGGCCGAACTGTCGGAAACTGATCTCGTGCTCGCCGGGCATTGAAGCATAGCCGGGCTGGGCGACAGCTTCATGCTCCCGAAGCCGGGGCAGGACACGGAGCATCTCTGGGTGCTCGTCACCCGGCCAAATCCGCAGACGCATCTGGCCATCATGGTGAACGTCACCACGCAGCGGCCCCACTCGGACAAGACGACGATTCTGAACGCGGGAGATCATTCCTTTGTGCAAAAACCCTCGGTGATATTTTACGCGGACGCCCGGATCGTGGATGCGCGCCTGCTCGATCAATCGGTGGCAAGCGGTGCCTTCCGCGCCCATGCGACATTTCCCGCGGCTGTGCTCAAGAGGATTCAGGCTGGGCTGATGAAGTCGCCCTTCACGCCCCGGAAGATCAAGGCCGCCTACGCTGGCGCAGTCGCCGCAAACCTGGTGTGAGCAACCCACGGCCTCACCGCCCCCCTCGCCCCGGCGGCGAAGGCGAAGCGCAAGCTCCGAGGATAGCTATCTGACAACCCGGCAACTTGGCTTGAACTGCTTTCTCGCTGCCTTACACTCCGTTTATGATCACCTACAAAGCCAGGAGGGATAAAGCCGGATGCTCAATCACGGCAAACGGCGATCCGCTCCTGCCTGTGGCAGAACCTCGCGAATATGAGGACAACTTTCCCACCGTACGAAAGTTCGCGTGGGGTGACGACTCCGAGGCATCGCGGTACCTGGCCTTCTGCATCCTGGATGATTATTCGCCAAATTATGCCCATGTGCTTTACCTCGCGTTCCATCAGGATTTCATAAAACAAATCAGAGACGATGAATGGCAGATTACGAATGAAGAATTGGATGAAGGGATTAAATTCTGGTCGGAAATGATGCGGCCAGCGCCGCTGGTTGTAGGAGGGGAACCGATGAGAAGGGTTTCCATTCCCCATTTCATCTATCGGGTGTTGATTAAGCGAGTGAAGCGTCCGGGTGGGACGGTCACACCCGAGCAAGTTGACGAAGCGATGAAGGTGACGTATGACCAAGCGCTTCGGCTTTGCATGATGGTGGAGCGAGCTTATCTCCCTGATCTGCTTTACCTGCGGGAATTCAAGAACGGCGCTCAGCGTGAACATACGCCGATTGCCGCGGCGCTCTTTAGCGTCGGCTTTGTCAGCCATGATGGCTTGCACGTTTTCGATGAAGATGATCCACTCGCCGCTGGCCTCATGTATTCCCTGAACATTTATGGAACGACGCTGCTCGAAATCCGCGCCCTCGACTTTGCCGGGTAAAGACAGCGTCCCAGCTTGAAGGCGCGACACCTCGTCTTTCGAGCGTTTGCTAGAAGTCCGCTTCTCCGCGCGGTGCTCGAAGGGCAGTCGCGCTTTTACCGGCCATGGACACCGAGAAATTCAAAATGGGCTGGCTGATCGTCTGCTTCGATCTCCCCGTGGGCACGAAGGAGCAGCGCAAGGTGGCCTCGGGCTTCCGCGAATGGCTCAAGGACGACGGTTACCAGATGCTCCAGTGGAGCGTGTACGCACGCGCCTGCGTGACGTTCGCGCGGCAGGAAACGCACGTCGAACGCGTGAAGGCAAACCTGCCGCCGGAAGGAACTGTGCGCGTGCTTTTCGTCACCCGCGCGCAGTGGGAACGATCCTTCGTGCTGCACGGCGCTCCCGCAAGTGAAGTGCCGCCGGAGGATTTGCCGGAGCAGATTCAGCTCTGGTGAGGTGGATGCACGCGCCGTTCCCCGGCGCGAATCGCTGGCTGCAATCTGCCGCTCGTCAGCGGCTTGCAGCCAGCGATTCTGCCCCCCCCGGATTTGGACTCAAGGCAAAGCGATGAGGATGAGTGACTCAGATCGCCGGATAGAGACGGGATTCCGCGCCGCTCACAACGGGCATCACCGTGATGGAAACAGAAGGCGACACTTTCTCATGAACGGCACGGAAAGCCGTCTCTTTCTGGGGAGGTGCCGCTCTCTTTTCACCACAGCGGCATTGACCGCACCCGGCGCATTTGCCGGGGTCGGACTCGGAGTTGACTGTTCGTGTTTCCATCATGTGCGCACATTTTGCACGCGCTGCCGCTGCATGCTCACCGTGGCTTGAGCATGATTCACCGCCTATTGCGTTGCAGCATGGGAGGGCCCTGCTATTTTCGCCCAGTGAGTGGAACGGAAAACAGTGTCATCGCAGAGAAACTCTCCGAGTCGCAAATCCTGCGCGACTACGAGGCCGCCTTTTCCCAGGCAACCGGGCTGCCAATGAAGTTCGCGCCCGCTGGGAAAAAACGGGCCGGAATGCGCGGCAGTGCGAAGGCCAACGAGTTTTGCACACAGATGGCCGAGACCGAGCCGGGCTGCCGCCTGTGCGTGGACATGCAGACGAATCTCGCGGCCGCCGGTGCCGGCGGTGCGACGCACAGCGAGACGTGCCTCGCGGGTCTCACGGATTCCGCCGTGCCCGTGCGCATCGGGAGCAAGGTGCTCGGCTATCTCCAGACCGGGCAGGTCGCGCTGAAAAAACTCACGCCTGCCAATTTCCGGCGCGTCGCTGAGTTCCTGAAAAAGGGCGGGGCAGACATGGATTGGGAGACGCTCGGGAAAGCGTACTTCGGCAGCCGCGTGATCGAGCGGAAGCAATACGACGCCGTCCTCCGCCTGCTGGAAATTTTCGCCAGCCACCTCTCGCTCGCCGCGGAGCAGATCGCCACGCAGCAAATGCACGCCGAGCCGCCGCTCGTCTCCCGCGCCCGCGAGATCATCGCGCAGCGCAGCGGCGAGGCGCTGCCGCTCACCGAGATCGCCCGGAGTGTCCACGCGAGCACATTTCATTTTTGCAAGACCTTCAAGCGCGCGACCGGCATGACTTTCACGCAGTACCTCTCGATGGTCCGCATCGCGAAGGCCAAGAAGCTGCTCTCGAATCCTCAGGCGCGCATCTCGGAGGTCGCCTTCGAGGCCGGCTTCGCATCCATTACGCATTTCAACCGCATGTTCCGCCGCGTGACCGGCCAGTCGCCGACGGATTTCAGGCACGGCATCGCGCACACGTAGGGCGGCGCACTTGCCGTGGAAAAGATGATGGCGGCGTGTTTCCGCATCTTCCGCGGACGCTGCCCCCCACGCACACACGACAGTGGGACTCCGGTGAAAACGGCTGGCGAGACCGTGAAGTTTCGCGGATCAGCCATTACTAATCACCGTGCGATTTGCGGGTTCAACACTTTGCCCCGTCCGCCATGCTCACCATCAACGGCCTCCCCAAGAACACCTGCTCCGGCATCCACGGCCACTGGAGCACATGCTTCCCCCGCAGTGATCGCCGGCGCAGGCATTCGCGGCGGCATCGCGTACGGCAGTTCGGACAAGGACGCGGCCTACCCGAATGAAAAGTCCGTCACGCCCGAGTCGCTCGCGAAGACGATCTACTGGGCGCTCGGCATTGACCCCGAAATGATGCTCACGGATCGCGGAAGCCGCCCCGTCCCGCTCGTGGAAAGCGGGAAGCCTCTGCTGGATCTGTTCGGGTGAATGCGCCGCGACGGCATTTTTCATATCGAGGAGCCGCGGAGGCGACCT
Source organism: Chthoniobacterales bacterium (assembly GCA_038238025.1). GTDB lineage: Bacteria > Verrucomicrobiota > Verrucomicrobiia > Chthoniobacterales > Chthoniobacteraceae > SXWH01. The sequence continues at coordinate 5,176 of JBBRYC010000111.1, forward strand.
CCATCCGATCAAGCACGCGCTATTCGATCAACTCCCCCCACCCCGGCTCCTCAAGCTGAAGCGCGGCGCTGTCGAGTTCGCTGCGGTTGATCTTTTCGTACTGCGCGGAGACGTCGCTCCACGCGCGGACTCGCAGCTTCACGCGGTCGCCGGGGCGCAAGCTCGCGGCGCGGGTCCATTTTTGCGCGCGCATGCTCCAGGTGCAGACGAGGGCCTGTGTGGCGTCGGCACCCTCGATGTCCACGAGGTGCGCGGTGAGGATGTGCTCGGCGTAGGGCACGGTGCCGGGACGCGGGACACTGGAGATCGCGGCGACGGTGCCGGTGACTGTTTTCCACCGGCCGGCCTCGGGGCTGAAAAATTTTGAGGGCGGCGGCGTGCCGAGATCGAGCGGGAGGAGTTTCCAATCGCCGATGGCGAGTTCGCGCGCGGCAAATTCCCACACAACGATTTTTTTTCCAGCGAGGCGGTCACGACCGAGTGCAAGTTCGCGCTGCAGGTGTTCGCGCGTGGCGAATGAGCCGTCGCTGTTGCGCAGGATGCAGTCGAGCGGCTTGCCGAGCGCGCGGCTGAGGTGCTCGGCGAATCCGGCGGCCTCGCCCCAGCCCATCGCTTCGAGCGAGAAGATATTTGCGAAGCTGTCGCCGAGGAGCAGCACGCTCGCGTCGGGACTCGGACGCCAGACGCCATTGCCCGCGGAGACCTGATGGATGATGACGGTCTGCGGGCGGAAAAATTGCTGCGATTCCCCGAGGCCGAGGAGGCCGGCAATGTCGCCGAGCGCGGAGATTTGTTTTTCATTCACCGGCGAATCCGCGGCGGGGCCGGGTTGGATTTCGGCGGCGAGTTTTTGCGCGATGAATTCCATCGTCTCGGGCCGCCAGTGCGTGTCGGTCTCGAGGAAAATCGGTGCGGGCTTGCGTGAGAGGAGCAGCGGCGTGGGATCGAACACGCGGACTTTTTCGCGGGCGAGGCGCGCGAGGAATTCCGGGTGCGAGACGTTATGCAGCGCCTTGCCTGCGTGCGCGCCGAGCTTCTCGCCCTCGATGCACGGCTTCACGGGCATGGGCATGACGATGAGTTCGATGCCACGCTTCGCGAGCTGGTCGCGGAAGTGGATGATGCCCTTCACCGGATCGGGCTGGATGTGCGCGTCGTGCGCGCGCTGCCGGAGCCGCGCGGGATCGAGGAAGGGCGGGCCGGTGATGTATTCCACATCGCTCCGGTAAAAGAGCCAGCCATTGCGCCCGATGAACGCCTGCTCGGTGCCGCTGCGCAGCATTCCCGTGAGCACGCCCTGCACGCGCGGGCGCAGCGCCTTCGCAATGACGGACTGCTTTTCGAGATCCTTCTCAGCGGCCTTGATGTGCTCGGCCTTCGGAATCAGCTCCCAAAAATCGCCGGGCGATCGCACGGCGTGAATTTTTGCCGACGACGGCAGCACGCCGTGCATTTCGAAGATGGGCTGCCGCGCGATGATCTGCGCGACGACGACCGCCATGATCGTGAGCAGGAATGCCACGATGAGCAGTGTGCGCGCACCGGGGGAAAAATCCGTGCGGCCCAGCGCGAGTTCGGCCTCGTCCTCGCGCGACATCTTGCGCTTCGTCTCGGGCGTCGGCTCGCCGTAGCTCGGCAGCGAGTGCTCGGGTGGTGTCGGGGGTTTGCTCATCAGAATATGAAATAGATGAACGGGTTGTAGTCCTGCGTGGCGAGGACCACGAGCGCGAGCCAGCCGAGCGCGATGCACAGCGCGGCTTTGCCGAGCGTGAGGCGCTGCGTCCAGTCCCACGTCTGCCGCCCGGCCCATGTGACGAGCGCGGCGAGCGCGAGCGCGAGGAGCAGGTAAGGCTGCATGAGCACGCCGGAGATGAGGCGCGCGCCGTCGGGCAGCGCACGCGCGCCGAACATGTCGGCGAGGTAGCCGAGGGCGCGCGGCAGATCCGCTGCGCGGAAAAAGACCCAGCCGAGCATGACGATCACAAACGTGACGCCGATGCGCACGGGCCGCGGCAGACGACGGTAGAAATTTTCGCGGCCCTGCGCGCGCTCGGCGGCGAGCATTCCGCCGTGGATGCCGCCCCAGATGATGAAATTCCACGACGCACCGTGCCACAGGCCGCCGAGCAGCATGGTGATCACGAGATTGAAATAGATGCGCCCTTTGCTGCCGCGGTTGCCACCGAGCGGGATGTAGAGATATTCGCGCAGCCATGTGGAGAGCGAGATGTGCCAGCGCCGCCAGAAGTCGGTGATGGATTCCGCGCGGTACGGCGCGTCGAAATTTTTCGCGAAGATGAAGCCGAACATGAGGCCGAGGCCGATGGCCATGTCGGAGTAGCCGCTGAAGTCGAAGTAGATCTGGAACGAGTAGCCTGTCGCGCCGACCCACGCCTCGATCGGGCCGCGCGAGAGCGCGTCGAATGCGGTGTCGGCGATCTTGCCGCACGGGTTCGCGAGCAGGATTTTTTTCGCGAGGCCCATGAGGAAGAACGCCGCGCCGCGCGCGAATTTATCGCTGGTGAGCGTGCGCTGCCGGAGCTGCTCGGCGAGGAAGGAGAACTTCAGGATCGGCCCGGCGACGAGGTGCGGGAGCATCGAGACGAAGCATGAGAAATCCACGAAGTTCGCCATCGCCTTCGCGTCGCCGCGATACACGTCAATGATGTAGCTGAGCGCCTGGAACGTGTAGAAGCTGATGCCGAGCGGCAGCACGATGCGCAGCGCGGGATCCCACTGCATGTGGCCGAGGCCGACCGAGCCGAGCAGCGCGTTGAACGCTTCGAGACCGAAGTTGAAATACTTGAAAAAGCCGAGCGCGAGGAGATTGCTGACGATGGAGCCGAGCAGTGCGCGGTGCTGCGTGCGGCTGCGCGGTGCGCCCGGCACGAGTGTCGGCGCGTCCTTTCCCCGCGCGCGCCACACGCGCCAGTCGTCGTGCGCGATCATGAGGCTGAGCAGCCAGTCGAGTGACGTGGTGACAAACATCAGCACGACGAAGCGCGGCTCGGCCCAGCCGTAAAATGTGTAGCCGGTGAGGACGAGCCACAGATTCCGCGCACGCTGCGGCGCGGGCTTCAGCAGGTAGTACCCGAGCAGCGTGAGCGGCAGGAAAAAATAGATGAAGATGTGCGAGCTGAAAACCATTCGGCGATTGCGCACGTGCGGACGCGCAGGCGCGGACGATGGGACAGGTGGCTTGCAAAATGGAAGTTGAAACCTGCGCGACTTTCGATAGACGAAGCGGCCCTTGCTCGCGCCTGTCTCACCACACCGATTCATGAAATTTTCCGTCTTCCAAATCCTCGCCTGCTGCGCCGCCGTGACGTGCGCGAATGCCGGGCCTCCGCGCGCGGAATTCGGGGCGCGGTTTGCGGCGGCGGAGAAGGCGAAGGCGAGCGTCGTCGCGGGCACGGATGGCTGGCTGTTCCTCGCCTCCGAGCTGCGGATGCTGTCGTTCGATCGTTTTTGGGGCGACGCGGCTGCGAAGGTGAGCCGCTCGCCGAAACCGGATGCGGCCGATCCCATCCCGGCGATCGTGGATTTCCAGACGCAGTTGAAGGCGCGCGGCATTGACCTGCTGCTCGTGCCGGTGCCTCCGAAGGCGGCGATCTATCCGGAGAAAATTCTCGGCGGCGCGCCTTCCGATGGCGCGCTTGCGTCGCTCACGGAATTTTACGGCGCACTGAAGACGGCGGGCGTCGAGGTGCTCGACATTGCGCCACTCATGCTCGCGGCGAAAGCCGGCGAACACGGCCCGGTGTTCTGCGCCACGGACACCCACTGGTCCGGCAGCGGCTGCGTGCTCGCGGCGCAGGCGATCGCAAAGGCCATCGGCGACAGGCTCCAGTTGAAACGCACCGCCACATTTTCCACCGAATGGAAGACGATCGCTATCCACGGCGACCTGCTCGATCTGCCCGGCGGCCCCGGCAAACGCACGCCGGACGAAAAAATCGCCGTGCGGATGGTGACCCCTGCAAACGGCGCGGCGGTCGAACCCGATCCCGGAAGCCAGGTGCTGCTGATCGGCGACAGCCACACGCTCGTCTTTCACGATTTCCTCGCGGAGCGCGCGGGCCTGCTCGACCAGCTCGCGGCGGAACTCGGCATCGCGCCGGATCTCATCGGAACAAAAGGCTCCGGCGCAACCACGGTGCGCGGAAATCTTTTCCGCAAGAGCATCAAGGATCCCAAATACCTCTCGAAGAAAAAGGTCGTCGTGTGGTGCTTCACCGCACGGGAATTCACGGAGGCAGATTCCGGCTGGCAGAAGTTGCCGGTGGCGAAGTGAAAAAAATGCGCGGCACGAGTGCTGCGCAACTGTGCAAACAACTTGATTCGTGAAATGCAGATTCGTTTAAGGACACCAGTGGATCACACCTCAGCCGACCAACCCGCGCGACACGCGCACGACGCAGCGCGCAACTGCACGCCCGGAGCGCCCAGACAGTTCGCAGTGTGGGTTGCGGCGGCATCGCTGATCATCGCGCAGGCGGCGACGGGTGCACCGCGGCCCGTCGTGAAGAATTCCGGCGCCGACGAGGTGGCGGAGATCGCAATTCCAAAGGCGCGCGTGGTGTCTCTCCCGAAGACGCCGGACTCGTCGTCCAAGCCGTCAAAAAAACACCCCCCCGCGCCACCGAAGGCGAAGCCGGTGCAGGACACCGCAAAGGCGAAGCCGCCCACGAAAACAAGACTCGGTGACGAGCAGTGGTTTGGCGCGGCTGCATCCATTGATCCCGTCACAGAGATCGCCGTCTCGCTCACCATTCAGCTTCGCAAGAGCGCCGTCACCGCGGAATCGGCGAGCGGCCTCACGGTGCTGATCCTCGGCGATTCGCTCAGCCTCTGCGGATTCGGGCAGCGTCTCGATGGCCGCTTCCGGAAGTCGCCGCAGTTCAAATCCATCTTCACCTACATGACCTGCGGCACCGTGCCGCTGAGCTGGCTGAAGGTCGGCGGCTACCCGAATGCGAAGACGTGCTGCGGATTTTTCACCATCGAGTCCGACGAGGACGGCGGCTCGCCGATCGTCCTCGAGGACACCTACGGCAACAAGCGCGGGACGAAACCGAAGCCGCACCAGGTCCCGAAGATCGAGGATCTGCTCGAACAGACCAAGCCCGACATCCTCATCGTGCAGACCGGCACGAACTTCTTCGACCTTTTCACGGATGGAAAATCCATCAGCGAGGAGCGCCACGACAGGGCCCTCAAGAGCCAGGTCGTGCCGTTCATGCGCGAGGTGCTGAAGACGCATTCGTCGCTGCGCAAAATCTATTGGATCGGCTCGCCCACCTCGGGCCGCGTCACGGCTGACATCCAGGACTTTGTCTTCGAGCGCTCCTGCAAATTCACCGCGCCGGTGGCTACGGTGATTGATAGCCGCACGCTCATCACGTATCCGTTCACCGGCCTGCAGCGCGACCGCGAGCACTTCGGCGGCGCAGACATGAACCGCTGGGCCGACCGCGTCTTCGAGCGCGTGATGGGCGACCTCACCTTTCGCCCGCTGCCGCCCGTGATCACCGCGCAAGTCCCGGAGGTGGAGAAGCCGGCGGTGCCCAGCCCGGCCGAAGACGCCAAGTCGATCTCGGTAAAAGCCAGGCTCACCTTCAAGTCGCCGCCGCTGCGCCTTGAGAAGATCCCGTATGGGGAGTCGCTGGTGGCTTACGTTTACGACGTCGTACAGGTGATGAAGGGCGATTACGCGGACCAACAGATCCTCGTGATGCACCCGGCGCACATCCGGCGACAGGCGCAGTCACTGAGCAAATACAAGATCGGCTCGACGTACGAGCTTCGCGTGAAGGAGGTTGATGGAACGCCGTGGGCGACAACCAAGTCGAGCGACCAGAGCGAGCATCCCGAATTGCTCCACTTCATCCAAGTCGCAGACGAACGCAAACTGCCCTCCCGCGGCAAGTGATCGCCCGCGCGCGCAACGACCTTCCCATGCCCAAGCCCTTCCGCCTTCTCTGCGCGCTGCTCTCCGCGCTGCTCCTCGCAGCCACACCCGCCGCGTCCGGCGCAGATCGCATCCTCATGATCGGCGACTCCATGACTGTCGGCGGATTCGGCGAGCAGCTCCAGGATTCGCTCGTCGCGCGCTACGGCACGCAGAATGTCTTCGTCTATGGCTCGTGCGGATCCTCGCCGCAGCACTGGCTCACAGCGGAGCCACAGCACGTCACGAAATGCGGCTACCGCGAGCGGACTCCGCAGCGCACCGTCGTCCTCGACTACCGCGGAGGCCAGCGCCCGCCGCCGGTCGCCACGCCGAAGATTGACCGCCTGCTGTGGATGCACAAGCCGCAGACCGTCATCGTGCAGCTCGGCACGAATTGGTTCGACGACCTCACCCCGCGCAGCAGCGACGAGGAAATAAAAAAAATGGCGCAATCGCTCGATCGGCTCGGAGCCTCGCTGCGCGGAAAGCAGGTGATCTGGGTGCTGCCGCCGGACTGCGCCAAATTCCCGAAAAACGTGCAGGCCACCGTGCGGGCTCTGATCCTGCGCGCCGCAAAAATCTGGCACTTTGAAGTGATCGAATCCCTGCCCCTCACGCACTACGTGAACGGCCGCACCGGCAGCGACGGCGTCCACTACAACAGCGACGAGGCCAAGGAATGGGGGCGCGGAGTGATGAAGCAGTTGCAGCGAAAAATCCGCACAGACAGCGGCCCCCGCGTCTATTTTTCCGACGACAAAGGTTAGTGCCCGTACGGAACTTTGAACTCGATTCGGAATGAGCACCAAAGGTGCGCAAACAAGCCAGCCCAGGGCAAGAGGCACGAGCGCAGCCCTGGGTATCCGATTTTATTCAGACAAAGTCCTGAAAGGGCGGCCTCATCATGTGCAGGATAGTGCTGCATCCGGCCGCGCAGGTGGGGCCGGAATCCTGAGAGACACTCGGGACAAGGGAAGGTTCCCTGACCTGCGAAGTGCGCTGGCTGCTCACTTCCCGATGCACCACAGCTTCTCGCTCGTGCGGATGAAGAGGTGGCCGTCGCTCACGGAGATGCTGCTGCGGGTGGCGTCGCCGCCGCCCATCGAGACGGTGTGCAGCACTTTGCCGTCCGCGAGGTTTTGCACCACGGCGGTGGCGCGTTCGCCGATGGTGTAGATTTTTCCGTCGGCGATCGTCGGCGAGGCGCGGAAGATTTCCATGCCCTTCGTCTTCTCGAGCGTGAAGCCTTCCTGCCAGACTTTCGCGCCGGTCTTCGCGTCGAGGCAGGTCATCACCTGCTTGTCGCCGTTGAAGACGTAGAACTTCCCGCCGAGCGCCGCGGGGGTGGAGGTGTCGGGCGTGTTCTTTTCGTCGAAGACCCACGCGCGGCCTTTTTCGGAAATGTCGCCCTTGCCGTCCATCTTGTAGGCGATGGTGGCGCTTTGTTTCGGGCCGCAGACGAGCGCGATATTTTCCGATGCGACAGCGCTCGGGACGAGGCGCATGAAGCCGCCGCCGCTCAGGCCCTTCTTGTTGTTGATGCCGCCGCCGCGCCACAGCTCCGCGCCGGTCTCGGCGTCGTGGCCGCTGAGGCAGTCGCCGCCGGAGATGAGGAGCTGCACCTTGCCGGCGACGGTGTGCGGGATGGGCGTGGCATAGGTCTCCATGCTCTCCTGCTCGGCGTCGGTCGGGCGGATGTGTTTCCAGAGCGTCTTGCCAGTCGCGGGATCGAGCGCGAGGAGGTAGCTTTCGCGTGGGCCCTTGTCCTTGTCCTCGATGCCGGGATAGCCGCCGTCCGCAGGCGTGCGCTGGAGGACGAGGACGTAGAGCTTGCCGCCGAAGAGCAGCGGGCTGCTGCCATAGACCCAGTTGATGTTGAACTTGCCGTAGTCCTTCGCGAGGTCGCGCGCCCAGACTTGCTTGCCGGAAAAATCAAACGCCGCGAGTTGCCCGGTGCCGACGAGCGCCCACACGGTCTTGCCGTCGGTGACGGGCGACGAAGCGGTGCTGTTGCCGCGGCCCTTCGCCATCGCGCCGTCGGCGATGTTCTGCTTCCACGCGAGCTTGCCGGTCTTGCGATCCACGGCGATGAGCCACTGCTTGTTTTCCGGATCGGGGCTCATCACGAAGACGCGCTCGCCCGACACGATGGGCGTCGCACCGCTGATGCCAGGGAGATCGAGCGACCACTTCACGCCCTCGGTCTGGCTCCATTTCGACGGCAGATTTTTCTCGGGCGATGTGCCGTTGAATTCCGGCCCGCGCCATTGCTGCCAGTCTCCGGCGTGCGCGACGGTGGTGAGGGCGAGGAAAGATGCGAGGGCGTGGATTTTCATGAGTGAGGGAAAAAGGGTGAGGGGTTGGTTCAGGATAAACCGCGCGTGTAATGCACGCTTAGAGCGCGCAGTGGAAGCGGGAATGCTTTTCGGAAACGACAGCGCGGCGGGGTGCAGGCTGCCGATCGAAATGAAGCACGCCAGCGAGCTGCGCGCGATCTGAAGGATCCGCGATCTACTTCTCGGGGATCTCGCTCAGCTTCACCGCGCGTCCCTCGGTGGCACTCTTGTCTGCCGCGGCGATCACGCGGTGTGAGCGGAAGGCGTCGCTGAAGCTCGTGAGCGGCATGTCCTTCCCCGCATCGAGCGCGTCGAAGAATGCCTGGAACTGCGTCTGGTACGGATGGTCGCTCACGTCGCCGGAATCGAGCATCTTCATCGAAAGCTGCGACCACGCATGCTTGTTCAGCCCGCCGAGTTTCTGGCTGTGAAATTTGTTGTCGAGGATGCTGCCCTCGCTGCCGACGAGGTGCGTGTGGAAATAGTACGGCTGGAGGCAGTCCACCACCGCCGCGCATTTTCCGACCGCGCCATTTTTGAAACGCAGGATCGTCGTGGAAGTCGTCGGGTACTCGTAAGCCGCGAAGACAGGATTGCTGCTCTGCGAGGAGAAGCTGCTGACCTCGGTCACGTCGCCGCTCATGCACAGCAACAGCGCATCCATCGCGTGACAGCCGGCGGTGAGGAGCGCGCTGCCGCCGAGTTCGCGCTTCGTATTCCAGCGATACTGGCCGTACCAAGGCCCGATGCCGTGGTAGTAGTCCACCTCGCCGTAGTGCAGTTTGCCGACGAGCTTCTGATCGATGACCGCCTTTGTTGCGAGGAACTGCGAGGACCAGCGGCACTCGAAACACACGCACACTTTCGCGCCGGACGATTTTGCCGCCGCCTTCATCGCGAGGATGTCGCTCCACTCGATCGCGAGCGGCTTCTCGACGATGATGTGCTTCCCCGCCTTCGCCGCCGCGATGAACTGCGCCGCGTGCTGGTTCGGGTAGCTCGTGATGTCCACGACATGCACGCTCTTGCTCGCGAGCATCTTCGCGAGATCGGTGTAGGCCGTGATCGGCGAGCCGTGCTTCGCGGAAAGCTCCGCAGAGTCGAGCTTGCGCGAACTCCACACCGCAGTGACCTGCGCGTGCGAAGTGGCATTGATGGCGGCGATGTGAGCCGTGGCGGCCCAGCCATAGCCGATGACGGCGACGTTGTATTTTTTGCTCATGGGGTTTTGGGAAAAGGAGGAGCTTGCGTTTTATTCGCGCGGCGAGTGAAGGCGAGCGGATTTCCGCGCGCAGTGGGGCAGGCGACCCGCCTGCCAAGTCTCATCGGGCGACCCGCCCGACGTTCCGGCGAGTCGCCGAAACAGACTCACGCAGGCGGGTCGCCCGCGCCACTGTCTTGCGCGCCACTGTCTTGCGGCTGAGCGACTTGATTTTCCTACTTCGCCTCGCCCTTGAGGAATGACAGCAAGTCCGCGAGGTCCTGCGGCTTCATCGTCGTCTCCAGCCCTGCCGGCATCAGCGAGTGCTCGCTCGCCGTGAGCGACTTGATGGCTGCACGCGGGATGTTCTCCTCCACGCCCAGCGGCTGCCGCAGTGTGATGGATTCCGCCGTGTCCGAAATCACGATGCCCACGAGCGTGCGTCCGTCCTTCAGCTCGGCGATGCTCGCGGCAAATGCGGGCACGATTTCAAAGTCCGGCACGACGATGTGCATCAGCGCGGCTTCCTTCGTCTGGTTGCGGATGTCCATCAGATCGGGGCCGACGGTGTGGCCTTCCTGATCCAGCCGGTGGCACGACGAGCAGATCGTCTTGAAGACTTCCTTTCCGTGCGCCGCATTCGGCGCGAGCGCGAGCACCGCCTTCGCCGACTCGTACGCTTTCATGCGGTCGCCGTCGGCGGGCGTGCCGAAAAGTTTCGCCGCGCGGTCTTTGATCGCGGCATCCTTGCTCTTGGAAAGCGCGGCACGCTGCACGGCGCTGATCGCATTGCGCGGCACCGCGCCAGACTCGACGGCATCGAGCACGCGAGGCACATGCGCCGGACGCGCGAGCAGCGCCGACAGTGTGATCTCACGCTCCGAAGGCAAGAGTGCCGCGAGGCGCTTCGGTGCAAGCAATGCGCCTACGGCCTCCGCATTGTCGAATGTCGCGAGCGCGCGAACCGCCTCGGTGCGAAGTGCATTGTCCGGTTCAGCAGTAGCGAGCCTGCCGAGTATCTCCAGCGGCCCCTTCCCATGCCACTCGATCCGGCCAAGCAATTTCACATACAATACGCGCTCTGTGGCGGGCAGTTTGGCATTCAGCGCATTCTGCTCCGCGCAACGGAACTCCGGTTCGAGCCCTATGTCATTCGTGCTGACAATCAGTCGCTTTCCGGTCGCTTCAGAATGCGCGAGCATCAACGCGGCAGCCGCCGGATTGCACCAGTCATCATTCTCTATCGGCGGAGGAGGGAGCGATGCGAAGAGCGCACGCCGGAACGCGGGCTCGTCCTTGAACGCGCGTCCCGCCTCGTGCAGCAGTTCTACGCCGCCGGCTCCGATCGTTTTTGCCTGCGCCAGAAACGCGACGACGAATTCCTGTTCGCGATCCGCTATGCCACTCAGCACCGCCGCACGCGTCCAGCGATCCTCTGCGCCGAGTGCGGCGATTTTCGCAAGAGCCTGCAATGCGCGCGCGTCACGCGATTCGCCGAGGCCGAGTGCGGCGCGGAAACGCACGCGTGCGTCCTTGCTCTCCGCGCCGCGGAGCAATTCATCGAGCGGCACCTTGTCCAAATCATCGCGCTCCAGTCCGCGATCCTTCGCATACGCCAGTGCCGGATGCGCGGCCTTCGCACCGGGCGCGGACGATGTGATGCGCCAGATGCGGCCCTTCGTCTTGCCCGACTCAAAGTCGGTGTGCTTGCGAATTTCCGCTGGCAAATAGTCGGGATGCTCGATGGTTTTGCGATACATGTCGCAGACGTAGAGCGCGCCGTCGGGGCCGCTCGTGAGGAAGACGGGGCGGCACCAGTCGTCGCTCGATGCGAACAGCTCGCGCTTTTCCAGCAGCGGCTCGGCGGCGAAGGTCGCGCCGCGCGGCACGAGCTTGTCCGCGTGGATGAGATTAGCCGTCGGGTCGCACGCGAGCGCGCAGCCGTTGAACCTCTCCGGCAGCGCACCGCCGCGCCAGATGCGCACGCTGCACGCGGCGCTGAATGATCCCGCGTGCGAGTCGGCGGTCGTGATGTTTTTGCTGATCGGAAAAAGCCGCACGCCGTCGCCGCCGCCCTTCAGCCCGGTCTTCACCGTGCGCTCGTTGCAGTCCTGCACCGTCTCGCCGAATGCGAGGTGCGGATTCCGCCGCAGCCAGCGTGAC
>JBBRYC010000112.1:0-16650 GCA_038238025.1 Chthoniobacterales bacterium
CGTGGGCTTCCGCCCACGCCTACGATCCCCTCCGCCTCGCTGCGCTCGCCCGCGCGAGGTTGGAAAACCTCGCCTACATTGTCCCGCCGCAGCCGCCGTCGCCCGGCGAAAATATTTCCGCGGGCGTGGTGTCGCGTCCGTCGAGCTGGCGCAGCAGGAGATCGAGCGCGGTCTGCGAGACAAGGTTTTTGAATGTCTCGCGATCCGTCGGGAACCGGTGGTGCTGCACGAGCGTGGAAATGCCGCGCACGGCGAGCGCGACGAAAACCGTGCCGACCGGTTTTTCCGCAGTGCCGCCGTCGGGGCCAGCGATGCCCGTTGTTGCGAGCGCGAAATTTGCGCCGGCATTTTTCAGCGCGCCCTCGGCCATCTGCCGGGCGACCGGCTCGCTCACTGCGCCGTGTGCGGCGATGAGCGCGGCATCCACGCCAAGCGCAGCGGTCTTCGCCTCGTTCGCGTAGGTCACGTAGCCAGCGAGGAAAACCTTCGACGAGCCGGAAACGTTCGTGAGCTGGTTCGCGATGAAGCCGCCGGTGCAGCTCTCGGCGGTCGCGATTGTCTTTCCGAGCGCGGTCAGTTTCTCGACGACCACATTCGGCAACTCGCGTTCGTCGCTCGTGAAAATCCATTTTCCCAGCCGCTCGCGCACGAGCGATTCCGCGCGGTCGAGCACGGGCGCGGTGCCGATGAGCCGCACGTCCACCTCGCCGGGACGCGCGCAGTAGCCAACTTCGAGGCCCATCGCGATGAGTTCCTCGCCAACCATTTCCTCGACGAGCGACTCGCCGATTCCGAGCACGCGGAAATTGCGCCACTCATGCACCGCGCCGGGCGGCAGCAACTTTGCGAGGATCGGCACGAGCTTCTCGCGCACCATCGGCATCAGCTCGCGCGGCGGGCCGGGGAGCAGGAAAATGTGCGGCGTTCCCTTTTCCGGGATCGCGGGAAAGTGCAGCCCCGGCGCGGTGCCGTGCGGATTCCACAGCACCGTTGCCTCGCGGGGACGCAGCGCCTGCAATTTCACACGCTCGCTCATTTTCAGCGCGCGGCGGCGGAAGCGCTCCTGAATCGCGAGCCAGATTTCCTCGTCGTGCTCCAGCTTCAGCCCGAGCAATTCCGTGACGATGTCACGCGTGATGTCATCCGTCGTCGGGCCGAGGCCGCCGGTCACGAGCACGATGTCCGCCTTTGAGAAAGTATCGCGCACGGCGTCGCGGATCGCCTCCCCGTCCGGCACGGTCACCTGCCGCTGCACGCGCAGACCGAGCGGAAAAAGTTCGCGCGCGATGAACGCGAGGTGCGTGTTCAAGGTGCCGCCGAGCATGAGTTCGGTGCCGGTATTGATGATCTCGACTCGCATGGTTGGAGGGAAAAGGTCGAAGGACAAAGTTCAAAGCTCAAAAGGGCGTGAGCGGGCGGCGGCTCCTTTTGAATTCCTCGATCTTAACGCCCGTGCTCGCGTTTTGATCCCCGCTGCGTTTGAACTGCCGGCGATGAACCGCGGCGAACTGCTCACGAGGCTGACTGTCTGGCTCGCGCTCTGCGGCTATGCACTCGGCGCGGCGATGCTGCTCGGCGCACGCGGACGCGCACCCTGGCTCGCCCGCGCGCGATGGGCGTGGACGGTCGGCGGTGCATTCTTCCTCGCGCACGTCGTGTGCGCCTTCACGTTTTTCCACGGCTGGAGCCACGACGCCGCGTATCGCGAAACTGCACGCCAGACCGCCGAAATGACCGGCGTTCGCTGGGGCGGCGGGATTTTTCTGAACTACCTTTTCGCCGCCGCGTGGCTCGCCGACGTGCTGTGGTGGTGGCTCGCGCCGCCGAGTTTCGCGCGCCGCTCTCCGCAGCTCACGGCTGTGTGGCACGGGTTCTTTTTCTTCATGGTTTTCAATGGCACGATCGTCTTCGGCAAAGGCCCCGTGCGCTGGTTCGGCGCGGTGATTTGCGCGGGCCTCGCAGCGCGGTGGTGGGCGACGCGCCGATCCCGCAACGCCGGATAATCGTGATCCAAGAGCCAGCGATCGACTGTCACGCAAAGGCGCGAAGACGCAAAGGATTGCACTGCCGTTCGCACTCACCCGAGTGCGAAATTCGATCGCGATCAGCATGGTCAGTTCCTTTGCGTCTTTGCGCCTTTGCGTGACATCCTTCAATCTCATCATCGGATTCAGGCTGACTTATCCTGCCAAGAAAGCGCCGTGATCCGGCTCGCAATTCACGCAACCTTTTCATCCCCACGTGTCCCTCTTCCAACTTGACCCGCAGAGCATCGCCGCACGCGTGCGCGGTGCGGGCGTGCCCGCGCGACTGCCGACTGCCGGCGCGTCCGTCGTGCGCGGGATCGTGGGCTTCACGCTGCTGAGCGTCGCAGGCTTCGCACCGTGGCCGATCCTCGACCTGTGGATGCGCCGCGGGACGGAGACGCAGCTCTACATTTCCTGCATCGCGATCTTCGTCGGGCTCAGCGGGCCGCTGCTGCATCGGCTCATCATCGGGCCGGGATCGCTTGCGCGATTTTACAAGCTCTTCGCTCTGGCCTTCGTCGCGTACGCGGCGGTGTGGATTACATTCTGGGTGTGGCTGCGCGGCCCCGAGGGCGAGATTGCCGGCGTGCTCGGCGGCGCTGCGGCGATGGGCGCGGTGCTCGCGTTCACATTCGATGCGCAGCGATCGATCCTGAAAATCATCGCCGCGCTTTTCGTTCCAAGCGCGCTCGGCTACTTCGCCGGTGGCTGGTTCGAGGGAAAGCTCGCGATGGATCACCGGCTCGCCGCGATGCTGCTGTGGGGCGCGTGCTACGGCATCGGCTTCGGCGCGGGGCTCGGCCTTGCGTTTCATTTTTGCCAAGCCCGCGCCCGCACGGCGCTCGGCGGAAAATGATGAGGCGGAGCGGATCTGCCCGCGAATACGTTGAACACGCGGCACCGATCCTGCGTCTCATCATTGCGCAGCTTCAAAAACGGCGGCAGCGTTAAATCCGCTGAAACCCGGCAATAAACCGGGACGGGGTTGGAATCCCCGGCCGCCGACATTTTTCATCGGGAGGATCCCACGCTCTGCATTCGAAATGCCGGCACGGTTGTCAGCGTGCAGGGCCGCGCGTAGCGTCGCGGGCCATGCCCGTCCCGCCATCCAGACCGAAGCGCTTCCGCCGGCTTCGTGCGATCGCGTGGTATCTCATGCTCGTGGGCATCTCGCTTCTTGTGCTCGCGATGCTCGCGATTTTTTTCATCACCCCGCTGGGCATGTGGGCTGTGAGCCGTCTCCTGCCGGCGTGGAATGTCACAGCGGATCGCATCACGCTCAATGCGAAGGGTGGCGTGACGGTGAGTGGCCTCAAGGTGCGCCTCCGCCGGGACGGAAGCGAAGTGCTGGCGCTGCGCAAGGCACGCGTCACATTTTCGTGGCGGGAACTTTCCCGGCATCATCTCACCAGCGTTGACTTGAACGGCGTGAGCGTCGCCGCAAACGAAACCGCGATCTACGAAGTCGAAAAAATCCTGTCCGGCGGCGACCCGACAGACTCGCGCTGGCGCATTGATCGTCTCACCGTGCGGGACGGTTTTGTGAAAGCCACGCCCGCATCACAGCCGGGAGCCGAGGGCCGTTTCGACGCGGAAATCCTCAGCATGGCCGCGCCCGATGCGGGCGGAAAACCTGACGTCGTCCGTCTGCGCGGCTGGACGCTCCGCTCGAGTGGAGGCCGCGAGATTATTTCAATTCCGGATGCGACGCTCGCATTCACGTTGCCGGAATTATCCGCCGGGCATCTGCGCTCGCTTGCCGTGGATGGAGCACAGATCGCACTGGCCGAGGAAGACCTCGCGCTGCTGCACACCGGCTCACCGAGCACAGGTCCGGCGAGGCCATGGCGCGTGGATCTGCTGGCGATCGATCGCGCAAATGTCCGCATTGATTTTCCAAACGCGCCGCTCGTGGAAGGCGGCGTGACGCTCCATGCCGCGGACCTCGGCACGGATCGCAGTGAGTCGCGCGCGCCCGGCGAACTCCGCATCGCAAATCTCTCCGTGCGTCCGCGCGACAGCCGTGCGGCACCTGCGACGCTCGCGGCGGCGACGGTGCGGTTTGTGGGCTCGGAGATTTTCGCGGGGCATGTCCGCGAGGTGCGGCTGGACGCGCCGTCCGTGAACTTCAACGACGCGTGGCGTGGTGTCATTTCCAGTCTGGGAAATGGCGGCGCGTCAGTAGCACCGGCGTTCCCTTTCCAGATCGATCAGCTCATCGTGGACGGCGGAAAGGCGGACATCGCGCTCGCGGGAATGCCGCCGATGCAGGGCACGCTCGGCGCGCGGTTCGCAAACCTCGGCACGTCCGACGCCACGCTTCAGACCGTGGAATTCCACGACCTGCATTTCGGCATCCCCGATCCGCCGGACGGCGTATTCCACGAGTGGCTCTCGCTGCCGAAGGTGAAGATCACCTTCAGCCTCGCCGATCTCACGCAGCACCATCGCATCCGCAGCATTGACCTCGACGGCGCTGTGTTCCGCTTCGACCGCGACTGCCGGGCGATGTTTGCGCGGCCACACGTCGGTGCGGCGGAAGCACAGTCTGCGCCCGCGATGCCGCTCATCGCGGACGAGGTGAATCTCCGCAATGCGCGCGTGTCGCTCGACGACCTCGGCCTCGGCGTGCCGCCGCTGGATTTTTCCGTGAATCTCGATCTCGCAAACGTGCCGCTGAACGATCCGTTGAGCGCCGAGACCGCGGAGGTGCAGACGCTGGAGCTTTCAAATATCAACTTCGTCTCGCCGCTCGATCCGTTCGTGCCGGTCCTCGCGCTGCCCAGCATTTTTCTCCGCTGGACGCCCGCCGGCCTCCGCGCGCGGCAGATCGAGCACATCGAAATCATCGGCCCGGCGCTGCACGTCGGCCCCGATCTTTTCTGGTACATGGACCTCGTGGAAAAACGCCGCGCGGAACTGGATGCCGCTGCACCGGTCACGCCGAACGCCGCGCCCGCGCCGGCGTGGCGCGTGAAGCGCTTCGACGCGACCTCCGGCAAACTCGTGCTCGCGCTCGACGGGCAGGCACGCCTCACGCTACCGATGCCGTTCGAGTCACACGCGGAGAATCTCGACTTCCAGCGCCTGAGCGATGCGCGGCTGAAGCTCGTCCTCGAGGTGCCCGAGCAGGACTACGAGAACGCCGCGCTCGGCGTCCACCTGCGCGGGCTGTCGGGGAAAATTGACTTCCAGCTCCCGCCGGGCGCGCATTCGGAGAATCTCGTGCAGACGCTGAAAGTGCGCGATGTGCGCTGGAAGGAATTCCGCGGGCGCGACTGGTGGCTCGGCCTCACATTCGACAAGGCGGGCATCCACGGCGACGGCGGCGGAAAAATGTGCTCCGGCGAAATCCGCGCTGGCTTCACCTACTTCCTCGATGAACGCGAGCCGTGGACCGGCTGGGTCTCCGGCTCGCGCGTGGATTTGAAAGAACTCACCGACAAGCTCACGCCCGGCAAGGCCGCGATGACCGGCCGCGCAAATGCGAGCCTCGCGGTGAACGGGCTCGGTAATTCGCTCACGCGTGTTGCCGGGGATTTCCGCGCGCCCGGCGGCGGGAGCCTGCGCATCACGAAGCTCGACGAACTCATCGCCGCAATCCCGCGCGACTGGACAAATGCGAAGCGTGACGGCCTGCGCATCGGGCTCGAGAGCCTGCGCGATTTTCCGTACACTGCGGGGAATGCAACGTTCTGGCTCACCGAGCCCGTCGGGCAGTTGCATGTGAACCTTGACGGGAAGTTGGGGAAGCGCGAACTGGAGGTGAACTTCAATCCGCCCGGCGACTTGAACCGACTTTTTTTCTTCAGCCCATTCAAGCCATGAGCATCCGCCGAATCCTGCCACTCCTGCTCGGCGTCCTCGGCGCGTGCAAGCCGTTCGACGTGAAGCTCGGGACCGAGAAGCCGCTGAAGGTGGACATCAAAATGAAGCTGGACGTGTACCAGCACGATTCCAAGGAGGGCGCGAAAAAGTCGGACACGCGCGCGAGCGACGATCCCGAGGGCGCGCGGCGTTCGCGGCTTGGCGAAATCCAGGCGCTGAAAAATTCCCGACTCGCCGGCGAAAACCACGCGGGCCTGCTCGAGATCCGCAACCAGCCCACGGGCGAGTACGGCGACTACGTGAAGAAAACCGTCGAGGCGGAAAATTCCGACCGCAAAAAGCTGATGGAGAAACTCGCAAAGGATCGCGCCGTGCCGCTCGCCGAAATCGAGCGAAGCCAAGCCACACTCTTCCGCCAGTCGGCATTTGCCGGTGAATGGTACGAGGAGGCGGCGGGGAGCGGGTTCGCTTGGAAGCAGAAGAACTAGCCCGCGCGCCGCTACCCGTAGCGCAGCGCCTCGATCGGGTTGAGCTTCGCTGCTTTCACCGCGGGGAAAAGTCCTGCGAGGACGCCGACGGCGACGCTGAAGGCGAAGGCGAGCAGCATACTTTCGACGGTGATCACGGGGGTGTTCTCCGTCGGCGACATCGTGACGAGCAGCTTCACGAGCAAGCTCGAGGTGAAGAGCCCCGCGAGCCCGCCGATGATCGCGATGACCACGCTCTCGACGAGGATCTGCGTGAACACGTCGGAGAACGTCGCGCCAATCGCCTTGCGGATTCCGATCTCGCGCACGCGCTCGGTGATGCTCGCGAGCATGATGTTCATGATGCCGATGCCGCCGACGAGCAGACTGATCGCGGCGATGATGCCGCCGCTCATGCGCGCATTGCCGATGGATTGCGAAATGACCTCGCTCATGTTCTCCTGCGTGCGGAAGGAAAAATCCTCGATGCCCTTGTGCGTCGGCATGAGGACGTTCTTCGCCTGCTGGAGCGCAGCGTCCATCTTGTCGATGTCCGCGATTTTGATCGAGAGCGCCGAGAGGCGCGGGTCCGGGACGAACTCGGTGCTGGGCGCACTCCCGCTCTGGCTGCTGCTCGAACTGCTGCCCGAACTGCTGCTCTTGCCACCGCCGGACGAGGAGCTGCCGGACGCGCCGGAGGCCGCGCGGAATCTCAGCCACATCGTATTCAGCGGAACATACACGGTGTGGTTTTTCAGATCGAAGACGAACCCGCCGGTCGAACGGCTGCCGCTCTTGCTGCCGTAGCCTTTGCTGCGTTCGGGGCCAGTCTTGATCTCCACGGGCTTGTCGGCCGCAAGCTGGCGCAATTTTTTGTCCTGCTCGCTCTCGTAGTGCTCAAACATGCCGATGATTTTGAACCGCTGGCTGCCGATGTTCACAAATTCGCCGACGGGATTGATCACGCGTCCGATCTGCTCAGGCGAACCGAAGAGCGCGTCGCGCGTCGCGGTGCCGATGACACAGACGTTGCGCGCATTTTCCTCGTCGAGGTCGTTGAACATGCGGCCGAACTCGACGACGTGCTGATTCAGATCGACGGCGTTGGGCCAGGTGCCGACGAAATTGTACGGGCTGTAGCTCTTTCCGCCGCGCGTGATCGTGATGTTCCGCACGCGCATCTCGGGCACGACCATCGTCACGAGCGGCGCGCTGTGGACGAGTGCATAGACATCCTCCATCGTCGTGCCCACGGCCTGATCCGCGAGGTGCTGCTGCCACACGGGGATGTCCTGCTCCTCGATGCGCACTTTTTCCAGCCCGCCGATGGCGATGAGCGCCTCCTTCATTCCGTTCTCCATGCCCTTCGTGAGCGCGGACATCGCGACGAGGCTCGACACGCCGAGGATGATGCCGAGCATGGTGAGCAGCGAACGAAATTTGTTCGCCATGATTTCCGCGAGCCCGACGCCGACTGCGTTGAACCAGTTCATGGTTTTCCGCCCTCCGTGCTCATCTGAAATTTCGGCCTGTCGGAAAGTCCGGCGAGTCGTGCGTCCACGTTCTTCGCGATTTTCCCGTCGCGGATTTCGATCCTGCGCGGAGTGACGGCGGCGATTTCCGGATCGTGCGTCACGAGTGCGATGGTACGGCCTTTGAGACTGAGTTCGTGGAAAAGGCGGAGGATCGTCTCGCCGGTGTGCGAGTCGAGATTGCCGGTCGGCTCGTCAGCGAAGACGATTTTCGGATCGTTCACGAGCGCCCGTGCGATCGCGGCGCGCTGCTGCTGTCCGCCGGAAAGCTGCATCGGGCGGTGCTTCGCTCGGTTGTCGAGTTCGACGAGCATGAGCGCGTCCATCGCGCGGTCGCGGCGCTCCTTTGCGCTGGCTCCGGCATAGACCATCGGCAGCTCGACATTCTGCAGCACGGTGAGCTTTGGCAGCAGATTGAAGAACTGAAACACGAAGCCGATCTTCTGGTTTCGGATGCGCGCGAGCTGCTTCATCGAGGCCGTGGAAATCTCCGTGCCGTCGAGCTTGAAGCTGCCCTTCGTCGGCGAATCGAGGCAGCCCAGCACATGCATGAGCGTGGATTTCCCACTGCCGGACGGGCCGATGATCGAGATGAATTCGCCGCCCTCGATGTCGAGATCCACATTGTCGAGTGCGCGGATTTCTTCGCCACCGAGGTGGTAGATTTTGCTGACGCCGCGCAGTTCGATGAGAGCCATCGGGATCGCCGTTGCGTCAAAGTGTGGACCGCAAGTCTCTGTTGAACGCAGAGGCGCAGAGGGTCAATGGAGAGGATCGCAGAGGAGAAAGGAAAAATCCCTCCGCGATCCTCTCCTTTTTCCTCCGCGCCTCTGCGTTAAAAATACGGGCTTTCATGACTGAAAATGGAGTTTCGGTTCACACCTTTAGCTCGGCGGCCCTCCTTTTCCGCTGCGGCCCGGCGGCTTGCCCGAGGGAGCCTTGCCAGCGCCGCCCTTGCCGCCTGCCTTGGCGGAAGCGCCGAAGACTTGCTGCACCTGCCCCGCATCGGCAGCGGGCGTGACGAGCGAGACGACTTCACCGCCGCTGAGTCCCTTCGTGACTTCCGCAAAATCGTAGTCGCTCACGCCGATCTGGATCGGCACGCGCGCAAATTTCTCGCCCGCGCGCACGTAGGCGAAGCGGCTGCCCTGATCGGTGAAGACGGCGGCGAGCGGAATCGCGATCACGTTGTCCGCGGTATCGAGCGGGATGGTGAGGTTTGCCGTCATGCCGGGGCGGATGCCGGTCGTCTCGTCGTTCTTCACGATGATGCGCGTGGCAAATCCCTTGATGCCATTTTTGATCGTCGCCTGCGGTGCGATGCGATCCAGCCGTCCGAAAAGTTTCAGCCCCGGCACCGCCTCGACTTCGATCTGCACCTTCTGGTTCACCGACATGCGCGTCACATCCGCCTGGTTGATGTGCGCGTTGATGATCAGCTCGCTGAGGTCCGCAATGGTGAGCACCTCGGTGCCGCTGTTCACGCCACTCGCGCCGGACACGGCCTGTCCGACCGACACGGGGCGCGTGAGGATCGTGCAGTCGAAAGGCGCGACGATCTTGGTCTTCGAGAGCTTGTCCTCGACCACACGCAGCGCAGCCTGCGAACGCTCGAGGTTGTTCTGCGAAATCGCCTGCGCGTTCTTCGCGGATTCGAGTTCGTTCGACGAGTTGTCGAATGCCTCCTTCGAGACGAGCTTCTGCGCGAAGAGGTCCTTGTTGCGCTTGAAGGTCAGATCGATTCTTTCCATCGCGAGCCGCGCGGAATTCACCTGCAACTTTGCGCCCTCAATCTCGATCTGCCGCTGCGATTTCTCCGTCTGGAGATCCTGATCATCGAGGGTGAAAAGCACCGCGCCCTTTTTCACCTTGTCGCCGATGTCCACCGGCAGCTTGTCAATGCGCCCGCTCACCTCCGGCCGCACGGAGACCTGCTCCGCCGGCGTGATTTCACCCGCCGCGCTGATGGCAAAGCTGATGTCGCGCGCGCTCACGACGGCGGTGGTCGGACGCGCGGATTTTTTCCCGGCGTCCGCAGCCGGCGCGGATTTCCAAAACATCACCTTCTCAGGCCACCGTCGCGCGGCGAAATAGCCGCCCGCAAGTGCGGCTGCGACAATAAGCCAGAGGATCGGACGCTTCATCGTGAGTTTGGATTTCGAAAGGTGTGGCGGGTCTGGCGGATGGCGGGGGCGGAAACAAACAGCATTCCCGCAGGGTGACAAGCACGAGGGGGTAAACCCGCACGGCGTGCCCCGGTTAGAGTGCTTCACGCGCTATTGCGCGAGGTGCCGCGGGCGTGTTCACACTGTGGCATGAAACGATTCATCCCCGCCATCGCCGTCCTCTTTCTCTCGCCACTGAGTGCGCTACGCGCCGCCGACGCGCCGCTCACGTTCAAGGATCCGAAGCCGCAGCGGTACGAACTCACCGCTCGCGCGAGCGTGATCGATCCGCGCGCGAAGGCGCACCCGGAGATTGATTTCGTCTTTGAAAAAGGCGGCAAGCCTGCGGACACGGAGAACGCATCCGTGGACACGCGCGTTGCGCCGCAGGGCAAGCTCGTGATCTGGCTCATGGGTCACAATGCGCCACTTTTTGAGCGCGTGAACAGCTACGGGCTGCACGCCATCCGCGTGCATTACGCGAACGGCTGGTTCGGAAAATATGGCAACACTTCGCCGGGCGATGATGGCCAGCTCCTCGGGAAAATCCGCATCGAGGCCGCGACGGGCGAGGACTTCAGCCCTCTCGTGAGCATTCCGAAACCCGACGGAATGATGGAGCGCTCGCTGCAATTTGTGAAATGGCTCGCGAAGGAAAATCCCCAGAGCCGCTGGGATTTTTTCCTCACGCCGGATGGCAAGTCGCTGCGCTGGGATCGCGTGATCATCTCCGGCAGCTCGCACGGCTCCACGACCGCGGCGCGCTTTGCGAAGCAGGTGAAAGTGGATCGTGTCGTGATGTTCTGTGGCCCGCGCGATCAGCTCGAGTCGTGGCAGGGGCTGCCATCCGCGACGCCGGCGAACCGCTACTTCGGCTTCAGCCACGTGCTTGATGGCGGCTGGAGCGGCGGTCACTACTGCCGCTCGTGGGAGATGATCGGGCTGCATCAGTTCGGCCCCATCGTCGCGGTGGACAAGGCGAAGGCGCCGTACGGAAACACGCGCCGGCTCACGACGGATGCCGACGTGAAAGGCGACGACAAGCGCGCGCACAGCTCAGTCACGCCCGGCGGCGCGGCGGTGAAGGACGCGAGTGGAAAATTCATCCACGAGGACGTGTGGCGGTATCTTTTCAATCAGCCCGTGGACAAGGTCGGCGAGCCCGTGCCGCACGATCCCGGCTGTGCGATGGATCTGCGCGGCAAGTCGAAAAAGTAGGAGGGGTGGAGCGTGACCTCCGGGCGCGCTTCGCGGACGGCGCACCAGTGCGGGACCGGGAAACGCGCCCGGAAGTCGCGTTCCACCGCGCGCTGTTCGCCAGCCGCAGTTTTGTCACGCTGCCGGATATGCAGGGTCGGCTTACGGCTCGCGATGCCGCACCTTCAGATGCGCGAGATAGATGTTCGCCGGGTTGTTGCCCACGCCCTTCGGCTGCGGAAACTCGTGCGAGGAGTAGTAGCACAGCAGCACCTCGTCGCCCTTTGTGCCGTCGGCGAAACTTTGATACGCACAGTCGCCGCCGCTCGGAATGATCCACGGATTCTCCGCGCCATTCTCGGTCACGGTCCACACTTTGCAGACGGCGGGAAAACCGGCCGGCTTTTTCTCCGGCAGCGAACGCGCGGCGAGCAGAATGCCGCCCTGTTTGGTCATGTGCAGCGCGGGGCCGCCAAAATTCCACGCGTCCGTCGCGAACGCTTTCCACGGGCCGAGCGGCGCGCTGCCGAAGACGATCACGCCGGGCTCCGAATTGCGGATCGCCGAGACGAGCGTGCCATCTGGCGTCCACGCCACATCGGCTTCGTGGCCCCAGCCGGAACCGACACCGGCCATCCCGCGCGTCGGGCCTTCGCCGTAGGTGTGCAGCGCCTTGAATTTCACGCCGTCCTCGGAGCGAAACAGGATCAGGCCAAACGAACTCCGGCTCTCCTTCGTGATGATCCCGCAGCGCGCGAGACTGTAGAACGCGCCGTCCGGCCCGCGGCGGATGCGGAAAAGCCACCGTCGCTGCGAGCTGAAGACGAGCCGGCTCTCCGGTTGCGGCTCGACGAATTCCGTCTCGAGTTCGCGCGGTTCGCTCCACGTCACACCGTCGGCGGATTGCGAAAAGAAATCCTCCTTCGAGTGGAAGACGACCTGCACCTTGCCGCGGTTGTCGAACACGAGCGGGTCGCGGCAGTCGTGGTCGCGCGTCCACTCCGCGACCTTCTCCCATTTTTTCAAATCATCGGCCTTCGCGCGAATGACGACGATTTTCGCCGCCGTCGCCTGATGCGAATCTGCGCTGCGGAACGTGACGTAGTAAAATTCGCCGACGCGCGCGATGCCGGGGAAGCCATTATGCCGCCCGTCGGACCAGATCGTTTCCGTGTAAAGTCCCGCGATGCCTGCGCGGGGAAAGGGCTTCACGTCGAGTGGAACATCCGGCGCAGCCGCCGTGCCCGCAGGGAGCATACGGCTCGTGGCGGCGAGGACGGAGGCGTGAAAAGTTGTGCGGAGAAAGTGGCGGCGGGACGTTTCCATGGGGGTGCGCCGAGTGTGTTTTTCACCGCGATGCCGGGCAATGAAAATGGGAGCGGGCAACTTGCGGCGCGCGAAAGTAGTCCGGGCTTCAGCCCGAACCGCAGGGCGAGGAATTCGCGCCACAGCCGACCACGAAATGGCGTGCCCGCGACGCAAGGAGCAGGGGCGCCCTCGCCCCGCGGTTAGTCACGGGACGAGGGCGCCCCTGCTCCTTGGAAGCGGCCACGCAGACATTCAGCGGCAAGGGTTGTCCGCATTACTTCACGAATGCCTCGTGCTCCTCGCGCGTGATGAAGCCATCGTGGTTTGCGTCAATGCGATCGAATAGCGGCTTCGGCCCGCTGAATTCCTCGCGGCTTACCTTGCCGTCCTTGTTCTTGTCGTCACGCGCGAGCACGGCCTCCCAAGTCGGGCCGCGTCGCTGCGCGCCGGGTGCGGGTGCGTTCGGGCGCGCTGGCGCATTTGCACGCGGGTCGCGCGCGGTGAGCGCAGGATCGGCGGTGCTCTCCGTCGTGAGAGCCTCGGATTTTGCAGAGCCGCCCTTCAGCCGCCCGTCGAAAAACGTGCCCACCATTTCATCAATATTTTTTCCGGCGAAGCCCGGCCCGCCGTGGCCCGCGCCGTGGATCGTGTGGAAGCGCACACTCACGCCCGCCTTCTTCAGCGCGTCGAAAAGGATCTCGCTCTGGTGGTGCGGCACGAGCAGATCCTTGTCGCCATGCACGATGAGGAAGGGCGGGTCGTCGCTGCTCACAAAGGTGATCGGGTTCACGCGCGCGGCCTTGTCCTTGCTGGCCTGCACCGCGCCGCCGATGAGCTTCGACTCGGGCGAGTCCGCGGAGTCGTGCTTGAACGGCGCGCCGGCGAGCGCGTGCGCGTCCATCTGCGTGACATCCGTCGGCCCGAAATAATCGCACACCGCCTGCACGCGGCTGCTCTGATCGAGATTTGCGCCGACATCAAACTCCTTCACATCGCCGCTCGTGCCGGTGAGCGCGACGAGATGCCCGCCCGCCGAACTTCCCCACACGCCGAATTTTTGCGGATCAATGTTGTTCTCCTTTGCATGCGCACGCAGCCAGCGGATGGCCGCCTTGCAGTCCTCGATCTGCGCAGGAAAAATCGCGTGCCCGCTGAGCCGGTAGCCGATGCTGGCGACCGCGTAGCCGCGCTCAATGTAGCCGCCGCGCAATGGCGGGCAGTTGTCCTTGCTGCCAGCGGCCCAGCCACCGCCGTGGATCCAAATGATGAGCGGCAGCGGTGCGACCGCCTTTTCCGGCACGTAGAGATCGAGCTTCTGCCGCTCGTGCCCGTTCTCCACGTACGCGATGTCGCGGTGCGCCTTCACTCCGTCAGGCAGGCGCTGCTGCGGCTGTGCGTTCGCGACGGGACGTGCGACGAGCAAGAGCGTGACGAGTGTGAGATATTTTTTCATGGCTTGCGGAGGAGGATGAAGTGGAAATCGCCGAGCGGGAAGTGACGGCAGCGCGCGCTCGTGCAATGTGAAGCTGAAACGTCGCCGCGCGGGAGGAGTTGCGGAAAGGTTTTCAGCCGTGTCCGAGCCACAGCCAGCGATCTGCGCGGCGTCGGAAGCGTTGACACGCCGAGCGGCGCACCCGGATGGTTCGCCGCGTATGCAACTTCCGGCATCCGCCTTTCCCCTCCGCGCCGCGCGCATTTTCCTGCTCGGCATCGCACTCTCGTCGCTGCAACCGGGGACGGCACACGCGTGGGGGCCGATGCATTCCGCGATCACCGAGGCGGCATTCGACGCGCTGCCGGAGTGGGAGCGCGCCGTGCTCGCGGAGCAAAGGGCACGGCTCATCGAATACGACTGCATGATCCCCGACTACGCGCGCGCCGCGAGCAACCGCGCGAAGCTCGGAAAATACGCAGTGCTGCCGAACGGCGATCCTTTCACCCACGAGCCGCACAGCCACCGGCACAACTACGAGCAGATGCTGCACTACGTGACGCAGGCGGTGGAGCAGATCCGCGCGGGCAATGCCGACGAGGCATCGCGCTATGCGGGCTGCCTGCTGCATTTCCTCGAGGACTGCGGCAGCCCCGCACACTCGATCCCGGGCGACAACCAGCACGGGCTCATGAAGGATCTCATCGCGGTGCCAGAGGCATTCCGCGACCGCCCGCTGCACGGGCTGATCGAGGACGGAGAACTGAAGCTCGACCTCGCAGGCTACAGGCCGCGGCTGCTCGGCACGACGCCGGAGGAGGCGACATTTCATCTCGTCGAGCGGCTGCACTACGCGATCCGCAATGCGCGCTCGCAGGTGATCCCGATTTTGCAGGGCGTCTTCAAAAACGATCAGCCTGCGATGGATGCCGGGCGCAGGAAGGCCGCGACCGTGGATGCGCAGATCTCCGCCGATGCGCTTCATACGATTTTGTGCATCGGAAAAAATCGTTTCGACGACGCGGAGAAGGCGCAGCTCGAGAGTGTGGACATCGCCGCGCTCACGCCGCTCGAGGTGATTGCGCAGGCGTACTTTCCGCAGAACACATTTTTCTCAAACCCGTTCTTCGGCTACCCGACTCCGGATGGAATCCTGAAGGACGGCACGGAAAAAATCCCGCTCGCGCTGAACGTGATGGTGGACGGCGCGCCCGCAGTGCGGACATTCGCGCGCGGCCTCGGGCTCGGCACGCACAGCCGCGTGAGCTACGCGCTGCCGGCGAAAACATTTGACCGCTTCGAGTGCCGCGTGGGCCTGCATGCGCCGCTCGGCGCAGAGGGCAGCGTGGCGTTCCGGATTTATGCGGACGGCGAGGCGGTCTTCGACAGCGGCGTGATGACCGGCGCGGACGCGTCGCGGAAAATCACGCTGCCGGTGTGGCGCGTGCGCGAGCTGTCATTCGACATCGAGGCGCGCGGAAAATCTGCGACGGGAAAAAACTACGCGGTGATCGCTGAGCCGCTGCTTTTCAAGGCGAAGACGCCGCCGAAGCTCGACATCCCGGGAGTGCAGTAGCGCGCTGAAAAATTGCACCGCAAATTTCCGCCGGGAGAAATTTTCCCGCACGCGAAGGACTGCACGCGCACTGCGAATGAGCACGACGATGCGAAAGATACCGCGCAGCCGCGGTGCACGATCACTGCGAAAAACTTGGTGCTAAATTTTTAACACCTGCATGGATCGAACGATCCATGCAAGGTCGCCCGCCGCAGATCGCGTGATCTTTTTTCCGCGGAAAAAGATCGCGGCGTGGCACGAATTCACACTCTGAAAATGCGCCGGTTTCCCTCGTAAATTCCGCGATTTTGCACTTGTCGCGATCCGGCGGCGGGCATATCACCGCGCTCGTATGGCTACCAAACCCAAAAAAACCACCCGTAAACCGAACGCTGCATTCATGAAGCCCGTCACTCCTGACGCGGTCCTGTCTGTGGTGGTCGGCAACAAACCCCTCCCCCGCACTGAACTCACCAAGAAGCTGTGGGTTTACATCAAGAAGAACAACCTGCAGGACAAGAAAGTCCGCACGCAGATCAATGCTGACGACGCACTCAAGGCAGTGTTCGGCGGCAAGGCAAAGGTCTCCATGTTCGAGATGACGAAGCTCGTCTCGAAGCACGTCAAGGCCTAGTCCGCCCGGTAGCAAACGGGAGGCGGAATCAGTTCTGCTGATCCGCCTCCCGGGTTTGCTACGGATGCGTGTGCGGGGTGCGCCGCGGCGACGTTGCGAGGTGCGCAGCGAGCGGTTCGCACCACTCGCACACGATGATTACAGGGATTGTCTCATCCCGGAAGCAGAGGCCCTCCCAAAACCATTCCCATCGAGCGTGCCGAACGCGGCGGATATTCTTCTGCCGTGGTGCTTCGGAGATGCATCTGTGAAGGGGGTCCGTTCTCGCGTTTGGAATACAACGGCATTTTGTCGTGCCGCCATGAAATCATGCCGAGCCAAAGTGCGGTGCGTCACGCCGTGCAGTCATCGCGTGTGGTCAGATGTGCGGAGACGCGGGGCGGCGTGCATCGGGTAGGTGGGCGTCCCGCCCGCCGTATTCCGCGTTCCCGCGAAATACACTCGAACATCGCTGGCATACGGAGCGCCTGTGTTCATCCGCCGTGGCGCGCGGGACGCGCGC
>JBBRYC010000113.1:0-16391 GCA_038238025.1 Chthoniobacterales bacterium
CAGACGAATCCGCTGAGCGAACTCACGCACAAGCGCCGTCTTTCCGCCCTCGGGCCAGGAGGTCTCTCGCGAGACCGCGCAGGCTTCGAAGTCCGCGACGTCCATCCGTCGCACTACGGCCGCATCTGCCCCATCGAGACGCCGGAAGGTCCGAACATCGGCCTCATCGCCTCGATGAGCACGTATGCGCGGATCAATGATTTCGGCTTCATCGAGACGCCGTACCGCAAGGTCACGAATGGCAAGGTGACCGATCAGATTGACTTCCTCACGGGCGACCAGGAGGAGCACTTCGTCGTCGCTCAGGCGAATGCGAAGATGAACGACAGCGGCAAGCTGCTCGAAGAGAAAGTCAGTGTCCGCAACCGCGGCGACTTCATCGAAGTCGAGCCGGAGAAGGTGGACTACATGGACATCTCGCCGAAGCAGCTCGTCTCCGTCGCGGCAGGGCTCATCCCCTTCCTCGAGCACGACGACGCGAACCGCGCACTCATGGGCTCGAACATGCAGCGCCAGGGCGTGCCTCTCCTCATCTCTGAGTCGCCGATCATCGGCACCGGCATCGAGGGCAAAGTGGCGCGCGACTCGAAGGCCGTGATTCTCGCGGAAGCCGCAGGCAAAGTCGCCAGCGTCACCGCCGATCAGATCATCCTCACCGAGGACGGCGAAATGCCGGCCACGAAGAAGCTCAAGCACGATCCCGAGAACGGCGTGCAGGTGTACGAGCTGCGGAAATTCATGCGCTCGAACGCGAGCACGTGCATCAACCAGAAGCCGATCGTCCACAAGGGCCAGCATGTGAAGAAGGGCGCGGTCATCGCCGACGGTCCGAACACGGATCAGGGCGAACTCGCACTCGGCAAGAACGTGCTCGTCGCGTTCATGCCCTGGAACGGCTACAACTTCGAGGACGCCATCGTCATCTCCAAGCGCATCGTGAAGGACGACGTTTACACGTCCATCCACATTGATGACTTCGAGATCGGCGCGCGCGACACGAAGCTCGGCCCCGAGGAAATCACCCGCGACATTCCGAACGTCTCCGA
The DNA here is from genome assembly GCA_038238025.1 of Chthoniobacterales bacterium. Lineage (GTDB taxonomy): Bacteria > Verrucomicrobiota > Verrucomicrobiia > Chthoniobacterales > Chthoniobacteraceae > SXWH01. The sequence continues at coordinate 1,047 of JBBRYC010000113.1, forward strand.
GGAAGCGCTCATGCATCTCGGACCCGACGGCGTCATCCGCGTCGGCGCCGAGGTGAAGCCCGGCGACATCCTCTGCGGAAAAATCACGCCAAAATCCGAGACCGAACTCGCCCCCGAGGAGCGCCTGCTGCGCGCCATCTTCGGCGAGAAAGCCGCGGACGTGAAGGACACCTCGCTCACCGTGCCCTCTGGCACGTACGGCATCGTCATGGATGTGAAAGTTTCCTCCCGCAAGGAAGTGACGCGGCTGAAACTCTCGCCCATCGAGGCGAAGAAGCAGGGCAAGACCATCGAGGACGAATACCTCAAGAAAAAGGAAGAGCTGCACGAACAGCTCACCGAGGCGCTCTCGAACATCCTGCTCGGCGAGAAAATCCCGCTCGACGTGGTGAACGCGCAGACCGGCGAAATCATCATCCCCGCGAACCGCAAGATCACCAAGACGCTGCTGCGCAAGCTGGCTGGCGTTTACGATCATGTGGACATCGATCCCTCGCCGATTCGCAACAAGATCCGCGAGATCATCGGTCAGTTTGAGCACAAGTTCGCCGAGCTGGAACTCGACAAGGAGCGCAAGATGGACTCCATCGAATCCGGTGATGACGTGGACCCCGGCATCATCAAGCAAGTCACCGTTTTTGTCGCCAGCAAGCGCAAGCTTTCCGTCGGTGACAAGATGGCAGGACGCCACGGCAACAAGGGCGTCGTCGCGAAGATCGTGCCCGAGGAAGACATGCCGTTCCTCGCGGACGGAACCCCGGTGGACATCTGCCTGAACCCGCTCGGCGTGCCTTCGCGCATGAACGTCGGCCAGGTGCTCGAAACGCATCTCGGCGTCGCTGCGCGTGCGCTCGGCTTCAAGGTCGCCACGCCCGTCTTCGACGGCATCAAGGAAGAGAAAATCTTCGACTACGTGCAAAAGGCGCGGAAGGTCCCCGGCTACGAGTGGCTCGGCGAAAACGGCAAGTCGCAGGTCTTCGACGGACGCACCGGCGAACCTTTCGACCAGTCGGTCGTCGTCGGCGTGATCTACATGCTGAAACTCGGCCATTTGGTCGCGGACAAGATCCACGCCCGTGCCGTCGGCCCGTACTCTCTCGTCACCCAGCAACCGCTGGGCGGCAAGGCGCAATACGGCGGCCAGCGTTTCGGCGAGATGGAAGTGTGGGCACTCGAAGCCTACGGCGCGGCTTACACGCTGCAGGAACTGCTCACCGTCAAATCCGACGACGTGCAGGGCCGCACCAAGATCTACGAAGCCATCGTGAAGGGCGACAGTTCGCTCGAAGCCGGCACGCCGGAGTCGTTCAACGTGCTCATCAAGGAAATGCAGTCGCTCTGCCTCGACGTGAAAGTCGGGCGCAAGAGCGCGGTCTCCGAACTCGCAGAAGGCATCCTGTAATCGCGGTCATTCCACATTCCAAAAACCTCAAAGGAACAAAACACCATGAGCGACATTCTTCGTGACATCCTCGGCGGCGAAACCCCGCACACGCCCGCCTCTGACTTCAACTCGGTGACCATCACCGTCGCGTCCGCGGACTCGATCCGGTCGTGGTCCAAGGGCGAAATCAAAAACCCTGAGACGATCAACTACCGCACGTTCAAGCCGGAAAAGGGCGGCCTTTTCTGCGAGCGCATCTTCGGCCCCACGCGGGACTGGGAGTGCTCCTGCGGAAAATACAAGCGCATCAAGCACAAGGGCGTCATCTGCGATCGCTGCGGCGTCGAAGTGACGCTCAGCCGCGTGCGCCGCGAGCGCATGGGCCACATCGAGCTCGCCGTGCCGGTCACGCACATCTGGTTCTACAAGTGCATGCCCTCACGCATCGGCCTCATGCTCGACATGAGCAGCCGCCAGCTCGAACGAGTTATTTATTACGAGGACTATCTCGTAATTGATCCCGGCAGCACGCCGCTCACGCAGGGCCAGCTCCTCACCGAGACCGAGTACCGCGAGGCGCTCGAACAGTACGGCGAGGACAGCTTCCGCGCCGGAGTCGGCGGCGAAGCCGTGCGCGATCTCCTCGCGCTGACCGATCTCGCAAAACTCCAAGTGGAGCTCGAAGAGCAGATGGGCGCGACGAAATCCAAGCAGAACCGCAAAAAGATCGCGAAGCGCCTGAAGCTCTCGCAGGGCTTCATGAACTCGAACACCCGCCCCGAGTGGATGGTGCTCGACGTGCTGCCCGTCATCCCGCCGGACCTGCGCCCGCTCGTCCCGCTCGAGGGCGGACGTTTCGCGACCAGCGATCTGAACGATCTCTACCGCCGCGTGATCAACCGCAACAACCGGTTGAAAAATCTGCTCCAGCTCAAGACGCCCGAGGTCATCATCCGCAATGAAAAGCGCATGCTCCAGGAAGCTGTGGACGCGCTCTTTGACAATGGCCGTCATGGCCGCGCCGTCACCGGTGCGGGCAACCGCGCGCTGAAGTCCATGTCCGACATGCTCAAGGGCAAGTCCGGCCGTTTCCGCCAAAACTTGCTCGGCAAGCGCGTGGATTACTCGGGCCGTTCCGTCATCGTCATCGGCCCCGAACTCAAGCTCCACCAGTGCGGTCTGCCGAAGAAAATGGCGCTCGTGCTGTTCGAGCCTTTCATCATCCGCGTGCTGAAGGAGCGTGGCTACGTCCACACCGTGCGCAGCGCGAAGAAGATGATCGAGAAGCAGACGCCCGAGGTCTGGGACATCCTGGAGGAAGTCACGAAGGGCCACCCGGTTCTCCTGAACCGCGCGCCCACGCTGCACCGTCTGTCCATTCAGGCGTTCGAGCCCATCCTCATCGAGGGCGAGGCAATCCGCATCCATCCGCTCGTCTGCACCGCGTACAACGCGGACTTCGACGGTGACCAGATGGCCGTCCACGTCCCGCTCTCCGTCGAGGCCCAGATCGAGGCGCGCACGCTCATGCTCGCGCCGAACAACCTCTTCTCGCCCGCGAGCGGCAAACCGATCACCACGCCGTCGCAGGACATCGTGCTCGGCTGCTACTACCTCACGCAGGAGCCGCGCAATCCGAAGAAGGAAGGCCAGCGCCTGCCGCTGTTCGCAGTCCGCAGCGAAATCGAATTCGCGATGGCCGAGCACAAGGTGAAGGTCCTCGACCGGATTCGTTTCAAGAACCCCGACTTCGGCAAGAAGACCGTCTTCGGCAATGCCGAGCTGAGGGTCATCGAGACCACCGTCGGCCGCGTCATCTTCAATCAGATCTGGCCCGATGGCGTCGGCTTCCTGAACAAGGCATGCCCGAAGAAGCAGCTCTCCGAACTCATCTCCAAGACGCACCACGTCGCCGGCCAAAAGGCCACCGTGGACATGCTCGACGAGCTGAAGGAACTCGGCTTCCACTGGGCGATGCGCGCAGGCGTGTCCGTCGGCATCAAGGACATGATCATTCCCGAGGAGAAGCAAAAGTCCCTCGATCACGCACTCAAGATGGTCTCGGAAATTGATAAGCAATACCGCCGCGGCATCATCACGGACGGAGAGCGCCACAACAAAGTCATCGATACGTGGACGCAGGCGAACAACGCGATCTCGGACGTCATGTTCCGCACCCTCATGCACAATGAGGGCCGAAAGGAAATCAACCCCGTGTATCTCATGGTGGACTCCGGCGCGCGCGGCAACCGCACGCAGGTGAACCAGCTCGGCGGCATGCGCGGCCTCATGGCGAAGCCCGACGGCTCCATCATCGAGACCCCGATCACCGCGAACTTCCGCGAGGGCCTCACGGTGCTCCAGTACTTCATCTCCACGCACGGCGCCCGCAAGGGTCTCGCCGATACCGCGCTCAAGACGGCCGACTCCGGCTATCTCACCCGCAAGCTCGTGGATTGCGCGCAGGACGTCATCATCGTCGGCGACGACTGCGGCACCTCGCAGGGCATCATCGTCCGCGCGATCTATGACGGCGACGAAGAAGTCGTGCCGCTCAGCACACGCATCATCGGTCGCGTCAGCGCCGAGAGCGTGAAGGATCCCGTCACCGGCAAGAACATCATCAGGAAGGATCAGATGATCGAAGACACGACCGCCTTCGCCCTCGACGCCATCGGCCACGAGAGCATGAAGATCCGCTCCGTGCTCACCTGTGAGTCGGGCCGCGGCGTCTGCAAAAAGTGCTATGGCCGCCAGCATGCGACCGGCCAGCTCGTGAAACTCGGCGAGGCCGTCGGCATCATCGCGGCGCAGTCCATCGGCGAACCTGGCACGCAGCTCACCATGCGTACCTTCCACGTCGGCGGCGTTGCGACGCAGACCTTCAAGCAGCCGATCATCAAGGCGAAGAACGACGGCACGATCAAATTCCACGAGCTGCGCACCGTCCACAGCACGGACGACAAGTGGATCGCGCTGAACAAGAACGGCAAAATCACCATCCACAGTAAGGACGGCCGCGAGATCGAGAGCCATAATATCGTGCTCGGTTCCGTCATCGCGATTCCCGACGGCGGCCACGTCAAGAAGGGCGAGGCCTTCGTCGAATGGGATCCGTACAACGTCCCGATTCTCACGGACAAGGCCGGCAAGGTCGTGTTCAAGGACATGATCAGCGGAGTCACCGTGAAGAAGGAAGAGGACAAGTCCACCGGCGTCATGGGCATGGTCGTCATCGAGCACAAGGAAGACCTTCATCCGTCCATCGTCATCGAAGGCGAGGACAAGAAAGTCATCGCCAGCTACGCCATTCCCGCAGGCGCGCACATTGCCGTCGCCGAAGGCAAGAAAGTCCCCGGCGGCACCCTGCTCGCCAAGACTCCCCGAAAGATGGCCAAGACCAAGGACATCACCGGCGGTCTGCCGCGCGTTGCCGAGCTGTTTGAAGCCCGCCGTCCGAAAGACTCGTGCGAGATTTCGCGCATCGACGGCACCGTCGAAATTGCCGGCCTCGTCCGCGCCAAGCGCAAGATCATCGTCCGCGACGAAGACGGCGTGGAAGAGGAGCACCTCGTCCCGCAGGGCCGCAACATCATCGTCTATACCGGCGACGTCGTGAAGAAGGGCCAGCAGCTCACCGAAGGCCCCGTGCCTCCGCACGACATCCTCGATGTCCTCGGCCCGGTCGTCCTGCAGGAACACATGGTCAACGAAGTGCAGGAAGTCTATCGCCTCCAGGGCGTGGAAATCGCCGACAAGCACATCGAGATCATCATCCGCCAGATGCTGCGCAAGGTGAAGATCACCGACCCCGGCGACACGCCGCTCCTCTGGGGCGATCAGGTGGACAAGCTCACGTTCGCCGAAGAAAACAGGCTCGTCGCCGAAAAGGGCGGCAAGCCCGCCGAAGGCGTCCCCGTGCTGCTTGGCATCACCAAGGCCTCGCTCGAGACGGACAGCTTCATCTCCGCCGCGAGCTTCCAGGACACCACGCGCGTGCTCACCGACGCAGCCACACTTGGCCGCACGGACATCCTGCGCGGGTTCAAGGAAAACGTCATCATGGGCCACCTCATCCCCGCGGGCACCGGCTTCCCGACCCACAAGGAGATCCGGCTCGTCAGCTTCGCCCCCGAAGCCGGCGAAGCCGCGGCCATCGCCGACGCCACCGCGTAGTCGGAACGGAGTACCGGCTCACAACACTCAGCAAAAGGGCTGCCGCAAAACGGCAGCCTTTTTTGCTGCCCTCAGTCGTTGCGCACGACGAGCCGGTCCGGCTGCACGCTGGCGATCTTCAGCACGCGCGCGGCTTTTTTTCCTCCGCCGCGAAAGAAGGACAATGCGCCATCCGCCGTGACAGTCCATGTGCCACGCGTCTCCGTCGCCGCGTCGCCGGGGCCGGGGCCGTGCTCGACCAACGCATCGGGCTGCAACTCGAATGCGTCACGCCCGCGCGACCGTGGAAAACTGAAACTCGCGGGGCGGAAGATCATTTCCTTCGCGGAATCCTCCTCGTGCGAATGCACCCAGTGGCCGATCAAGTCTTGCGATTTCATAAGATGGAACAGTCACAAGATCGCCCGGCCGAATCCCGCTGGCGAGCGAAGATTCGGCCGGGTGTGATTTTGTCCTGCCGGGTGTGCTACGCGCCGATCGCGCTGCGCGGGCCGATGAGGGTCGAGTGCATCCGGGCCACCTGCCCGGATGTGAACATGACCATCGCGGCATCGTCCACGTAGTCCATGTAGTTCACAAACATGTCGCCATTCGGCCCGTTCTTGCAGGAGACATGCGGGAATGCGGGCTTGCCGAAATTCGGCGCCATCGCATTCGGCGTGTCGGAGATGTGATCGGTGCCGGTGCAGTCATTCGAGTCGCCCCAGATGTGATTGAGATTCAGCCAGTGGCCGACCTCATGCACGGCGGTGCGCCCGAGATTAAAGGGCGCAGCCGCGGTGCCGACGGTGCCGAACGCGGTGTTCAGGATGACCACGCCATCCGTCGCCGGCGGTCCGCCGGGAAACTGCGCGTAGCCGAGCAAGCGCTCACCGAGCGCGCAGACCCAGAGGTTCAGATACTTGTCCGTCGGCCAGGCATTCACTCCGCCAGTCGCCTTCGATTTCACATCGTCCTGGCTGCTGAACGAGGTCTTCTTCGTCTTCGTCCGGGTGATGCCGTTGGTCTTCTTGCCCTTCGGGTTCTTCGTCGCCAGCGCGAAGCGGATTTTTGAATCAACGATCAGTCCCGTCCATGGAACGGGCGTGGCGGTCTTATCGGCATTGCCCGCGCTGAAGTCACGGTTCAGCGCCTCGATCTGACTCGCGATTTGCGCATCGGAAATGTTCTCCGCCGCCGTGTGATAGACGACGTGAACAACGACTGGGAGGGTCCGCGGTTGCTCGCTCTCCATGCTCCTGGCGGCGCGGCCGTTCGTCAGGAATGTCTCCGCCTGGAGGTGAATCTGGGTGCGGCGTGCCCGGAAACCGGGATCGCATTCGCAGAGTCGCTGGTGTGCTTCGGAAGCCCCGCACATGCGGCGGGTGGGCGTGTTATTAGTCTTGGCCATGGGATGTTTATTGGTTGGATTTGTGGTTAGCTACGGAAGCCGCGTGGGAAACAAATGGCTTCACATTGCGGATACACTTCCGGTGCCGATTCGTTACGCCGCCCCGGCGGAAAAATTCGCACCTACTCCAGCGCCGCGCCGAGTGCCGCGCCCGCCTTCCCGCGAGCCTTTTGCCGCCGCGCTTGGAAAAATTCGCGGTATCCCTGCTCAGTCCACTGTGGATCGTTCTTGAGACTGTGAACGATCGCGTAGCCCCGTTCGATGAGCCGCTCCGGCGTGTCCGGCAGGCCGTAGTGCTGCACGGCGAAAGGCTCGCCATCCGCCGCGAGCCCGAGCAGCCGCAGCCCCGCGCCGCAGGTGTACATGCTCAGCACGATGTCCTCGCTGAACTGCGTGTTCAGCCACAGCAGCGGGTCCGCGAGGCAGCCCTTCGCCGACATGCGCCGGATCGCCTCGCCGGAGATCGCATACGCTCCGCCGAGCACAAATTCCGCCGGCTGGTAGCCGCACGCGATCGCGTCGCGGATCTGATCGCGGATCGTCGCGCCGCGTCCGAAAAAGTGGAACGTGACGTAGTGCCCCGGATTCGCCGGCCGCCGCCACAGCGCGATCGGATTCGTGAGCTTGCGCAGCATTTTGCAAAAGCTCGTCTGATCGCGCGGCGTGCCGTCGCACATCCGGTCGTAGAGACCGGCCATGCCGGCGTTCGGATTCGCCACGAATGCCCGTGCGATGCGCTCGGAAAATGGCGCGATGACGAGCGCGTCGGTGTCCAGCTTCACGGTGAAGGAAACGTCCGGCGCATGGCGCTCGATCCACGCGAGCGCCACGATCATCCCGGCGGAGAGCCCGCTCGTCGGCCCGATGCCGCGGCCATTGCGCGGATTTTTCACCGCGACGATCCGGCACGTCTGCGGCGGGGAAAAATTCGCGGTGAGATCGCGTGCCGCGCCACCGTCGTCCACGAGGATCACGAGCGGCGTGAGCGGCTCGTACGTCCACAGGCTGTCGAGCAAATCATGCACGCGGGCGATTTCCGCGTCGCCTGGTCCGAGCGGGATGATGACGCAGAAATTGGTCATTGCAGGGGTGTCTCGCTCGGCATGTGGGTGCGCGGAGTTTGCACGGTGCGCGGTGAGATTCGAGGACGTTCTGCACGCGCGGACGAAAACCCTTTGACGCACGGAATCACCGCCGCTTTACTCCGCGCACCACTGCAATCGGAGAGATGGCTGAGTGGTCGAAAGCAACGCTTTGCTAAAGCGTCATACGGGTTAAACCGTATCGAGGGTTCGAATCCCTCTCTCTCCGCCATTTTCAGACGAAGATGGCACTGCGCCGTTCGTCGCTGCATGAAAATCCTCCCGGCCTCCCGCTGCGCGTCCACATTCCGGCAGGCCGGATAATTTCCCCAAAGCCCCGCACACCGCGGCGATTCTCCCTCCGCGCTCCGTGAGAGCGGCCTCGACACCGCCCGCGGTCGCGTTAGCGTTTTCACCCTTCGACCCACACACAGCCATGAACCCCATCATCACTCCGAGTCCCCTCACCCGTCGTTCCTTCCTCCACCGTGGCGCTGCCGGCGCGGCGGGCGCAGCGCTCGTGGGCGCATTCCCGCACATCGTGAATGCGCAGGCGGCGAAGGCGATCAAGATCGGCATCGTCGGCTGCGGCGGACGCGGCTCGGGCGCGGTCACCGACTCGATGAATGCGGATCCGAATGTCGTGCTCACCGCGATGGGCGACGTGCATGCGGACCGTCTGGAGACGAGCTTCAAAAATATTTCCACCTCGCGCCCCGACCAGGTGAAGGTGCCGGACAACCAGAAGTTCAGCGGCTTCGACGCGATCGACAAGGTGCTCGCGACGGACATTGACATCGTGCTGCTCACGACACCTCCCGGCTTCCGCCCCGCGCATCTGCACAAGGCGATCAACGCCGGCAAACACGTCTTCTGCGAAAAGCCGCTCGGCGTGGACGCGCCGGCGATCCGGCACGCGATGGAGGCGGTGAAAAAGGCGAAGGAGAAGAACCTCGGGATCCAGACGGGATTTTGCTGGCGCTATAATTTTGCCGAGCGCGCGACGTGGAAGAAGGTCCACGAGGGCTTCATCGGCGACGTGCGCGGCTACTTCGGCACCTATCTCACGAACAGCCCGTGGGCGCCCTTTGAGCGCCAGCCCGACTGGCCGGAGCTCGAATACCAACTCCGCAACTGGCTCTATTACACTTGGCTCAGCGGCGACATCATCGTCGAGCAGGCCGTGCATTCCGTGGACAAGATGAGCTGGGCATTCAAGGACGTGCCGCCGGTGAAATGCACCGCGCTCGGCGGACGCCAGCAGCGCGTCGAGCCGGAGTTTGGAAATGTGTACGATCACTTCGCCGTGATGTATGAGTTCCCGAATGGCGGACGCGGCCACATCTACGCGCGCCAGCAGGGCGGCTGCTCGAATGAAAACGCCGACTACATCATCGGCGCGAACGGCACCGGGCAGGTGAACGGCTTCAAGCCGCTGCACGTCCTCGACACGACGGACGGCAAGCGCTGGATGTATGAGAAGAACGGCGGCGCGGACGGCGCTTCACCCGGTGAAAAAAACCTCATGTATGTCGAGGAGCACAAGGAACTCATCGAGAGCATCAAGGCCGGCAAGCCCGTGAACATGGGCGACCAGCTCGCGCACAGTTCGCTGCTCGCGATCATGGGCCGCATGAGCGCCTACACGGGCAGGACGATCACGTGGGACGAAGTCGTCGAGTCGAAGGAAACGTGGTCTGCCATTGACGTGAACAGCCTCGACTGGAACTCGAAGATCCCCGTCCCCGAAGTCGCCATGCCCGGCCGCTACAAGCTGCCGGTGTAAGGCACGGAAGGCCCGCGCTCGAATTCCGCAGAGCGCGATTATTCCCCGTAGCCGCGCTCGTGAGAGCGCGGGCACGACGTCATTTCGCAGGTTTCACCAGCGACTGAAACGCGTCGAAGTAGCGCTTCCCAAACTCGCGATACGACGGCGAATCGAAGTGAACCTTGTCGCCGCGGTGCTTCAGTCCGTCGGCATTTGCGAACGCGGTGCGCTTCACTTTCTTCGGCAGATCCTGATGCGCCCTGTCCACCTGCCCATGCGCGTCATTCCACGGAACCTCGGGGAATTTCCCCATCTGCCCGACGATGAACGGCACCTCGGGCGCGGCGACTTCCTTGCGCATCCGCGCGATGAGATCGTGCAGCTTCGCCTCGTGGCCCGGTGCGAGCTTCTCGTTGGAATCCGACTCGCCCTGATGCCACAGGATGCCGGTGAGCGTGCCGGATTTCAGCGCGAGCTGCGCGCGCTGCATCGCGTCGTCCCACGGGTGGCTGTTCGTCGGCTTGTAAAATTCGCCGGGCTTCCACGCATCGATCGGCGACCCCCCGACCGCGCACGGGATGAGGCCCACGGTGATGCCGGGATTCGCCTCCGCGTAGAGCGTGGCGAATGTCTTCCCGAGTCCGACGCCCGCGGCTGATTTGTCGAAATGGAGCGGATCGATCGCAGGCACCCACGCGCCCGCCTTGTTCAGCATGAGCACGCGCGGATGCGGCGTCTTGTCTTGCTGCTCGACAGTGCCGCGCCCCGCCATGTTCGACTGGCCGACGAGGAGGAAGAGGTGAAATTTCTCCTTCGTCGGCAGCGCTGCATTTTGCGCGGCGGCGAAGTGAGAGAGCAGCAGGGCACACAGGAAGACGAGGGGGCGAATCATGCGCAGATACGAAGCGTTCCGCAGGCTTCACGCAAGCACTTCGCGACGGATCCGGAATGGTCGCGCCGCCGGATTTGATTTCTCGCTGCCCGTTCCGCTCCGGTATTTCCGGCTTGAATCCGCGCGTCGTCGTCGGCAGCCTCACTCAACGGAATTCAGGAAACAAGGAATCCAATGAAGATCGTGTGCCTCCCAGCCAAAGTCGGTCGCAAACGTGATTCCGATAGCATCTCCGATCGGGATGAAATCACCGCGGACGGACGGCTCGCGGTGACGATGCGTGCGAGGAGCGACACCCGTGCATGTGACGAAGCGGGCGACATCTTCCCCGAATGATGAATGCCGAAACTCCCATCGAAGCGCGGGACACGCCTCGGCGATCGGCGGTGCTGAAGAACACGCTGCTGGTCGCGGTGATCATCGCCGTCCTGCTCGGCGCATTGCTGACTTTTGGAAACCGCTTCTGGCACGAGATCCTCCGCGAGCAGATCGACGCGCGCCTCAGTTCGGTGGCGGAAAGCCGGCGTGATTTCGTCCTCCAGTGGATCGACCACCAGCAGGAACGGATCGAGCTTGTGGCGCGGCGCGGCGTTCTCCGGTCGTACCTCGACCAGCACGTCGCCAGAGAATCCGAGGAGACTGGACGCTCGCAATCACAGGAAAACCTTGAAGGGTATGTCCGCGCCCAAGCAGCGGTCTCGGCGCACATCGCCAGCCGCGATGGCCGTGTTCTGGTGAGCACCGACCCGGAGGGAATCGGACGCGACTTGTCGCGCGATCCAGCCTTCATCGGCGGCCTCGACGGACCTGTGGTCGGTCCGCCGCGACGGGTGGAGGGCCGCGACCTCGTGGACGTGGCTGCACCGGCCCGGCCGCTCGATGGGACAAGCGGAACGACCGGTGTCGTGTTGCTGACACTGGATGCGACTTCGCTGGCAAGGGCGCTGCGGGACACCACCGGCCTCGGGAAGACCGGTGAGGTGCTGCTGGGGGCGCGCGACGGCGGCGAGATTCGGTTCCTCTTTCCGCCACGCTTCCGCCACGCCACGACGCTCGCGCTGGCCGATGCTCCGGCGATGGTCGCCGCGATCGAGGGGCACGAGCGTCTGGCTCACAACCGCGACTACCGGGGCGAGCCGGTGCTCGTGGCGGGACGCCCGGTCGGGTACGGAGGCTGGGGGCTGATCGCGAAGATGGACGAGGCGGAGGCTTACGCGCCGATCGCGAGGGCGCTGCGTTACGGCCTCGGGCTCGGGGCGATCATCGCACTGTTTGGGTTGGTGGCTTCGTACGGGCTGGCGCGGCACGGGCTCGCCGTCGACGATCGCCGGGTCGTCGCCCGGACCGAGCGTGGATTGGGAAAAGTGGCGCTTGCCTGCGCCATTGCGGTCGCAGTCTTCGGGCTCACGATCCTCGCGGGTCGCGTGCTGAAGGTCGAGTTGCTCAAGGGCATGTTCCCTGGCTTCGCGACGATCAGGCCCGGCACCGCGTTGGGCTTCGTATTCGCGGGCGCGGCGCTCGGCCTGCGACGCCGCCGCGGCCTTTGGCTGGGCTGCGCGTGGACCGTCCTCCTGCTGAGCGGCACCGCGCTCACGCAGGAACTCATGCGGCTGAACGTCAACGCCGATGGATTCCTTTTCCGCAGGGCGTTCGATTTTGTGCAGACCCTGCATTTCGTACGGATGGCGCCCGTCACCGCGGTCAATTTCGTCCTCACCGGCATCTCGCTGCTGCTGCTCGGCACCCGCCGGAGGGCGCTGCGCCGGACGGGCGAAGCGCTGGCGCTCCTCGCGGGTTGGGCGGGACTCTACGCGGTGCTCAGTTACGCCTTCGGCGTGGACGTGGTCCGCCAGCTTCCCGGATCCGGCTCCCTGGCACCGCACTCGGCGGCGACATTCGTGCTGCTGGCGCTCGGCGTTCTCTGCACGCGCGCCGATGGGATCGCCGGAACCTTCGCCAGCGCCGGCCTCGGCGGCCAGATCGCGCGGCGTTTCCTCCCGCTGGCGATCGGCGTCCCGCTCGTCCTCGGCTGGCTGGTGACGATGGGCGAGCATGCCAAAATCTTCACCTCGAAGGAAAAGACGTCCGTATTCGTCGTTTCGATGGTGTTCCTGCTCGCGGTGCTCGTCTGGCGCAACGCCCGTTCGCTCGACGCATCGGATGCCGAGCGCTCGCAGGCGGAAGCGAAGCTGCGCGAGAGTGAGGAGCACATCCGGACGATCGGCGACCACCTGCCTGGGGGAGCGATCTATCGTTTCGGCATACGACCCGACGGCAGTGAGTTCTTCACCCACCTCGGCGCCGGCATCGCGCGCAGCACCGGCTACACTCCCGAAGAACTGTTTGCGCATCCCGAGAAAACGTTCGAGACCATTCTCCCCGAGGATGCGGTGGTGATGCAGCGCGCGACGCGGGAGTCGGCGGAGGCGCTCTCGCCATTCGATCACCAGTTCCGCCGCCGCATGGCGGCCACCGGCGAAGTGCGCTGGTTTCATTCGCGCTCGATGCCGCGCCGGCTTGGGGATGGCACCGTCGTGTGGGACGGCGTGGAGTTTGACATCACGGAAAAAAGGCGCGCCGAGGATGCCCTGCGCGCGAGCGAGGAGCGGTTGCGGATGGTGATGGACCTCGTGCCGCATTTCATTTTTGCAAAGGACATCGAGGGGCGCTTCATCTTCGCCAATCGCGCACTTGCGGAGGTATACGGGATGACGCCGGAAAAACTCGTCGGGCGTTCCGATTCCGAACTGGGCCCGGAGCCGGCGGAGGTCGAGCACTTCCGCCGCGACGACCGCGAGGTGATCGAGAGCGGGTGTCCGAAATTCATCCCCGATGAACCGCACACGGACCGAAGCGGGCGCCTCCGATTCCTCCAGACGATCAAAGTGCCTTTTCCGCTGCCGGGTGCGACAAAGCCGGGCGTGCTCGGCGTCGCCGTGGACATCACCGAGCGCAAGCGGGCCGAGGATGATCTCCATCTTCTCAACCAGAAACTGGAGTCCCGTGTCGCCGGGCGGACTGCCGAATTGCAGACGGCGGTCGCCGCGGTCCAGGCAGAGAATGCCGAGCGCAAACAGGCCGAGGAACGCATCCGCCAGCTCAACGGGCAGCTCTCCGCGCGTGTCGAGGAACTGGCCGCCGTGAATGCCGAACTGGAAGCCTTCGCCTACACGGTGAGCCACGATCTGCGCGCCCCGCTGCGGCATGTCGCCGGATTCATCCGCCTGCTGGCCGAGGGCGCCGCCGGCAAGCTCGATCCCGGCACGGCGGAATACCTCCCGCTCATCGCAAACGCCGCGACACGCATGGGGCAGCTTATTGACGGCCTGCTCAGATTTTCCCGCCTCGGCCGCGCCAGCCTCCTGCGGACGGAGGTGGACCTCCAGGTGCTCATCGGGGAAGTCCGCGCCACCCTCCAGCCTGAGACCGCAGGCCGCGCCATCGAGTGGAATACAGGCCCGCTGCCGGCGGTGCATGGCGACTCCGCGATGCTCCGCCAAGTGCTGGCCAACCTGCTCGAAAACGCCGTCAAATTCACCCGCGGCCAGCCGGTCGCGACGATCGAGATCACCTGCGACAGCGGATCGGCGGAGCACGTCTTCCGCATCCGCGACAACGGCGACGGCTTCGACCCGGCCCACGCGGGCAAGCTTTTCGGCGTCTTCCAGCGGCTGCACACCGTGACGGAATTTGAAGGCACCGGCATCGGCCTCGCCACCGTGCGCCGGATCATCGCCCGCCACGGCGGCCGCACCTGGGCCGAAAGCCAGCCCGGCAAAGGTGCCTCCTTCTACTTCTCATTGCCGAAAAACTGAGCGCCGCTCTCACCATTCTCCCATGCCGCACCGATACATCCTGCTCGTCGAAGACGACCCCCACTGCGCCCGCCTCGCGATGCGTGTGCTCGAAAAAATCCATCCGGGCATCCGGATCGAACATGTCTCCGACGGCGTGCGAGCGCTCGAATATCTCGAGTCCAGCGGCGAATACGCCGGGCGGCCGCCGCAGCCGCCAACCGTGGTGCTGCTCGATCTGAAAATGCCGCGGTTGGACGGCTTTGGCGTCTTGGAGCGGATGCGAGCCCTCCCGGATCACCGCCTCCACCGGGTCGTCGTCCTCAGCTCCTCCGCCCACGAATCCGACGTGCAGCGCGCCTATGATCTCGGAGCGAGCGGCTACGTGGTCAAGAACATCGACTTCGGCCTCTTCTGCGCCACGCTTCAAGCCGTCTGGGACTTCTGGGGCGTCGCAAATCTGCCCCCATCCACCCCGGCGAAGGGCTGAGGCCGCAGCGGTGCTGAGGGGAGCAGAGTGCGTCACGCCGCAGGTGGCAACTTGCCGATCTCACGCCATCGGATCGTGCTTCATTTTTCCGACAAATGCTCGCGCCCCGGCGGACTCATGAAATCGAGCAGCGGGCCGAGCGGGACGATGCGCGCCGGGTTGATGTCGTCGTGGGTGAAGTAGTAGTGGCGCTTGATGTGCTCGATGTTCACCGTCGCCGCGATGCCGGGCTGCTGGCAGAGATCGCGCAGGTAGCCTTGCAGGTTCGGGTAATCCGCGATGCGCCGCAGGTTGCACTTGAAGTGCCCGTGATACACCGCGTCGAACCGCACGAGCGTGCAGAAGAGCCGCCAGTCCGCCTCCACGATG
>JBBRYC010000114.1:0-15712 GCA_038238025.1 Chthoniobacterales bacterium
AAGACGCTGCTTGTGAATGCGGTCGCGAAGGCGATCAATCTCGATTTCAAGCGCGTGCAGTTCACCGTGGACATGCTGCCTTCGGACATCATCGGCTCGGAGATCATTGACCAGAAGAGTGGCGACTTCCGCATCCACAAGGGGCCCGTCTTTACAAATCTGCTGCTCGCCGATGAGATCAACCGCGCCGCGCCGAAAGTGCAGGGCGCGATGCTCGAGGCGATGCAGGAACGCAAGGTCACGATCGGAGGACAGAATCTGAAACTGCCCACGCCGTTCCTCGTGATCGCCACGCAGAATCCGGTCGAGCAGTCGGGCACGTTTGAGTTGCCGGAGGCGCAGCTCGACCGCTTCATGCTGCTGCACCGGCTCGGCTATCCGGGGCGTGAGGACGAGCAGATGATCCTCCAGCGGCAGCTCGGGATGGGCCTGCGGCGCGAGGGCGGCGGCGCGGTGCCGCGCTCGGCATTCGACATGATCGAGGACAACGCCGGCGCGTCCGTGGAGGATCTCGTCACCGCGATGGAAGCGGTGCAGGCCGTGCATGTGAGCGAGGTTTTCGTGAAGCATTGCGTGGAGCTGGTCCGACGCACGCGCGAATCGAAGCTGCTCGACTTCGGATGCAGCCCGCGTGCGGGGCTCGCATTGATCAATTCGGCGCGTGCGCGTGCAGTGATCCACGGGCGTGATTACGTGACGCCCGAGGATCTGTTCGACCTCGCCGAGGACGTGGTCGTGCATCGCATCCGCGTGAGCTACGAGGCGTCCGCGGCAGGGCACACCGGGACGCAGGTGCTGGAGTCCATCCTCGCGAATCTCGGCTGATCAAACGCGCATGCGCCGACAGGTCAGACTCAATCAGGATCCCGTGGATGCACGGCAGTTCGAGGTCGCCGTGAAGCACCTCGCGAACAGCCTGAACTTCGGCCAGGAGGACTCCGTCTTTCACGGCGCGGGACTCGAGTTTGCGCAGTCGCGGCTCTACGTCGCGGGCGACGCGGTGAAGTCCATTGATTGGAAAGTCTCGGCCCGCGTGGGGAAGCTTTACATCAAGGAATTTCAGGAGCCGCGGCAGATCCCGCTCTACCTGCTGCTCGATACGTCGGCTTCCATGTGCGTCACGTCGCAGCCGCTGAGCAAGTATGCGTGGGCCGTGCAGATCGCCACGGGCATCGCGCTCGCGGCGCAGGCAAATGTGACGCCTGTCGGCCTCCTCGGCTGCGGCGCGCGCGAGCTGCATGTGCGCCCGACGCTCTCGCGCAATGTCGTCATGGAATGGTCGCACCAGCTCCGGCATCACGACTTTCTCGAAGATACGTCGCTCGCGAATCGCGCGCGTGAAGTCGCGCCTTCGCTGAAGCGGCGCACGATGATCATCGTGCTCAGCGACCTGCACGATCCCGAGGCATTTCCCGCGCTGCAAGTGCTCGCGCAGGAGCACGACTGCATCGTGCTGCACCTCCAGGATCCTGCGGAGTTGCGCGTGAAGGGTGCGGGCCTTTTCCGCGGCGCCGAGGCCGAGTCGGGCCGTGCATTCACGGGCCATGGACGCCGCGCGTGGGTGGATGCGGCAGGCTGGAAGAGCGAACTCACGCGCTTCGGCATAGACTATCTGCACTTGCAGACCGACGAGCCGATCCTCGGCAAGCTGCGCCATTTTTTGAAACGCCGCGGCTTCGGCGGGAGCACGGGGAGGTAGGACATGGACGAGAGATCATTCCCACTCGCGCCTGTGATTCTGAGGACTCAAACACTTGGGCGCGTTTTCTCGTGGGGGATGAGCTTGGCGGCGGAGCGACATTCCGGGTGGAGCACGCGACTCGCGTGCTGTCTGCGGCGACTCGCCGCAGACACCCGCAGGATTGGTGTTCGCAGCTTGCGCTTCGGATCACCGCGCGCGTTCCAAATCTGCGCACGCAGCCTGTGTCGCGGCACCGTCGAGTGTTTCCGGCGAGTCGCCGGAAACAGCACGCGAGTCGCGTGCTCCACCCGGGAAAAGCGCGCCGTGCTTGCTCGGGATGGTTCTACCTCGGGAGGTGTGTTTTGAAGCGATTCCTCCAACGAAAGAGCGTCTGGCTCGTGCTCGCCGTGTGTGTGCTCGCAGTCGCGGCGTTCATTTTTTTCCGGAAGGAAAAGGAGAAGGACTCGCTCAATGTCCCGCTCGGCGTCGAGCAGGCTGCGATCGTCACCTACAGCGGGCCGCCGGTCGCGGTGACTCCATACAAATGGGGCGTGGCCGTGAATGTGCGCATCGCGAAGGTGAGCGGGCAGAGCGGCGCGCGCATCTACGACGTGCGCTACATCGTGAATCGCGCGGGCATTTTCGATCTCAAGGACTACCTCACCTCCGAGGACGGGAGCCGTCTCGACGGGCTGCCGTCGTTCAAATTCACCGGTGATCCGAAGCTTTCCAAAAACCTCGATGCACGGATTCAGGAGACCGAGGAGGTCACCGTGGATGTCGGCGGGCATTACTATGCCACGCTCGCGGCGCTCGGTGTGTTTTGGATCGTGTGGCTGCTCCTGATCATCTTTTACGGACGCGCGAAGCCGCTGCAGCCTGTCGTCGCTGCACTCGTGCCGACGCTCGCCGAGATGCTGCGCGCTCTGCTCGTGCAACTCGAAGCCGGCACGCTCGACGCCGAGGCGAAGGCCAAAATGGAAATGCTCCTGCTGCGCCGGTGGCGCGAGGAACTCGCGCTCGCCGGTGTGCCGATGAATGCCGCGCTCGATGCGATCTCGCGCAGTGAAAAGACCGGAAATCCGCTGCGGCAGGTGCAGGACTGGCTGCACCGGCGTGGATCGAAGGTGCGGCCCGAGGACATTGTGAACGTCGTCGCGCCTTATGCGCGAACAGTCATGAGCGACCGGAAGTCCGAGCGATGAACATTCAACATTCAACATTGAACATTGAACATTCAACGGAGCGGCCTGCCGTCCGACAGGCTGGTTGGATGTTGGATGTTGGATGTTCAATGTTGGGCGTTGTTCCCATCCGCATCGCGGGAAAGCGATTTTCGACGCCATGATCTTCCTCCATCCCCAGTGGCTCGCGCTTCTTGTGCTTCCGGTGTTCTTCGCGTTCTGGGAATGGATCCGGCGCGGACAGCCGATTGCGCTGCCGTTCGATCACGGCAGGCAGCGCCGCGGACTCGTGCTCCGCTTCCTCGTGCTCTGCGCGAATTGCCTGCCCGCCGCGCTGCTCGCGATTGCGATCATTTTTCTCGCGCACCCGGTCACCTTCCTCCCGCCGGAGATCGAGCGGAAGCTGAACAACGTCCAGATCGTCCTCGACACCTCGGGCAGCATGGCCGAACCGCACGGCTCGCAGGCCGCGGGACGGCACCGGCGCTTTGATTCCGCGATGGATGCCATCGAGCAGTTCATCAATTACCGCAAGGGCGACGCGTTTGGGCTCAGCATATTTTCGCGCCACTTCATCCACTGGGTGCCGCTCACGCTCGATACGCAGTCCATCATTCTTTCGAAGCCGTTCATCCAGCCGGACAATCCGCGGATCGATCCGCCGAGCATGGGCCGTCACGGTCTGCCGGACGCGCTGTGGGGCATCACCTATGTCGGAAAAGCCATGTACGGTGCAGCCGATGTCCTCGCGCAGCGGCCGGTCGGCGACCGCATGATGATCCTCCTCACCGACGGCGAGAGCAGCGACATCACGCCGCCACAGGACGGGCCGATCATCGCCGCAATGCGCGCGCAAAACATCACCGTCTTCACCATTCTCCTCTCCGATGAAGTCATGCAGCCGCAACTCCTCGGCATCGCGCGCGCGACGGGCGGGGATGCCTTTCAGGCCCTCACGCCCGATGCGTTGCAAACGGTCTTCAAGCGCATTGACGAGATGAAAAAAGTCGTCGTGCTCGAAAAGAAGCCGCAGGTCGCGGATTACTACGATCCGTTTTTTCTGCCGGCGATCGGCCTCCTCGTGCTCGGTGTTCTCGTGAGCTTCGGCCTCCGCTTCACGCCGTGGTAAAATGACGCGCAACTTCGGCTTGAGAAACGTCACGGGGCGGGCACTCCTGCCGCGGTCATGATCCCGCAGACGATAAAATGAAAACGGTGCTGACGCTCTTGATTTCGTGTGCGTGCAGTCTGAATGGCGCGGAACTTCCGCCGTTCACCGCGGGGAAGAGCATCGTGGAGTTTGCGAAGCTGCCGCAGCAGGCGGAGGCGGCGGAGATGAAGATGCGGTTGCACTCGATGGAGGACGCCGCGCCGCTCGATGTTGCAAAGGAGAAGTTCCAGATCATCGTGCCGACGGCTTACCGTCATTCGGAAAAATGGGGTGTGTTCGTCTGGATTTCGCCGGGCGATGCGCCGGCGATCCCGGCGGATTGGGAGCCGGTGCTAGCGGCGCGGAAACTGATCTTCGTCGGCGCATTCAAGTCGGGGAATCCGCGCAATGTCTTCGATCGTTTCCGCCTCGCGCTCGCTGCGAACACCGGGATGCGCGAGCGCTTCAATGTGGATGCACGCCGCGTGTATGTGAGCGGCTTCTCCGGCGGCGGGCGCGTGGCGAGCATGCTCGGCGTGGCTTATGCAGACATGTTCAGCGGCGCGATGCCGTTCATGGGTGTGAATTTTTACGAGGACATCCCGGCGGGCGATGGAAAGAAGACGCTCGGTGCGAGCTTCATTCCCGATGCTGAAGTGCTGGCCATCGCGAAGAAGGCGTGCCGCTACGTGCTCGTGACCGGCGAGAAGGATTTCAACCGCCCCGGTACGAAGTCGGCGTACGAGGACGGCTATCGCAAGGAGGGATTTGCCAGAGTGCGCTATCTCGAAGCGCCCGGAGTCGGCCACGCTCTGCCCGCGGCGACATGGCTGGAGCAGGGGCTGGAATTCCTCGACGCAGGGAAGGGGATCGGCCCGGCGAAGGCGAAGTAGGGCGGACGCGCAAGAGTCGCCGCCAGCGCATACCGGCG
The DNA here is from genome assembly GCA_038238025.1 of Chthoniobacterales bacterium. GTDB lineage: Bacteria > Verrucomicrobiota > Verrucomicrobiia > Chthoniobacterales > Chthoniobacteraceae > SXWH01. The sequence continues at coordinate 4,947 of JBBRYC010000114.1, forward strand.
ATTACCCCGGCGCGACCTGCGAAGTCAGTTCCGCAATCTCCGCCGCCAGCTTCTCCGCCTCGCTCGTCAGCCCGGCGATTTCCTTTTCCAGCACCGCCGTGTGCTTCGCCACCACGCGGTCGAACAACGCCGGCTCCTTCGCCGTCAATCCGAGCAGCTCGAACTCGGGGCTCTCGCGCAGCCGGTTCGTCGCCTCCAGCACGCCGAGGATTTCCAATTCCAGACTCTCCCACAGCTTCCGCAGCCGCGCGGCCTGCTCCTCCTCCCGGAAGTCGAGCCCCGCCCAGCCCTGCCGCAAAATGAACCCCTGCGGATCACCGGCGATCTGCCGCAGCGTCCCGATGTCCCCGCTGTCCTTCGCGTGATTGATGGCGGCGGTCAGCTTCTCGTATGTTTCGAGCTTGTCCGGTTCGTGGCGAAAGCGATCCGGGTGATACAGCTTCACCAGATTCTTCCACAGCCGGCCAAGCTCCTCCTGATCCTCCGCGCCCAGTTCCTTCTTCGCGGCCAGCGGCTGCTGGGTTCGGCGACGCTGTCAGTTTGCGAGCCAGGGGCGTTTCGCAAGCACCGTGAGAAAGGAGGGCTTCAAGACAGCGTCGAAATGCTGCGCTGTCATTTCAGCAGCAACAAATGGGTAAAGCCTTTCCAGATCGTTGAACGGAAACTTTCCGGCGGCGTAGCGGTAAGCGACACGAGCACGCTCATTGATGTAAGCTGGGTCGCTGTTGAGTTCCAATCGCGCGATTGTATCGCGTATGCGCTGCTGCGTGACGAACGGAAGGTCAGCAGCAGGACGGATGAGGAACGTCGAAAAGCTCAACTGAAACCAGCCCGCTTGGATTCCGCATGGATCAACAACATCCTCAAAATCCGCTTTGCGATTGTTCAGCTTTGCCCGCGCCAGTCGGAAATTCTCCCACTCGTAAGCCCGCTGCGGATCGCGGCTCTTCGGAATGAAGTGGTCAATTGACGTGTGATCGGGGCCGCCCTTGCGTGGACGGCGTGGTGTCCACGAAGCGCAATACCCGCAGACACCTTGATGCTCCCGGTAGAGGTAGCCGTGAATTTCACTCCAGTAGCGGTGACGCTGCCAATCGTCACGAGTCGGATGCGGCGTCGCCGCCAGAAATGCGAACCCCGGCTGACGAACCGTGGAAGCGTAGTGTGCGGGTGAAGCAGGCAGCGAAACCCGGATCATACCTCAACGCCATACTCCGCAGCGAATAACACCCATCGCATCCAGAACGGATTTTCAGCTTCAATGTTGTCGGCCAACTGCTTGGTGACTTTCTCCACGTCCGCTTTTGTAGCCGCGCCGCTTTCAAGCAACTTGTTCGCATCTTGCAGCGCTTGCTCCGCCGGGCCGTTGCCCGCGTAAGCGAGCCCGAAGACACTCGATTGCAGCCATGAGTCGGCGCTGCCTTGCAGCGCGAACGGGATGGAATCGAACGTGACCTTGCCGTTCTGCGACATCTGGAGGTGAAACAGCTTGTCTTTGTCCACGTCGAAGACCGGCTCGGCAGATGCAAGCACAAGCGGCGAATGCGTGGCCACGAAAAACTGAATCGCGAGTTCTTCGTGCAAGTCTGCCGCTATCCCAAGCAGTGCAGGCAACAAAACACGCTGCCATTTTGGGTGCAGGTGAGCTTCCGCCTCATCGAGGATAATCACCATCTGGCGCTCCTCCTTCCGGCCGGCCTGCTTCGCCTGAATCTTGTGCTCTTCCCACGCCCAAACGATGAGATACGCGAGCGTCACGACGCGCCGTATTCCAGCGGATTCGTAGATGATTGGAACGGTGCCGTAAGGATGCTTGAGTGTCGGGATGTCTTTCTTCTCGCCGGGCAATCGCACCGGCTCACCGATGTCGATGTCACCGAGATCGGGCGGTGCAACACGCTTCAAAACCTTCTTGAAGGTGTCGAAAGCAGGATACTTGTCAGGGCGCGACTGCCATTTTACCCAGTCTCTAATCAGCCCTTCGATCTGAGGTTCCTTTCCGTTCCAAACGTCTTCGCGGCGAAAGACGACCGATAGGCTTTGTCCGGGCGCTGTCTTGCCGGAAAGCACGATATTCGCGGGATCCCATACCGCAAATGAACCGTCCACTCGCGCATAGACGACCAAGCCAGACACCGCGGGGAGCGGCTTCGGCACCTTCCATTGGAAATTCTCCGGGATGAACTCCGCGGTAACGGGCTTCGCTTGCGCACTACTCGCAACGAGAAACCTGATCCGCGTGTCACTACCGCCGGTTTCAAACGGAATGACGGGTTTATCCGCCCACTCTTGGGTCAATGCCCACCAAGCTATATCGAGAAGAAACGTCTTACCGAGGCCGTTGTCGCCGGTGACAATGTTGAGCCGCTGCGCGGGATTCAGGCGCAGCCGACGCACCGGACCGAGCCCCTCGAATTCGAGGAGTTGCAACGTCGCGCTCTGTTCGGGCGGGACATCCTGTGGCGCACCGAAACCTTCGAGAATCTGCTGCCACTTTGCCGGGAGTGGCTGAAACGCGGCGTCCTCCGAAAGGCTGGAGGTCGGCGCGGCATCGAAAAGCAGCCCGAGTTCTTCATCGGTGAGATGAAATTCACGGATGAATCGGTCACAGACATTTTTCCGCGTGTCACCCGGCTCCCATACTTCCTGCCGAAAAATCCACACTGCGAGATGTAGAAGCGGCAGCTTGCGATTGCGCGGCAGACGCCCTGCGAGTGTCTGCACGTAGTTTTGATCCCAGCCCCACACGCTGTCGTGCGCCTCGTGCAACAGGGCCGCCCGGAACGACTGCGTGTTCATCGTCTGGATCGTCTTCGACGCATACAGCGGCTTCACCCAGTTCTCTTCGCCTTTCTTCTTCTTGAACGGCGTGAAAAAGTATTCGGACTTCGGATGAACCCGATAGTGACGTTTGAGAAAGGCGTCGTTGGCTGCGTCCAGTCCGATACGCATCGTTCCGCCGACTGGAGCTTCCGACTTTTTCAGAACGAGAAATGTCGTTCCAAAAAAGACATGGTGCTGCGCGAGTTGGCTGATCGCCTCGCGGATTTGCGCCAGCGAAAGATACTTCATGGCGTGGCCGGAAGCGGAAGCGACTGCATCGCGTATTCGCAGAAGTCACGATTGAGGTCGATGCCGATGGCGGGACAGCCGCGGCGCACTGCGACGCGAATCGTGGTTCCGCTTCCGCTGAAGGGATCGAGCACAGTTCCGCCGGGTTTGCACCCGACTGCCAGACAACGCTCGACGAGTTCCTCTGGAAACGGCGCGGTGTCCACTGCGCCGTTCATCTTCGCGCGTGCGCCGATTGTCCAAACATCCTCTGCCCCGTCGTCTTTCGGCAGCGCGGCCTTGTTGAAGTAATACTTCCGCGATTTCACAAACATGAAAATGAATTCGTAACCACGGCTTGGGCGATCCTTAGCGCTAGGCTCGGGAAGACAGTTCTCGCGGTGCCAGACAATCGGCGCGCGGAGAATCCAATTATCGAGACACAATTCAAGTGCGACGCGCCACGGGATGCCGATGACGGATTTGCGTTGCAGTCCGATTCCCAAGCCGCCGCTCTTATCAACTGCGCGCAAACCGAAGCGCCGCTTGGAACTCTTTTTGTCGGGACCGTGCGGCTCTCCTTTGCCCGAGTAATACGTATCGCCCAAGTTCAAAAAGAGAACGCCTTCCGGACGGAGCTTTCGCTTCACTTTTTCCATCACCTCTTTGATGGCCGCCACGTAGGCGTCCACGCTGTCTTCGAGTCCGATCTGCCCGGCAACTTTGTAATCACGGAGCCAAAAATATGGCGGCGAAGTGACAGCGCAATCCACGCTATCGTCGGGAATCAGATCGAGGGTTTCCTTCGCCGGTCCATTGAACAGATTCCAGCCCGGTTTTGCCGGACTGCGCCATTCGCGAATTTCACGTCCGCTCGGCTTGTGAGTGTGAAGATACCCCTGCGGCTGCGTGAGCAGGGGGAGTTGCGGAGGTTTGCGGCGAACGGTCTGCATCGTGTTTCGCACACTCGCCGGAGTGACCGCTTTTAGACAAGCAGAACCTCGTTCCCGAATAGGAAAAGGGACAAGCAAACAGTCGTGATGCCCAGCGGATTCAATCGCAGGATTTGGTGCGCAGGTCGCATGGCGTGCAGCATTCCGGCTTCATCGGCAAATATCCTTCTCAATTCTGCCGGATCCCTCCGCCGGGTTGCCGCCCGATCCAATACTCCGGCTGACGGTGGGCGTGGGCGATGGCGAGGACCACGGCGGAGTCGTCGCGAAGAGCGTAGGCAATGTAGTAAGGGAACACTTTGAGGTTCACGCGACGGTAGTCGCCGGGACGCAGCCGGGGCAGGGTCGCATGGGCGGCAATCCACCGCAGATGATCGTCCACTTCCCACCACAGCCGCTCGCCAAGGCCCGCCTCTTCGCCTTCGTAATACTCGACCGCATCGGCCAGTTCGCCGGACGCCTCCGGGAGGAGGATGAGCTTCATCGCCCAAAGCGCTGCAGCATCCGGGCGCGGACTTCCTCGTAAGGTTCGGCCTGCACGCGGCCTTCGTCGTAAGCAGCCAGCCGCGCGCGAATTTCCGCGTCCCATGCGGCGTCCACGTCTTCACCCGTCCCCGGAGCATCGAGATCGAGAAGGATGCGCGCCAGCGTCAGCCGTTCACGGCGGGGGAGTTCGACAGCGTCGTGGGTGATTTCGTCCAGGGCTTTCGGCATGGTGTGTGGTGATTGGTGGCTGTCGGAAAAATCAGGAAAAGGGAGAGATAGCCGTGATGCCCGGCGGATTCAATCGCAGGATTTGGTGCGCAGGTCGCATTGTGTGCAGCATTCCGGCTTCATCGGCAAATATCCTTCCGAGGTGAGCCCTGCCCCTCACTCCGCCGGCGGTTCAACGGGCCGCGATCACCGGGGCTTTCGCGGGTTTGATTCCGAGGGTGCGGAAGAGTTCCTTGCTGCGATGGGCGAGCCCACGTTTCGCTGCATGGATGCGCTGTGTTTGAATTTCCAGGAGGAGGTCGGCGGCAATCATCAGCATGTGCATCGCTGCACCGATGCGGCCTGCGTGAACTTCCAGCAATTCGTGCCGAACAACCAGAGGCACCTGCACCGGAACAGCAACGCGACGAGCCCGAACTTCCAGCAATTCGTTCCCGAGTGGCAGCGGCGGAAAAAATGACGGAGCGGGTCGGCGTGCGGTGAACGGCTGGCGGCGTGGTTCGCGCTGGCTGAGATCTCTGCGGGCGGAGAGCTACTTCGCCGTCGCTCCCGGGATGCCGAAGACGACCTTGTTCACGCCGAGTCCGGGCTCGGGCTGGCCGGCGGGTTTCCATGTCTGGCCGTCGGGTGAAAAGGACATCTTGCCGGGCCATCCGGTGGCGATGAAGCCGTGTTCGTCGGCGTGGACGATGTTGCCGGGCGCGGGCTTGCCGAAGGGTTTCCACGCGAGGCCGTCTTCGGACGAATAGGTGCCCGCCTTGCCGGAGAGGACGAATATATTTCCCGTCCATACGACACCGCGCAGTTCGTCCTGCGGGGCGGATGGCGCGGGCGTCCATTTCTGAGCATCGGGCGATAGCTGGATGCCGTCGGGGTTCACTGCGATGAATTTTCCCGCGCCGAATGTGAGGCCGCGCGAACCGGGCGCGGTGAGCGAGAGGCTCTCCAGTTTTTTCCCGTCGCGTGTCGTGATGCACCACCACGTCTTCTGATCCTTGCCTGCGTTGCCCATGAAGGCGAACACGCCATTTCCCGCCGCGCCGCTGCGGAACCAGAACGCCCAGGAAGGCACCTCGGGCGGCAGGATGACGGCGTCGCCCTCCTCCCACTTTTCGCCGTCGAGCGAGAAGAGCAACTGCCTGCTCGGCCCGCCGGCGACGAAGCGGTCGCCGTGAAAGAGCACGGGGTTCACGCGGAAGGGATATTTCGCGACTTCGCGCCAGTCCTTGCCATCGGTGGAGACGAGGATGTGCCCGGCCTGCGTCTCGCGCGACCAGCCACCGCCGCCGACGCAGACCCATTTGCCTTTGCCAAAGGCGAGGCCCATGAGGTTGTTCGAGTCGTCCGCGCCCTTCTCGGACCATTGCTGGACGTTCTCCCATTTCTGTCCGTCGCTCGAAGTCATGCGCCGTCCGCCGTAGCCGACTGCGACGTAGATGCCGTCCGCGGCGAGTGCGGGCAGCGCGATTGCGGTGAGGAGAATGGAGGCGAGGGGAGCGTTCATCGGATCAGTCTGCGGCTCTCGCGGAGCGGTGTCGAATCATGTGCGGCGATGACGGTGGCTCAGTTTGAGTGCCGGCGACTCTTTCTCTTTGTCTTGCTCATGCTCATGCTCTCGCAGCCGAGGCAAAGAGAGCAAGAGCATGAGCAAGACAAAGACTGAAGATTTCAAACCGAGCGATTACTGCGCCGATGTACGAGAGCGTTTGCCGGGAGGTCCATTTCAATGGAGAGGCCCGCAGAGGAAAACAGGAAGTTACTTCAGCAGCCCGCTGTCCTCGAGCCATTCGCGGAATCGGAAGGGCCACGCACCGGCCGCGGTCGTGGTGCCGGGACGGTAGCCGAAGCCGTGGCCCGCATTGGAATAGATGTGCAGCTCGGCCTTCACGCCAGCGGCCTTGTATTTGAGATAGAGTGAGGCCATGCCTTCGGCGATGTCGGGGCGGTCGCCGTAGCCGCACGCGATGAAGACGGGCGGCATTCCTTTTTCGACGGTGAAAAGATTCGACGTGCCGGGATAGATGAGCGCCTGGAAGTCCGGGCGGCTGCCCGCGCGCTCGATGGGATCGGTGGCGGTTGCGTTGCCAGCGTCGGACTTCATCGCGGCGAATGCGGCGAGTTCGCCACCGGCGGAGAATCCCATGATGCCGATGCGATCGGGCCGGATGCCCCATTCCTTTGCACGGCTGCGCACGGTGCGGAGGGCGCGACGCGTGTCGGCCATCGCGTGATCCTGGATTGTGTAGGTGGAGTCCTTTTCACGCGCGAGGCGGTACTTCAGCACGAAGGCCGCGATGCCGTGATCGCGGAACCATTCGGCGAGCGCATAGCCTTCGTGGCCGAGGCAGAGCTTCGAGTGCCCGCCGCCCGGTGCGATGATCACCGCGACGCCGGTCGCGTCGGAGGCCGGGATGAAAGGCGTGATGGTGGGATTGTGGACATTGGTGACATTGCTGCCGTCGAGCTTTTCCGGCTCGGCAACGCGTGCCTCGGAGCCCGGTGCGCCGTGCGGCCAGAGCGGAAGCTCAGCAGGCTGGTCGGCGGCGGCGAGCGTGGAAATTGCGGATGCGAGGAGGAGCGGGAGCAGGCGGTTCATCATGCCGCGAGGCTACGGCAGAAACCGCCGCCTGCGCCACATCGCATCCACAGCGGTTTCCGAAAAACAGCAGCCGCCCCGCGAGCGTCACAGAATCTGACAGACTGCCCCGCGACTCGTAGCCGCCGACGGAAGGAGGCGGGCATGCTTTGCTCTCCTGGATGGGTCACAGAGCAAGATCAGCCCACCTGCTTCCGTCGGCGGCTACGGGTGGAGCGCGCTCCCCATCAGTGGCTGCTGTTCAACTTCAATCGAATCCCGGCTTCGGGCTTGTCTGTGCCCACGACCCGAACATCATGCCCGTTCGTTCACGCCGATGGCTTCACCTTCACATCCCGATCCGTTCAGCGCATTGCTCGATGCGGAACTGCACAAGATCGTGGACTCCGTGAAGACGCTCCGTGTCGCCGCCGGGGATGTCATTTTCAAGGAAGGCGATGCCGGCGACGGGATGTATGTGGTGGACGCCGGACGCGTGGAAATCGTGATCGGGGCTGCGGGCGCGGATCCCCGCGTGGTGTCCCGGATCGCTCCGGGCGGCATCTTTGGCGAGATGGCGATCATTGACGACAAGCCGCGCTCCGCGACGGCGCGTGCAGACGGGGATTCCACGCTCCGATTCATCCCGCGCGACTACGTGCTGCACCTCTTCTCGCTGTCCCCGCATCTCATGCTCTCGCTCATGCGGTATTTTTCCAATCGCATGCGCGACTCGAATGCGCGGCATGTCGAGGAACTCCTCGAGGCCGGGCGCCTCTCGCTCGTTGGGCGTTTCGCACAGTCCATCGTCCACGATCTGAAGAACCCGCTGAACATCATCAGCCTCGCCGCTGATCTCGCGGGCGGGGAAAATACGCCGTACGAGAACCGAGCCATGGCCGCGGACATGATCCGGCGCGAAGTGAAACGCCTCACCACGATGGTGAACGAGGTGCTCGACTTCACGCGGCAGACGCCCGGCACCGTCGCGCTCACGCCGATGCGACTCCACGATTTCGTGCGCGTGCTCATCGAGGAAGTCGGGCCGCTGGCGGGAGATCGCGGCGTCAAGATCGTCTGCGAAAATCCGCCGCCCGAGGTGCCGCTGAACATTGACGAGCGCCGGCTCATGCAGGCGTTCTACAATCTCATCAACAACGCCGCAGACTTCATGCCGAATGGCGGCACGGTCACGCTGCGGTTCGCGCTCATGGAAAATGAAATGCAGATCGAGGTCGAGGACTCCGGCACGGGCATCGCGCCGGAAATCGCCGAGCGCCTCTTCCAGCCGTTCGCGACATTCGGGAAAAAGACCGGCACCGGTCTCGGGCTTTCGATTTGCAAGCGGATCATCGAGGCGCACAAGGGCCGCATCCGCGCTCTCTCGGAGGCGGGGCACGGCGCCATTTTTGCGATCACTCTGCCGCTGGCGAAATAGGCACGGGGAAGCGACTCGATCGGCAGTGTCCGATGATGTCCGGCGTCCACGAGCCGAGCGTGAGGAAGTTCCCCATGATGTCCAGTCCTGTCGCGACGGTCTGCCAGCCGATCCCTGAGGTGTTCTCGCACGACCCGGCGATGTCGCCCGCGAGCAGCCGGTTTCCACCCTGCAAAGTGAATACGCCATCCCGGAAGATGCCCGTGCGAGTCGTTCTTGTTCTCTCGCCGGCGGAGCCAGCTTTGATGTTATCTGTCCCTTGTTCCAGTCCCTTGTTCCTCGTTCCTCTACTTTTTCTTGTTCCGCTCATTCTCCGCGTCCCAAATGAAATCATCTTCCCCGTTTAGAGTGAACTGCTAGTGCCGGGTCAAGTGTGCTGTGATGGGTTCACCAAACGCGCACAGGGTGTGACTGGTGACTGGTGAGAAGTGACTGGTATCCAGCCATGATCGCCTCGTGAAAACCGGAAGACCAGTCACGGTTCACCAGTCACCAATCACAGCAGCCGGACTCGAAAACCAACCCATCATTTCACCGCTGACGCAGCACTGGCCATACTGCAATCCCAACAGTCATCACTGCCGCGGCGGCATAGATCAAATGTTTAGTCAAGAATTGCTGCCTGACCCTAATGGCGCTCAGTTAGTGCGTCCCGATGCTCCCCCGCGCGGCGAACGCCGCGAAGGCGATCGCCCGCAGCCCGAGCGGCCCGATGCACCGCGCGGTGAACGCCCGCCTGGTGACGCCCCGCGGCCCGATGGCGAGCGCCGTCCGAATCCCGAAGGCTGAACGAGCCTGAATCTCACACGCCCGGCGTCTGCGCACCTGCGCGGACGCCGGGTTTTCTTTTGACGGGAACGCTGCGGTCGCAGCTCTGTCTTCTCTTACTCTTTGTCCTGCTCGTGCTCGTGCTCTCGACGTGCCGTCGCGAAGAAACGAGAGCAGGAGCAGGAGCAAGACAAAGAGTAAGAAACACAGCCGCGCTTTCCTTTTGAAATGCCGCGCCGATGCTCCACTCTCCCGCACGATGTTTCCACAGCTCGCCCTCCGCATCCTCCGCACCACCGACCTGCGGCTGCTTGGAAAGTTCATGTGGAACTTCGGCGTGAAGGGCCTGCTCTCGATCGAGAAATTCAAGCGCCGCATCAAGCGCGGCGAATACTTTCCGCCCTTCCTCTACCTCTCGATCCTGAACTCCTGCAACCTGCGCTGCCAGGGCTGCTGGGTGGATGTCGAGGCCGAGCGCACGGAGATCGACCTCGACACGCTGAACCGCACCATCACCGACGCGAAGGCGCACGGGAACGCATTCTTCGGCATCCTCGGCGGCGAGCCGTTCATGCACCCGGAGCTGCTCGACCTCCTCGCGGCGCACCCGGACTGCTACTTCCAGGTCTTCACGAACGGCCAGTTCATCACCGAGAAAGTCGCGAAGCGCCTGCGGCAGATCGGCAACGCCACGCCGCTCGTGAGCATCGAGGGCCGCGAGGTCGTGAGCGACGAGCGGCGGGGAAAAAAGGAAGTCTTCACGCGCACCATGCGCGGCCTGCAAAACTGTCTGCGCGAGCGCATCCTCACCGGCGTCGCCACGAGCGTGTGCCAGACGAACATTGACGAACTCTGCACCGAGGAATGGCTGCGCGAGCTGATCAAAATCGGCGCGCATTACGTGTGGTATCACACCTACCGCCCCGTCGGCCCGAAGATGAATCCCGCGCTCGCGCTGCGCCCCGAGCAACTCGTGCGCGTGCGCCGCTTCGTCGTCGAGATGCGCGCAAAGATGCCCATCGCGATGATTGACGCCTACTACGATCACCGCGGCCAGGCGCTCTGCCCGATGAGCAACGGCATCTCGCATCACGTCAGCCCGCGCGGCGACATCGAGCCGTGCCCCATCATCCAGTTTGCAAAAGAGAACATCCGCGACGAGCGCGGCATCTTCGCCACGATGCGCGACTCCGAGTTTCTGAAAGACTTCCGCGACATCAGCGCGCAGCACACGCGCGGCTGCGTCGTCCTCGAGCGCCCCGACCTC
>JBBRYC010000115.1:0-15673 GCA_038238025.1 Chthoniobacterales bacterium
CGAGGCCCGCGGCAAGGCCCACGTCCACGTCGTCATCCTCGGCTTCGGCCTCGGCGACGTGCCCGAGAAGCGCCTCTACGACTACGACACCGACCCGGTGAACCCCACCGTCTCCGTCGTCCGCAACATCTCGCCGTATCTTTTTGAAGGGCCGGACACGGTCATCCCCAATCGCAGCGAACCCGTGTGCGCGGTGCCACGGATGTCGTGGGGGAACAAGCCGACCGATGGCGGGCATTTCCTTCTCTCGCCCGAGGAACGCACGGCACTCCTCGCGAAAGAACCACACGCCGCGCCATTCATCCGCCGATACATGGGCGGCGGCGATTTCCTCAACGGATTGGAGCGCTACTGCCTATGGCTCGTGGAGGCCGATCCTGCGAAACTGCGCGCACTTCCCGAAGTGATGCAGCGCGTGCAAGCGGTGAAGGAATTTCGCGCCGTGAGCAAAGCGCCGACGACGCGCGACTACGCGAAATTCCCCACGCTCTTCCGCCAGATCGCGCAGCCCGATGCCGACTACCTCGCCGTGCCCGAAGTCTCCTCCGAGAACCGCACCTACATTCCCATCGCCTTTGTCTCGAAGGATGTGATTTGCAGCAACACCGTCCAGTTCATTCCCGGCGCACAGACTTGGCACTTCGGCATCCTTTCCTCCGCGATGCACATGGCGTGGGTGAAGCAATTCTGCGGACGGCTCAAGAGCGACTACCGCTATTCAAACAGCCTCGTCTATAACAACTACCCCTGGCCCTCCGCGCCCACGCCCGCGCAGCGTGCGGCGGTGGAGACGGCGGCGCAGGCGGTGCTCGATGCGCGCGCGGCCTTCCCGACCTCGACGCTGGCCGATCTTTACAACCCGATCGCCATGCCGCCCGCCCTCACAAAAGCCCATGCCGCGCTGGACCGTGCCGTGGACCGCTGCTACCGCCGCGACCCCTTCCCCAGCGACCGCGCCCGCGTCGAACACCTCTTCGCCCTCTACGAAAAGATTACCGCTCCGCTCGCACCGACGAAACCAAGACGGAGCAGCAAGAAGCCCGTGCCACTTTACAAACAGAAGATGAAGGACACCCCGACCGGAACGAGCACGCCGGAATCCGAAGCAGCCGCCGCGCATTTCCACATGATGGGCAAGGAAGACCCGCCGCCCGGAGTCGTGGACGCGGATTCGCCGCCGAGCATCCTCACCGAGACCCCGCAGACGGAAGACCCAGCCGCCGAAAGCTGACCCGCTGCTTCCGCCGCGAACCTTTCCCGAGCGGCCGTGCCTGCGTCGAACACCTCTTCGCCCTCTATGAAAAGCTCACCGCCCCGCTCGCGCCCACCGCGAAGCCGAAGCGCAAACGCGCAATGCCGAAGCCCCTCTTGCGAATGGGCGATGCGCCTGACGCGCCGACCCGATGATTTCGCGCCTCCGATTCAACGAAAGAAAAGCCGCGCAGGCGCAGCATGCATCCTGATACGACAGGGACCCCCCCCGAACCCAACACCCCAATTCATGACACATTTCTTCCGCACCGCCGCGCTCCTCATCGCGTCATTCGTCATTCCGCATTCGTCGTTCGCGGAGAAGCCGAACGTGCTTTTCATCGCCGTGGACGACATGCGACCTGAACTCGGGTGCTACGGGAACAAGATCGTGAAGACGCCGAACATTGACCGCCTCGCGGCGCGCGGGATGGTTTTCAATCACGCGTATTGCCAGCAGGCGGTGTGTTCGCCATCGCGCTCCTCGCTGCTCACGGGGCGCAGGCCGGATGCGACGCGCGTGTGGGATTTGGAGACGCACTTTCGCGTCGCGCTGCCGGACACGATCACGCTGCCGCAGCATTTTAAGGCAAACGGCTACCACACCGCCGCGCTGAGCAAAATTTACCATCACGGCTTCGAGGACGGGCGATCGTGGAGCGAGCCGCACTGGTATCCGAACGGGCAGACCATTGACACCGACCCGGTGGACTGGACAAAGCAGATCAAGAAAACTTACGGCCAGGGTATGAAGGAATATCGCGACAGGGAGCAGCCGAAGGACAACGACAATCCAAACTCCGACAAGCGCGTCGCGAAGGGCAAGGGCGTGAAGGGCGCGGCCTTCGAGGTGAGCGCGAAGCCGGACGATCAGTTGCCCGACGGCTACACTGCGGCGGAGGCGGTGAAGCGGCTGCATGATTTGAAATCAAAGGGTCAGCCGTTCTTTCTCGCGGTCGGATTTCTGAAACCGCATCTGCCATTCGTCGCGCCGAAAAAATACTGGGATCTCTACGATCCGAATTCGATTCCCCTCCCCGCGATCGATCATCTGCCCGCGGGTGCGCCGGAATTCGCCGGGCACAACAACAGCGAACTGCACTCCTACAAGGACGTGCCGGCGGAGAATCCGATCCCCGCGGACTTTGCAAAAACTTTGCGCCACGGCTACTACGCCTGCATCAGCTACACCGACGCGCAGATCGGCCGCCTGCTCGATGCGCTGGACGCGGAGGGCCTCGCAGAAAATACCGTCATCGTGCTCTGGGGCGATCACGGCTGGCAGCTCGGCGACCACGGGCTGTGGCACAAGCACACGAACTTCGAACTCGCTGCGCGCGCCCCGCTGCTGCTCAGCGTGCCGCATCAAAAATCCGCCGGGCAGAAATGCGACGCGCCCGTCGAGTTTGTGGATATCTATCCCACGCTTGCCGACGTGTGCGGGCTCGCGATTCCCGGCGGGCTCGATGGCAAGAGCCTCAAGCCCTTCATCGAAAACGCATCGGCGGCAAAACAGAAAGTCGCCATCAGCCAATATCCGCGCGGCGCAGGAAAGGCTGGCGGCGCGGTGATGGGCTACAGCATCCGCGACGAACGCTGGCGCTGCACTTTCTGGCGCGAGCGCAACGGCACGAAGATCGTCGCGACCGAGCTGTACGACGAGAAAAACGATCCCGCCGAAACCGTGAGCCTGCATGACAGGCCCGAGCACGCAGCGTTGATCGCGGGATTTGCAAAATTGCTGCCGCCCGTCCCCTCATCCGCAGGCGACGGAGGAAAAAAATCGAAAGCCGGCGGCAAGCCCGCTGCAAAAAATTCCACGCCCGACGACGAGGAGCGCGGCGCGCGATTTGACCGGCTCTACTCCGGCAAGACGAAGCTCACGCTCGATGAATATCTCGCGAAGCAATCCGACGCTGAAGCCGCCAAGGAGCGCTTCGGGAAATTTGATGCAAACAAGGACGGCTTCGTCACGCGCGAGGAATTCATCACGGCTGGCGGAAAGAATCCGAACGCAAAGTAGCGCTCCATTTTTTCCTGCGATAAAGTCCCTGCGTCTTCTGCATCCCTCACAGCACATGAAATCCATCATCACCCTCCTCGTGCTCGCCGAAATGTCTGCGGCGCTGCCGCCACTCCGCGCCGCCGACGCCCCGGCGAAGCATCCGAACATCCTGCACATTCACGCCGACGATCATCGTGCGGATGGCCTCGGCGCATTCGGACATCCCGTGGTGAAGACGCCGAATCTCGACACGCTGGTCGCGCGCGGATTCACATTCACGCATTGCTACACGATGGGCTCGATGGTCGGCGCCGTCTGCCTGCCGAGCCGCACGATGATGCTCACGGGGAAATCGTGGCTGCGCATTCCGAAAGCGCGCGGCGGCGAAGGCGAACCGGAGAAGTCGTTGCCGAAAGTGATGAGCCGCGCAGGCTACGAGACGTGGCACTGCGGCAAGCCGGGCAACGAATACACCGTCGGCCTCAAGGCATTTGACACGAACATCAGCATGGCCGATCCGACTCCGAATGAACGCCGCGGCAGCAGCGAGCGCCATGCAGATGCGGCGATCAAATTCCTGACTGAGCGAAAGACGGAGAAGCCGTTCTACATTTACCTCGCGCCGCCCGTGCCGCACGATCCGCGTGTCGCCGCGCCGGAGTTTCACGGCATGTATGACGCGAAGAATATCCCGCTGCCGCCCGCGTTCATGCCGCTGCATCCCTTCGACAATGGCGAGATGACGGTGCGTGACGAGGCGCTCGCGCCGTGGCCGCGCACGGCCGAGGACACGAAGCAGCAGCTCGCCGACTACTACGCGTGCATCACCGGGCTCGATCACCACGTCGGGCGTATTTTCGCCGAGTTGAAAAAGAGTGGCCAGTGGGAAAACACGATCATCATTTTCACCGGCGACAACGGCCTGTCCGTCGGCGAACACGGGCTGTTCGGAAAACAGAACCTCTACGAGTTCGGCGGCATGCATGTGCCGTGCGTCATCGCCGGTCCCGGCATTCCAAAGGGCAAGAGCGAAGCGTTCGCCTATCTCATGGATTTGTTTCCCACGTTCGCGGAGTTCGGCGGCGCAACTCTGCCCGAGGGAGTGGAAGGCAAAAGCCTCGTGCCGATCATCGCGGGCAGGGAAACCAAAGTGCGCGACCTCTGCTACACCGGCTATCGCGATTGCCAGCGCGCCGTGCGCGACCAGCGGTGGAAGCTGATCCGCTATCCGCTCGTGGATCAGACGCAGCTCTTCGATTTGCAGACCGACCCGCACGAACTCACGAACCTCGCCGGCAAACCCGAGCACGCCGCAAAGCTCGCGGAAATGACCGTGCTGCTCGCGCAGGAAATGACCGCGCACGACGACAGGGCACCACTGAAAGTCGCAAACCCGAAGCCCGCCGCATGGACGCCGCCGGCAGCCGGTGAAAGAATGCCGAGGCAAAAGAAGGCCACGCAATAGGCCCGAATTTTTCGGGACAAATCCTAAGCTTCCCCTCGTCCGCGCATCACTTTCCCTCCTACGTTTTTCCAAACCCATCCCACACACATCATGCCCCACGTATCCCGCCGCCACTTCATCAAGACCTCCGCCTTCGCCGCCGCTGCCGCGGGGTTGAATCCATTTTCTCTCTCGCGCGCCGCGGGCAAGGACATTCCGATTGGCGTCCAGCTTTACTCGGTGCGCGGGGACTGCGCGAAGGACTTCGATGCCGCGCTCGCGCAGATTGCGAAGATGGGATTTACGGGCGTCGAGTTTGCCGGCTATCACAAGTACGGCGGCAAGGCGAAGGAGCTGCGCGCGAAGCTCGATGACCTCGGGCTGAAGGGCATCAGCACGCACATCGGCACCGGCAGCTTCAAGGGCGATGCGCTGAAAGGGACGATCGAGTTCCACCAGATCGTCGGCTGCAAATTCCTGATCGCCCCCGGCGACGGCGCATTCACCGATCCGGAAAAGAGCAAGGAACTCGCGGAGACTTTCAACAAGACCGCCGAGGTGCTCAAGCCGCTCGGCATGGCCTGCGGCTATCACAATCACACCAAGGAATTCACCAAGGTCGGCGACAAAACGTACTATGACCTGTTCGCCGAGCGCACCTCGGCGGACGTGGTGCTGGAGCAGGATTGCGGGTGGAGCGCCGCCGCAGGATTGCAACCCGCCGACTTGATGAAAAAGTTCCCCGGCCGCACGAAGCTTGTGCATTTCAAGCCGACCGTGATTGGTGGAGACAAGACGAAGAAGGCCATCTTCGGCGAGGATTCCGTGGACTGGGTGAGCACACTCGCCGCGTGCCGCACTGTCGGCGGCACGGAGTGGCTTCTCATCGAGCAGGAGGTCTATCCCGACGGCAAATCCCCGATGGAATGCACCGAGTTGTCCCTCGCCGGGCTGAAGAAAATCATCTAACCCGCTGACAATAATTTTCACCGCATAAGATCAACCTATGAAATCCACGCGCACTTACTCCGCTCTCAAGCTAACCCTCGCCGTCGGTCTCGTCTCATGCACGGCTCCGCTGGCGATGGCGGACGTCACGCTGCCCGCCATTTTTTCCGACCACATGATCCTCCAGCGCGATCAAAAGGTGCCGGTGTGGGGCTTCGCGGATGACGGGGAAAAGGTGACTGTCTCATTCGCCGGACAAAAGGCGGAGACCACTGCGAAGGATGGCAAGTGGACTGTCTCGCTCGTGGCGCTGAAGACCAGCAGCACTGGCGCGAAATTCACGGTGACGGGCAAGAATAAGGTGGAGTTCGACGACGTATTAGTTGGCGAAGTGTGGTTCTGCTCCGGGCAGTCGAACATGGAGATGCAAGTGGGCGGCTCGAAGGACAGCAAGCAGGAGGTCGCCGCCTCGGCCAACCCGCGCATCCGCCACTTTAAGGTGCCGCATGTGACCTCCAACAAGCCGGAGACCGAGGTGAAAACCATGGGCGGCTGGCAGGCCGCCACACCGGCCACCACGGGGAGTTTCACCGCGGTCGGCTATTTCTTTGGCCGCGAGATTGAGAAGGAAATGGACGTGCCGGTCGGACTCATCGGCTGTAACTGGGGCGGCACGCGCATCGAGCCGTGGACGCCGCCCGTCGGCTTCCAGTCCGTGCCTGCGCTGAAGGAAGCCTACGCAGACAAGCTCGCGACCTTCCCCACCATGAGCGCCGTGATGGTCCCCGCGACCGAGCCCGTGCTGGATGCAGAGGGCAAGCCCGTGCTCGACAAGGCCGGCAAGCCCACGGTGAAGCCAGTCCTCGATGACAAAGGCAAACCCAAGCAGCGCCCCGGCACACTTCCGGATGGCAAGCCGATGCTCGCCGCCAGCCAAGGCTCACCGCTGGCAATGTATAATGCGATGGTCCATCCCATCGTTCCCTATGCCATCCGCGGCGCGCTGTGGTATCAGGGCGAATCCAACAATGGCGAAGGGATGCTCTATTTTGAGAAGATGAAGGCACTTATCAATGGCTGGCGTGCCGTCTGGCAGCAGGGGGATTTCCCGTTCCTGTTCGTCCAGCTTGCACCCTATCGGTATAACAAGCCCGATAACCTCCCCGCCATCTGGGAGGCGCAGACCGCCTCGCTTTCCATTCCGAATACCGGGATGGCCGTCACCACCGATGTCTCCACCGTCGGCAACATCCACCCGCCGGACAAGCAGAGCGTCGGCCACCGGCTCGCGCTCTGGGCATTGGCGAAGACTTACGGCAAGGCCGGCATTAGCTATGCGAGCCCGCTGTTCGATGCCGTGAAGATCGAAGGCAGCAAGGCCCGCGTGTCCTTTAAGAATGCCGAGGGCGGGCTGAAGTCCGCGGACGGCAAGGCGCTCACCTGGTTCACCATCGCGGGCGAGGACAAGAAGTTCGTGGAGGCAAAGGCGGAGATTTCCGGCAAAGGTGTCATCGTCAGCGCCGAAGGTGTCAGTCATCCCGTCGCCGTGCGCTTCGCTTGGAACGAGACCGCCGAGCCGAACCTCGCCAACGCCACCGGACTGCCTGTGTCGCCTTTCCGCACCGACTCGTGGAAGGATGCTGTGATGCCCGTCATCGCTCCCCCGCCCGCTCCCGCGCCTGCGAAAAAATAAGCGGCTCCCGCGCACCGCACAGCCAGCGCACGGTGCTCGATGCCGAGTCATTTTTGCGCCTCGTACAAAATGGGACCGCCACGGGGAAGCCACGGGGTTGCCAGAAATTGCGGAGGTGAAGCGAGCACGGCGAGACGGGGCGCATGGAATCCATCCCCGGCGTTCCCGCGGTGTTCGCTTTGGCGCGCATTTCGCGGTTTCGCCCGACGGCTGGGATTGAGATGAATATCTTGGCGGCCAGCCAGGACGGGCGCGAAACACGGCTGCATTTCCATTTTACAAACCGCGGAATCGGCCATACTCCACACACCCACCCCATGAGTTTTCCGCGACGCCAGACTTCGGCCTACCAGCGCGTATGGTCACCGGGACGAGCGTCGGGTGTTCTGGTGTTTTTTTGGACGATGATTTTTTGGGGGACCACGCAGGCGGCGCTCGCCTGGTTCCTGAAGGATCACCCGACCACGGCGAATCCGCTCAATCTGCTGCAGTTGGATCGCGGCGATTTTGCGAAGGGCGACTACTGGCGGCTGTTCAGCTACCAGTTCCTCCACGCGGGGCCGGTGCATTTTTTCGCGAACCTCGCCGTGCTCTGGTACGCGGGTCGCGAGATCGAGCCGATCGTCGGGCGCGTGAATTTCCTCTGGCTCTGCCTGCTCGCAAACGCCATCGGCGGCGCGGTGAGCATGTACGCGGGAGCCGGTGCGACAGTGGTCGGATTCTCCGCCGCGGTCGCCGCGGTGCTCGCTGCGTATGCGACGATCATGCCGGAACTGGAGACGGGCTTTTCGTTCTTCCACCTTTTCCCGCTGCGCTGCCGCGCAAAATATCTCGCCGCCGCGATGATCCTTTTTGCCGCGATTTGCACGGCCACGCGGACGCTCCCCGAAATCGGGCCGGCTGGGATCCTCACCGGCAGCGTGCTCGGCTGGGTGTGGGCGCGGAAGCTGGGGTTCGGAAATCCGCTCTGGTTCCAGCGCCGGAGATTCGAGCGCACGCAGCGGGAATTGCGCATCCAGCGGATGAATGCGGAGGACTTTCTGCGGATGGAGATCGATCCCATCCTCGAAAAAATCTCGCGCGACGGCATCGGGAGTCTGAGCCGCGCAGAGCGAAAAGTGCTCGACCTGGGACGGGAGAAACTTTGCTCGCGGGCGGAAACCGGCGACTAAAACTCCGACGTCCACAAAATCGGTGCCGCGCCATTTTCAGGACTAGCACACGCGGGTTCCACCGGTAGTCTCCCGAACACGATGCACTGGCAGCCACCCGAAAATCCCCTCCCGCCCGAGGCCGACGCACCGTCGAGATGGGACCGGTGGATGCGCCCGCTCTACTGGCTCGCCGGCGCCCGCTGGGAGACGCTCCAGCACTGCCCCGCGACGGAACGCGAGCGCGTCGCGGTGCTCGGCAGCACGGTGCTCATCCCCACGATCATGTCCTTCCTCGGCATGATTTTCTACGCGAAGAGCCGCTTCTCCGAGCCGCCGTGGCTTGCCGTCCTCGGCATCGCGCTCGCGTGGGCCTTCGTGATCATGAATACTGATCGCATCCTGCTCGCGACCTACCGGCCCTTCCAGCCGTGGTGGCGCAAGCTCATGCAGGTCGTCTTCCGCTTCGCGCTCTCCGGCGTCGTGAGCGTGGCCATCGCGTTTCCATTCTGCCTCGATCAATACCGCCCCGCGATCACGCACCGCATCCAAACGGAAATTCAGGGCCGCCTGAACACGCTCCGCGAAAAGGAGGCCGCGCGCCGCAAGGAACTCGCGCTCGATCTCCAGAAAGTCCACGACGACGAGGCTGCAGAACGCAAACAGAACATCGCTGATTACACGGTGAAACGCGACGCGCTCATCGCGCAGCTTCCGGATTTGCAGAAGGCGATCATCAACGTCGAATCATACGCCGACGAGCGCATGGAGGAGGAGCGCAAGAAGGCCGGCGAGCCCGATTTTGTCGCGCCCGCGAGCGGCGGCACGCGCACCGTGATCGCACAAATCGAGGCGCAAAAGGAAACGCTCACCAAGACCAAGGCCGAACTCGATGAGCGCCAGGATCTCCACCGCCGCCTCGTCGAGGCCATCGCCCGCGAGGCCCTCGGACAGCCGAATGAATTTTACCCCGAAACGAAAAAAGCCGGCGACGGCCCGCGACTCAAGGACATGCAGGCGCGCGACCGCGGTGTCGTCACCGACATCCGCCGGCTCGAGGGCGGGGAGTCCGCGCAGACCGCCGCACTCCTCGCGGGCGACAGGCAGCTCGCCACCGCACGGCTCACCGACAAGAACGCCTATCTCGACGCACTCGGCACGAAGCGCGCCGCATTCGTGGATGAAGCCAGGGAGAAGGAGCGCATCCGCAAGCAGCGCCTGGAAAAAGTCACCGCCGAGATCACGGAAATGGAAACCGAGCATCCGCTCCACCTCGCGCGCATCACCGAAAAAACCGCAGCCCTCGAGGACGAAAACAAGAGCGGCATGAAGCGCGCCGACGACGAATTTGGCCCGCCCCTCGCACGCCTCGGCCGCAAGATGAATGGCGTGCTCGATCCGATGGAGGAAACGATTGGCCTCTACAACGTCATCTTCCTCCCCGCCCCCGACGCCGATGCGAAGGAACTCGGCGAGCAGGGCAAGAAATGGATCGCGGGCATCTTCCAGTTCCTCGTGATCTTCGGCACGCTCTTCGTCTTGGATCTCGTCCCGATCATGGCAAAAATTTTCAGCCGCCCCGGCCCGTACGACGTGCTCGTCGAGCACCCGGAATTTGTCTCAAACCAAAACCTGCGCGCATTCTGGGCGAAGTACGGCGAGCACGCGCGCGACTGGTCCGCACTCGGCATGAGCGAAGACTCCAGCGCCCGCCGCCTGCTCGAGAGCCACCCGCGCCGCGGCAATGGCGCGGATGAAAGCTAGCACGAACGCCGGAACGAAAACGAAGTGCGGGCGGCGAAAATTCCCCTTGCAAAGCACACCTCGGATTCCCATGTTCCCCGCCCGCCGCGAACGGGGAGTTAGCTCAGTTGGTAGAGCGCCGCAATGGCATTGCGGAGGTCAGGGGTTCGAACCCCCTACTCTCCACCAGTTCCGCACGCGGTTGATGAAACGCGGAGCCCCAGGCACGCCGCATTTTTTCAAAGTTCTGAGTTCCAAGTTCTGAGTTCCGAGTTCAGCCCCGCGCAGCGGCGTGAGTATTTTCACCGAACCCTTCCAAATTTCCAACGCGCCTGCGGCGGGCTGAATTCCAAACTCAGAACTTGGAACTTGGAACTCAGAATTGATCACTCAGTTTCTCCGCGTGCCCGAAACCATCGCCGAGCCACGCCTTTCCAAAGCGGCACCCGCACTCGCCGCGCATCTCGATCGCGTGCGCCGCAGGCAGTCCGGCGTCGCACTGCGCACCGGGATCGCGATGGCTCTCACCGCGTTGCTCGCATGGCTCGCGATCGAGATGCCGCTCGACTGGCTGCTCGCCCTCCTCTTCCCCGCACGCGCCGCGCTGCTCGTGTGCGGCGGCGGCGGCGCGGCGGCACTCGCGTGGCGCTTTGGCATCCGCCACTGGCTGCACCGCCCGGGCGACGACCGCGTCGCGCTCGCCATCGAGCGTGCGCTGCCGCAATTCCGCAGCCGTTTCATCGCCAGCGTGCAGCTCTCCCGCGGGCAAACTGAGGACACTCCGGACGATGCCCGCGAAAGCGTGAGCCGCTCGCTCGTGAATGCACTCATCGAAGAGACCGCCGGGATCGCCGCGGACGCACCGTTCGACGATGCGGTGAAGACGGACACGCTGCGCCGCTGGGCGCGCATCGCCGCAGCCGCGACGCTCCTCGCGGGAGCGCTGTGGTTTGCCGGCGGGCGCACGAGCTGGCCGCTCTTCCAGCGCGCGCTGCTGATGAATGTGCCGGTGCCGCGCAAGACGATGATCGTTGCGTTCACGGGCGCTCGCGTCATCGCGATCGGCGACGACCTGCGCATCGAAGCCACGGCTGCGGGCGTCATTCCGAAATCCGGCAAACTCATCGTCGAGTCGGCGAATGAACGCCGGCAGGAATTCTCATTCTATCCGACGCCCGCCGAGCCCGTCCGCTTTTCGCGCACGCTGCAAAGTGTGCAGGAGAATTTCCGATACCGCATCGAACTCGGCGACAACCGCACCGACACCGCGACCGTCCGAGTGCGCCAGCGTCCCGCAATTTCGGCCATCGCGTACGAGCAGCAGTGGCCCGCATACACGAAGCTCCCGCCGCTGCGCCGCCAGCAGGGAAATCTCAAACTCCTAGCAGGATCAAAACTCGCCGCGCGCCTGACCGCGACCGCGCCGCTGCGCAGTGCCACGATGCGGCTCACCGGAGCGGAACCGACGAAGGTGATCCTCAGCACGCCGCTCGTCGCCAATGAAACGGGCGAGTGGATCGGCTCGGCGGAGATTCCGGCAAAGGATGTCGCAGGCGTGACCTTTCAGCTCACGGACACCGAGGGCGTCGAGTCGCGCGCGATGGCCGTGCATCGCATCGAGATCGTGCCAGACACCGCGCCGACCATCCGCATCCTGCTGCCTGCGCGACGAGAGGAACTGCTCACGCGCAACGCCACGCTGCTGCTCGGCTTCGAGGCCAAGGACGACTTTGGCGTCGCCAGGGTGCTGCTGCACTACGCCATGAACTGGACCGAAGGCGCTCCGCACAAGACGCTGGAACTCGACCTCGGCGGCGAACAGCCGAAGGTGCTCGCACGGCGCTTCGAGTGGAAAATCGCACGCCTCACACCACCACCCGCGGAGAACGACACGATTGATTTCTGGCTCGAAGCCCGCGACGCAAACGACGTGACCGGCCCCGGCATCGCCGTGATGCCCGAGCACTGGCAGGCGCGCATCGTCACCGACGACGAGAAGCGCGCCGACCTCGCGAACCGTCTGAACGACACGCTCCAGTCGCTCGACGCTGTCCGCCAGAGCCAGCAGGATCTCGCCACGCGCCTCGGCGATCTCATCCGCGAAAAACCCGCCGCGCCGTAGCGTCTCCACCCGCGCGCCGGGCGGTGTCACTCGTGCAGACGCTCGTCCGAATCCACAAACACCCAGCACACGGCGGCGACGAAGCATGCGGTGGCGAAGAGCGCGATGTTCACATTCCAGTTGTTGCCCGTGGCCTTGAGCACGAGCGGAACGATCATTGGCGCAACTGCGCCGCCGGCGTTGCCCATCATGTTCATGCTGCCGGAGAGCGCGCCGGTGTGCCGTCCGCCGACATCCATGCACACGCCCCACGCGCCCGGCAGCGTGAGGTCGCTGCAAAAACTCGCGAGGCCAACCGCGAGCACCGAGAGCACGGGCTGGCGGATTTGCATCGAGACCACGAGCATCACGCCCGCAGCGCACATGCCGGCGATGCCGAGGATGCGACGCGCGCGCGCCGTGCCGCCGGGCCTTTTCTCCAGTGGTGCGGAGATCAGTCCGCACACGATGCAGCCGAGGCCGCCGAAAAAAAGCGGGACGCACGCGAGCAGCGCGCGCTGCATGTCACCGAGGCCGGCGAAGTGTTCCTTCAGATACGTCGGGAACCATGTGATGTAAAAATACCAGGCGTAGGAGTAGAAAAAATATTGTGCCCACAGCATCCACACGGTGCGCGAGGCGAGCATCTTGGCCCACGGCATCGTGTGCGCGATGGCCGCATCCGAAGTGTCGCCGATGTGCGCGAGTTCCGCGGCATTCACTCCCGCGTGATCCTGCGGACGATCGCGAAAACACCCGTAAAAACTGAGCGCCCACACGACACCGAGCAGTCCGAAGCTGAGGAAGACCCACTTGTAGTGCAGGCCCAGTCCGATTTTTCCGCTGCCGCCGCTGGCAAGCATCCAGCCCACGAGCAACGGCGTGAATGCTCCGCCCCATCGTGCGCTGAGCCACAGGATTCCCTGCGCACGCATTCGCTCCGCGCCCGGAAACCAGAGCGTGAATGCCTTCGTGATATTGGGAAAACACCCCGCCTCGCCGACCCCAAACAGGAAGCGGCACACGACCAGCGATGCGAGATTCCACGCCCAGCCCGTGAATACCGTGAACAGCGACCACATCGCCACGACGCGCGTGAGCACCTTCCGCGGGCCGATGCGATCGCCGAGCCATCCGCCGGGAATCTCGAACAGTGCATACGCCCAGCCGAATGCGGTGAACGCAAAGCCCATCTGGATTTTTGTGAGCCCGAGCTCGTCCTGCATCAGCGGCGCCGCCTGCGAAATGCAGACGCGGTCCAGATACGTGATGATCGCCAGCGTGATCGCAAACCACAGCACCACAGTGCGGGCGCGTGTGGGAGCGGGGCCGGGCATTGTATGAAAGGCGCGCGTGCCGTGGATCAGAAAAGTCGAATCGGCCGGCTCACGGCCTGAACTCAATCCAGTTCAGGCCGAGCGCCGTCGTCTTGTCGCCACAGCGCGCGACGACGCACACGTCAGTGATCCCGCTGCCGGCGATTTCCGCTGGCAAATCGAGGAACTCGCCTTCACCCGTCGGCTTCACATTCACACTCGCGAGCAGCGCGCCGGACGGCGAGTCCTTGCGCAGTTCAAATTTTCCACCCTTCGTGTCGAAGCATCCCGCTCGGACGATCACGCGATGGATACCATCGAGATTCAGTTCGCGGAAAACGATGTGCGCCCCGTCCTTGAAATGCCCGATGAGCCCCTTCTCCCCGTCCCCCTGTTCGACGTACGACATGCCGTGATTCGCGTCGTAAAAGGCGGCCTTTTTGCGGCGCGAATGCAGCACGACGCTGCCCTCTCCGCGCAACCGGGAGAGAGTGCCGGCCTTGCCATCGTCGGTGTAGCTCGCGGTGAGGATGAGCACGCCCTCGGCGCCGAAGCCCGCGGGCTTCTTCGGCGCGGTGAAGCTGCCGGTCGCGCCGGATTTCGGCATACTCGCGGGGTCGTCCTTCAGCGAGAGCACCCACGCGATCATTTGCCGCGTCTGCGCGGGCGTGTGCTGCGGATGCGGTGGCATGGGAAGCTGCCCCCACACGCCGGTCCCACCGCTGATTACTTTCGCCGCTAGGCGCTCGGCGGCGGCGGGATCGTCCTTGTATTTCAGCGCGACCGTCCGGTACGGCGGCCCGGCGGACGGCGTGTCGGCCATGTGGCACGCGAAGCACGTGCTCGCGCGCATGAGCGCGAGTCCGGGATCGATCACCTCCTTCTCACCCACGCCGGGAAAGCGGCGATTGCGGAACTCGCCAACGACAGCGGTGAGATTTGCCTGCACCGTGTCGCCATCCGTTTCCTTCACCGACACGCGGTAGGGAATCTCGCTGCTCCAGTCGAAAAATGATCCGTGCGCAGGCGACTCGAAATGCACGACGGGCCGCGCATTGCCGACGCTGATCGCTTCCTTCGCCGTGCCGGTCGCACCGCTGCCGTCGCGCGCGGTCAGCGTCACGTCGTAGATGCCGGGCTGCGTGAATGTGTGCTGAAATTTTGCACTCTTGGCTGCCTGCTCCACGCCCGCGACGCTCCATGAAAAAGTCAGCGCATCGCCATCAGGATCGGTCGAACTGGACGCATCGAAGGTGATCGCGAGCGGCTGCATTCCCGCCATCTCGCCCGCGGTAATTTTCGCGACCGGTGCGCGGTTGCCGCGGCGATAGACGATGCGCACGATGCGGCTGTCCGCGTTCTCCCACCACTTGTCGCCATATTCGATCAGGTAGAGCGCGCCGTCCGCGCCGAGCTTCATATCAATCGGACGACGCAGCGTCATCGCGGGCACGAACGGCTCGATCTCCGGCCCCGGCGTGCCGAGCTTCACGGTCTGGATCCAATTGCGCATCCATTCGTAAATGAAGAGCCGCCCGTCGAATGCCTCGGGCAGTTTGATCGGCGAGGGATTCGCCGCATCGAAATGATACGCAGGCCCCGCCATGATCGATCGTCCGCCACTGCCAAGCGTGGGAAACCGCTTCGACGCCACGCTCGAAAACCAGATGAGCGCGGGCTTCGCCGGCGGCAGCTTCTTGATGCCGGTGTTTCGCGGCGACGGATTTTCCGGCGACTGCGGATCGAGCCGCTTGATCTCCTTCTTCGCATCGAAATCGAAAAGCGGCAGCGCCTCGTTCGGCCCGACGAAAAGCGGCCAGCCGAAATTCCCCGCCGTCGTCGTCGCGTTGATCTCGTCGTAGCCGTCCGGAACCACGCCGAGTTCCGGCAGCACATTCGGGCCGACGTCGCCGAAGTAGAGCGTGCCCGTCTTGTCATCCACCGTCATGCGGAACGGATTGCGGATGCCCATGCCGTAGATTTCCGCGCGCCCGTCCTTGCCGTCGGCGAAAAGATTTCCC
>JBBRYC010000116.1:0-14589 GCA_038238025.1 Chthoniobacterales bacterium
CCCGGCGATCCCGCGGCGCTCACGTATGTGCATGACAACATCCGCAAGCTCATGGGCCGCACGCCGATTTTCGGCATCTGCCTCGGGCACCAGATGCTCGGCTACGCGGTCGGCGGAAAGACGTTCAAGCTGAAGTTCGGCCATCGCGGCGGGAATCAGCCGGTGAAGGATCTGCGCACGGGCAAGGTGACGATCACTTCGCAGAATCACGGATTCGCGGTGGATGCGGAGTCGCTGCCGAGCGACGTGGAAGTCACGCACATCAATCTCAACGACCAGACCGTCGAGGGACTCGCGTGCAAGGACAAGCCGGTCTTCAGCGTGCAGTATCACCCCGAGGCCGCGCCGGGGCCGAATGACGCGACGTATTTTTTTCGGCAGTTCGCACAGCTCATCGAGAGCGCGAAGTAAAAGTGGCTCGGGCTTCAGCCCGAATGCGCTGGGGGGTTTGGGCTAAAGCCCAAGCTACTTTTTGCGCTGCGGCCCTTTGCTCGCGCAGGGTGTGAGAAATGCACGTTGGGCTCCCTCCGAATGACTCCGGGTTTGCCGGCACGCCCGAGGATTACGATTTAGAAAGCATCTCGATTTCACCTTCCCTCCGCCACTCCTCCGCGCTATCTCCCTCCCATGCCGAAGCTCCAGATTGTTCGCCACGATGGTTCGCAGACCGATCACGAACTGACCGAAGAAACCCTCACCATCGGCCGCGCGCACGACAACGTGTTCCCGATTGATGATGTGAGCATGTCCAGCCACCACGCGCAGATCGCACCGGTGGACGGCGCATTCATCCTGAAGGATCTCGGCTCGACGAATGGCACATCCGTGAACGGCACGGAACTCGCGCCGGAGACCGAATACACGCTCAAGCCCGGCGACCGCGTGCGCTTCGGCCATTTGGACGCGATTTTCGACCCGGAAAATGCGGAGGCAGGCGCGCAGGAATTGCCCGCGAATGTGGACCGCTCGATCGCTCCGGCGGCGAAGAGCATGAAGCCGTCGAACTTCATGAACGCATCGCCGTTCCAGAAGCGCCTGGCGAAAAAGGACACCATCGGCATTGCAATCATGGCCGTCGGAGTGCTCGCCATCCTCGCGGCAGTCGCCGTGCTGCTGATGGCGACGCAGATGACGGTCTCGCCCTCGTAGAAACGCGGAGCGAGGAAAGCGCAACGCGGCAGCGGCGGCTCCCGGGTGGAGCACGCGACTCGCGTGACGTCCTGCGGCCAGTGGCCAGTGGCCACAGACACCCGACGGTCGTGTGTCTCACGCTTGTGCTGCGATTCACGATCGCGCTCCAAGTCTGCGCACGCAGCCTGCATCGTTACACCGCAGGGTGTTTTCGGCGGGGCGCCGAAAACAGCACGCGAGTCGCGTGCTCCACCCGGGAACCGTGCGGCCGATTCACACCTGCGATTGCATCGCACATTCCCTGCCCTACGCTCGCGTTTCATCACGATGCCCGAGGAAATTTTTCCCGAACCTCCCGCCGCTCCTCACAGGCGGCGCAAACGCTACTCCGGAAAAAATCCGCGCCGCTTCGAGGAGAAATACAAGGAGCACGATCCTCAGCGCCATGCGGACACAGTCGCGAAAGTAATCGCATCGGGAAAAACTCCCGCAGGCACGCACCGCCCGATCATGGTCGCGGAAATCCTCGCGGTGCTCGCGCCAAAGCCCGGCGACTTCGCGGTGGATTGCACGCTCGGACACGGCGGGCACTCGCAGGAAATCCTCTCGCGCATCCAGCCCGGCGGCGTGCTGCTCGGGCTCGACGCAGATCCCATCGAGCTTCCAAAAACCGAAGCACGCCTGCGCGCACTCGGCTTCGGCGCGGAGGCGTTCATCGCGAGGCGGAGCAATTTCGCCGGCATCGCGCAGGCGCTCGCGGCGCACGGCATCGCGGGCGTGGACATCGTGCTCGCCGACCTCGGCATCTCCTCGATGCAAATTGACGATCCCGCGCGCGGCTTCTCCGTGAAGCTCGACGGCCCGCTCGACATGCGGATGAATCCGCAGCGCGGCCAGCCCGCATCCGCGTTGCTGGAAAAAATCAGCCCCGCAGCACTCGCCGCCTTGCTCGATGAAAATTCTGACGAGCCGCACGCCGCCGCACTCGCATCCGCACTCGCGGGAAAAAAGTTCGCGCGCACCGGCG
This sequence comes from Chthoniobacterales bacterium, assembly GCA_038238025.1. Taxonomy (GTDB): domain Bacteria; phylum Verrucomicrobiota; class Verrucomicrobiia; order Chthoniobacterales; family Chthoniobacteraceae; genus SXWH01. The sequence goes on from JBBRYC010000116.1 coordinate 2,159, forward strand.
AACTTGCGAATGCAATCCGCCTCGCGGTCCCGCAAATCAAAAACGAAGAGGCCGCGCTTTCCGTCCGCCGGGTCTTCCAGTCGCTGCGCATCGCGGTGAATGACGAATTTTCCGCGCTCGACATGCTGCTGCGCCAACTGCCCGGCTGCATGAAACCCGGCGCACGCGCCGCGATCCTCACCTTTCACTCCGGCGAGGATCGCCGTGTGAAAAAATCATTCGACGCCGGGCTGCGCGCCGGAACCTACGCCGCCGTGAGCGACGGAGTCCTCCGCCCCACGCCTGCCGAGCAGCATTCCAATCCGCGCTCCACCCCCGCGAAACTCCGCTGGGCTCGGCGCGCTGAAAACTGACGCAAACAGTGCGTCGCCTGGTGCAGAACAAGAGTCCGCAGAGATCGACTACGCGTCCGGCTTCGTCTTGCGCAGTGCCAGCACCTTGTCGCCCTCTTTCCATTGGCCGCGCTTCTTGAGCACCTCCACGCGCTCGAAACGCTTGAGGACATTACGCTTTGCCGCGATGGTTGCGGCGCCTTTGAGACTGCGATGTTGGGACATGGTGAAAGTGGTCGGGTGTGTGGAAAAAGGGGCGCGAAACTATCGCGCCGCCCCATTCACGCAAGCGGATTTTTCCACCGCATGACAATCCGTTGGCCGGCGGGATTTTTTGTTGTCACGCATTCGCACGCCGGTAACTTCCCGTGTCCCGCCACCGCCATGAACCCCCGCACTTACTTCCGAAAGCCACGCACCGCGGCATTCACCCTCATCGAATTGCTGACGGTGATCGCGATCATCGCGATCCTGATGAAACTCCTCTTCCCCGTCGTCATCGCGGCAAAGAACAACGCGCGCCGCGCCGAGGCCACCGCAGACGCAAAGGCGATCGTGGCCGCGTGCAAGGGCTACTCCAACGACAATGGGAAATTCCCGCCAGTCTCGGCCTCCTCGACGGTTTACACGTTTGGCCCGAAGACAAAGAACACCGGGGTAACAGGAGAGCAGGGCACCTATGAAAATGACAACTCTGAGCTTTTCAACGTGCTTCGAAGCATCCCCACCGGTCTGAACACGGGCAACAAACTGAACCCGCGGCAGCAGAAATATTTCGAGCATCCCGTGGCCAAGGACAAGAAGAACCCGCGGAGCGGCTTTGTGGACGGCTCGGGCTTCCCAGCCTTTGCACCGACTGGCGCCCTGATGGATCCCTGGGGCACGCAATACTGCATCATCCTCGACGCCTCGGGCGCGGATGAAATCGCGGCCAAGGACGTGCAAAAATATTACGCCGATTACGAAACGATTCGGATGGGGGCCATGGTGTTCTCGCTCGGCAAGGATCAGATTCTCGGAACAAAGACTTCCCCAAAGAGGTACCGTGGCACAACGTCCAGCGAGACGCCGGACGACGCCATCTCGTGGGAATAGCCACCGGGGCGCAGCCAAGGCGGGTGTAGTTCAATGGTAGAACGGCTGCTTCCCAAGCAGCATACGAGGGTTCGATTCCCTTCACCCGCTCCACTCAACAGCGGAAAATAGGCAGCTGATGGCCTTATGCATGTCTGCATAGACCTAAAAAATAGTGCTTTGCCCCCGTGGGGGGTAATTGATTTACCCCCGGTTTCGGTTGACGCTCTCGGGGCCACAAATGGAGGGGCTTATATCACCGCCGCCGCCCGAACAAAATGCGCGGGCGGTCAAAATTGCGCGTCGGGGTTTTCGCAGGTCGGTCCGCGCGGGTGATCTCGCAATCCGATCATTTCTCGGAGTATGTTTGCGCCGTGTATTCCGAGCTGCTCCGCAGTTCTTCCTTGTCTCGCCGGAGGGTGATTCTATGGATGAGCCATGGACACACCTCCTCCGCCATCCCCTTCTCCAAGAACCGAAAAATGGACTGGCATCGCCAACAAGGCGACCAAGGTGATCGGAGTGATCGCCCTTATTGTCGTAGGCATGATTTATTTCGGCCAGAAGATCATGATGGGAAAACGCTACAAGGTGAGTGACAAGGAGTCGGTGAACTACTCGGGGAAGGCGACGGAGGAGGATGCAAAGAAGCTGGGGGAAATCCTGAAGGCCAGTGGTTACTTCGATGGATCGAAGGCTGTGGATGTGCTTCTGAAGAAGGATGACAAGGAAGGCACCGTGGTATCCTTCGTCATCAGCGGACTTGGGAAGGACGACACGATTGCGACCGCGTTCAAACAGATCGGCAAGGGCATCGCCCTGAGCGGATTTGGCATGCCGATGACCGTGCGCTTGATGGATTCGCACCTCAACACGTTGAAGGACATCAAGGTGGAGTGACATCGCAACCCTGAAGGCTGCGCGCTCGATATTCACCGTGCCGAACAGCCACGGATCTGACGTGCGAAACCAGAGGCGCTGCGAGGCGCTGGCACACGAGTCACGTGGAGCAGCATCATTATGTTTACATCATTTTGCCCGATGATGCCGTGGCGAAATCCCCAACGTGATTCGTCAAAGCGGTGCGTTGACGCGGGCATGATCGGTTTGCCCGTGGAACACCGATTCGCGAACCAAAGGGACGCGCTTCCCGCAAATGCTGACGAGGAGGCAAAGCTCCGCCATACGCTCTCAAAGCGCACCCTTCGTGCGATGCATGTGGAAAATGGGATCAAGCTGCCCGGCACGAGGTTCAGCGAGGGGCGGGGGCCGTGAGGCCCAGTGACGCAGGCCGGCGGATCATCCCGCCTTCACCCAGCGCCGCAGCAGGCTGAGATACGCGTCATCTTTCCCAGCGGAAACGCGGAGCACGGCGCGCAATTTCTCACGCTGCGCGAGCCACTCGCCGGGCGGGAGCCAGATGAGTTCGCCGTCGGTGTTCAGCCGCCGCTGCGCGACGTGGCGGAGGAAATCGGGGAACCACGGCGGCGGCGGCCCGGCCTGTGCGGGGAGGATCGTCCACACACGCGTGGTGCCGTCCCACGCGGTGGTGGCGAGGTGCGTGCCGCCGCGCGAGAAGCGCGCGCGGAAGATGTTGCTCAGGTGTCCCTCGAGCAGGGCGATTTCCTTCCCGGTGGAGGGATCCCAGATGCGCGCGGTCGTGTCGTCAGAGGCGGTGACGATGCGCAGTCCGTCCGGGCTGAACTGCGCCTCCACGACGCGCCGCACATGGCCGGAAAATATCGTGAGCAGTTTGCCGGTGGCGGCATCCCAGAGCCGCGCGGTGTCGTCCATGGACGCGGTGACGATGCGCGATCCATCCGGGCTGAAGCGCGCGTCCTCGACCCAGTTTCCGTGGCCGGAAAGTGTGGCGAGCACCCTGCCGTCCGCGGCGCTCCAGACGCGCGCGGTCTTGTCCGACGATGCGGTGACGATGCGCGATCCATCCGGGCTGAAGCGGGCGCTCCGGACCGCACCGCCGTGCCCTTCAAGCGAGAGCAGCAATTTTCCATTGGCGGCATCCCAGAGTCGCGCGGTGCGGTCCGCCGAAGCGGTGATGACGCGCCTCCCATCCGGGCTGAAGTGCGCGTGCCATACCATTTCCTTGTGCCCGGTGAGCGTGGCGAGTTCCTTGCCGTTCGCCGCGTCCCAGACCCGCGCCGTGCGGTCGTCGGACGCGGTGACGATGCGCGTGCCGTCCGGGCTGAATTCCACGCCCAGCACTGCGCCGTCGTGCCCCGTGAGCACGGCGAGCGGACGCCGTGCACTGCCCACGTACACTTCCACGGTGGCGCTGCCGTCTTCGGATGCGATGACGACACGCGTTCCATCGGGGCTGGGTTCCGAGGTCTTCGCATAGCCGCGATTACTCTTGATCGTGGTTTCGTCGGGCGCGGCGCTCGCGTCCCACACGCGGATGGTGCCGTCGTCGGATTCGGCGAGGACGCGCGTGCCGTCGCGGCTGAAGCGCGCATCCGTGATGGGGCTGAGATGGCCGGAGAAGACGGCGAGTTCTGTTGGGCCATCGGCATCCCACAGCCGCGCGGTGTCTGCGGATATGGTCAGGATGCGCTTGCCATCGGGGCTGAAATGCACGCGCGCCACCGAGCCGTCGTGGTGCGAAAATGTTGCGAGTTTCGAACCGGTCGCCGCGCCCCACAGGTGTGCATCGTCGAACGATGACCCCGTGACGATGCGCGCGCTGTCGGGACTGAATTCCGCGTCGGCCACCCAGCCCTGCGGCCCGGTGAGCACGGCGGTTTCTTTTCCGGTGATGGCATCCCACACACGCACGGCCTGCTCCGATGATGCGGTGAGGATGCGCGTGCCGTCCGGGCTGAATTGCGCACGGCTCACGGGATTCTTGTTCCCCGCGAGCACGGCCAGTTCCTTGCCGCTGGCGGCGTCCCACACGCGCGCGGTTTTGTCGTGCGATGAGGTGACGATTCGAGTGCCGTCCGGGCTGAACGATGCGGCTGTCACGCGATCCCCGTGCCCCGTCAGGACGGCCAGCGGCTTGCCGCTCGCGGCGTCCCAGACCCGCGCGATTTTGTCCAGCGACACCGTGACGATGCGCGTGCCGTTCGCGCTGAATTGCGGGTTCCACACCGACTCCCGATCGGCGGTGAGCGTCGCGAGGATTTTCCCGCTGGCGACCTCCCACACGAGCGCCGTGCCGTCCTCCGACGCCGTGGCGATGCGCGATCCGCCGGGGCTGAACTCCGCGCTCTCCACCGCACGCCGATGTCCGGCGAACACCGCAAGTTCCTTTCCTGTCTTCGCGTCCCAGATGCGCACGGCATTGTCCGCTGAGATGGCGAGAATGCGCGAGCCATCGGGACTGAAACGCGCGCCCTTCAGCGGCCCCGCAGGATCCTGAATGATGGCGAGCGGCAGCGGGTGATGCCACAGATTGAGCGCCGCCGCCGCCTTCTCCGCGGCGAAGCTCGATCGCGGATCGTAGTCGCACGCTCGCGCGAGATGCGCAAAGGCGGCCTGCTCGGAATCCGCGCGCAATTTTTCCTCCGCGGAATGCCGGTCGGATCGCGCGGCCTCCTCGAGTTGCGCGCGCGCCGCAGTCTCCGCGAGTCGCGCCCGCACCGCCTGCCACGTCGCCACGGCGATTCCCGCGACGAGCGAAATGACGACGGCAGCGGACGCAGCGAAAGCGAGGCGGTTGCGCCGGACGAGTTTGCGGAAACGATAGAGCGCGCTCGGCGGACCGGCCTCGACGGGTTCGTTGCCGAGGTGACGCTCGAGATCCTGCGCGAGCGCGGCGGCGCTTTCGTAGCGGCGCTCGCGTTCCTTTTCCAGCGCCTTCAGCGTGATCCAGTCGAGATCGCCGCGCAGGGCGCGCGTGAGCTTTGCGGGCTCCGTCTGCCGTTCCGCCGAGGTCTGCCGCGTGCCCTCCGTGGCAGGAAGAATGCGACTGCTCGGGCGCTTCGGTTCCGACTCGCGGATGAGGCGCAGCACCTCGTCAATGGCCGCCCGCCGCAGCGCATCGCGCGGCAGCGGCGTGCTGCCGGTGAGCAGTTCGTAGAGGATCACGCCGAGCGTGTAGATGTCGCTGCGCGTGTCCATGTCCGCGCGCGCACCCGCCTGCTCCGGGCTCATGTATTGCGGCGTGCCGATGACCATCCCCTCCTGCGTGCGCGCCGCGCCGCCCGGCTGTTCCCCATCGGGCGGCGTGCCGAGGATCTTCGCGATGCCGAAATCAATCACCTTCGGCACCGGCTTCCCGTCCACCTCCGTCACGAGGATGTTCGACGGCTTCAGATCGCGGTGCAGGATCGCCTTTTGGTGCGCGTGCTGCACCGCCTGGCACACCGCGATGAAAAGCCCGATCCGCTGGCGGACCGTGAGCTTGTGGTCATCCGCATACCTCGTGATCGGGACGCCCTTCACCAGTTCCATCACGAAGAACGGACGCCCGCCCTCCGTCGCACCGGCATCGAACACCGCCGCGATATTCGGATGATCCATCCGCGCCAGCGCCTGCCGTTCGGCGCTGAACCGCGCGATGATCACCGCGCTGTCCATCCCCGCCTTGATCAACTTCAGCGCCACCTCGCGCCGGATCGGCTCGCTCTGCTCCGCGCGCCACACCGCGCCGAAACCGCCCTCGCCGATTTTCTCCAGCAGCTTGTACCGCCCGACGAAATCGCCCGGCTTCTCCATCAGCCCGCCCGCATCCGATGCATCGCCGCCCGGCGTGGGGAGAGCCATCGCGAGAAGCTTCTGAAGCGCGGTGCTCCCCATGCGCTCGGTTTCAGATTCATCGGGCATCGTGTCAGGGACTCTGGGCGTGATGCTGCCGCGCCGCGAATGGGGACGCAAGCGCGGTGCGGGCGCGCATCAGATCTGAGATCCAAAAGATTTCCGGGCGGACATCGTTGCTGAGATGCCGCTGCACGGGGCTCAACGTCTAACATCCAACGTCGAACGCCTAACTCTTGAAGGCAGGCAAACCCGGCGTCGGATTGTGCTTCGTTAGGCGTTAAAAGTTTAGCGTTAGACGTTGAGCCGCAGCAGGCATCTCCCTCCATGCGCCAACGTTCCCCTCCTCGCGCTGACAGATCATTTTTGATGCGTCAGCGCTGATGCGCGCCCTTTTTCAAACCGAAGCCCGGCACATCATGCCGCCAGCAAATCCACATGCCATCGGAGCACCGCAAACTTTCCCTTTTTTCCAGCGCCGCATTCGCGTACGAGAGCGCCGATGGAAACCCCACCACCCACCGGCGTCTGGCTCGAGCAGGACGACGGTGCGCGTGTCCGGCTGGAGCGGAACTGCATGTTGGGGCGCTCGCAATCCTGCACCGTCGTCGTCGCCTCGCACAAGGCTTCGCGGAATCACGCGACGATCCATGTGCAGGACAACGGGGAGTTTTGGCTCATCGATCTCGGGAGCGTGAATGGCACCTACCTCAACGGCACCCGCGTCGTGCGTCCCGACCGGCTGAAGGACGGCGACCGGATCATGGTCGCGGACACGGGATTCAAGTTCCGCCAGACCGCCATCCCCGGCGAGGTGGCATTCGACGAATCGCTCGCGACGATCGCGGAAGTGCGCTCCGAAAACCGCTGGCTCATGCTCGCGGACATCGAGGGCTTCACGCCGCTATCCCAGAAGCTCGAAGCCACGGAGCTGGCGACCGTCGTCGGCTCCTGGGTGCGGAGCGGGCGCGAGATCATCGGGAGGAATGGCGGGACGATTAACAAATACATGGGCGACGGCTATCTCGTCTGCTGGCCCTCGCTGCCGGAGACTCCGGCCAAGTTAGTCGCGGCCATCCGGGATTTCGAGGCACTTAGACAGGCGAGCGAACCTAAGTTCCGGATCATCCTCCATCACGGCACCATCTCCTATGGCGGCCTCGCCGCAGGCTATGGCGAGGAAAGCCTCATGGGTGCGGAGTTGAATTTCGTCTTCCGCGTGGAAAAGGTCGCCTCAGAACTCGGCGCGGCGTTTTGCTTTACCGCGGCAGCGCAGGCATTGCTGGCCGGACTCCTCCCGCTCGAAGCAATCCCCGGCGAACATGAACTGAAAGGCTTCCCCGGCAGTTCGAAGTTCTTCCGGCTTTGAAGAAGGACGCATGTCCCGGTTTCGGGACGGGGCGATGTCAAGTGACACTGGTTTTTTCCGACACGAACCGCCCGTCGTCAGCACATTCAGAATTTTCCCGCCCTACCTCATAAGTTCCGCCCGCAGCGCCTTCGACTTATCGTCCTCTGGGGCGAGTTTCGCGGCGCGATCAAGAAGGGCGAGGGCGCTGGCCTGCGCTTCGCGGATGCTTCGTGCGACAATCGCGACGTGATATGCAGCAACGCGAAGATCGGCAGCGCTGGCGTCGGCGGGCAGGCGCTTCATCCCGTAGTCAATGAGCCACGCAGCACGGATGCGGTTTGAAGGCTGTCTGAGTTCGGGCTCTTCTTCCGCTTCCAGCACCGCGAATGCGAAAGGGATGAGAGGATTGCCGGGGTCAATCGAATTGGCTTCGCGGATGCAGCCGGAGAAGCCCGTCGAGATCATGCGAGAAGCCATCTCTCGAATCGTCATTGCAGAATGGTGCGCGCCACCTGCACCGGTTGATCGCGAGGGCAGAAAGCGTTCTGCCGCAAAACGCCATTCTGGCAATGTGGCGAGCGCGGGAAGGACCAGCTTCCAAAGTTCGGCGCGCTGTTCCGCATCGAGGAATTCCATCGTACCAAGGCTCGGATCCAGCCGTGCGCCGGCGCAGAAGGACGCAAACATTTCCGCCGATCCCTTGCCGATAGGGGAGCTGCCCTTCAGTTCCCAGATTCTCGCCGTCTTGTCCTTGCTCGCCGTCAGCACCCGTGTCCCGTCTGCGCTGAATGCCGCATTCGAGACCACCGCCTGGTGCCGGAACGGTGCGCCGATTGCCTGCCCGGTTTTTGCGTCCCAGATTCTCGCCGTCCTGTCCGCACTTGCTGTCACGATTCGCTTTCCATCCATGCTGAATGCTGCGCTCCGGACTTCGTCCTGATGCTGGAGCGGGGATCCGATGGGCTGCCCGGTCCTTACATCCCAGATTCTTGCGGCGTTGTTCACCGTCACTGTCATCAGGCTCAGTCCGTCCGGGCTGAATTCCACGCGCGTCACTTCGACTTCATGCTGGAGTGGAGCCACGAGTTCCTGCCCGGTCGCTGCATTCCAGATTCTCGCCGTCCGGTCCGTGCTCGCGGTCGCTATCTTTGTCCCGTCCGGGCTGAAGGTCGCATGATAGACCCAGTCTTGATGTTGGAGCGGAGATCCGATGGGCTGGCCGGTTTTTGCATTCCAAATCCTTGCGGTCTTGTCGCGGCTCGCCGTCAGCACCCGCGTCCCGTCGCGGCTGAATGAGACGTGCCACACGGTGTCCTGATGCTGTAACGCCATGCCGATGGATTCCCCGCTCACGGCATCCCACAGGTGCGCGCTCTTGTCTTCGCTCGCAGTCGCCACCAGTGTTCCGTCTGGACTGAATGCGGCATTCCACACTTTGCCCTGATGCTGCATCGGGGCGCTGATGGCCCGCCCGGTATGCGCATCCCAGACTCGCGCGGTCGTGTCCTCACTCGCTGTCACCACCTTCGTTCCATCGCTGTTGAAATGAACACCCAGCACGGGGCCTTCATGCTGCATTCGCGGACTGGTGGCAGCGCCGCTTGATGCGTCCCAGACTCGCGCGGTCCAGTCGTCACTCGCGGTGGACACCTTCGTTCCATCCGGACTGAATATCGCATCCGATACTGCGTTGCGATGCTGGAGTGGAATCCCCGTTGTCACGATGGTCGCAGTGTCCCAGACACTCACAGTCTCATCCCATCCGGCGGTGATCACTCGGCTTCCGTCTGCGCTGAATGCCGAACGGTTGTGCGAGAGCCAAGCGGTGAGCGGCGCTCCAATGTCGCGACCGGTTTTCACGTCCCAGATTCGCACCTTGGTGTCGAAACACGCGGTGATCACCCGCGTTCCGTCCGGGGTGAATTTCGCGCTGAGTACATGCTTTGGGTGGGGCAACGGTGCTCCGATCATCTCTCCGTTCGCTGCATCGGAAATCCTCACGTCGCTGTCATTCCACGTCAAAAGTCGCGAACCATCCGGACTGAATGTGGCGGTGTTGGGATCGCCGTGATGCTTGATAGGATTTCCAATCGGCTCCCCGTTGTTCGCATCCCACATGGTCACCAGCCGATCACCGCTGGAGGTCAGCACCCGCGTTCCGTCCGGGCTGAAAACTGCACCTTTTATCCCGTAAGCCTTTCGCATCGGAGTCCCGATGCTCTCGCCGGTGGGCACCTGCACGAGCCTCGCTGTGTCATCGTCACTGCTTGCGATTACCCGGTTACCATCCGGGCTGATGCTTGCATTCCAATCCGCACGCTGATTCTTCCACATCGCGCCCTGATGCTGGACCGGCGTGCCGATGGGCTCTCCGCTTGCCGCATCCCATACGGTCACGAGATTCTTGTCGCTCGTCGTGAGCACCCGCTTCCCGTCGGGTGAAAATGCCGCGTATTTGACCGTGGCCTGATGCTGGAGCAACGGTCCGTCCGCCCGAGCGCCGACCGCATCGGAAATCCGCACTCCGCGATCATCGGTCGCCGTGATGATCCGGGTGCCGTCCGGGCTGAAAGCCGCGTCCCACGTCTTGGCGCGATGTTGCAACGGAGCCCCGACACCTTGTCCGGTCTGTGTGTCCCAGATTCCCGCGGCCAGGTCATCGCTCACCGTCAGCAGGCGTTTTCCATTCTCGCTGAAGACCGCGTTTCTCACCCGATCCTTATGCTGCAACGGCGCACCGACAGGCTGCCCCGTGGCCACATCCCAGAGATTGACGGTCTTATCGTCACCCGCTGTCGCCACCCGCGTTCCATCCGGGCTGAGGGTCGCGCTCCACCTGTCTGCCTTGTGCCGGAAAGAGCGAATCGGCACCCGTCCCGCATCTGGCTGGCCGTATCGCAGGGTGAGGAAGAGAGCTTCCTGCGCGTTTTCGTTTTCCGAATCATAGCGGATCGCGCGGCCGAGATACACCACGGCTTCCCGCCATTTTCCATCGGCGATACGCGCTTGCGCGGTCGCATAGTCGGAGCGGCTCGCTTCGCGGACTTGCGCTTTCGCTTTCTCCGTTTCCAAATCTGCGAGCCTCTCGTTCCTGATTGCCCGCTGGGTCGCCGTCTCCGCATTCCCTTTCTCCCGCAGCGCCCAGAGCATGAGTGGGATGGTGATGGCTGCGATAAGGATAGCGGCACCAGTCGTGACGGTGAGGGTGCGCTGGCGTTTCCTTCGCGCATGCTCGGAGGCGGCGGCTTCGCGCTGGTGGGTGGCTTCTGCACGGCGCTCTGGGAGGACGCGGAGGCGCGTGGCGAGATCGGCAGCGCTGGGAAGGCGGCGGGCGGGGTCGCCGTCCACGCAGGCGGCGATGTCTTCGCGCAGGAGTTCGTCCGGCACGTCGCGCTGCCAGCCTTCGGCGAGCGGGGCGTCCGCTTTCGCGGTGACGAGCTGCCAGAGCATGACACCGAGCGAATACACGTCGCCCTGCACGGTGAACGCCTTGCCCGCGAGATACTCGGGCGGGCTGTAGGTGGGCGTGCCGCTGCTGTGCTGGATCGTCGCGCCGGTGAAGCCCGCGCGGGTGATGCCGTGCTGTGCGAGCACGCTGGTGTCGGTGAGGGTGCCGATTCCGAAATCCACGAGGCGCGGTCGCGCGCGTCCGCCCTTGCCAGTGAAGATGAGGACGTTCGTGGGCTTGATGTCCTTGTGCAACACGCCAACGGAGTGTGCGGCGGCGAGCGCGGTGGCGGTGGCGGCGACGAGTTCGATGCGGTCGGCGAGCGGGATTGCCGCGAGGCCACCCAGCTTTTCCGCCCACTGGAGGAGGTTGCCTTCGGTGGCGAGTTCGCTTTCGAGAAAGTAGGGCGGCTCATCGAGACGCAGGTCGTAGATGCGGACGATGTCGTCGCGCTCGCCGAGTGTCTCGCGCAGAAGACGGGTGAGCGTGACTTCGCGTTTGAGCGCGCGCAGCCGCTCGGCGTCGAAGCAAAATTTGAATGCGCGCCTCTCGCGTGTCTTTGCCTGCTCGCCCGCCCACACTTCGCCGAAGCCACCCGCGCCGAGTTTCTCCGCGAGCCGCCAGCCGGGGCGCGACGGTATCTCCTGCCCGTCCGCGGGACGCCAGCCGAGAGTCTGTTCGTCTCCGGGGCGGATGGCCCGCTTTGCCTTCTCGCCATCCGGCGGGGCAACGAGCGGGGCGTGTCCCGTCAAACCCACCTCGAAGACTTCGACGGGTTCCTCGCAACCCTTGAACAGATACGGTCCGTGCGCGAGCCAGGTGAGTGACAGATCCCCAACAATATCGGGATGCGAGCGCACGAAATGCCGCGCCTCATCGAACGGCCCGCGCGTGAGCAAAACCTGCCCGCCTACCGCAAGCGACATCACACGCGCGACGAGATCGGCGGCGGGCGCGAGCACATCGGCCTGCCCGAGCGTGGTGATGTCCGCCACCTCGCCCGCGTGGATGCCCACGCGCGTGACGAGCGGGAACGACGGCCACTGCATCGTCCGCAAGTGATACTGCAAACACAGCGCGAACCGCACCGCCGCCGCGACGCTCACCGTGCGCGCGAAATAGCCGTCGCCGGTGTTCTTGATGAGCTTCAGATGTTCCTCCGCCGCAAGCCGCTCGAAGAGCGCGTTGTGCAATTCCGCCGCCGCCTTGTACGCCATCGCACCGTGCTTCGCCTTGATTCCCGTCGAGTCACAGATGTCCGTGAAGAGGAGAACTGAGAATTGGGTCTTCTCAGTGGGCGCGGGTGTATTTTGAAGGGTATTGGGCACCGGTCGAAGCGCTGGCGGAAATGCACACGGTGCGGGGAGAATGCGGAATGGGATTCGTTCGTGTCGAGACGAACCGCCACGGATTTTTCACCGCGAGTTGCCTCAAATAAAATGACACCGGGAGAGTCGCGGCGGGTTGTTGAAAAAGGGGTCGTTGACTCACGGCAAAAAGACACCGCAGC
>JBBRYC010000117.1:0-14526 GCA_038238025.1 Chthoniobacterales bacterium
ATAATTACCACTCTATTCCCTCGCGGTTGGGCTTTTTTTTATTGGGTTTTTTTTTTTTCCCCCCGGCCCCCCCCCCCCCTCATACAACCCCGGCCGCTACGGGAGGTTCAGCGCTTCGCCGCGATCTCTGCGCGCGCCTTTTCGATCACCGACTTCAGCGTGACTTCCTCGCCGCCCTTCTTGCTGCTCTGGGCGGCGGCTTCCATGAATGCGTAGAGTTCCAGCGTCTCGTCTGTGCTCACGGGCGCCTTGCCGGTGCGGAACATCTTCACGATTTCAAACAGCAGCACGTCGTAGCTGTCGTATGCGCCGATGGCCGCCTCGCCCTTTTCGCCCACGGCCTTGCCGCCGTATTTCGAGCCGTGCTGGTCGTCCATGAAGACGCCCGTGCGACCGCCCGACCACTTGCCGGTCACCTCGAATTTGCCGTCCGAAACCAGGATGCTGCTCACCGATTCGCAGCCCGTGCCCATCACCGTGAAGAGCGCCTCGCAGCCATGCACCGCGTACCAGTAGAGCGGCGAGTGCGTGGCCTCGCGGTGCGCCGGGCTGAAGGTCTCTGCATGCTTCACCTTGCCGATGGATCCGTTGCGCACCTCCTGCGTCGCCTTTGAAAATCGCAGCGACGACGAGCAGAACGCCGGCACGCCGGACTGTTTGATGAGATCCAAAATGCGGATCGTGTCCGCGAGATCGCCTGCGATCGGCTTGTCAATGAACACGGGTTTCTTCGCCGCGAGCACCGGCTTGAGCTGTTCGAGATGCACGCGCCCGTCGTTGGATTCGAGAAAGACGACGTCCACGCGGGTCAGCAGCTCGTCAATGGAGGTCACGATTTCCACGCCCATCGCCTTCATTTTCTCGGTATATTCCGGCACGCGCTTCGTGCTGCTCTCGATGTCCCTGCTGCCCTGCGGATACGCCGCGACGACCTTCACGCCCGCGAGCCTCTCGGCGTCCTCCGGCTTCTTCGCGCCCTTGTTCAGCGATTGCGTGAAGGCGAGGACATGCGAGGTGTCCAGGCCGATGATTCCGGCGCGGAGCGGCTTCGGCTCCCCGGCGTGTGCTGCGATTGCGAATGTGAGGATGGCGGAGAGGACGAGGGGAGATTTCATGCGCAGAGCACTATCCGGGCGGAGCCGGTCGCGTTAGGGGGAGATGATTTGGATGTTGAATGTTGGGCGCGCCGCACGTCCGCCTGCGGCCGCCGCGCAATCCCCGCACGATCCTTCTCGCCTTTCCAAAAATCCTGCGCATCTTCCGCGCCCTTGTGAGCAACTGCACGACCACCACGTCGTTCCCCCTGGAGCTCCCGCAGGGTGATTTCGCCGCATTCATTTTTGACTGCGACGGCACTCTCGCCGACACCATGCCCACGCACTACCGCGCGTGGATGGTCGCACTCGGAGAACGCCGCGCGGATTTCCCCGAGGCGATGTTTTACGAACTCGGCGGCGTGCCCACGTGCCGTGTCGTCGAGATCCTGAACGAGCGCCACGGCTACTCGATGCCCGTCGAGGAGACCGTCGCGATGAAGGAAAGATTGTTCCTCGAATTCAGCCACGAGGTCGCGGAGATCGGCCCCGTCGTCGCGCTCGCCCGCGAATGGCATGGCCGCAAGCCGATGGCGGTCGCCAGCGGCGGGCACAGGAATATCGTCATGAAAACCCTGCGCGCCCTCGGCATCGCGGGGCTGTTCGACACCATCGTGTGCAGCGAGGATTACCTGCGTGGCAAGCCGCACCCCGATCCATTTCTCGAGGCCGCGCGGCGGATGAATGTCGTCCCCGAGCGCTGCCTCGTCTTCGAGGACACGACCACCGGACTCCAAGCCGCGACGGCCGCCGGCATGGCGTGCGTCCTCGTCCCGCCGCCTCCGCGCGCTCCCGGCCGGGTCTGAGATGGGGCGAAAGTTGGGGCCGGTTTTCGTCTCCTCTTATTCTTATTCTTATTCTTGATCTTATTCTTAATCCAAACCCGGTGCGACCGTTGCTCGGGGTGAACGCGGAATAAGAATAAGAATAAGATTAGGAATAAGATGAAGCGCGCGCCGCGTCCCCGCTGACGATTCGCATTGCGCCTGCGGAGGCATGGGTGGACGTTCGGGGCGTGACCTCGCCGAACCCCGCGAAAATTCACATCGGCACCTGCGCATGGGCGCATGACGACTGGCGCGGTGTCTTTTACCCCGAACATCTTCCGTCGTCGGAGCGGCTGGCGTTTTACGCGCGCCGGTTCGATTCGGTGGAGGTGGACTCGACCTTCTACCACATCCCCGCGCCGCACGTCGCCGCACACTGGGCCGCGGTGACGCCGCCGGGCTTCCGTTTTTTCTGCAAAGTGCCGCGCGAGATCACCCACGACCGGCGGCTGCGCGAGACGGACGAAGTGCTCGCGGCTTTCCTTCGCGGCGTGGAGCCGCTCGGGGAAAAGCTCGCCTGCCTCCTCGTGCAGACGCCGCGCTGGCTCGAGCCGCGGCGCGACGAGCATGCGCTGCGCGATTTCATCCGCACGCTGCCGCGCGATTTTCGCTGGGCGGTGGAATTTCGCGACTCCGCGTGGCACCTGCCGCGCATCGTGCATCTGCTCGAGCACCACGGCATCGCGTGGGCGTGGAATGATCTCTCGCCGCTCGCCGAGGCCGATGCCGCGGCGTTCGGATTCTTCCCGCAGACCGCGGACTTCGCCGTCGTGCGTCTCATGGGAGATCCGGCGACGAAATACCGCGCCGACGGCACGCGCCCGCACCATTATGCAAAGCCGATGTGGCCGCGCGCGCAGTCGCTGGAAAACTGGGCGGTGAAAATCCGGCAGACGGCGGAAGCACTCGGCGATGTTTTCATCTCGGTGAACAACCACTTCGAGGGCTACGCACCGCTCACGATCCGCGACATCGCGCGGAGGCTCGGCAAGGATGTGGAACTGCCAAGTGCCGAGGAGGTGCATCCGGATCCGGAGCACGGCCAGATCCGTTTTCTCTAGCGGTCTTCTCTTACGCTTTGTCTTGCTCCTGCTCTTGCTCTCTTCCGACAGGCGCACGGATCGAGAGCAAGAGCAGGAGCAAGACAAAGAGGTAAGAGTGCCATGCAAGTGTGTGAACAGACGTGCGCGCAGCCTGCGCACTCTTTCCTTCCCGCTCGCGCATCATCCGGCGTACTCTGCGCGCATGGCTCAATTCCAACGCTCCACGCAGAACACCGAACTCACGGAGACATTCCTCCAGTTTGTGATGATGCACACGCAGCAGGCGCTCCTCGCGCTCGGCAAGCATCCGGGCAAGCCCGCCGGTGCGCCGCCGCCGAATCTGCAGCTCGGGAAAGTGTTCATTGATCACCTTTCCATGCTGCGCGCGAAAATGGAGGGCAACCTCGCGGCGGACGAGCAGAACGCGATCACCAACGCGATCGCGCACCTGCAAAACGCATTCGCCGAGGCGACGAAGGAGCGGGAGGCCGGAGCTTGAACGCGCGTCCGAAATTTTCCGTCGGCAGCGTGACGTTTGGCGGTGCCGCGCCCGTGTTCATGCTCGGGCCGTGCGTGATCGAGTCGGAGGAGTTCGTGTGGAAAATGGCGCGCGCGCTGAAGACGGTCTGCACGGCGGTCGGAGCGCAGTTCATTTTCAAGGCGAGCTACGACAAGGCGAACCGCACGAGCGGAAAAAGCTACCGCGGCATCGGGCTGAAGGACGGCTGCACGATTCTCGCGAACATCGGCCGCGAACTCGGCGTGCCGGTGACGACCGACGTGCATTCGCCCGAGGACGCGCGCGCGGCGGCGGAGTGGATCGATCTTTTGCAAATCCCCGCATTCCTCTGCCGGCAGACGGATCTCATCCAGGCCGCCGCGGAGACGGGACGCGCGGTGAATGTGAAGAAGGGCCAGTTCCTCGCGCCGTGGGACATCAAGAACATCGCGGAAAAGCTGCGCGCGTTTGGCTGTGAGCGGTTCATGTTCACCGAGCGCGGCACGACCTTTGGCTACAACAATCTCGTGGCCGACATGCGCTCGCTTTACTGGATGCGCGAACTCGGCTGCCTCGCGATTTTCGACGCGACGCACAGCGTGCAGCGGCCCGGCGGGGCGGGGGACAAGACGGGCGGCGACGGCATCCTTGCGCCGGTGCTCGCGCGTGCGGCGGTCGCGGCGGGTTGCGATGGCGTTTTCATCGAGACGCACGAGGATCCATCGAAGGCGCTGAGTGACGGGCCGAATCAGATTCCGCTGGCACAAATTCCCGCGCTGCTCAAAACTCTGATCCAAATCCATGCCCTTGTTCCGTAAGCTTTCGGTGGCAGCCCTCGTCGCGGGATTTTGCATGGCCACGCTGATCGCCACGGGCGGCGATGTGCCCGCCACAGGCGTCATTGCGGCAAGGGGAACGCCGCCGGAGGATGCGCACGCAGATCCCGCAGTTCCCGCGTTGGCGATGAAGCGCACGCAAAGTTTTGACGCGCCGCCGGAAAATGCACACGCAGCTCCCGCGCTTCCCTCAGCCGCTCCCGCAGCTCCCGTGCAGCCGCCGAAGGAAAAGGACCGGCTCGATCTCCCGGTGCCGCCGGGCCAGCCGCAGAAAGGGCTCCGCATCCCGATCTTCAGCCCCGAGGGAATGCTGCTTCTGAGTTTCCAGATCGGCGTCGCCGAGGTGGTGGATGCGGATCACATCAAAATGGGCAACCTGCGGCTGGAGACTTTCAAGGAAGACGGTGAGCATGAGTTTGACCTCGATCTGCCGGATTCGGTCTTCCACGCGAAGACCAGGGAGCTGACGTCGAAAGCGCACGTGAAGATCAAGCGCCACGACTTCGAAATCACCGGCAACAGTATGACTTTCAACACCGACACGAAGGTCGGGACATTTGGCGATGGCGTGAAGATGGTGATCTACGACGCGCGCGCCGCGCTCCCGGAGGAGGAAAAAAAGACGCCAGTGCCAAGCATCGAAATCACGCCCGCGAAGGAGGAAAAGAAATGACGAAAACCCGAATGCTCCAGGCCCTCGCAGTGCTCTTCACACTTGCTGCGCAGGTCTCCGCGCAGAATGAGACGAAGCCGCCCGCGCCGCGCCTCGGCCTCGACATCAGCGGCCTCGACCCCGCGCGCGTGGCCGTGCCGGCTGCACCCGTGGCGAAGACCGAGAAGCGACCGAAAGGCCCGACGGAGATCACCTCCCGCGAGGCGATTTTCGACAACCAAAACCACCTCGCGATTTTCACGACCGAAGTGCAGCTCCAGGATCCCGAGTTCGGCCTCTTGAGCGACCGGCTCACAGTGTATCTGAAGAAGCCGCCGTTGCCCACCGCGGAGAAGGCCGCGCCAAAGCCGAAGGCTCCCGGCAACAAGGAAAAGGCTCCGGGTGATCAGAGCAGCGGCATCGAGAAGGCCATCGCTGAGGGCCATGTGATCATCACGCAGGACAAGCTGGATGCCGCCGGGAAAAAAACACAGCGCTACACTGCGAAGGCGCGGCGCGCGTTGTTCGACAACACGACCGGAACGCTGAAGCTCTACGGCTGGCCGGAGATTTCCGAGAGCCTCGGCGGCACCCTGACCAAGCAAACCGTCGCCCGCACGGAGGGCACGGTCATCACGCTCGACCGTGCCGGGAAACTGATCGTGGACGGCTACAGCACGAGCAGGATTTTGGACGCCAGCGATCTCAATCAGCCCCAAGCACAGCGTTAGCCATGCCCGTCGCAGCACCAGTAGCCCCACCGCCTGAGAAACCGGCCCTGCCGGAGCCCGTCCTCCGCACGGAGGGGCTCGTGAAAATTTACGATGGCCGCCGCGTCGTGAACGGCGTGGACATCAACTGCCGCAAGGGCGAGATCGTCGGACTCCTCGGGCCAAACGGCGCGGGAAAAACGACGAGCTTCTACATGATGGTCGGCCTCGTGCGACCGGATGCGGGCAAGGTGTATTTCAACGGCGCAGACGTGACCGGCATGGCCATGCACCGGCGCGCGCGCATGGGCATGGGCTACCTGCCGCAGGAGGAGAGCATCTTCCGCAAGCTCACTGTGGAACAAAACATCATGGCCGTCCTCGAGACGATCGGCCTCGACCGCGCCGCGCGCAGGGAACGCTGCGATCAGCTTCTCGACCAATTCGGCATCTCGCACGTCCGCAAGCAGCTCGCGCTCACCCTCTCCGGCGGTGAAAAGCGGCGCCTCACCATCGCCCGCTCGCTGGTGCCAAACCCGAGCCTGATCATGCTGGACGAACCGTTCAGCGGGGTGGATCCTATCGCCGTGCAGGACGTGCAGAAAATCGTGAGCGGTCTGCGGGATCTCGGTCTCGGAATTCTGATCACCGATCACAACGTGCGCGAGACGCTGAGCATCGTGGATCGCGCGTATCTCATCTTCGAGGGCCGCGTGCTCATGGAGGGCACGAAGGATTTCCTGATCAACAACCCCGAGGCGCGCAGACTCTACCTCGGTGAGAATTTTTCGATGTGATGGCTCAGATGATCACTCTTATTCTTATTCGTAATCCTATTCTTATTTCTCATTCCGCTCCGGCGGCACCCTGCGGTGCGGGGAATAGGAATAAGAATAAGATTAAGAATAAGATGAAGAGAACCTCCGTAAGCTTCGCGCCGGCTGCGGGAATTTTTCCACCCCCTGCAACCCACGGTGCGTCCATCGCAAGGAACGGATGGCATTTTCAGAAAAACAGAACGAAAGAGTAACACCATGCAAACAGCCAACGTAAACGTCCCAGTCAGAGTCACAGGCCGCCACATCAGCATCACGGATGCGATCCGCGACTACGCAAAGGCAAAGCTCGAGCACATCCACCTCGACTACCCGCGCATCATCGAGGCGCATGTGATCCTCGACGTAAGCAAGCACCGCCAGAGCGCGGAGATCGTGCTGCACTGCGCAAACCACATCACCATCGAGGCAGACCACGAGTGCGAAGACATGTATGCCGCGATTGACGGTGTGGTCGCGAAGGTCGCGCAGCAGATGCGCAAGTACAAGACGAAGATGCTCCGCAGTCACCGCCCGCGGAAGAGCCAGGCGCGGCAGTTCGAGGAGCATGTGCTGCACATTGACGAGCATTTTGAACTGCACGAGGAGACCGAGGCGAAGCACGTCGAGACTGAGCAGCTTGAAGTCCGCACGCTCTTCGTGGACGAGGCGATCCTCCAGCTCGAGATGGCCGCGAACCGCCCGTTCGTCGTCTTCGTCAATGCGAAGACCGACAAGGTGAACATCCTCCAGCGCCGCAAGACCGGCGGCTTCGGACTCATCGAAGTCACCGTGCCGCACTGAGCCGGGGCGGCGGTTGAGAGTTGAAGGTTGAGAGTTGAGAGGCTGCGAAATGCGGCCTCCGACGTGATGCGGATGCCAGCGTGATGCGCTGCGCTCCTCACGCGATTGCGTCGCGTAAGATCGTAGGCGCGGGCGGAAGCCCGCGCCGGCTCGCCACGGCGTTCACCGGATCGCCTCGCGCAGCGCGCGGTCGCTCCTCAGCACCTCGGGAAATGTAGCGAGCAGGAGCTGGCGTCCGCGCACGTCTCCGAGAAATGTCGTGGCGAGATCCGCGTCGCCGACCTGCGGCAGCACATGGATGTCCTCCTCCGTGATCGCCAGCGCCATTCCACTCGCGGCAAAGGGAAATTGCTCCTGCGCGGCGCAGAGCCAGCGCCGGAAAAGTTCCGGCTGCCGCTGCGCGAGGGCGTCGAGCGCCGCGAGCCAGGCGTCTTCCTCGAAGTCGAGATGCGCGCGTGTGCCGAGCGTGCGCTGCGCCTCGGCGTGGAGTC
The DNA here is from genome assembly GCA_038238025.1 of Chthoniobacterales bacterium. GTDB lineage: Bacteria > Verrucomicrobiota > Verrucomicrobiia > Chthoniobacterales > Chthoniobacteraceae > SXWH01. The sequence goes on from JBBRYC010000117.1 coordinate 7,772, forward strand.
CTGCCTTTCCCGCAGCGTGATGAATCCCGATTTTCAGCGGCCCTGCCAGCGCGGCGATTTCGCCGAAGCCCGTGAGCATCGTGGCGAGATCATTTTCATCGCCTGAAAATTCCGCGCCCGGCTGCCACGCCGCGCCGAGCGGTGGCGAGATGCACGCCGGGCAAAGGCCGGAGCGCGCAGATTCCAGCGCGAGAAAAAGAAACTCCTCCCCGCTCCAGCGATCCCGCCCGCCCGCGAAGCAAAGCTCGATGTCCGGCGCGGCACCGTGCCCGCTCCACAGCGTGCGGATCGCCTGCTGAAGCTGCGCCGCGTGCGCGAGTGTGCGGCCAAATTTCACCGCGGCACGCGCGAGCGTCTCATCCGCGAGCCGCAGCTTGCGGCCGGGTGTGAGCTGCCATTCGCGATCCGTGTAGCGCGTGTGCCACTCCGCCGCGAGACAGCCGGAGTCTTCGAGCGCGACGATCGCGGCGTCGAGTTCGTCGAGCGACATTGCGTCGGCGTGCGGATCAATTTCGCCGCCGGGTGCGAATAAAAACCAAGTGTAGCCCGCCGTCGCAAACGCCGCCGCCTCCGCCGTCGTGCGAACCGTGCAGCCCGCGCCCCACGCGCCGGTGTGTCCTGTATTTTTCAGGGCCGCCACGGTCGCTGCGAGCATCTCGCGCGGCCCGTCATCCGCGGAGCCGTCCTCGCCCGAGAGCCGGTGCATGAGCACGGGCGCGATCCCATTTTCACGCGCCGCGCGCACAGCATCCGCCGGGAAATGCAGTCCGGTGCAGCCGAGCGCGACAGTCGGTCGCGCGGCGAGGGGAGTGGGTGCGGGCAAAGTCATCGCACCACCATCCACCGCGCGGCAGGTGCGATTCAACGATGAATCACAGAATGAAATCTCCGCACGCTGGAAGATATTCCCAATCGTCCTGCTGCGTGAATCTGTGTAGAGCACGCCATGCTAAAGACCCTCGCGCTTCTGGCGCTGACCTTACTGGCTCTCATTCTTCCTGTGACGTCAGTTGCCCTGCATATCGAGGCATACATTCGGAATGGATACAGCATGTGTCCCGGACAGTTTTCTTTTCCGACGGTTCTTTTTCCTGTGGCCCTTTTGAAGGGACACGGGATTTCCTGGGGAGCATGTCTTGCTGCCGGATTGGCTGTCGCGGTTCATGAACCGTTGTTCCTGCATTTTGTCGTGAAGAGATGGAAATGGGTGTCGGATGATGAAGTTCGCAGAGCAAAGGGAGTCAAAGCCCTTCCGAAGAAGTAGTCTGAGAATCGGTGCATGCTTGCACGCCGCGATGCCGCGCTGTTTGCTCGCCGCCCCAATATGGAAAAAGTCATCATCCTCGGCACCGGCTGCGCCGGACTCACGGCGGCAATCTACTCCGCCCGCGCCAATCTTTCCCCGCTCGTGCTCGAAGGCCACGAGCCCGGTGGCCAGCTCTCGACTACGACGATGGTGGAGAATTTTCCCGGCTTCAAGGAAGGCATCATGGGCCCCGAGCTGATCATGAACATGAAGGCGCAGGCGGAGCGTTTCGGCGCGCGCTTCCAGTATGCGGATTGCACGGGGCTGAAAAAAGCGGGCCATCATGTGAGCGTCCAGGCCGAGGGCAAGTGGATTGACACGCGCACGCTCATCATCGCCAGCGGCGCGAGCGCGAAGTGGCTCGGCATCGAGCGCGAGCGCGAACTCACCGGCCACGGCCTCACCTCGTGCGCGACGTGCGACGGCGCATTTTACCGCAACGTCCCCGTGTGCGTCGTCGGTGGCGGCGACAGCGCGTGCGAGGAGGCCACGTTCCTCACGCGGTTCGCATCGAAAGTGTATCTCGTCCACCGCCGCGACTCGTTGCGCGCGTCGAAGATCATGGCCGACCGCACACTTGCGAATCCGAAAATCGAGCCGATCTGGAACAGCACGATCGCGGAATACCTCACGGACGCGGAAGGCGAGATGCGCGCGGTGAAGCTGCGCGATTTGAAAACGAACGCCGAGCGCGAGACCGACGTGAAGTGTGTCTTCGTCGCCATCGGCCACACGCCGAACACCGCGCCGTTCAAGGGCGTGCTCTCGATGGATGAGAACGGCTACCTGCTCCAGCAGGGCGGCACGACTGCGACGAATGTCCCCGGAGTATTCGCCGCGGGCGACGTGGCCGACCATCGCTACCGCCAGGCGATCACCGCAAGCGGCCAGGGCTGCGCCGCCGCGCTCGATGCCGAGCGCTTCCTCGCCGAGCACGGCGCGGAGTGACCCGCAGGTCACGCACATTTTCGACGGAGAAAATCGGACGGCGCAGATTGAATTCTGCGGATCGGTCGCTCGGATGATTTCTGAAATCAGCGGGGGACGACGACTGGCAAAAAGCGCTCCGGCTTTTCCTTGTCTGCGTCCATCCGCGTCTATCTGCGGTTGAGCCCGCTCTCCCCGCCCGCCTACCGGTTGCGCTGGAGCACGAGCGAGATCATCTGCAGCAGTTCGTCGCTCGGCACGGGCTTGAAGAGCACGAGTCCGTCGGAGCGCTGGAGGAAGTCATTCGTCCGCGGATCATCGCCATTTCCCGTGACGAAGAGAAACCGCGGGCACAGGTGCGCCTTCACCTTCTGCACCGCGAGATAGAACATGTCGCCGGGCATCGTCGGCATCATCATGTCGCAGATGATCACGTCGAAATCCATCGTCATGACCTCGCGCAGTCCCTCCACGCCGTTGCGCGCGGTGGTCACCACAAAATTGCGCGACTCGAGCAGCAGCTTGAGCGTGTCGGCGAGTTCGACGTCATCGTCGAGGAGGAGGATGTTCGTGATTTCGAGATCCTGAGTGGCATCGTCGCCCGGGATCGGCGACGTGGTGGGGCCGCCGCGCTGCGAGGGAAAGCGGACGGTGCGCTCCTGTCCGACGCCGGGCAGGGGGATGACGTGAGGAGTGGGTGAGGCCATGATTCTCATTTCTGAAAAGCAGATGTCGTGCTTGATTGGCACGATTGGCGCGATAGTTTCTGCCGCCACGTCTGCCGTGCAAAAAGCCAGTATAGCTCAGTTGGTAGAGCGCTCGATTTGTAATCGAAAGGTCGCGGGTTCGAATCCCGCTGCTGGCTCCACGGCGCCGCCGAAAGCGCGAATTGCGCTGCCGCCGCGCCGCTGCCATGGTTTGTGCTGAAATACCGAAGAACCCTCTCCAGCCCATGTCCCGCATCCTCACCGTCCTTGCGCTTCTGCTCGGCTGCCTCCAGCCGGCCTCCTGCGCGGACTGGACGGTCGTGAAGGAGGCCGGGCGCGACTACCTGACGATGGACAACATCGCGGAATTCTACGGCCTCAGCGCGGTGCGGCGGAAGGACAGGGAGGCATCCGCGACATCCGGCGTGCGCAGCGTTCGCGCGGCGGTCGGCTCGCCGGATTTTTTCATCAACAATCTCAAGTTCATCCTCAGCTATCCCGCCATCGAGCGCGACGGGAAGGTGTGCATCTCGCGCCTCGATCTGGTGAAGCTCATCGAGCCCGTCATGCGCCCGAGCCGCATCAAGAACGCCGAGCCGATTGACACCGTCGTCCTCGACGCCGGGCACGGCGGGCACGACTCCGGCGCGATGAGCATCTACGGGCCGGAAAAGGCGTTCGCACTCGACGTGGTGCTGCGTGCCAGGGCGCTGCTCCAGGCCACGGGCCTGAAAGTCGTGCTCACCCGCAGCGACGACACCTTCATCTCACTCGACGAACGCACGCGGATCGCAAATCAGTACAAGCGCGGCATTTTCATCGCCGTGCATTTTAATTCCGGCGGCTACGGCACCGGCGTCGAATCCTACACGCTCGCACCGCGCGGCGTCCCCTCGATGATGGCCGACGGCCCCGCCGTCTCCGACTTCAACGACTGCCGGGGTAACGCGCGCGACGCGGAAAACATCGCGCTCGCCACCGCCTCGCACGCCGCGCTCGTCGTGAAGACGCACCTGTTCGACCGCGGCCTCAAGCGCGCGCGCTTCGTCGTCATCCGCGACATCACGATCCCCGGCGTGCTCATCGAGGGCGGCTTCCAGTCGAATCCCTACGATGCAAAATTGATCGCCACCGCCGGCTACCGGCAACTCCTCGCGCAGGCGATCCTGCAGGCCGTGCAAAACTACCGCCGCGCCGTCGGCAACGAGCAACTCCCCGCCGTCGTCCACACCGACGACACCGGGAAACCCGGAAAGCCAGAACCCGAGAAGACCGCAAAACGCGAGACGCCCCCCGGCGTGAAGCCCGAGCCGATCACGCCGCCCTCGCCGAACTGACGGGATGTGTGGCTGCGACGTTCCCTTCGCAAATGTCCCGGCGACGCCTTGTCGCCAGTTTCAGACCGCATCGCACCAGCCATGAGGCTTGCCACGCCGCACGCGCGCGACTCTCATCGCGCTCCTTTTTCCAGTGAAGAAAATCGCCGCACGCAACCCCACGCCCGCTGAAGCCCCGCGCCCCATCGGCGTGTTCGATTCCGGCATCGGCGGTCTCACGGTTGTGGCCGAATTGCGCAAGCTGCTGCCCGCCGAGAGCATCTTCTACATTGGCGACACCGCGCGCGTCCCTTACGGCGGCAAGAGCCAGACGACCATCGAGCGATACAGCCAGGAACTCACCGGCCTCCTGCTCGCAGAACGCGCGAAGCTCATCGTCGTCGCGTGCAACACCGCGAGCGCCCTCGGCGTCCCGCGCCTGAAGGAGACGCTGCGCGTCCCAGTCACCGGCGTGATCGAGCCCGGCGCGCAGGCAGCGGTGAAGGCGACGCGCTCGGGAAAAGTCGGCGTCATCGGCACGCGCGCGACCATCGCGAGCCGCGCGTATGAGCGTGCAATTTCTGATCTCGATGCAGATGTGAAAGTCTTCACTGAGCCGTGCCCGCTCCTCGTGCCGCTCATCGAGGAAGGCTGGCTCGAGGACGCAGTCACCGACTCGATCATCGCGCGCTATCTCGAAAAGCTGCTGCGTGCCGGAGTGGACACGCTCGTCCTCGGCTGCACGCATTACCCGCTGCTCCGCGAAGCCATCCAGCGCATCGCCGGCCCGAAGGTCACGCTCGTGGACTCCGCGCAGAACACCGCACTCGCCGTCCGCGCTCTTCTCCGTGTGCAGAAGCTCGCCGCCCCGCGCAACGCCACTGGCAAACTCCAGATCGCACTGACGGATCCCGGCACCGGTTTCCTCCACGTCGCCGGGCAAGCGCTCGGCCTCCAAGTCGGCGAAGTGCTGCTCCGCGCGGTGCAAAAGTAGCGCGCTACTCGAAGCGAATCCGCGCGCTGCGCCCGTGGGCGTCGAGGCCCTCGATGCGGCTGAACTGCTCGATGGTCTCCACGCTTTTCGCGAGCGACGCGCGGTCGAGGCGGACGATGCTCGTGCGGCGCTGGAACATGTCGCTCATCAGCCCCGGAAAACTTTTTCCCGCGCCGCCCGTCGGCAGCGTGTGGCTCGGCCCGGCGACGAAATCGCCCGCGGCCACCGGCGACCATCCGCCGAGGAAAATCGCGCCGCTCGTGCGGATGTCGCGCGCGAGGGCGTCCTCATTTTTCGCGACGATCGAAATGTGCTCGGGTGCAAAGTCGTTTGCGATGGCAACACCGTCAGCGAGCGATTTCACGAGGACGAGCGCGGCGTTTTGATCGAGCACCTCGGTGAGATACTCGCGGCGGCTGAGCGTCGCGGCCTGCGCGCGGATTTCCTTTTCCACCGCGATGAGGAGTCGTGCGCTGTCCGTGACGAAAACGATGCTGCTGCCGTGCCCATGCTCCGCCTGCGCGAGCAGATCGGCGGCGATCCACGCGGCCTTCGCGGATGCGTCGGCGAGCACGAGGATCTCGCTCGGGCCGGGCAGCAGATCGATCGCGCACTGGCCGAAGACCTGGCGTTTCGCCTCGACGACCCACGGGCTGCCGGGGCCGAAAATTTTCTGCACGGGCCGGATCGTCTTCGTGCCGTATGCGAGCGCCGCGATCGCCTGCGCGCCGCCGACGCGGTAAATCTCCGTCGCGCCCGCGTAAACCAGCGCGTATTGCAGCGCCGGATTCACACGGCCATTTTTGTCGCACGGCGTGACTGCCACAATCTCCGGGCAGCCCGCCGCAGCCGCGAGCGTGACGGTCATCACCGCCGTCGAGACGAGCGGCGCAGTGCCGCCCGGCACATACACGCCGACGCGCTGGAACGGATCGAACCGCTCGCCGACGCGTGCGCCCTGCGCGTTGCGCCCGCTCCACGACTTGCGGAGACTTTTCTTTGCAAACGCAAAGACGTTCTTGTGTGAAGTCGCGATCGCCTTGTGCGTCGCCGCGTCCACAGAGGCATTCTCATTCATCGCAAGCTGCGAGGACTTCAGCTTCGGCCCGCCGAATTTTGCCGTGTAGTCGAGCAGTGCCGCATCACCGCGCTTGCGGATGTCCGCAATGATCGCGACCACCGTCTTGCGCACGTCATCCGTCGGCTCCGAGTGCCGCTTGAGTGCGGCGAGGGCCTTTGCAAATCCGGGTTGTGTGTGACGGAGAATCTTCATGCGCGCGCTGCTTGTAGGCGTTGCGATGCGTCGCAATCAAGCGGCTGCGCTCAATGTTTGTGCCCCATGCCATCTTGAACAAATAGTCCGAGAGAAAGTCGGATGGCGTGTCGCGGGGAGGGTGGGGGGGGCGGCCGCCGCGGGGCCCGGGCGCGGGGGCCGCCCCCCCGCACCCCCCCCCCCCCACCGAGCGAGCCGCCCCCCCCAGGTAGTACACGGGGGCGGGCCCACC
>JBBRYC010000118.1:0-14291 GCA_038238025.1 Chthoniobacterales bacterium
AAAGTCCCGCGTTTGCCATGCCGCTGCATCCGATTCAGGGAAGGCGGATGCAGCCCGGAGGAAAATGGGAGCACACGCTTCCAGCGTGTCCTTTGCGGCATCCTGCCGGAAAGATCCGCCGGGCTGCGGGACTGCGGCTGGCTTTTTGATGAGCGGGGACACCCGCCGCCTTCGCCCTGCGTCCGGCAGGGATGCCGGACGCGGCACGCTGGAAGCGTGCGCTCCCGTTTTCCTGCGCGCGTCCGGGCACGCCCATGACTTTTTACACAGTCTCTTTGCGTGGCGCGTGAAACATTCGGACGCCACGCCCGAAATCACGCTTACCGAAACGCAAAGCGTCCAGCACGCAATCTTCGAACTCGGGAAGTGAGTGGGAGCCCGCCGACACTCGACGCACCGGCACAATTTGAATTCCACGCGACGCACAGGATACTATCCAGGCGATGCTTTCCACCAATATGACCGTGCTCACCACAAGTTCCCAAATCGCCGGCATCGCGCTCGCGACACTTGCGCTCGCGGCACCTGCGTTCGCGGCGCCGTGGTCGCTTGCGGCGGCAGACAACCCGCCGGTGAATCCGGATGTGGCGGCGTTCTTCAAGGAAAGCTGCGTGAAATGCCACGGTGAGAAAAAGGCGAAGGGCAGTCTGCGGCTCGACCAGCTTGATTCCGATCTGACAAAGGCCGCGACCTTCGCACGGTGGCAGACGATCCTCGATCAGTTGCAATCCGGCGAGATGCCGCCTGAGGACGAGCGGCGGCCCGATGCGACGAAGCTCGCGGCGGCCACGCGCATCATCTCCGCGCAACTCGACGCCGCGGTGGCGAAGCATCGCGCGGAGGGACGCACGGTGCTGCGCCGACTCAATCGCGTGGAGTATGAGAACACGGTGCGCGATCTTTTTTCCGTGGACGTGATGGTGAAGGAACTGCTGCCGGAGGATGCGGTCGCGCAGGGATTCGACAATGTGGGCGCGGCGCTGAACATCTCACCGGTGCTCATGGAGCGCTATCTCGAAGCGGCGGACGCGGTCGTGACGGCGGCGCTGCTGCCCGTTCACAAGCTGGAGAGCACGAAGCAGCGGTTCGATCTTGCCGACTCGCTTCCGCCCTACATTTCGCATTGAAAGCAGGACGAGGGCGTCATCCTGTTTCGCGGCGGCGGGGATTCGGGGCACGACCTCCGGAAGTTCAAGGCTCCTGCGCCGGGTCGTTACCGTTTCCGCGTCGCGGCGTCGGCGCACAACTCGGAGACGCCGCTGCCGATGGCGGTGCTGCTCGGCAATTTCGTCGTGAGCGGCAATTACACGCATCACCTCGGCTACTTCAACGCACCGCCGGGCAAGCCGGCAGTCATCGAAATCGAGGAGCGGCTCGGCGCGAAAAACGACACGATCAAGGTGGCACTCGTCGCGCTCCCGCTCGCGTATCTGAGCCAGAAGAACATGGCGGAGTATCCCGGACCGGGGCTGCACATCCACTGGATCGAAATAGAAGGGCCGTTCCCCGAGACATGGCCGACGGAGAGCTACCGCCGCGTTTTTGGCGATGCCGATCCGAAGACCGGCACGCTCGCGGATGCGGAAAAATTGATCCGCGCCCTGCTGCCGCGCGCGTTCCGCCGGACGGTGCGCGAGCGCGAGGAGAAGCCGTTCGTCGCGCTCGTGGCGAAGTCGCTGGAGATGGGGCAGCCGTTCGAGGCGTCGCTGCGCGCGGGCTGCAAGGCCGTGCTCGCGTCGCCGAAATTCCTCTACCTCCGCGAGCCCGCGGGGCCGCTTGATGATCATGCACTCGCATCGCGGCTCTCGTATTTCCTCTGGAGCACGGTGCCGGACGAGGCGCTGCTCGCAGTCGCGGCGAAGGGCGAACTGCGCAAACCCGCCGTGCTGCGCGCGCAAGTCGAGCGGATGCTGGCTCATCCGAAGGCGAAGGCGTTCACGGAAAATTTCACCGGCCAGTGGCTCGGACTGCGTGACATCGCGGCGAACCCGCCGGACAAGGTGCTCTATCCCGAATTCGAGGAGCTGCTGAAGCTGAACCTCAGCGTAAAAAATTTCGTGGACTCGGATTTTGCGATGCTGAACGGGCGGCTCGCAAAGCACTACGGCATCCCGGATGTGCATGGCGTGGCGTTTCGCAAAGTCGCGCTGAAACCGGAATATCACCGCGACGGCGTGCTCACGCAGGCGAGCGTGCTGAAGGTCACGGCGAACGGCACGACAACCTCGCCCGTCCTGCGCGGCGTGTGGGTGCTCGATCGCATCCTGGGCCGCCCCGCGCAGCCACCGCCGCCAAACACACCGGCCATCGAGCCGGACATCCGCGGCGCGAAAACAATCCGCGAAATCCTCGAGCAACATCGCGCGACGGAAAATTGCGCCGGGTGCCACTCGCGGATCGATCCGCCCGGTTTCGCGCTGGAAAACTACGACGTGATCGGTGGCTGGCGCGAACGCTACCGCATCGTCGCGGAGCAAAAGAACCGCGTAAACAACCGCACCGGCCCGCTCGGAAAATATCTCGCCGCCTGGCAATACGGCCTCGGTCCGCCCGTGGACGCCGGCGACACGCTGCCGGACGGACGCAAATTTTCGGACATCGCCGAGTTCAAGAAACTGCTGCTCGCGCACCCCGAGCAGATCGCGCGTTGCGTGACGGAGAAGCTCGTCACCTACGCCACCGGCCAGCCTGTCGGCCTCGGCGATCACGCGGCGGTGAACCGCATTGTTGCAGAAGCGAAGCAGTCGGATTACGGCCTTCGCACACTCGTCCACGCGATCATCGCCAGCGAACCTTTTCTGCAAAAGTGAATGCCTGACACAGACGGCCGCACGCTCTGGCAGGCTGGGCCGGACGTCACGCACCAGACGAACCCGTACGTGCTTCAATAAGGCAGCCAGAACGAGGAGCGTTATTCTGATGCCGTAGGAAAGAATACGATTCCGCTGGCACCGGGAGAGAATGACCAGCGGTTGGGAGTCGCAGGGGTCCAGGCGCTGCGCCGGTGCTGGCTGGCGCAGCGGAAGAAATTGAAGCCCGCGACCGCGCCGCCACGCAGGATCGGACTCTTTGGATCCAGCGTCACCACCATCTCGGCGGACCAGCCATCGTCCGTGAGTTTCACTTTCGCGGCGGCCCCGTTCCATTCGACGCGGACGCCCTGCGATGTCGCCTGAACATCCATGATGCCGCCGGCGGAAGTGACCGCCGCCACATACAAACCGGGCAGCAATGCGCCCACCGTGTCGGTCGCGAGGTAAGGGATTGGCTTTCCCAAATCCACCAATTGCACACCGCTTCTCTCGACCATTTCCAGCGCATCGCGCTCGGGAATTTTTGCGGCGACGCTTTTTGGATCCTGAATGCAACGGAAGGCGAGAAAGAGCTTGCCGCCGCGTGCCGCAATCCAGACGCGCGTTCGCAAAACGGAGGGCTTCGTCTCAAAGGGATAGTCGAAAAAGGTGCCATCAAACGAAGGCTTTCCCCACCCGGCCTCGATGTCGCCATCAATGACCGGATCGGCAGTCAGCGTGACTGCGTCCATGGCCGCAGAGCGCAGCAGTGGATGAATCACGCGCACAGCATTCTCGCATGATTTGCCGACCGCTTTCGCCTCCGCGATGGCGGCGTCGAGAATTTCGGCAGCGCGTGCGTCAAATGTGACTTTGTCCCGCGGTGCCACGCCGGCGGCGGGTTTCATAATCTCGCCGACGATCATGTTCACCACGGTGCGAATGGCCGGGGCGTCGGTGTCCCATTCGGCAAAAGACACCGCCGGCTGTGAATCCGGCAGACAGAACGGCGCGAAGGAGCCGGGCGCGGAGAGGCGAACCGCGGCCATGTATTGATCCAGGGCAGAAAATTGCGCCCAATCCTCAAGGGCGAGCAGCCAGTCTGCGGAAGTGCGCGCCGCACCATCTTTGGTCATGGCGGAAAGGCGTTGCGCGGCGTCGAAGCGCGTGGAAGCGAGGCGCGTGGCTCCGAAACTGGTTTTGAAATAAGCAATGCGCGCCCGCTCAGACTCGTCAGTCGCCGCGGCTTCCGCCGCGCCGAGCAACCCCCACGCCTCGTCGCAAACGGCTGGAGGAAACACCTTCGTGAACTGATCGTCCTTGTGCAGCGATCCCATCATGCGATAGCCGCCCGGCTTTTGGTCAGTGGCCTTTTGCTCCGACCAGGCGCGCTCCAGGCGGTCGAAGTAAGCGCGCATCTTCGGCGCGGCCGACGGTCCGAATAGTCCCCGGCACCAAGTGTCCATCAGCGCATCCACGTCCTGACTCGGATTCCAGAGGAGCTTTTCGACCATCCATAGCTTGGGACCATCCAGGCCCCAATTGGCATAGGCCTCGGCATAGAATCCGTCTGCGCCGCAGGCTCTGGCTTGCCGGAGACCTTTCGCCATCTCGTGCGAATAGATGCGGGGGATCATAAAGCCGTCGCCATAGAGCCATTCATACATTCCCAGATGCGACGCCATCTTTCCCCATTCGGCGAAGCGTTCATCCAATCGCTGGCGATAGCTCGGGTCAACTGCATCGGCCTGGGTTTGCGTCAGGTAGGGCATCAAAATGGGATGCAACTTTTCGATAGGTGGCGTGCTCAGTGCGCCATACGCCAGGAACCCCAGCCGCGCCTCCGGATACTTGGCGGCCACCGCCGCAGCCACCGTGTTGTAAAACTTAAAGAAGCGATAGGCGCTGGCCTCGCGGCTCTTTGGATCCACTCCGGCGGGCGTATCGGCGAGACACTTCGCACACTGGCAGAAGCCTCCCGAATCGTTGACTCCCAAACTGAAGGTGTGAACCTTCTGCCCATCCTTGGCAAAAGCCGCCAGGACGGTTTCCACGGTGATGCGCCGCACGTCGGGATGGCTGGTGCAGGGCTGCCAATAGGTAGTCTTGGTCGGGATCGAGCGTTGGCCGTTTAGCTCGGGATAGTAATCCAGATGATCGCCATATTTCTTCGGGTCAAAGATGGACCAGAAGTTATGATGGAACGCGAAGCGCGCCGCGCCACCGGAAGCGCGAATGCGCCATGTGGGTCCGCCACTTCCCGCATAGCCGCTCCACGCGCGCGACTTATAGACCGGATTCTCCACCCACTTGCCGCACGGGATAAGTATCCTGTCAGCCTTCGGATACACCTGGCCGAGTGGTCCGGGAAAATAGTGGTCCACCCCCATGAATCGCCGGGCAAAATCCCCCTCCGCCCAAACCAGCGGCTGGCCGGTGTTCGTCCGCGCGGCGGCGGCATAGATCACCGCGAACTCCGGAGTAACATGGAGAATATATCCCTCGTCATCCAGCGTGTTGATCTCCTCCGCCAGAACCTCGCGCGCCTTTTTCGTCTCTCCGATGTAAATGGGGAATTGCCCGCCCCCTGAATGAAATTGAGCCTCGCGAATCTCCGTGAGCCGCCTTCCCGTGCATCGTTCGATCGCCTTGTTCAAGAAAGGGCTCGGGACGCCGACGATGACCGCCTGCCTCTGGCCATCCATCACGGGAAATGTATTCCCCACCGGCTCGGCTGCGACCGGGGTGATGCAGGCGGCAAGCAGCCACAGCGCGGCGCACGCGGCCTGCCATGAGATGACCTTCGAGCGATGGCCACCAACTCGGTCCAGCTTTACATTTTTCACGGAATGCAGCTTATGGCTGGAATGACAGCACGCAATCGTTTCGTCCGCTTCGGAAAAAGCTCAGCTCGCCTGCCCGTCACTGGTTCCAGCGTGGGATCGGAAATTTCCCGGCGTCATTTCCTGGGAACCGCCGCGGCCGCTTTCAGCCTGGCCCGCGCGGGCAGCTTGCTGGCACCCGCCATCGGTGCAGGTCTTTTGGCCATGCCTGCCAGCAGCCGCGCGGAGGACGATGCGGTGCGCGACATTGGCTCGCGGCTGGAACTCTTCGTGGATCGCTGGCTCGTTCACGATCTGCAAGGCGTCACATTTCAGTTGCACACGCCGGAGCTTGCCCCGCCGGTGGATCCCCCGCGCCCGCAGGGACATTATGCGACAGTGCTGCGCGATGGGGATCGCTTTCAATTCTACTATCGCGGCGACAAAGACCCGAAGGTCGGTTGGAAGACTCACGGGTGGGAGGTTTATCACGAAGGCGAAGTTACGCTGGTTGCGGAGAGTAAGGATGCCATTCACTGGACACTGCCGAAGCTCGGGCTTTTCGAACACCCGAGTTTTCCAGCGGGCAACATCATGCTCATGGATGAGTTTCTCGTGAACCATAACTTCACCCCATTCATTGACACGAAGCCCGGCACGCCGCCCGACCAGAAATACAAGGCGCTCGGAGGCCTCGCCTATCAACCTAGCCCGATGTATGAGGAAATCCGCGCGCGCCGTGGGCCAGGCGGACTGAAGGCGTTCGTGTCACCCGACGGCATTCATTGGAAGAAGCTCCAGGAGCAAGCCGTCATACCGGAGGACTGGGGCAAGTATTTCGACTCGCAGAACTATGCCTTCTGGAGTGAGAGCGAGCAATGCTATGTGTGTTACTTCCGTCGCTTCATCAAAGGCTGCCGCGGCATCGCCCGCACCACCTCGCAGGATTTCATCCATTGGACCGATCTCGTCGAGATGGAGGCGAACCTCCCGCACGAGCACCTTTACACGAGCTGCACGCAGCCCTACTTCCGCGCGCCGCACATCTATGTCGCCACGCCCACGCGGTTCATGGATCAGCGCGGCGCGGCCACCGACATCCTTTTCATGACCACGCGCGGCGGCGGGAAATATGAGCGCACCTTCACGCAGGCCTTCATCCGCCCCGGACTGAGCAAGGATAAGTGGGGAAACCGTGCGAACTATGCCGCCATCGGCATCCACCAGACGGGCGCCACCGAGATGTCGCTCTTCCTCACCGGCGGACGCCGCTACACGCTGCGGCTCGATGGTTTCGCATCCATCAATGCTCCGCTCAGCGGCGGCGAACTGATCACGAAGCCGTTCAAGTTTACCGGGACGAAACTGGAGATCAATTACTCCACCAGCGCCGCGGGCAGGGTGCGCGTGGAGTTGCAGGATGCGGATGGCAAGGCGCTGCCGGGTTTCGCGCTCGATGACTGCCTGCCGATCTACGGCGACGACATCGCGCGCTTCGTGAAATGGAAAGCCAGCGAAGATGTGAGCGCATTCGCCGGCAAACCCGTCCGCCTCCGTTTCGCGATGGAGGACGCTGATCTTTTCTCGCTGCGCTTTCGAGAGTAGCGTGAAAGATGCGGTGGCACGCGCATTCAGTCTGGCACTCTTTCTCCCGGCGGAAGACACGCGGAATGGCGCCGGCCTTCGCAAGCCGACGCCATCGCGCTTAAGAGTTTCTGTTTGCGAACTATTCAGTCTACTTCGCTTTGTCGCCGCCGAGCGTCTCGAGGAGCGCGACGCTGTGCTTCAAGTGCGTGCGCAGTCCAGGAAGTGTATTTTCGGCAAACGCCTTCAAATCGGCGTTTTTCGTTTTCGCCGAAAACTGCTCAAACATGGCCACGCACTTTTTGTGGCTGGCCACCGTTGCAGCGACGTAGGTGCGATCAAAATCCGCATCCGTCTTCGCTTTCAGGCCATCGATGAACGGCTGATGCTCGCCCAAGTCCTTGGGCAATTTCATCTTCATGCGGTCGGCGAGGGTCGCGAGATTTTTGTTCACGTCCGTGTGATCCTTCTCCACGCTTTTGGCGAAGTCCTTCACGTCGTCGCGCTTGGTCTTCCCCTGCGCGATGTCGGCGGCCTTGATTTCGGTGAGGTTGCCGCGTGTGACGGCATCCATGAAGGTCGCGTCTGCGGTCGCGTCAGCGGCACTGGTGCTCTCAGCCTTCACCGCATCCTTCGCAAAAGTCGCGGATGATGTGCTGAACGTAAGGAGCGCTGCGGTGATGGTGGTGATAATGATGTTTTGTTTCATACAAAAGGATATCGGCACCGGGCAATTCGCGGTCGTATCAAATTTTGAGGTGAAAGGGTCGAGTCAAGGGTGCGGGAACAGCGGATTGTTCAACTGCGAGGAATTTGCCTGTTACCGCGCGCACCGGAAACGGGCCGAGCGTCGGGCGGTCCTGGGAAGTGAGGGTCTGTTTTCTGTAACTTTCATACACGCAAAGATGCGGTGGCGCGCGCAGTGAGTTTGGCACTCTGTGTTCCGCGGCGGGCTCGGCATAGGGTGTGCCGAGCGTGACGCACGGCGTTCTTGTTCGACGAAGGACGCAGGAAATCGCCATCTCCATTCAAAATGGCCGGCCTCTTCCCAACGGCGGCTGCTGAGAATCTTTTCGCGCTCCGCGTTTCCCGTTCATCTAAGCCGGAACGATGCAGTTGGAGGCAAGGCGCGCAGGCCGGTGGCTGCGACGCCTCCGTTGCAATATGGATCCGCGACGCCTCGTCGCGAGGGTGGTGAATGGTGTTACCGCATGGTGCGTGCAAAACTTGCGGCGAGGGCGCCGCAAGCAACAGGTTGCGACGAGGGCGTCGCAGCCACACCACCATCGTCACTTCCGCTTCCAACTGCATCGTTCCGGCTAAGGTCCAATGAAGCCTCGCGGACAACAGGGGATTCCATTGAATGTTGGACGTTGGACGTTCACAGCGAAACACGCTGTCGGGCGATTTCTCTGGAGCGTGATTTTTCCGGGTTAGGAAGATTTTTTCATTTCAAGGCCACAAACACCATTCATGGCAGGTTATGCATCTCACACCAAATCCCCACCATGCAAAACCTCTCCCGCCTCGCCCTCGCTCTGGTCATGCCGCTCATCGCGGTCAAAGCTGCGGCACCGGCTGAACCATGGTGGCAGGAAACCGGGATGGCGTCCGGCTTGGAGCAGGCGCTTGGGCCGGGGGCCGATGTCGCATGGTCGGTCGCGGGCGGTGCGACGGCGAAAGAAGGCGGGCCTTTCACGACGGAAGTGGACGCAGTGCTCGGCCGCGCGGCGCTCGTGTGCGGGGCAAAGCCGGTGACCTTGGAAAGCAAGACGACGTACGGGGAGGTGGAGATCAACTGCCGCGTGCGGCTCGCGCCGACGGCAGAGAAACCCAGCGCGGTCTTCAACCTCAGCGCGGCGTTGGACCTCGCGGACAAATCCAGCCGCGGGTTTCCAGTCTCGCTCACGGGAAATTTCGACGCCGGGATTTCCATCAACGCGGCCGGCACCGCCGTGCCATACAAGCTGCGCGCCTACGACCGGATCCTGCCGACTTGGAATGAGTCGGTGCGGGTCTCGATCGAACGCGACATGTCGAAACTCCCGGTCTGCCAGGACAAATGGGTGCATGTCCGATACCAACTGGCGAAAGGCAGCGTGCGCATCTGGGTGGACGACCGGCTCGTGACGGAGAAGCGCGATCCCACGCTGAAGACCGGCGGCATCGTGCGCGCAACTTTGCAGCCCGGGACGCGGCTGGCGGAACTTTCCGTGCGGGCGCTGCCTTCCGCGGCGAGCGGCTACGAGGCGGTGCCGCTCGAAGGCTACGTGCATGATCGCGCGCTGGTGCGCGGCGCGGCGGTCGCGGGGGAGGCGCTGCCGTTTGGCAAGACGGTGGCGGTGCAGGGCATCCCGTTTTCCTTTGCGGCGCGCGAGGGCAAGACGGCGGCGGATCATCTCGACATCGGCCGCAGCGTGCTGCGCCAGGCGAATATGGAGGGCAACCTCGAATCGTCCGCTCACCGCTTCGCCGGCGCTTTCTGGATTGATCCCGCGCGCATCCAACTGCGCATCCCGAACGGTCGCTACGACGAGCTGCATGTGATCGCCGCTTTCGATGGCGGGGAAAACCACATCCCCGAGCTGGACGCGATGTTCTACCGGCCCGGCGCGGGCTTTGCGCAGGTCTTTGAAACTTCCGTGCCGCCGGCGACCGCGCAACAGGCCGCGGGCGCGACACCGCTGCCGGTGCGTCTGGAAAATGGGGAGCGCGCCCATCTCTGGCACATCCGCATTCCACTCGATCCCGCGCTGCTCGCCAGCTTCTCGGACATGGAGACGCTCGATCTGGAACTGACCAAGCGCGTGCATCAGTACCGCAGTTATCCCGATCCGATTCACTACGGCTGGCACGGTGCGGGACTGCCGAGCGGGGTGCATGTCTATGCGCTCACGCTGCACCGCGCGGAGGTGACGATGGCGCTGGAGCCGACGGCGGTCGGCCACGTGTGGACGACGCCCGCGGTGCCCGCTTACACGGTCGCATTCGAGAATCATTCCGCGGCGAATCGCACCCTCTCCGTCCTTGTCGAAACCAAAAGCCACGACGGCGAAGAGACGACCAAGCAAACCAAGCCGCTCAATCTCCTCGCGGGCAAACCCGGCAAGCTCAGTGTCACCATTCCCGTGAAAAAGAACGGCTGGCACGAGATGACCGTGACGATGAATGACGGGGAGCGTTCGTGGACCGAGAAGCGAAATTTTGTCCGGCTGGCGAAAGACACGCGCGCGCCATTTTGGGAGGAGGGCAAGGGGCCGATGTTCGGCTATTGGTCCTATCACGGCGGGCATCACACGCCGCCGGCGCTCGACACGATGAACATCATGCACGCCGCGGGCGCCCGTGCCACCATGCATCATCCGAAGGCCGACACGCCGGAGGGAAAATTGTTTGCCGAATGGAAATGGCAAGGTGGGCCGAATGCGTGGGCGGTTTCGCCGCAGCGCGACTGGGCCTCCGAGGCGAAGCCCGACCCTGCGCGCTACGAGGCGTATAAGACCACTGCCGTCGAGGCGCTCCGCAAGGTGCAGGGAGACAACCCGGACATCGTGACTTTTTTTGCCGAGCCGCACATCTCGCGCGACCTCACCGCGGGCAACTTGCAGGATTACTGGGGCGAGCCGCCGTATCCGCTCAGCGCCGACGAGCAGCGCGATCTGCGCACTTTCATGAACACCGCGCGCGCCGCTGCCGAGGGAGTCCGCGCGGCGTGGCCGAACACGAAAGTCCTCATCCCGTGGGGCGACCCGCTTTTCGTCGTGCCCATGCTGCGAGCGGGCTTTCCGAAAAACCTCATTGATGGCAGCGGCCTCGACATGATCGGATTCGAGCGGCTGCCGGAGCAGCAGCTTTACCAGATGAGCACGCACCGGCTCTTCATGCTGCGCGAGGAGTATAAGAAAGTCGGAATCCCGAATCCCCTGCTCGCTTATATCGAGGGGACTTTCGTGCCCACGGAGCCGGGCGCATGCACGTGGGAGGAACAGGCCGAGCGTTACCATCGCTGGACTCTGCTGTCGCTCGCCTACGGTGTGGATCGTTTTTACTCCGGCTGGTTTGCGCACGACTGCGGGAACTACTACGGCGCGGAGCACTACGGCGGGTGCGGAATCAACCGGCGCATTCCCTATTCTGATCCGAAGCCGGCGTATGCGCATTACGCGACGATGACGCGGATGCTCGAACGCTCGAAGTTCGACCAGTGGCTGCCGACCGGCTCGCTCACCGCCTACGCTTTGAAATTCAACAAGCCCGACGTCGGCGCGATCTACTCGCTCTGGAACGTGCGCGGCAAACGCGCCGCCACGCTGATGCTCGAAAAGGACGGAGCGATCACCGTCACCGACAGCATGGACAACGCGACGACTCTCAAGTCCGCCCATCGCGCCGTGACCGTGACCATCGGCACGTCGCCGATCTATATCACCGGCGCGGGGGAAGTGCAGTCCATCAGCCTCGGCGCGTCCGACCACTCCGACAGCGTCGCGTGGTCCCGCAACCGCAACCAGGAAACCTGGCAGACCGGCCCGGCGAAACACCGCCCGCCAGTCGGGCAGGAGGTCACCATCGCCAATCTCGGCGACGGTTCGTGGACACTCGCAGAGGAGAAAAACACGACCTACGAAGACAACTGCTTCGACACGAAATCCTATCCCGGACACATGAGTGCGAAAGTGACCGGCGACGACGAGCGCAAGGGAAACTTCCTCGCCGTCCATCTTCTGCCGCAGGAAAAGGAGCGGAAGCTCATGCCGTGGTATTCCGTCTTGAAACCGAAGAAGCCGCTCGTCATCGCTGGCAAGGCGGTCGCGCTCGGCGTGTGGGTAAAGGCATCAAGCGACTGCGGACGCGTCGTGTATTGCCTGCGCGACGCGAAGGGCGAACGATGGATGAGTGCCGGCACCAAGGACCAGTGGAACTGCAACGACGTGCATGGCTGGTCCGCGTTCAATTTCGACGGCTGGCGATACGTGCGTTTCGAGCTGCCCGGCCACACCGACTGGGATTCATTCCGCGAATTCGGCACGACATGGTGGGGCAGCACCGGCGGCGATGGCATCGTGGATTTGCCGTTGCGGCTCGAAAGCATCATCATCGAGCGACGCACGCATGTCCTCTACGTGAACGACGTGCAGCCCGCAAATCCCGCCGACGTGCTGCTCGGCGAACTCGTCGCCGAGTACGAGAGCGCTGCCGACTCCACGGAAAAAGCGGTCGCCTTGAACCAACTGCGAACGCCCATGCCGCGCGGCGAATTCGCCCTCGCGAATCCGATCACGAAGATGCAGGCCGCGGGCGAATTCGCCCCGGTGAAACTGGAAAAAATCCGGATGCCCGACTGGGGCTACGACGGCACGCGCTGCCACGTGCAATTCACCGAAGCGCCCGACGCCGCGGAATATCAAGTGTGGGTCTCCGCCTATCCCGACGGGCGCGGTGCCGTGCGGATGGGCGCGATGAAAACCCCCGGCGGGCTCATCCACAACCTGCGTCCCGCGATGAAACTCTACCTGTGGGTGACCTATTCGATGACTCCATCGAAAGGCCGCAAGCCTCCGACGACATTGAGCAAGCCGTCGAACCCCCTCGAAATCCAACTCGTGGACGCATTCAGCCAGAAGTGAATTGCACCGCCACGTCATGGGCACCATCCACCAACCGCGCTCCGCGTTTATAGACCGGTATTACAGTAAGTTAAACGGGAGCCGTTATCGCATCTCTCATGTCATCCTGAGCGAGTGAAACGAGTCGAAGGATCCAGTGAAATTGAGGCCTCCGTTTCGCGATGGAGGACGCCGATCTTTTCTCTCCACGCTTTCGGGAGCACCTTCAAGCTATCGTAACCGGCGGTCACCGACCTCATCATCGAAAATGCCGAATAGCTCATAACTCCAACTTGAGAAACCACCTTAAAGAACATGAAACACCTTATCCTTTCCGCATTGCTGCTTGTTTCCCTCAGCTTCGCCCGCGCGACCGAGCCAGCCTTGGCTGCGGAAGCAGCGCAGAAGAAGGCTGCGGCGGACAAGGCCAATGATGAAAAATACCATCAATGGAAGGTTACCCTGCCGCCCGAACACCAGGCGTGGGAGCGCACGCTGGAGGAGAATCTTCCCGCCTTCTATCAGTCGCTCTACAAGGCGGAAAAGGCGCGCGGCAGTCTCAGCGCCTGGGATTATGTGAAGGACGATCCGAAACTGCCGCGGGTGCTGCTCATCGGCGACTCCATCTCAATCGGCTATACGCTGGCGACGCGGAAGGCGCTCGCGGGCAAGGCAAACGTCCACCGCGCGCCGGTGAACTGCGGACCCACGGCAACGGGGGTGGAGAAGCTCGACATCTGGCTCGGCGACGGGAAGTGGGACGTGATCCATTTCAACTTCGGCATCCATGATCGCGCCACACCGCTCGCGGATTACGAGCAGCGGCTTGAGACCCTCATCACCCGCATGAAGGCCACCCGCGCCAGGCTCATCTGGGCGACAACCACACCCGTGCCAACGGACACGGGATACGGCCCGGGCAC
The DNA here is from genome assembly GCA_038238025.1 of Chthoniobacterales bacterium. Taxonomy (GTDB): domain Bacteria; phylum Verrucomicrobiota; class Verrucomicrobiia; order Chthoniobacterales; family Chthoniobacteraceae; genus SXWH01. Next base: position 13,728 of record JBBRYC010000118.1, read on the forward strand.
GCCACAGGCGATCTTCGAGAAGAACGAAGCCGCCGCGCGCCTGATGAAGAAGCACGGCATCGCCGTGGACGATCTCTTCACGTTCATCACGCCACACCTCGCCAAGGCGCAGCTTCCGAAAGATGTCCACTTCAATGGCATCGGATACGGTTTGCTCGGTGGCAAAGTGGCGGAATGCATCGAGGCGACGCTCAAGACGCGATGACGGTTGCAGCCAAATTCAAAACTCCAACCCAAGGTTTAGAACTTCTAAAACGTCTGGTCAAAAATCCTGAACCAGACGCGCGAATCGGCGCGGCCAATGGCATGTTGCGGCTAATAAAATGACGCGACCATCCCCCATTAATGACGCAAGCGTGGCTCTGTGTGGCCTTGCTCTCCCGCGTGCTGCTCAACGCCAGCGAAATACTGTTCAACTGATGTCGTCATCAATAAACGAGAAAAATCATGCCTCAAAATCCAACTGTCCAACAACTCTTTGATTTAACCGGCAAAGTCTTTCTCGTCGCCGGCGGCGCGCGCAACCTGGGCCGTGACATGGCGACGGCGCTGGCCGAAGCGGGC
>JBBRYC010000119.1:0-14243 GCA_038238025.1 Chthoniobacterales bacterium
ACGCGGCGAGTCGTTCAGCGCCCAGTCGTATTCCGTGAACTTGATCGCGACTTTCTGCGAAGCGCCGAGAGCGTCGCGCTGCACCGCAGGCAGGAAAGGTTTCACATAAGCGGCCAGCGAACCCGCCGCACCGGTGAAGTCTGCCTCGTACCATTTGAAGATGGGCGAAAGGTGCAAGGTGCGCGTGCCGGCATCGAAATGGTTCTTCGCCGATTCACTCATGAATTGCCGCGCCTGTTCATTGAGTTGGCGATTCAGCCGGGGTCCCACATAGGCCTCGGAGCGCAGCGGCGGACAACCAATCGCCGCACACACGAGCGCAAAGTGAATGCGCGGCTCACCGTATTCCGCGCGGATGATTTTGTTTTCCAGATGCTCCAGCGACAGGATTTGCCCGCCGAAGCGAACGCGCAAATCGCGCCACGCCGCGCCGGGCAGGATGCCAATGCTGCGGATGCTCTTGAGCGGATAATGTTCCGTGATCAGTTTCAGTGTAGCCGCGTTGTAGAGATTCAACAGGCAGGCCAGACGATCGGACTTCGGCAGTTTTCCAAATGCGGCCGGCGAAATTTTCGCCAAGTCACCGAGGTAGCCGTCCAACTCCTCGGGATGCGCCTTGAGCGCGGCGTAGTCCACGCGGGCGTCCTTCACATATTTTTTCAAAAGCCCGTCGAAGCGGGAGTGCGACGGAACGCTGGCTTCTGCCGCCGACAATGTCGCGCAATTCAAGAGGACGGCGAAGATGGCGAGGAAAATTTTAGTCATGGTCATGGTCATTTTTTGAAACAAACAACAGTCCGTGACTTTCGCGCGCCGGACAATCCCGAATGCGAAATGAGTCACCGCATGGCCAGCCGCGCGAACAAATGACTGGCAAGAAAGCCGCGTTGAGATTGGCTGCATTTTCCCAATGCCGCGCGAACGCCTGATCCTCTTCACTCGCTATCCGGTCGCTGGGAAAACGAAGACGAGACTGATCCCGGAGATCGGCGCGGAGGCAGCGGCAGAGACGCAGCGGCAGCTCACCGAACTCACGCTGCACCGTGCCAAAGCCCTCGCGATCGCTCGCGGAGTCCGCCTCGAAGTGCGCTACGAAGGCGGGGACGCGAGGCTCATGCGCGACTGGCTCGGCCCGATGCCTCGCTGCACGCCGCAGGGTGAAGGCGATCTCGGCCAACGCCTCGCCCGCGCCGCACAGGATGCCTTTGATGAAGCCGCCGAGTCTGTCGTCATCATCGGCGCGGACTGCCCGCGGCTGGATGAAGGCATCCTGCAAAATGCCTTCGCTGCGCTGCGCGGGAACGACGTGGTTTTCGGCCCCGCGCAGGATGGCGGCTACTATCTCGTCGGCCTGTGCAAACCGATGCCCGCAATGTTTCAAGGCATCGCGTGGAGCACGAGCCGCGTGCTCGCCGAGTCGCTGAGCGTCGCACGAGCGAACGGCTGCGAACCCACGCTGCTTCCCACTTTGCCCGATGTGGACGAGCCCGCCGACCTCGCCGACTGGCGGATGTTGCAAGCTGAACTCCAACGCGTCTCGGTCATCATCCCCACCCTAAACGAAGCCGCGCATCTCCCCGAGACCCTGCGGCACGTCGCCGCTGCAAAGCCGCATGAAATCATCGTCGCCGACGGAGGCAGCACGGACGCCACCCTCGGCATCGCTGCGGAAACCGCCGCGCGGATCGTCCGCTCCGAGCGCGGGCGCGGAGTCCAGATGAACGCTGGCGCGAGTGCGGCGACCGGTGAATTGCTCTTCTTCCTCCACGCCGACACGCTGCCTCCTCCAGACTATCCCGATGCGATTCGCGAGACCCTGAGCGCTCCGCAAAACATCGCCGGAGCCTTTCAGTTTTCCCTGCGTGAACCAAGGCCAGCCGGCGCGGCGATCATCGAAAAATTCACCGCATGGCGCAACAAGTTGCGCCCGCTCCCGTACGGCGATCAGGGCCTCTGCATCCGACGTCCGATATTTGAGGCGCTCGGCCGGTTTCCAAAGTGGCCGATGCTCGAGGACATCGAATTTGTCCGCCAGGCGAGACGTCACGGTCGCGTGATCATTCATCCCGCTGCAGTCCGAACTTCCGCCCGCCGCTGGAAGCAGCACGGCGCGATTCGCACCTTCCTCCGCCATCAGATGATCCTCCTCGGCTACTACGCCGGGGTCTGGCCATCGCGCGAGGATCGCTTGCGTTAGAGAGCCACTGATTTAATCGTCGCACTGAAACCGGGCGCTTTCAGTGAAGGATATTTGACCGCGAAAAGGACGAAAGGCAGGGAGAAGACACCGCATCTTTTTCGCGCCTTTCGTGTCTTTCGCCGTCACTCCGATTGAATCAGCGGTTCCGTAGAGTCCGGCGCTGAGGCGGTGAAGCATGGCAAGATGGACACTTCGGAAAATGTGGCGCCGCGCACTTTTCACCTCTTCGGACAAACGTGCGGTCACTGCCGCAGGGGCACACAGAACCAGCCGAACTCCGCCCATCGCGAAAACCATTCGCGGATTTTCGCGGCGCACTTTTCCGGCGACTCCTTGCTGTCTGCAAATGCAGTCTCGCACGCGGCCTCGATCGTCGCGCCGCCGCGCAGTGCGAGCAGGAGCGTGTGCGCCTCGCGGTCGTGGCGTTTGAAATAGACGGAGTTTTCCAGGCGATGCACGGCGAGGAAGACTGGCTGCCCGCTCCGGCGCACGGTGACGCGCGCGCGCTTCCGGTTTTCCGCGGCGGCGACTGCGTTGCTCACGGCGGAAAACTCCGTGTGCTTCAGCCTCCGCATGAGTTCATCCACGGGATGCGAAAGCTGCAGCAGCACGATGTAGGGCTGGAGTCCGAGGCGAAGGCGGTCGGCGGGTGTGCGGGCGAATTTTTCCGGCGCGACGACCTTCCGCGCGGGTTCGTCGAAGGCGAGCACGCGCGCCCACTCGACGCGCGCGACATCGAGCGCGAGCGCGGTGCGCGGGTGCGTGAGCTTCGGATTTTTTTCGAGGAAGGCGGTGAGTTGTGAGCCGAGGTTGCGCAGCGTCCACGAGGCTGAGCCGTGCTCTTCGAGATAGGCGGTCGCGAGCCTGTCGAATTTTTTCTCGCCGAGCACCGCGCGCAGTCCGCTGAAGTCCTCGCCGAACGCGCCGAGCAGACGCCACCAGTACTGCTGGCTGTAAATCTGCAGCCGCTCGAATGCCGTGAGGCGGTCGTTCGGCTTGATGAACCGCTCCGCGACCGCGGTGTTCGACGGCTGCATTTCCTCGTCCGCGGTGAGCGGCTTCATCAGCGCGCCGGTGATCGCGCGCTGCAATTCCGCGAGGCCGGAGGCCGCCCCTGGTCGCGAGGACGATTTACGCCGCGAGAGCTTTTGCATGGGGCAGAAAGTTGTTCGCCTTCAGCGCCTCGGCGTGAACTTCGCCGAAGCTCGGGATGTGGTCGTCCCATTCCAGCAGCGTCGCGGTGCGACCGGTGCGTGCGATGGCGTGCGCGTACATTTTCCAGACCGGGTCGAGCACCGGGTGATCGTGCGTGTCTAGGAGGTATTTTTTGAACTTCGTGTGGCCCGCGATGTGAATCTGCGCGACGCGCTGCGCGGACACGGCGTCGATATACACGTAGGGATCGAAAGTGTGATTTTTCGAGGAGACGTAAATGTTGTTCACGTCGAGCAGGATTCCGCAGTCGGCGCGCTCGACGACCTCGTTGAGAAATTCCCACTCCGTCATCTCCGACGCATGGAACGCCGCGTAGCTGCTCACATTTTCCACTGCGACGGGGATGCCGGTGAAGTCCTGCACCTCGCGAATGTTCCGCGCGGTCCACTCGACGGCTTCCCACGTGTAGGGCATCGGCAACAGGTCGTGCGTGAAGCGCCCGTCCACGCTGCCCCAGCACAGGTGATCGCTCAGCCACGGCGTCTGCGTGCGCTTCGTGAGCGCCTTCAGCTTTTTCAAATGCTCGCGATTCGGTCGCGCCGCGTTGCCGAAATACATCGAAACGCCGTGCTGCACCACGCGGTATTGCTCAAGGATCTGATCGAGCACGGCGAGGGGACGACCGCCGTCCACCATGTAGTTTTCCGAGATGATCTCGAACCAGTCCACGGCCGGCTTTTTTCCGAGAATGTGATCGTAGTGCGGGATGCGCAGGCCGATGCCGACGCCGTAGGCGGTGAATGAGTTGAAGCGGTTTGCGGGCAAGGTCGGGGAAAATGTTGAATGTTGAATTCTGAATTTTGAATGCCGGATGGCGCTGCGACGGATGCTGCAATTCACCATTCAGCATTCAAAATTCAAAATTCGCAAAGTCCCCGGCGGATTGGACGCCGGGGACTCGCGAATTGCGGGAGCCTACTTCGCTTCCTTCGCAGGGGCCGGAGGATTCGGCTTGCCGTCCTTCATGCCGCAGCCGCCCTTGCCCTTGCAGGCGTTTTTGCCGGCGCAGGCGTTATCGGTGGTCTTGCAGCCGCCCTTGCCCTTGCAGGAGTTGTGGCCCTTGCACTCATGGGTTTCGCCCTTCTTCTTGTCGGCGAGGACGCCGGCCTTGTCGGCGGAGACCTTGCCCGTGCTCTGTGCTGCGCTGGCGCGGAAGGTGCCGCCCGCGATGAGTCCGGCGAGGGCTGCGCCGGCGAAGATGCCCTTGGTGATGTTCAGTTTCATGCTGTTGTTCTGTTGTTGTTTGTTTGTTGTTTGGTATCTGCGCCCCGTCGCTGTCGGTTGCCCGTCAGCCCCGGCACGCAAAAGTGTTAGTCGCGCACTGAGCCCTTTGCATTCAACAGTGCGGGTGAAAATTTTCTCGCCAGCAGGCGGTCCATGGAAAATGCGCCTGGCCCGAATGCGAGCACGAGCAGGGCAGTGAGCAAAAAGAGGAACGGCGCCGCCGAGGTAAATTTGTCCGGGTCGCTGAAAATTTTCTTCAGCGCCTCATTATCCGCAGTGAGGTAGGCAACGACCATGGTGATCGAAAGGGGGATGGACATGAGAAGGGATGCGAATCCCGCGATCAAGCACAAACCTCCGATGCACTCCACGCCGCCGGCAATCCACGCATTCAGTCCTGGCATCGGGATGCCGAGAGTGTGGAAAAAATCCGCGGTATCCGCGTGATGCATCAGCTTCCCCTTCCCCGTCAGAAAAAATGACCAGCCCCACCAGAGCCGCATCACCAGCAGCAGCGGCGACTGCAGCATCCCGCCGCATTTCACGAGCAGCGCGTTGGCTTTGATCACCGTCCTGAGGAGGCCCTGACTAGTCATTCCTCATTCCTTCGTGTGGAGGGCATTGTCTGGATGCGTGTGAATTGCATTGTCCCGCATTCGTCGGCGCAGCCGCGGAATCCTGACACGCGATTGCAAAAAGATTTTTCATCCCGGTGTCTGATGGAGGCAACGCGCTCATCGTTTCAGTTTCGAGAGTTTCTCCGCGAGTTCTCCAGGCGTGTTCATCGGCCGCGAACAGCTACCATCGGCGCACAGGAAGGCTGCAGCCGTGTCGAGTTTCGGATACTCCACGTCTGTGCGAGGCAGCGGCCCTTCGCGATGGTCGAACCACTCGATGCGCGACATCGGCGGCGCAGAGCGCAGTGCTGCGGTGAAAAGCGCGCGCGCCGCCGGATCGTCCTTCCCGCCGACGACGGTGATGTGCGCGGGCTCGGTGCGGAGTTCGCGATCCGCGAGCAGGGTACCGCTCGTGCCGTAGCCCTGAAGTTCGACGACAACCGGCGACGCGAGATAGCGCATCGCATGTTCGGCCATCGTGCGATGCGCAGGCTTGCCCGTGTGCGCGTGGAGCAGATTTGCAAAGCGCACGAGCGCGATATTTTCATCCGCCTGCGGCTTTCGTTTCAGCGGCGCTCCGGGTGCAGCGGCGGCGGTCGCAAAACCGGGCGCGCTGCGAAAATGCGAATCCATGAACGCCGCGGCCTCCTCCGCGCGCACCAGCCAGCGGCGCTCCGCAGTCACAGTGTAGAGCGCGAGAAATGCGCGCGCCATCGCCAGCGTATCGGCGAGATACGGGCCGGCCGCATCCTTTTCCCCGTGCCGGAATCCCCCGCCCGGCAGCGCGCGGTGCGCGACGATCCACTCTGCGGCACGGCGCGCATCCTTGATGCTGTCCGCATCCCCGCCTGCCGCGTGAAGTGCGGCGAGCCCGGTGATTACCAGACCGTTCTCACGAGCGTAGATATTTTGATCCACGCGCGGGATGCCGAGCTTCCGGCGCGCGGCATCGCCCAGCGCAAAGTATTCGCCGCTGTGCTTGCCGGGCACCACGTCCGCATCCTGGCTCGTGTAAAATGCGCCGTCCGGCGAGGTGAGAAAATTGCGGAGATAGCCGCGGTTTTTTTGCGCGAGGCCGAGCCACTGCGGCTCGTTCCACTGCGCCGACGCCATCGCGAGGATGCGGATGTTCTCGGCCTGAAACGGCATGATTTTTTCAAAGTGCGGATGATCCCAGTCCCCGTCTGTCGAGTACTGATACACCCCGCCCCACACCGGATCGATCAGCTTGCGTCCCGCGGTCAGCGTCTGGAGCGCCATGCGTTTCATCGCTGCATCGCCCGCCGCGCCCTCGGTGATGCAATACTCGAGCGCGTCCCAGTGCAGATATTTGTGCGAGTCGCCCCACCCGCCGCGCTTCTTGTCGTAGGCGCGGATGAACGCCGCCCGCATCGCCGCGCGCTGCTCTTTGCCCAAAGCCGATTCCGCCGAGGCGGCGATCACCGGTTCGGGAGCGACCGAGGGACCGGGTGTCGGATCGTCAATGACCGCCTGCAAGAGCGAGGCCATCGGCTTCGGCGGAATGTAGCCGCGCCGCTTCACCAGTTCGCTGCCATCCGTGTTGAAAATGATCGTCGCCGGCCAGCCGTAGTCCTCGTAGCGGTTTGCCAGATCGGGACGCGCATCCTGGTCCACACGCACCGCGATATACTTGGCCCGGATGAGCGCGATCACCTTCGGATCGGCGTATGTCATTTCATCCATGACATGACACCAGTGGCACCACCCCGCACCGAGATCGAGCAGCACGAAACGCTTCTCGGCCTTCGCCCGCTCAAAGATCGCATCCGACCACGGCTGCCACGCGATCCCGGCCTTTTCCTCCGCCGTGCTGACTGGCCCGGAAAAGACGACGCCAGTGATTATCATCACGAAAAGCCGGCGAAGGACGCTGCCGAGGCGGTGCGGGCGAACGGCTTCCATCCGGCTTCGCGGAACCGTCACTTCCCGCACCCGCACGTTCGCGACGAAGGGCTCAGGGTGCTGGGAAATGCTTTTCACTGTGCGGGAGGTAGCAATCATGTTGTTCCATTCGTCGCGGCACCTGCGCAATCCTTACACGCGATTTCAAATATCTTTCGCGCACTGCATGTCCACCTGCTATCTCACGCGCGTGACGCAGCCCTCAGAGAACGAACCGCCAGCGAGCAATGATCCCGCCGAAAGGCCTGCGCCCGCGGCGTCCCCCGACGCGTGGCTCACGGAGCACGGCGACTGCCTCTATCGCACCGCGCTCATGCGCGTACGCAATCCCGACATCGCCGCCGACCTCGTGCAGGACACGCTCCTCGCCGCTCTGCGCACCGTGGAAAAATTCGCCGGTCGTTCGACGGAACGCACATGGCTCGTCGGCATCCTGCGGAACAAGATCAGCGACCACTTCCGCAAACTCGGGCGCGAAACAAACTTCACCGACCTGGCGTTTTTCAAGGACGAGCTGCACGAGAAATTCGACAGCGCGGATTTTTGGAACAACGACGAGCGCGGCCCGCACGCATGGACTGGCGGTGGTGATGAAGCCCTCTCCCGCGCCGAATTTCTCACCGCGCTCCAGCTCTGCCTCGGCAAACTCCCAGAGCGCGTCTCCGCCGTCTTCCTCATGCGTGAAATGGACGACGAGCCCTGCGCCGCGATCTGCGAGACTCTCGGCGTCTCCGCATCGAATCTCTGGGTCATGCTCCACCGCGCGCGCATGGCCCTGCGCCACTGTCTCGAAGGCACCTACTTCAGCACCGTGCCGCGGCCGAAAGCATGATTCCCGCGCGATTTCCTGTAAGCGGATCCGTCCTTTTACGACTCACACTTTAACCAGCATTCACACACGCCACATGCCCAGCAAAACCAACCGCATCAGGTCCGCGATTCACCGCGTCCTCGGGTGGCTGGCATTTTCGTGTCACGACATCAGCCGCCTCAGCTCGCAATCGCTCGACACCCGGCTCCCGCGCTTCACCCGCTTCCGCATGAGCGTCCACTACCTCATCTGCAAATGGTGCCGCCGCTACCGTGACCAGATCGCGCTTCTCCGCCGCGCCATCTCACGCCTCGGCAACGACGCGCCCGAGTCCGGCCCCGCACTCCCGCCCGAGGCGCGCGAGCGGATCAAAAAACACCTCTGCGACCACGGCGGACACTGAGTGTGAGGGACTGATACCATCTCTCAGAATTGACCGATCAGTTGAGTGGCGCCACGGCGCGGCAAAGTGGGCGAGGTTTACAACCTCGCGCGGCAGGATGGGGGCAGGCGGCGGGATAGCGCGGAGCGCAAGACGCACGCAACTCGCGAGACCGCCCGCCGCCTCGCTGCGCTCGTCCGCGCGAGGTTGGAAACCTCGCCTACTTTGCCGCGCGAATCTGCTCCAGCAGCACCTGCATTTCCTTCACCTTCCCGGGCTTTTCCGCTGCGAGATTCTTCGCCTCGCCGAGGTCGGTGGCGAGATCGAAAAGCTGCCCGCCGGCACCTGCACCGGGCGGCGCGGGCTTCACATTGCTGCCCTGGGCATCATTGCGCGGGGGAGGGGCGGCGTTGCGGCGCGCTCCACCGGCGGGGCCGGCGGTATTGAGCTTCCAGTTTCCCGCGCGGAATCCGAACGGCCCATTCACCCCACCGTTGTGCGCGACGAAAGTTTCGCGCGGCGACTTCTGCGTCTCGCCGAGAATCACCGGCAGCACATTGATGCTGTCGCGGCAGCCGCCGTCGGGAATCTTCACGCCGGTGAGCGCGGCGAAGGTCGCGGGCATGTCGAGGTGCGCGATGAGCGCAGCGCTCTCGGTGCCGGGCTTGATGCGTCCGGGCCAGCGCGCGATGAACGGCACGCGGTGACCGCCTTCGAGGACGTTGCCCTTGTGTCCGTTGAGCGGCGCATTCGGGTTGTAGTCGAAGCTGCCGACGTCCTCGTAGCCGTCATCCATCACGCCGCCGTTGTCGCTTGTGAAAATGAACAGCGTCTTGTCGGTGAGTCCGAGCGCGTCGAGCTTCGCCATCACTTTGCCGACGGCTTCGTCGAGTTCGTGAATCGAATCGCCGCGCGTGCCCACTTTGCTCGTGCCCTTGAACCGCTCGTGCGGCACGCGCGGCACATGGATGTTGTGCGTGGCGTAGTAGAGGAAAAACGGGCCGTCCTTGCTGTCCTCGATGAACTTCACCGCCTTGCCCGCAAACGTGTCGCCCATGTCCTCGTCCTTCCACCGCGCCGCGTTGCCGCCGGTCATCCAGCCGATGCGGCCCACGCCATTCACGATGGTCATGTCGTGTCCGTGCGTGTGCTTGAGCTTGAGCAGTTCGGGATTTTCTTTCCCCGTCGGATCCGTGCCGACCTTCGCCTTGTAGCTCACGGTGATCGGATCCTTCGGATCGAGGTTCACGACGCGGTGCCCCTCGACATACACCGTCGGCACACGGTCGCCCGTCGCGGCCATGATGAACGAGTAGTCGTAGCCGAGTTCCAACGGGCCGGGTTTGATTTCGCCATTCCAATCCGGCCCGCCCTCGGGACCGAGGCCGATGTGCCACTTGCCGACCGCGCCCGTGCGATAGCCCGCAGACTTCAGCAGCGACGCCGTCGTCGGCGTGCCGACGGGAATGCTCAGCGGCGCATCACCCGGCGCGATGCTCGATCCCGGCACCTGCCGCCACGAATATACGCCGGTGAGAAACGCCCGCCGCGTGGGCGTGCAGGTGGACGCGGGCGAATGCGCGTCCGTGAAGCGGCAGCCCTGCGCGGCGAGCCGGTCGAGGTTCGGCGTCTTCGCGTGCTTCGCGCCGTAGCACGAGAGGTCCGCATAGCCGATGTCGTCGGCGAGGAGGAAGATGATGTTCGGCTTGTCAGCGGCGGATGCAGCGAGAGCGGTGAGGAGAAATGCGGCGAGGAGGCGGAGGGATTTCATGGTGCAAAGTAAATGAGCAGGAGAATGAATGCAGAATGAAACCGTGTCGGAAATCATTTTTGACGCCCGAGTGGCCCGTCGCTCACGAGCAGCGCTTGCGCCGAAGCACAAGACCTGTCACTCTCCGCGCATGAAGTTGGATTTGAAATTCAGCATCATCGAGATGATGCGCGACCGGCTTCACGCCGCCCCGTTTCAGCCATTCGTCGTGATTTTGCATTCCGGGGAAAAGCTGCGGGTCAAGAACCCCGACGTGCTGACCGTCACCCTCTCAGGATGGGTCATCCACGACGAGGGCACCAAGGCGAGAATGCTGAATCCCGCGCTCGTCGCCGAGATCGAAACCAAGTCGGCGAAGGCCTGACCCAAGCCCGACGCTCGACCCCGGCCGCCGCCGCCACGAATACATGCCAGTGACAAACGCGCAGAACGCAGGGCTGCCGCTTCACGGATGCGCATTCGCTCGCATTACCTGCGCGCCGACTTCTCAGGAAACCGCGCCTATCTCCCGCTGATCCCCGGCCAAAGCATGAGTGACAGTGCGAACAGCAGCGCCAGGGGTTCGTTCGCCGCCTTGAGACGATTCCACGCATCAATCGCATCCTTCGCTTGATCGGCCGCTGTTGCGGCGTCCTGCCGCGTGAAAGGTCGAGACATATTGTAGTCTGCATCGTGTCTGGCCTCTTGGAGATCGATGAAGTTTTCGGCGACGGTCTCCAAATCGGCATTCCCGTGGACACCCATGGTGGGCCAGAAGGGTTTCAAAGCGTCGCTCTTCGGCGTGGCTTTGGTGAACTCATCGCAGACAGACTTCATCTTGCCATGAACGAATGCGCGACCCGCAAACTGCCGGAGGGCAGCGCGACTGTGAGAAGCGCCAACTGTCAATCGCGTGGCTTCCTCGATGAGAAAGTGGAATAGGGAATAGTAGGATGCCGAGATTGAGCGGCGGAGACTTGCTTGCTTTGGCCGTCTGGGCTCTCGCCGCGCAAGGACTCGGGCTTGTGCAAGAAGTTCGGCGCTGTAGCGGGCCATCAGGAAAGCTCAGCGAGGAGGTCGGAGTCGCGTGTGACACGCACATACGGCCACCGCCCGTCACCGCTTGCTCGTCGGATTTCATTCCGCACCCAGCGCACCATCGGTTTTACCTTGCTCCAAGCCAATGCGGCATCCGGCGTGTCATCCGGATACACAAGAGTAACGTGAAAGGCTGCTTCACCCGAATGGTCGGTTCCATCAATAATTGAAACTCGGTTTGGCGGCGAAAAACCTTGTGAAGCGAGCTTCTCGGGCTGAATCAGACCAGCGAGTTCAGTAGCGCTCAGAATTGCGGTTGCCATAAAACAAATCAGCGTATCCACGTCTCGAAGGATCGTCAATGCGAACTGGGTGGAACAACAAGGCAATCGCACCAAAAATGTATTCTAGGCCGAGCGATGGTTTTCCGGGGAGGGCGGGTGTTTCACCCACCGCGCCGGGTAACATGCCCGCCCTACCCGCGAATCACGTCGCCTCCGGCTTCGCTGCAGCTTTCTTCCCCGTGGGTCGCGGGCTTTCCCACTTCGGTGCGATCATCTAAGAGTTCCATGCGTCGTGGCCCTTCGTGAGCTTCTCGACGAGTTCCGGCATTTTCGCGGCGAGGTTGCGGGTCTCGGAAATGTCGGCCTTCAAGTCAAACAACTCGGCTTGGCCTTTTGCAGCGACGACCAGCTTGTAGTTTCCCTCGCGCGCGGCCCAACTCGCGCCGCCGCCGGTGCGCCAGTGCAGCCAGTCGTGCGGCGGGGTCTTCACCTCGCCGCGCAGGTGCGGGAGGATGTTCACGCTGTCCATTTTTCGATCCGGCGGAGTCTGCGCGCCGGCGAGCGCGGCGGTGGTGGCGAAGACATCGAGCGAGATCACGGGCTCGGCGAACGTGGTGCCCTCGGGAATGTGCCCGCGCCATTGCACGGCGAACGGCACGTGGATGCCGCCCTCATACACCTGGCCCTTGAAACCGCGCAGCGGCGTGTTGTCCGTCGGCGCGACGGCGGGCGGCGGGCCGCCGTTGTCGCTGAAGAACCAAATCATCGTGTCCTTCTCGATGCCCGCGTCGCGCACGGCGGCGAGCACCTGGCCGATGCCGTCGTCCATCGCGCTCGTCATCGCCGCGTAGATGCGGCGACGCTCGTCGGTGATTTTGGAAAACCGCGCGAGGTATTTTTCCGTCGCCTGCAGCGGCGTGTGGACGGCGTTGAACGCGACGTAGAGGAAAAACGGCTCCGCATTTTCCGAGGCCCGCTGCGCCTTGCCGTGCTTCGCGACGAATGCCGCCGCCTCGCGCGAGAGCGCATCGGTCATGTATTCCTTTTCGTCGGTCGGCGCGCGGTTACGCAGCACGGGCAACGTGTATTCCACGCCGCCCTTCATGCCCGGGATATACATGTGCCCGCCGCCGAGGAAGCCGAAGTATTCCGTAAAGCCGCGCGCAGTCGGATGAAACCGCGGCTCCGCGCCGAGGTGCCATTTCCCGATCGCGCCGGTGACGTAGCCGGCCTTCTGCAAAACCTGCGGCAGCGTGATCTGATCGAGCGGCAGACCGATGTCCGGATCGGCCGGCAACCACGCGGGATTGTTCTCATGGCCGAAGCGGTGCTGGTAGCGCCCCGTGAGCAGCCCCGCGCGCGTCGGGCTGCAGAACGGATGCGACACATAACCGTTCACGCAGCGCACGCCATGCTGCGCGAGCGAATCAATGTGCGGCGTGGGGATGTCCTTGCAGCCGTTGAAGCCGACATCCGCAAAGCCGAGATCGTCGGCGAGGATGACGATGACATTCGGACGGCGAGCGGGTTCGGCGATGGCGCTCGCACACGCGAACACGGGAAAGCCGAGGAGGTAAAGGAAGCACTTCGTCATGGAAATACGGACGGATTACTTCCAGTCGTCCGTGCGGAACGGCGAGGCGGGCAGGCCCGCGCCATTCGTGAGATTGCACTCCGGCCAATCCTGCCATGCGTAACGCACAGCGACCGGCGTTCCGATTTCAGGGCTGCAGGCGATTACCTTGTCGCCCTCGATTTGCGTGGCCGCGCGCTTCCACTGTTTATCCTCGCCCGCGATCATGAAGCCCGTCAGATCTCCGCCCTTTGCCTTCAGTCCGCCGTCGGCGTGCGTGAATCTCAGTGTGATCTTGTCGCCATGAATCTCATGTCCCGCAGGCAGCGGCCCCGACGCGCTCTCGACCTTCTTCCCATACACCGAACTGAGCGCCCAGAGCGACAGGCGCCGCCCGACCTCCTGCTTGTTTGACGGGTGGATGTTCTTCTGCTCGCCGATATCAATCGTGATCGCCATGCCCGTCTTCGGGAGTTTCAGCGTCTTCAGCATCGCCTCGCGCACGATGGGCCAGCCATCGCCCGCACGCGTGAAATTCGGCAGTTGCACCCATGCGAACGGAATCTCGCTGCCCCAGCGTTTGCGCCAGTCGTTCACGAGCAGCGGGAGCTGGTGCTGGTAAAAATTGGCCTTCGACTCCGTCGTGTTCGCCTCGCCCTGATACCACAGGATGCCTCGCAGTGCGTACGGAATGAGCGGCGCAATCTTCCCGTTGAAAAGTCCGCCCACATTCCCCTTCCGTTCGCGCAGCGCCACAGGATCCTTTGGCGCCAGCGGCACCGGCTTGCCCGCTTCCTTCGCCGCCTTTGCGATCTCCTTCCATTTCGCGAGGTCTTTTTCGAACTTCGTCTTCGCAGCCGTCGCGTCGAACTTTGTATCCATCTGCTTCGCCGCCTCGAAAAACGCCTTCAGCTCCGGCGACGCGTGCTGCGCCTCAGGCGAAATCCACGACTCGATCGGCGTGCCGCCGACCGACGAATTGATCAGCCCCACCGGGACACCGAGCGTCTTGTGAATCTCGCGTCCGCAGAAAAACAGCGCCGCGGAAAACACGGCGACCTTGTCCGGCGCACACACGAGCCACACGCCCTTGCAGTCCTCCTCCGCCTTGTCCGACGCCCCCGAGATGACCGTGAACATCCGCACCTGCGGCAGGTCCGCCGCGGCTTGCTCCTTCTCGAAATCCTTCGCGCGATTCACCGTCATCGCCATGTTCGACTGCCCCG
>JBBRYC010000120.1:0-14013 GCA_038238025.1 Chthoniobacterales bacterium
ATTTCCCGAGGAACGCGTGGCCCTGCATCCACTCCGGCGGCTGCACGCCGATGAGGCTGAGCATCGTCGGCGCGAAGTCCACGAAGCTCACAAGCCGCTCGGACTTCCCGCCCGCCTTGTATTCCGGCGGACGCAGCTCCTTGAACTTCTCCGGGATGAAGACCACGAGCGGGACTTGCAGGCCGGAGTTGTAAGGCCAGCGCTTGCTGCGCGGCATGCCGGAGCCGTGGTCGGCGAAATAGAAGACGATCGTGTCCTCGATCAGCCCGTCCTTTTCCAAAGCCGCGAGCAGCACGCCCGCATCCGCGTCCGCCTCGGTCACCTGATCATAATATTGCGCCCAGTCCTGCCGCACCTCGGGCGTGTCCGGGTGATACGCCGGCACGCGCACCTTCGCCGGGTCGTGGACCTGCTTGTGCGGACGCGTGCGGATCTGGCTCTCGTGGCTCTTGAGCGAATTGAACACGGCGAAGAACGGCTGGCCATCCGCGCGCTTGCGCCAGTGCGCGTTCTTCGACGACTCATCCCACACCTGCCCCGGTTTCGCGATGTTGTAATCCTCCTTCGCATTGTTCGAGCAATACCAGCCGGCCTCGCGGAGGAACTGCGGGAACATCTTTTTACCCGCGGGAAACGGCACCATGCTGCGCATGTGCTCGGCCCCGAGGCTCGTGGGATACATGCCCGTGATGATCGTCGTCCGCGCGGGCGCGCACACGGGTGCATTCGACCAGCAGTGCGTGTAGAGCATCCCGCGTTTTGCGAGCGCGTCCACGTTCGGCGTCGTTGCGTAGTTGTCGCCGTAGCAGCCCATGTGCGGGCCGTGATCCTCGCTGGAGATCCACAGGATGTTCGGCTTTGCATCCGCAGCCCCGACGCATGCGGTGACCGCGAGCATGAGCACGAGCAGGGATACCGCGCGGAGAAAATGCGACACGGGAAATGCGGGGAGAGGATTCATCGTGAGCGGGAGATACACGGCGGGAAATGCGCGTGCAATCTGTCTGTGCCCTGCTGCTCCGGCCTTTCTTAATACGATTGCCAAGAGCGGGTTGAGGGAAACTGTCGTCGCGTTCAGCGTTCCAAGTTCAGAGTTCAGAGTTCCGAGTTCAGCCCGCCGCAGGTGCGGTGCGAGGCTCTGTACAATGGTGAAGCCGCTGCGCGGGGCTCAACTTGGAACTCTGAACTTGGAACTTGGAACTCAGAATCCTCACTGCGCCTGCGACTTTTCTTATACCGCGCCAGCCAGCCCCTGTAGCACTCAGCCACGAAAAAGGGCGTCCCCCGCAGTGCGAGGGACGCCCGTGATTTTTCGCGGAAGCGCTGCTTACTTGGCGGCTTCGAGCGGCGCGTTTGCGGCCTTCCAGCCGGAGATGCCGGCGGAGAGGTGCTTCACGTTCGTGTAGCCGAGTTCCTTCGCGGCTTTCGCGGCGGCGGAGTAGGCGTTGCACGTCGGGCCGCCGCAGTAGGCGACGACGAGCGCGCTCTTGTCGCTCGGCAGGAGCTTCGCGAGTTCCGCCTTCTGTGCGCGGAAATCAATCGCGCCGGGGACGTGGCCGGCCTTGTAGGAGTCGGAGCCCATCACATCAATGACGGTGACTTTCTTGGCCGTGATGGCGGTCTTCAGCTCATCAATGCTGATGTCGGGGAATTCACCGGCCTGTGCGCTGACGGCGATGAATGCGGTGGCGAGGAGTGCGAGCAGTTTCTTCATGTTGGTTTTTGTTGTTGGTTCTGTTGGTTTGGTTTCGTCCCGATTTGGGAAAAAGTGGTGAGGGTTGTCTGCGCCGTGTGACCGGCGAGTGTCAAAGAGCGTAAATGCGCGGAAGTTGCGAATCTTTGATCGGTTTTTTGTCTGGCATGACGGCAGGAAGTAATCGTCCGGGCTGTTGTTTTGGATGCCGGAAAAAACGCGGGCGCTATTTGAGCCGCGACACTTCGCGATGCCGGAAGCAGCATGTGAGGTGATCGTTCACCATCCCGGTCGCCTGCATGAAGGCATAGCAGATCGTCGATCCGACAAACTTGAACCCGCGCCGCAGCAGTTCCTTGCTCATCGCGTCGGACTCCGCGGTGCGCGCGGGCACGTCCTTCATGCTGCGCCGTTTGCTTTGGAGCGGCTTGCCGTTCACAAAACTCCACAGCAGCGCATCGAGGCTGCCGAGTTCCGCTTTCACGGCGATGCACGCCTTCGCATTCAGGATCGTCGCCGCGATCTTCAGCCGGTTGCGGACGATGCCCGCATTTGCGAGCAGTTCCGCGACCTTGCGCGGTGTGTAGCGCGCGATGCGCTCCACGTCGAAATGATCGAACGCCTCGCGGTAGTTCTCCCGCTTTGCGAGGATCGTGGACCAGCTCAGCCCCGCCTGCGCGCCTTCGAGGATGAGCATCTCAAAAAGATGCCGGTCATCGTGGACAGGCACGCCCCACTCGGTGTCGTGGTACGCGATGTCGAGCGGCTTCGTCGGCCACGGGCAGCGGGTCACTTCGTTCATGCCTTTTTCAAATGCAGCCGGATGAAATTCTCCGGCGTGACAGGCTGCGGGCGGTAGCCGGAGCCGATGAGCGCGTCGAAGTGATGATCGGATGTGATGATGAAATCGGCTTCGGCAGCGATGGCGCAGTCGGCGAAAGCATCGTCTTCGGGATCGCCTGTGATTGTGTGAAAACGATAGCCGGGGCCGACGTGACGGACGTTGCCGTGCAGCGCGTCAATCAACGTGAGAAAACGCCACACGTCTTCCCAGCGCGTACGGCCCGAGGTGCGCAGGACGACTTCCTCGTATTCGAGCAGCACCGATGTGGAAATTGCGAGAGTGAGGTGATCGTTTCGCAGTGCGGTTCGAATTGCTGCGCATGGCGAGACGCTACCGAAGATTTGAAGCAGCGCATTCGTATCCAGAACGACGGTCACGACGCCTTGCGTGTGCGGATCGCGGCGCGTGCGGCGCGGATGATTTCCGGCACCTGGGCGAGTTTTCCGGCTGCGCGATCCGAGTCGAAGCCCTCGTTCAGTCGGTTTGTGACTTCGTCGAGTTCCAGTTCGAGCGCCACGCGGTGGAGCACGACCAGATTTTCATCGCGCAGCCTGTCCACCTCCGCGTGCAGCAGGGGGCGAAGTTCTTTCGGATCGGTCGGCACGTTGGCGAGGGTGCTCATTTCTCTAGACTGCCATGTTACGACGCGCCGGGCAATGAAATCGTGCCGGGTTGACTTTCCGCGCAGAAAAAAAGCGCCCGGATTTCTCCGGGCGCTTTGAATTTTTTCCGAACGGAAATCCGCGGGCTACGCGTTGTACCACTCCTGCCACTGCTTCCCTTTCTTCAAGCCGGGCGTCGGCACGGGATACTTGCCGTCCTTGTCGGAGAGCAGCGGCGGCGGGCTGTCCATCGTGAGCTTGTCCGCATCCGGGCAATACTCATGCTCGTGGTTCAGCATTTCCTCGAAGGTCACTTCCTGCCCGGTGTGCGCGGCCATGCGGCCCATCGAGGTCACGACGCTGGCTTCCACGCCGTATTTCACTTCGTTGAACGGCTTGTCGTTGCGGATGGCATCAATGAGATCGGTCCACTCGTTGAAGTGCGACTCCATCTCGTTCTTTTGGACATCGGAGGTCCAGATGAGGTTGCTCTTGCTCGGCGTCTGTCCCTTGAACGTGCTCGATGGCAGCCCGGTGTCACCGCTCTTCGCGGCGATGGCCATGCCCTTCGTGCCATGCACGTAGCTCGAGTAGATCTGGTTCGCGCCGATCATGCAGCGGCCATCCATGTAAAGTTTCGCGCCGTCCTCGAAGGTGTATTCGACGGCGTAGCTGTCGAAATTTTGATCCACGTAGTTGTCGCGGTAGTGGCGTCCACCGAGGGCTTGCGCCTTCACGGGCCACGCATTTTTCATCCAGCTCAGGTGGTCAATGTGATGGATGTAGAAGTCGCTGAAGCACCCACCGCTCGCCCAGATGAAGCTGTGAAAACGCGAGAGCTGCCACTGCAATTCCGTCGGCTTGCCGGGCAGGTTGTTGTTCGGGCCGGGATATTTTTCCGAGAAGGCCGAGCCGATCGGCGGCGACATGCGGTAGCCGCGCATGAGCATGATGTCGCCGATTTCGCCGTCCTGCACGCGCTTGTGCAGTTCCTGCAGCGCGCGGCTGTGGCGGCTGTTCAGACCCACGCCGACCTTCAGGCCCTTCTTGATCGCCTCCTCGTTCAGCTTGAGCATCAGGCGCGACTTCGGGCCATCCGCCGTCACGGGCTTTTCCATGAAAATGTTCACACCCTTTTCAATCGCATACTTGAAGTGAACCGCGCGGAAAGCCATCGGCGTCGTGAAGATCGCGACGTCGCCTTTTTTCAGGCAGTCAATCGCCTTCTTGTAGCCGTCGAAGCCGATGAACTTCTGATCCTCCGGCACCTTCACCTGCGTGGGCAGAGCCCGCTTCAGCGAGTCGTGGCTGCCCTGGAGGCGGTGCTGGAAGATGTCCGCCATCGCGACGAGATTGATCGGCGGGCCGGTCTGATCCATCGCGTTTTTCGCCGCGCCGGTGCCGCGTCCGCCGCAGCCGACGAGTGCGATATTGATCTGCTCGCCACCGGCGGCGTGAACGAAGGGAATGCTGATGCCCGCGAGTGCGGAGACCGCGGCGATCTGGCCGGAGGTCTTCAGGAATTCACGGCGGGAGGAGAGGGGTTGCTGTGGGTTGTTCATGCGGTGCGAATCACGCGGGATGTTTCGCGTGGTGTCAATCGCCATGCTCGGTGTGACAAAATTTTGAGCCGCAAAAAGCCGCGACTATTTTCAAACAAAATCGGCCCTCGTCGGTCTTATCATTTGTTCTGGGGGGAACAACCCGGGGTCGTCGGAAGTGTCCAATGGATACCGGCGGCCCCGGACACTTTCCTGGGAGCGGCGACATCCATGTCGCCGCGGTTCGGATGAGCGACGATACGACGCATCGCACGAGGCATGTTTGACTGGCGGACACGTTCGAGCGCGACGATCACAGGCGCAGGCGGGAGCCCGCGTCCGCGCCTCACCGGTGCGTGTCCGCGATCCGATGCAGCCGAACGCGGCGACTTGGAAGCCGCCGCTCCCAGCGCGCTTGCCGCAGCGCCATCGCTCGGCTTGCATGAGTTGTGGCCAATTCCGCTCTGCATCTCGACCTCGACGGCGCGTGGTCGCACGATGCTGCCGATGGACTGACCAGCGCGGACTATCTCGACGCACGGCAATGGGGCCCGCGTCTGCGGTTCTCCGCACCCCGCGCGGAGATGGAGAAATTTTACGACGAAGTGAAGCCGCGTCTCGCGCCCTTTACACTCTACGGCTCGGGCGAATTCCACCACCTCAGCGCGCTGTGGCTGCGGCAGTTTCGCGAGCCGATGGTGCTCGTGTCATTCGACAACCACCCCGACTGGGACGTGCGCCCGCCGCACTGGGGCTGCGGCGGCTGGGTGAACCGCGCGCTCGAACTCCCGCACGTCGAGTCCGCGACCGTGTGGGGCTGCGGAAATTTCGAGTTCAACTGGCCGCACCGCTGGTTTGCGAACCACCGCGCGGTGGCGGATGGAAAACTCGCCGTGCATGTGTGGAAGGAGCGCATGAGCGAGACCGTGCGCGAGCGCTGGCCGGTGATCTCGCGCGACGACTGGCGCGCGCAGTTCGCCGCATTCGCCGAAAAGCTTCGCGGGAAAAATGTGTACGTCACGATTGATACCGACTGCCTGCGCCTGGAGGATGCGGTGACAAATTGGGAGCAGGGACTCTTCACTGCGGAGGACATCGCCGCCGCGCTGAAAATGCTGGGCACGGGCGGCGCGCAGATCGTCGGCGGCGACGTGTGCGGCGCGTGGTCGCAGCCGGAATACGCGCGGTGGAAGCAGCGCTTCGCCGCAAACTTTGATCGCCCGAAGCTGCCGAGGATCGATCCGGAAATTGCGCGCGCCACAAACGCCCGCTCGCTCGCGATCATCTGGCCCGCGCTCACCGCAAAGTAGGCGAGGTTTTCCAACCTCGCGCGGGCGAGCACAGCGAGGGGGCGGGCAGGGCGTGCGGACACTGGCAGTGCTTCGCTTCGCTCCATCCCGCCGCCTGCGCCCATCCACCCGCGCGGGGTTGGAAAACCCCGCCTACTTTGCTGCGCCGCCTCGCTGCATCGGCGCGCAATTTTCGCTGCGCTTTTTTTGATACGCGAGCCCTGTCTCGCCGCTCGCCAAGCGCGCCGCCCGCGCGTAACTTCCGCAAAAATCCCCGCCATGCCGAATCGCTTCCTCTCCCGTTTTCTCCGCGCCTGCCTGCTGCCGGCGCTAGTTTTTTCCATGGTGCGGATCGCAGCCCTCGCGCAGACCGACGGCGGCAAGGAGATCACCACGCGTGCCTTCGTCGCGGACACCGCAGCGGTCGAGGCCGGGAAGCCATTCTACGTCGGCTTTCATTTCAAGATCGTCGAGGGCTGGCACATGTACTGGCGTTTCGCCGGGGGAGTGGGTGAATCGTTTGCCGTCGTCGAGTGGCAGTTGCCGCCGGGCTGGGAGGCGGGGCAGATCGAGTTTCCGCTGCCGCGTGCGGAGCAGGACAAGACCGGGTGGACGATCTACGCGTACGAACACGAGGTGATGTTCCCCGTGAAAATCACGCCGTCGAAAAAATTCACTGGCGAAGCGACGATCCGCGCGAAGGTGAAATGGCAGGTGTGCAGCGACGTCTGCCTGCAGCCCCTCGAGCCCGAGGAGATGCAACTCAAGCTCACCGCCGGCACCGCGAACCCTGCGAACACCGCGCTCTTTTCCAAATGGCTCGCCGAACTGCCGCGCACAGACGAACCGCCGACGAAGGACGTGAAGTTCGACATGAGCGACAAGAAACTCAGCGTGCGCATCGGCGGCCTGCCTGCGGATGCGAAGGCGGAGTTCTTTGTGATCCCACCCGGTAGCGTGAAGACGTCGTTCGAGATCAACATGAAGCCCGGCGCGGAGACGGCGGCGGACGGTGCGCGCGTGTTCACGTTTCCGTTTGAGTCGGCGCTGCCTTGGAGCGGGCTGCTCGTCACCACTGCAGCGGACGGCGCGCGCAAGGGCTGGTACATCGGTGATCCGCCGCCGGTCGAGGTCGAGAAGCCGGGCGCGAAGTCCGGCGCAGTGGCCGAGGACGACGGAGGCGCGTGGGATCCGTTCGACGACATCGCGAAGGGCGAGAAGACTCACAATGCCGCAACCAGCCTGCTGGGCTGGCTCATCCGCGGATTCCTCGGCGGGCTGCTGCTGAATCTCATGCCGTGCGTGCTGCCGGTGATCAGTTTGAAAATCTTCGGCTTTGTGCGGCAGGCGGGCGAATCGCGCGACCGCGTGTTCAAACTCGGCCTCGCATTTTGCGCAGGCGTGTTCGGATTTTTCCTCGTGCTTGCGCTGCTCGTGCTTGCGCTCGCTTCGGCAAACAAGTCGCTCGGATGGGGCGCGCAGTTTTCCAATCCCGTCGCGCTCACCGTCATGGTCGCGGTGATGTTTGTCTTCGGCCTCAGCCTGCTCGGAGTTTTTGAAATCACGCTCGGCGGCGCGGAGTCGAAACTCAGCGAGGCATCGGGCAAGGAGGGCGCGGGCGGTGCGTTCGTGCACGGATTTTTCACCACGCTGCTCGGCACGTCATGCACCGCGCCGCTCGTCGGCCCGGTGATCGGCGCGGCGGTGAACGAGCCCGGCAGCCGCATCTTCGCGCTGTTTGGCGCGGTCGCGTTCGGGCTTTCGCTGCCGTACTTCCTGCTCACATGGCAGCCGGCGTGGATGAAATTTTTGCCGAAGCCGGGCATGTGGATGGTGCGCTTCAAGCAAATCCTCGGCTTCGTGATGGTCGGTTTTGCCGTGTGGCTCATGAATTCGCTCCCGAGCGCCGGCATGGTCGTCACCGTCGGCGGATTCCTGCTCACGCTTGCTTTCGCCGCGTGGCTGCTCGGCACATTTCACGAGGCAAAATGGGCGCTGCCCGCCGTGCTCGCGCTGGCCGTCGGCGGCTGGTTTCTCTTCATCCACGGCAAGGTGCAGCGTCCGCCCACGGTGTCATCGGGTCTGGTCTCCGCGGTGAGGCGCGGGCTGGAAGAAGGCCGTCCGGTCTTCGTGGATTTCACCGCCGACTGGTGCCTGAACTGCAAGTTTTTCGAGAACACAGTGCTGCACACGCAGCCCGTGCAGGATGCACTCAAGGCGAAGAATGTTCTCTTCGTGAAGGCCGACTACACCGCCGCGCCACCGGACATTTCCGACGCGCTGAAAAAGGCGGGACGCGCCGGTGTGCCGCTGTACGTGCTCTTCCGCAAACGCGGCGACTACTGGATCTCGGAATCGCTCTCGCAGTCCGGCTTCCTAGAGCAGCTCAACAAGCTCTAGTGCCGCGTCATGCGTGAAATAAGGGGCTCATCGAACGTGCGCGGGTGAGACTGGTGACTGGTGAGAAGTGACTGGTGAGAAGTGACTGGTACGAGGCCCTGATTGCCTCGTGAAGACCGGAAGAACAGTCACTTCTCACCAGTCACCAATCACAGCCGCCGGACTCGAATGCCAACCCATCACTTCACGCGTGACACAGCACTAGCGCGCGACCAGCGTGCGCAGTGCCGGGACGAGCGAGCGGATGCCGAGCGGCTTTTCCAGCAGCACATCCGCGCGGCGCAATTTTTCCGCGGCCTTTCCTGACGCCGTGGTCACTTGCCCGCGGGAAGTCTGGCGGGCTAGAGTGTCCGTCTTGCGAGTCCTCCTTTTTCGATCTTTTCCCGCGCACCTGTCTTCCGTTTTTCGGGTGGCGTGGTTCGGCGCGATTTTACTCCTTGGCAGCAGCGTTGGTTTCGCCGTGCCGGGGGTCGTGGTGAATGAGATTCACTACCGGCCGAAGGACAAAACTTCCCCGGTGGAATTCATCGAGCTTTTCAATCCGACTTCCACCGCGGTGCCGCTGGCAGGCTGGAAAATCGAGGACGGCGTGCGGTTCACATTTCCGGCGGACGCGCAGATCGGGGCGGGCGGATACGTGGTGGTGGCGCACGATCCGGAGCGGTTCAAAGGCGAGTTTCATTGCGACGCACTCGGGCCTTGGAAGGGCAAGCTGAAGCACAGCGGCGAGACCGTGACGCTGAAGAATGCAAAGGGCGTGGTGGTGGATTCAGTGAAATACGGCGTGGGCTTTCCATGGCCGGTGGCGGCGGATGGCATGGGTTCGTCGTTGGAACTCATCCATCCCGCGATGGATCACAATGCGGGCAGCTCGTGGCGCGCGTCGGGCCAGACGAAGCCCGGGCCGCCGACTCCGGGTGCGCGGAATTCCGTCGCGGCGGATATGCCGCCGCCGAGCATCAGCGCGATCGGCCATGCGCCCGTGCAGCCGCGCGGCGGCGAGGCGGTGCGGGTCGGTGCGCGCATCACCGCGCCGGGCGGGGTGAAGTCGGCGACGTTGCTCTACCAGATCGTCGAGCCGGGAAAATATGTGCGCAAGACGGACGCGAATTTTGAGAAGGACTGGACCGCCGTGCCGATGCACGACGACGGCAAGGACGGCGACTCGCGCGCGGGCGACAGCGTCTTCACGGCCACGCTGCCGGGCGCATTGCAGCAGCACCGGCGGCTCATCCGCTACCGCATCGCCGCCGAGGACGCGAAGGGCCAGATCGTGCGCGTGCCGTATGCCGACGACGGCTGCCCGAACTTCGCCTACTTCTGCTACACCGCCGCGCCTGCGTGGACGGGATTTCCCGGCGAGCCGGGGAAGGGGACGCCGTGGAATTTTCCGAGCGCGTTCTTCGCGACGCTGCCCGCAGTGACGCTGCTCGCGGTGAAGGACGACGTGGAGCACAGCCAGTGGGACGGTGGCTGGAACAAGCGCAAGCTCTCCGGCACGATCATCGCCGATGGCAAAGTGTATGACCATGTGACGTGGCACAACCGGGGCCAGGCGAGCACCTACGTGAGCGGCAAAAACAAGTGGGGTTTCAAATTCAACCGCACGCATTTTTTTGCGCCCGCGGAATTTGCCGGGCACCCGCTCACGCGCGGGATGGACAGCCTTTCGATGAACGCCTGCGCGAGCCCGTGGGTGCAGACGAACCGCGGCATGGCCGGGCTCGACGAGGCCGTGAGTTTCCGCGCGTACGAACTCGCGGGCGTGCCGTCGTCGCGCTGCCGGCATGTGCAGTTCCGCGTGATCGATGCCGCCGAGGAGCAGACGCAAACTCAATTCACCGGCGACCTCTGGGGCC
The DNA here is from genome assembly GCA_038238025.1 of Chthoniobacterales bacterium. Lineage (GTDB taxonomy): Bacteria > Verrucomicrobiota > Verrucomicrobiia > Chthoniobacterales > Chthoniobacteraceae > SXWH01. The sequence goes on from JBBRYC010000120.1 coordinate 10,229, forward strand.
TCTACCTCCTCGTCGAAGATCCCGATGGCGGCTTCCTCGACGAGCGCGAGCTGCCCGATGGCAACATCTACCGCATGGCCGGCGGCGGCGACAAAAAGCACCAGGCCGCGGACATGCCGAAGAACAACAACGACGTGGACGCTTTCATGAACAAAGTCCGCAGCAACCCCGACGAGCAGTGGTGGCGCGCGAATGTGGACCTGCCCGCATTCTACGGCTTCCACGCCATCTCGAGGCTCACGGGAAATGTGGACCTTCGCGAAGCGGAGAACCACTACCTCTACCACCGGCCGGACGGCAAATGGGTCGTGATGCCGTGGGACCTCGACATGATGTTCATCCCGAAAAATCACCAGAGCGGCCGCACCGATCTGGATCGCATCCTCGACATCCCCGCGCTGCGCGCCGAGTACCGCAACCGCTGCCGCGAGATCCTCGATCTGCTCTGCGACGACGCCAGCCCGCGCGGCGGGCAGTTCGCGCAGATGGTGGATGAATTCGCCACGCTCATGCATCCGCCCGGCCATCCGCTCGGCTGGCCGGAACTGGATCAGTGCCTGTGGAATTTCCATCCGCGCACGAGCGACAAGGGCGCGTTCTATCGCAACCCCGTCCGCGGCGGCCCCGATGGAAATTGGGATCGCAAGCTCGCCACGCCCGACTTCGCTGGCTTCGTGAAATTCATCACCGACTTCGCGACGAATGCGCGTCCCGCCGATCATCCGTGGAAGCACGACGACGGCGACCCTCGCGGCTACGGCTACGGCTGGCTTGTCGCCGATGCCTCCGACCCGGAAATCCCCGAGCGCCCGCGCATCACGTACGGAGGGCGCGCAGGCTTTCCCGCGAGTGCGATAGCATTTACGAGCACGCCATTCGCCTCGAAGAAAAAGGACGCGCAGTTTGCCGCGATGCAGTGGCGACTTGGCGAAATTTCCGCCCCCGGCATCCCCGGCTATCAGCCCGGCAAGCCGCGCCGCTACGAAATCGAGAGCGTGTGGACTTCACCCGAGATCAGCACTTTCAACGCGAACATGCAGATGCCGAAAAATGTCGCGCATCCCGGTGCCACATACCGCGCCCGTGTCCGCATGAAGGACACGACAGGCCGCTGGAGCCGCTGGAGCGAGCCGGTGCAGTTTACGACCGCAGCGCGCTGAATTTTGGTGGAGTGCGCGCGCTGCTGCGCGTCGCAGGTCGCCTGTTTGGAAGAGGCGTGCGCGGAGCGCCCGCTCCACCGCTCTTGCCTCGGCTGTTGCGAAGCAGCAGCATGAATTTTCCAGACCTCCGTCACGATGCCCGACGAAACTGAAACCAAGCGCATGGGGGATTCCACGCTGCGGAATCTCCTCGCATCCGATCCGCCCACGGCGCGCAGTGATGCGGACGCCGGCGGGCTGACGGAGAAGCCGGGCGATTTCATCGGGCGCTACAAGTTGCTGGAGAAGATTGGCGAGGGCGGCTTCGGCGCGGTGTGGCGGGCGGAGCAGAGCGAGCCGATCCGGCGTGAGGTGGCGCTGAAGGTGATCAAGGTCGGCATGGACAGCGCGGTGATCATCGCGCGGTTCGGGGCGGAGCGGCAGGCGCTGGCGCTGATGGATCATCCGAACATCGCCGCGGTCATTGATGCCGGGACGGCGGAAGGCGGGCGTCCGTTCTTCGCGATGGAACTCGTGAAGGGCGTGCCCATCACCGAGTATGCGGACGCGCACAAGCTTACGATCCGGCAGCGGCTGGAGCTTTTCATCCCCGTGTGCCAGGCGGTGCAGCACGCGCACCAGAAGGCGATCCTGCACCGCGACCTGAAGCCCACGAACATCCTCGTGACCGAGGTGGATGGGAAGCCGGTGCCCAAGGTGATTGATTTCGGAATCGCGAAAGCGCTCGGGACTTCGGGCATATCCGGCACCGCCGAGGAAATCGAGGCGAGCCTGCACCTGACGCAGACGGGTGCCTTCATCGGCACGCCGCGCTACATGAGTCCCGAGCAGGCCGGAGCCACTGGGGACATGGACACGCGGAGCGACATCTACACGCTGGGAGTGATCCTCTACGAGTTGCTCACCGGCGACACTCCACTGCCGCGCGAGGCGCTGCGCCAAGCCGCGCTGCACGAGGTGCTGCGGATGATCCGCGAGAGCGAACCCGCGCGCCCGAGCAGTCGCATCGTGTCCACCGCCGGAGACGTCACGCGGGCGACCTCCACCGCCCGCGCCACCGAGCCTTCGAAGCTCAACCGCACCCTACGAGGCGACCTGGACTGGATAACGCTCAAGGCCTTGGAAAAGGAACGCGAGCGCCGCTACGAGAGCGCCGCCGCGCTCGCGCAGGACTTGCAACGGCACCTCGGCAACGAGCCCGTCGAAGCCGGTCCGCCGAGCGCGCTCTACCGCTTCCGCAAATTCGTCCGCCGCAACCGCCTCGCCTTCGCCGCCTCGGCAGCCATCGTGTTGTCGTTGGTGGCGGGCATCGCCGTGAGCACTTGGCAGGCGTTGCGGGCCGGGCGGGCTGAACTCTTCGCAAAGGCACAGTTTGAGCAAGCGACCTTGCAAACTGCGCGGGCAACAGGAGCGGAAACGCTCGCGAAGTCGCGCCTGCTAGAAGTGGAGGGGCAGAAGAAGCGTGCTGATGAAGAAAAGAACCGTGCAGTAAACGCAGAGGCAGCCGCCAAGGCACAGCTTGAGGAGGCCGCCCGATCCGATCGGCTCGTTGCGGAGGAACTCCTCCAGGCCGGGAAGCGGCGCGAAGCATTTGCCAATCTTGCGCGCGCTTGCGAATATGAACCGCGCTCCACTCTCGCCGCCGAAAAGGCAGTCGCCGCCTTGAACGCATGGAATCTGCCTCCGCTTGCGATTCTCGACGGGCATTGGGTATTCAATTTCGGCTACACCGCGCAGTTCAGCCTGGACGGCACACGCGTCATCACCGCAGGATCGGACGGTACCACGCGGGTCTGGCGGGTCTGGGATGTCTCGACAGGAAAGAGCTTCGTCGTTCTCTCGGGATGGAAGGAGGACGTGCAGAACGCACGCTTCAGCGCGGACGGCACGCGGGTCGTCGCAGTGTCAGGCGACAATTCAGCGCAGATATGGGATTCCGCCACCGGCCAGACTCTCGTCACTCTCACCGGGCATGAGAAACCAGTGACGGATGCATATTTCAGCCCAGACGGCACGCGCATCGCCACCGTCTCCGACGACAAGACCGCGCGTCTGTGGGACGCCGCGACCGGCAAAGCCATCGCCGTCCTCGAGGGGCATCAGGATCGTGTCGAATCCGCGCAGTTCAGCCCGAAGGGCACGCTCATCGTGACCGGTTCAAGTGACAGCACCGCGCAGGTCTGGGATATCTCGACCGGGATGAGCCTCGTAATCCTCGCGGGGCATAACAACACCGTGGGGAACGTCCAGTTCAGCCCGGATGCCAGACACATCTTCACGGCCTCCGGCGATGGCTCCGGCAAAAGTACCGCGCGGGTGTGGGATGCCATGACGGGCAAAGTCACCGCCGTCCTCACGGGGAATGCTGCCATTCAGAGCGCGCAGTTCAGCCACGACGGATCGCGCGTGGTCACTGCATCATGGGATTGTATCGCGCAGGTATGGGACGTCACGACCGGCAAGGGCACCGACATTCCAACTGTCCTAGTGTAGTGCGTCGCATTTAGCGCGGTGTATGGAGCTTTCGACGAGCGCGTTTGACCTTGGCGAGGATGTCGGAGGCAGTGGCCGTCCAGACAAACGGGGTTGGGCGCGCGTTGTAGCTTCCGAGGTAAGAGGTGATGG
>JBBRYC010000121.1:0-13944 GCA_038238025.1 Chthoniobacterales bacterium
AGATCGTCGGCTTCGGCGACACCAAGGTTTCGACGATCACGGGCATCGAGCAGTTCCAGAAGACGCTGGACGAGGGCATCGCGGGCGACAACGTCGGCGTGCTGCTCCGCGGCATCAAAAAGACCGATGTCGAGCGCGGTCAGGTGCTCGCCAAGCCCGGTTCGGTGAAGCCGCACAAGAAGTTCAAGGCCGAGATCTACGTCCTCTCGAAAGACGAGGGCGGCCGTCACACGCCGTTCTTCTCGAATTACCGCCCGCAATTTTATTTCCGCACCACGGACGTGACCGGCTCGGTCACGCTGCCCGCCGGTGTCGAAATGGTCATGCCCGGCGACAACGTGAGCATCGAAGTTGAACTCAGTTGCCCCGTGGCGATGGAGAAGACGATGCGCTTCGCCATCCGCGAAGGCGGCAAGACCGTCGGCGCAGGCCGCGTCACCGACATCGTCGCCTAACGAAACCCATTTGCCGATTCACGCGCGGGGTGGAGATTCCCTCCACCTCGCGCTTTCGGCTAGAGATACGGCGGTAACTCAATTGGTAGAGTAGCGGTCTCCAAAACCGCCTGTTGGGGGTTCGAGTCCCTCCCGCCGTGCCACCCAGACAGCCAAAAGCCCATGTTCGCAAAGACAACCAATTTCATCCGCGAGGTTAAGACCGAGCTTCAAAAGGCGACGTGGCCTTGGGATCCGAAGGAAAAAGCCTTCGGTGCCAAGTACAAGGAACTCATTGATTCCACCATCGTCGTGATCATCGCGATGCTGCTGCTCGCTGCATTCGTCACCGTGTTCGACTTTGCGCTCATGCAGGTCAGTCGCATGCTTTTCTAAGATTTTACCCATGACCGAAGAACAAAAACGAAAGCAATGGTTTGTGGTGCATGTTCTTTCCGGACAGGAACGGAAAGTGCACGACAACCTCGTGAAGCGCGTGAAGACCGAGGAGATGGCGGACTACGTGTATGAGGTCCTATTGCCCACGGAGCGCGTCTCCGAGGTGAAGCGCGGCAAGAAGACCGAGACGACGCGCAAATTTTTCCCCGGCTACATCGTCATGAACATGTGGCTGATCGACGAGAACAAGCAACTCGTGGACAAGACGTGGTATTTCATCAAGGAAACCACCGGGGTGCTCGGCTTTGCCGGCACGAAGGATCGCCCGATCCCGATGATGCAAAAGGAAGTGGACGCCATGCTCGCACAGGTCCGCGCCAGCGAGGAAAAGGCGCGCCCGAAAGTCGAGTTCACGGTCGGCGAGATCGTGAAGGTCGCGGACGGTCCGTTCCAGAACCAGACCGGCGTCGTCGAGGAAATCGATCCCGAGCGCGGCAAGCTGCGGGTGAGCGTGAGCATCTTCGGACGCGAGACTCCCGTGGATCTCGAATACTGGCAGGTCGAACGCAACGCATAATTTTCTCCTACGCACTGATCCCAAAAACCGGGCGCTGAAGCCTCTCTTCGCCCACCAAAACACACACTCACCATGGCAAAAGAAATCGTCGGTTCCATCAAACTCCAGATCCCAGCCGGTGCGGCCAACCCCGCACCGCCGGTCGGCCCCGCGCTCGGCCAGCAAGGCGTGAACATCATGGCCTTCTGCAAGGAGTTCAACGCACGCACGGCAAAGCAGTCGGGCGACATCCTTCCGGTCGTCATCACCGTTTACAAGGACAAGAGCTTCACCTTCATCACGAAGCAGCCGCCGGCCAGCTCGATGATCAAAAAGGCGCTCAATCTCGCCAGCGGATCGAAAGAGCCGAACAAGGTCAAGGTCGGCAAGCTCACGAAGAAGCAGGTCGAGGAAATCGCAAAGCGCAAGATGCCCGACCTGAACGCCCGCAACATGCCAGCCGCGATGAAGATCATCGCCGGCACCGCGCGCCAGATGGGCGTGGACGTCGAGGCATAGTTCCGGCGCGGAAACCGCCGCAGCCGGGCACACGGCACACGGCAACATTCAGAAGCGGGGCGGGCGAAAGTCCGCCCCGTTTCGTTTTCAGGCGGGATGGTGCGTTTCATTCGTTTGCCATGAAGAGAGTGACAGTGATCTTCCCGAAAAAATGGTCTCGTCCGGATCCGATTTTCGGGTTGAGATGCCACGATGCGAATCTCCTCCATTGCCGTCCTCCTCTCTGTGCTCGCCCTCCTGCTGCCGATGCCGCGTTCGTCCGGTGCCGAGCCTGCTGCCGAGCCCGGCTTTGTGCCGCTTTTCAATGGCAAAAATCTGGATGGCTGGCAGACGGCGAAGACTGCGACTGCGGAGCCGCTCGATGGCAAGACGGAGGCATTCGGCGGGCGTTTCAAGGTGGCGGATGGCACGCTGACCTATGACCCGGCGGTGAAGGGAAACCTCTACATCGAGACGGTGAAGGAATTCGCCAAGGACGTGCACATCAAGCTGGAGTTCAATCCGGGGTCGAAGTGCAACAATGACTTTTTCCTGCGCGGCACGAAGTTCGATGTGGTGCCCGGCGGGAAGGAGACCAAGGACGTGAAGGAAGGCGAATGGCAGACGCTGGAAATCATCGTGCAGGGCGACAAGGTGGAGCACCGCATCAATGGGCAGGTGATCCGCACGTCGAAGGCGTCTTCTGCCGCGAGCCGGTTCATGCTGCGCGCGGAGTTTGGTGCGATCCAGATCAGGAATATCCGCGTGAAGGAATAGCGGGGGATTTCGCGGGGACGGAGTCCGGAGCAGGGCAATCGCATCAAGAAATTGCGAAGCCAGGATCGCAGGCGGAAGGCCGCTGCGCGGGGCTCAACGTCTAACATCTAACGCCTAACACCAAACTTTTAAGGTTCAGCAGGCGGCATCAGACTGCGCGTCATTAGGCGTTAGAAGTTAGAAGTTCGATGTTAGACGTTGCGCCCGCCGCAGGCGTCTCGCTCCATGTTCCGAGGTTCTCCATCTCGGGCTGACCATCTTGATGCGATTGCCCTAAAATCCACAGCGGCTGTCGTGGCGTCGTGCGCGGCTTCCTGCTTTCGTGCGGGATAAATATTCGGCAGACGCGGATTTCACGCATACACCCGGTCATCGTGCCTTCAAACCTCCACCAATGGCTGCCGCAGGATCGTGAGACGCCGAGTGCGGTTCTCCTCGATCGCTTTCTCGACTATGTCGCAGCCGCGCGGCTCCAGCTCTATCCCGCGCAGGAAAATGCGATTCTGGAACTGTTCGACGAGCGCAATGTGATCCTCAACACGCCGACGGGATCGGGGAAATCGCTTGTGGCCACGGCGCTGCATTTCAAGTCCGTCGCGCAGGGCAGGCGCTCTGTTTACACCTGCCCGGTGAAGGCGCTCGTGAATGAAAAGTGGCTGGCGCTCTGCCGGGAATTCGGCCCGAAAAATGTCGGCCTCAGCACAGGCGATGCGTCGGTGAACCGCGATGCGCCGATCCTCTGCTGCACCGCGGAGATCCTCGCGAACATCGCGCTGCGCGACGGGGCGGATGCGATAATTGACGACGTGGTGATGGACGAATTCCACTACTACTCCGACCGCGACCGCGGTGTGGCGTGGCAGGTGCCGCTGCTCACTTTGCCGCGCGCGCGGTTTCTCCTGATGTCCGCGACGCTCGGTGAGACGGGCTTTTTTGAGAAGGAACTTACGCGGCTGAACGGGCGCGAGACGGTGACGGTTGCGTCGAAGGATCGCCCGGTGCCGCTGGAATATTCGTACGCCGAGACGCCGCTGCCGCGGACGCTCGAAGGCATCCTGGCGGACGGAAAGGCGCCGGTGTATGCCGTGCATTTCACGCAGATGGAGGCGGCGCAGAGCGCGCAGGATTTCACGAGCATCAATGTGTGCTCGCGCGACGAGAAGGCGGCGCTCGCGAATGCGCTGGAGGGCTTCCGCTTTTCCAGCCCGTACGGCGCGGAGATCAAGAAGTTCCTGCGCCACGGAATCGGGCTGCATCACGCCGGGCTGCTGCCGAAGTACCGCGTGCTCACCGAGCAGCTCGCGCAGCGCGGGCTGCTGAAGGTCATCTGCGGCACGGACACTCTCGGCGTGGGGATCAATGTGCCGATCCGCACGGTGCTCTTCACTCAGTTGTGCAAATACGACGGGAAGAAAACAGCGATCCTCAGCGCGCGCGACTTTCACCAGATCGGCGGACGCGCGGGGCGCAAGGGATTCGACGACCGCGGCTGGGTGATCGTGCAGGCGCCGGAGCATGTGATCGAAAACCTGCTGCTGGAGCAGAAGAAATCCGATGGCGGGAAGAAGTTCGTGAAGCGCAAGCCGCCGGAGAGGAACTTTGTGAACTGGGATCGGCAGACTTTCACGCGCCTCGTGAGCGCGCCGCCGGAGGCGCTGGCCAGCCAGTTTCAAGTGACGCACGCGATGCTTCTGAATGTGTTGAGCCGACGCACCGACGGCTGCGAAGCGATGCGTGAACTGATCGCGCGCTCGCACGAATCCGCACGCGCGAAAAAGGATCACACGAAGCGCGCGTGGCAGCTCTTCCGCTCGCTCGTGGAAAAGCGGATCATCGAGTTCATCCCGCGCACCGCGGAGGGCGCGAAGCTGCGCGTGAATGTCGAGCTTCAGGATGATTTCTCGATGACGCAGACGCTGTCACTTTTCCTGCACGACACGATCCCGCTCGTGGACCCGAACGCGCCGGACTACGCGCTCATCCTGCTCACGCTCGTGGAATCCATCCTCGAAGATCCGGACATCATCCTCCGCAGGCAGCTCGACAAGCTGAAGGGACAGGCCGTCGCGCAGATGAAGATGGAGGGCCTCGACTACAACGCGCGGATGGAGGAACTCGAAAAGCTCGAACACCCGAAGCCGAACCGCGACTTCATCTACTCGTCGTTTAATGATTTTGCCGCGCGCCATCCGTGGGTCGGCACGGAGAACATCCGGCCGAAGACGATTGCGCGGGAGATGTTCGAGGAGTTCCGCTCATTTTCCGACTACGTGAAAGTGTACGACTTGCAGCGCTCCGAGGGCGTGCTGCTGCGGCATCTTTCCAGCGTCCACAAGACGCTCACGCAAGGCGTCCCCGACTCCGCAAAAAATGACACGGTGCGCGAGATGGAAACCTATCTCGGCACGATGCTGCGTCAGGTGGACTCCAGCCTGCTCGATGAATGGGAGCGCATGTGCGACCCCGAGTGGATGCCGCGCGACGAGCAGCCCGAAGTGCGCCCGCCCGGCAGCGAGGAGGCGCTGCGCGACATCACGCGCGATGCGAAAAAATTCGCAGCGGCGATTCGCAATCGCATCTTCGCGTTCCTGAGCGAAATGATCCGCGGAGATTTCGACGAGGCGCTCACTTTGATCCCATCATCCGAGAATGCCGACGGCGGGCCGTGGACTGCCGGGCGGCTGCGGCAGGCGCTCGCTGCTCATTCGGCGACTCACTCACGAATCCGCCTCGATCCGGAAGCGCGGAACAGCCGGCACACGTACGTCACGATCTCAGAAGACAAGAACCGCTGGCGAATCCAGCAGATGCTGATCGATCCCGGCGAGGCGAATGACTGGGTCGCGGAATTCGAAGCGGACGTGGCGCTGTCTCGCGCGAGCGGCGAGCCTGCGCTGCATCTTGTCCGGATCGGCAGCCTCGTGTGAGTGTGCGGGAAGTTTCATCAGAGTTTGCGCAAATATGCCCGGGGTTCGCGGGTGTAGCAGGGGTGATTCGTTGCCATCCTCATCCCATGCACTTTGAAGGCTGCACTTTTTCCGTTGTGCGGCTCTTGCAATAGCGCGCAACGGTTCGCATTCCTCGCCCATTGATTCCGCTCGTCTCCGCCCTCGCCGTCCTGCTCCTCGCGTCGCTCGCCGAATGGCTGCATGTGCGCCGCATCCGTGCGGTCGGACGGCTGGCATTTGGGCCGGCGGGTGCGCCGCATCCGTGGACGCGCGTGGTGCCGGTTCTGCGTTCGCTTTCACTCGCGGCTTTCACATGGGGACTCGCGACATTGCTCATGCTGAAATTTTCGCCAGCGGAAGGCGGCACGCATGGCGGGAGCAAGGAGGCGACGCGCGTCGTCTTTGTCGCGGACCTTTCGCCGAGCATGTATCTCACGGACGCGGGGCCGGACGGGAAATTGTCGCGGCAGGACCGGATGCGCGATGTCGTCGAGGGCATCCTCCAGCGCGTGAGCGGGAATCTGCGGTTTGGCGTAATCGCGTTTTACACGGACTCGATGCCGGTGGTGATGGAGGCGCGCGATCCGGAACTCGTGCGCAATGTCCTGAACGGACTGCCGGTGACCTACGCGATGCCGCTCGGCCAGACGGATCTCGGGCAGGCGATCAATGCGGCGGTGAAGCTGGTGAATGATTTTCCGGAGGGCAGCACGCGACTCGTGATTTGCACGGATGGCGACTCGGTGCCCATCGTGCCGATCACGCCGCGGCCGAAATCGGTGAAGGAAGTTTTCGTCCTCGGCATCGGGAATCCGCACAAGGGGACATTCATTGACGGGCATCAGTCGCGGCAGGAACCCGACACGCTGCAGACCGTGGCGTCCGCGCTGCGGGGCACGTATTTCGACGTGAATGAAAAGCACCTGCCGACCACGGCGCTCGGCGATCTCGTGGTGACTGTGCCGCCGCCGCGCCGAGGCCTGAGCTTGGAAGAACTCGCCGTGCTCGCGATGGCCGTCGGCGCGGCGTTGCTCGCGCTGATCCCGGTCGCGCTGGAATATTTTGGCAGCGATTGGAAAGTCGCCGGACGCAAGGACGTGAAAGGTGCGCGCACGAAGGAAGGAGTCCTGTCCGCGCGATGAGGAAGTTTTTCACGCTGCTCTGGCTGCTCTTTCCGGTGGCCGTCGTGTACTACCATTTCAACGACGGGCAAAATCAGATCGCCCGTGAAAAGGCGCGCGTGCATGTCGCAAAAATCCGCGCGCTCGAAACCGCGAAGGAGCCGGACTGGGAGACGATCATCGAGGAATACGACAAGGTCGCGGCCGAATTGCCCGCGGTGGAAAAGCCGCTCGTGCGGCATCAGATCCGTCTCGCGAAGGCGAAGGCGCGGCTGGAGATGCTCGACATCGTCGGTGCCATCGAAGACCTCACCGCACTGCTGCAGGAGGCGGCGCAGGTGCATGGCGACGATGCGAAGGTCACGCGCGCCGTCCGCGAGATGCTCGGAAAGGCGCACTACTACGCGACTTATCTGCTGAAAACGAACGGCGCACCCGAGGAGGAATGGCGGCCCTACGCCGAGCGGACGCGGCAGATTTTCCGCTACCTCGCGGAGCATCAGGACACCGCCGCGCTCGCGCAATACGAGCGGCGCGTGGAGGCGGAATTTGAGAAAACTATGCAAAGGAAAACACCATGAAAAAGCGAAACACACTCTGGGCGATTCCATCGCTGCTCTGTCTCGGCGGCATCGTCGTCGCGCAGGAAAAACGTCCGCCTGCGGGAATCGAAGGCGTGAAAGGCGTGAAGCAGGACGCCGTCGAGCAGGTGAAGAATATCGAGACCGGCACGGTGAACACGGCGAAGGACGTGAACAAAATTGAAGGCGTGAAAGCCGACGGCCATGCGGTGATCCCACCTGTGCAGCCCGTGCCGCCGCCACCCGTTGCAGGAACCACCGCGAAGGGTGTGAACAAAGTGGACGGTGTAGACACGATCAACGGTGTGAAAGCTGACGGCCATGCGGTGATTCCGCCGGTGCAGCCTGTGCCGCCGCCACCCGTCGCGGGAACCACCGCGAAGGGCGTGAACCAAGTGGATGGCGTGGATACGATCAACGGCGTGAAAGCCGACGGCCATGCAGTGATCCCGCCGGTGCAGCCTGTGCCGCCGCCGCCCGTTGCAGGAACCACCGCGAAGGGCGTGAACAAGGTGGACGGTGTGGACACAATCAACGGTGTGAAAGCGGAAGGTCATGTGGTGATCCCGCCGATTCAGCATGTGCCACCGCCGCCGGTCGCGGCAGTTCAGGCAGTGCAGGGCGTCGCAGGAATCAATGCAGCAAAATTGCAGAACCTCGAAGCCGCGCTGAAACTGAAACACGAGGGCCCGGGCACGCCAACGGACAAAGGCAAGGCCGCCGCAGCCGCGCTCGGAGGCCCCGGCCCCGGCCCCAAGCCCGGCCCGAAGCAGGACGGGCGCGCGGCCTTTCAGGAATTCCAGAAGCTGCAGACCAATGGTTCCTAATGCCTGCATGTAACTGCAGTTCGGTGTCACTCCAAACCGTCAATTCCCGCTCTTTTGAAAACACTTATAACTTCCATCTCAAGCCGCAAAGCCGCCATTACTTCGGTCTTAGCCGCTCTAGCACTCGGATTGCCTGCGGGACTTGGCTCTGCTGCCGCTGACGCCAATGTAAATGCCGATAACATCGCGCAGGTTCTGAAATGGAAGGATGGCAAGAAGGCGGTCTTCATGCTGGCGTTCGACGACAGCGCTCCGAGCCAGCTCAAGAATGCCGTCCCTGAACTAATTAAGCGGAAGATTGCCGGGACATTCTATCTCGTCACCGGCAATGGCGTGTGGGCGAATACGAAGACGAAGTGGGAGGAAGCGGCCAAGAGCCCGTATGTCGTCGTGGCAAATCACACCTTCACCCACAAGGGCGCGACCACGCCCGGGGTGCTCGACGAGGAATTGGCGAAAGGCAATGAGGTGCTCCACAAGCTGAATCCCGAGCGGAAGCAGCCCCGCCTCCTCGGCTTTGGAAAGCCGGGCGGAGTCCCGTGGACGGTGACGAAGGAACAGTTGGATGCGGCGCTGATGAAATATCATCTGTGCGATCGTCCGCCTTTCTGGGGGCCGCCCATGCATTACAAGTCGGCCAATGAACTGGTCGCCGCCGTGGATACCGCGCTGGCCAAGGGCGAGATGGGACATGCTGATTTTCACGGAGTCGGTGGCGACTGGCTCGTGACTCCGGTGGATTGGTTCACCGCCCTGCTCGATAAGCTGGAAGCTACGCGTGATCAGGTGTGGGTGACTGACACGGTGTCGTGGCACCAATACGTGACCGAGCGACAAAGTGCGGAAATCAAAGTGCTGCACGCGGACAAGGACAGCATCCGCCTCAATCTGTCCTGCAAGGCCGATCCTGCGCTGTATGATTTGCCACTTACGCTTTCCACAAAGGTTCCGGCGAGCTGGGTGAACTGCGTCGTCACGCAGGGAGCGAACAAGGCCAGCGTTGCCGTGCGGGACGGCGTGGTGATCTATTCCGCCATTCCGGGCGGAGGCGAGATTGGCATTCAGCCAGCGCCATCCGCCGGACAGAAGTAACCCAAATTTCGAGTGCCTATGAAACTGTCGCCCCATCGCCTTCCTTCACGCCTGGCCGCTGCCGCCTGCGTCCTTTCATTTTTCTCCACGGCGCAAGCGCAGCAGACGCCTGCACCGACGACACCAGCGCTTCCCGCACCGGCAGCCGTCGAGCCGGTGACGCCGCCCGCGCCACCGCCGCCGGATCCGAAGTGGATCAAACAGCTCGAGCAGATTCTCACGCACAAGTTCACCCGCGAGCTGACCGAGATCTTCCGTATCATCGAGAAAAATGGGACGTCGGATGCCTCCACGATGACGGTGACGGAACGCTTCACCGCGGAATTCCGCGTGGGCGACTGGAAAAAAATCCGCGAAGAACTGGCGCAGATGCCGCCGGAATTCGCGCGCAAGATTTTCGGCAAGATGCTCGCCGACCTCACCGAGAAGTCGAAGCCCAACATGCGCCTCGACGACGTGCTTGGCCTCGCGGACGCGGTGCCGGGGGAATTCACGGGCGACGATCTCCGCAAGGTCGGACAACTCCTCGGCCTCAGCGTGCCGGCAAATGAAACATACTGGCTCTCCGATCGCCTGCGAAAAGGCACCGGCAAACTCGGCGGGGCGGACGCGGCGAAGCGCCTGCTCGCCGGCCGCGTGCTGATCGCGGGCGGCTTCAAGGATCTCGCGCGCACATTCCTCCCGCCGCTCGCGCAGGTGGAAAAAATCACGGACGAGGGAGTGCGCAACGAACTCACCGCATTCCTCACCTCGCAGCGCGAGAGCGAGGCGGCGCAGCGCGAGCAGGTGCAGAAAGTGTGGGATGACAACCTGCGCATCCTCACGATCTCGAAGCTCAGCGAATGGGAGAAGGAAAAGGCCGGCGTCGCGCTGGCACGGGTGATCACGCAGATCCCGCAGACCTCGCTTGCACCCATTTTTACCGACATGGTGAAGAAGGATCCCGACACCGCGATCCGCCTCGTGAGCGGGCTCGGGCGCAAGCTCGAACGGGAAATCCGCGGCGACGTGACCGTGCGCACGGACAATCTCAAGACGCAGGCGGCCATCGTGAATCTCCTCGCGGAAAACGTGAACCTCGGAACGCAGCCGTGGATCCAGCTCGCGCAGATGATGGCGGAGTTTTGGATCACCGAGGCGGAGAACACATTCACGCTGCGCACCACCGCGCCGGACAAGGGAAAATACGTGCTGCCTGAGGAGCTGCTGCCGACCGCGCCGTCGGGAAAATGGGCCGCGGTGCTCGCGCCCGGCGTCCGCGAGCGGCTCGACGCCGGCGTTTCGAAAATCATCCTCGCGGGTGCGAACTTTGATCAGGCGGCGGATCGCATCGCTGAGATCGGGAAGCGCAATCCCGAGGCGGGCGTCGCGCTCGCAGAGGATTTCCTGAGCGTGTGGGCGAAGACGCACAACCCGCAAATCCCCGAGGCGCTGCGGAAGAAATATTCGCTCGGCGACGATGCGCGCATTCCCGTCACGCCGATCATGATGGAGAAAAACATCGAGAGCCTCGCGCGCATGATGGATCTTTTCCGGCAGGCGGGCATTGCGCCCAAGGACTACTTCAAAGTCGTCGCCGCATTCGACCTCGCCTACAGCAACGCTGAGGCGTATCGCGCGAGCCACATCGAGAGCGTCTTTGGCCCGCTCGAAAAAATGGATGAGCAGCTATTCCTCCTCATCCTCGCGCGCATGAACGCGAACCTCAGCGAACGCTGGCGCAAGATGGACGTGCAAAAGGCCGGTCTCACGCATCGCGACGAGTCGGCGACGCTGGAGATGGTGCGCGCCGGTTACGCGGGCGCGTTGCACATGATTGATGGCTGGGTCGCGGGCCATCCCGACGGCTCGCATGCGCTCACGCTTGGCGGCTCGCTGCTCATGGACTGGGGCGACTTCGAGTATTTCCAGGAACTCGTGAGCGGCGACGCGCGCAAGCGAATGCTCGGCTACAAGGAAAAGAATTTGAAGGCGCAGGATTATTTCCTGCGCGGCACCGCGGCATACGCGAAGCAGGTGGGGAAGCTCGCGCCCGCGGACTATTCGATCGAGCCGTACGTCGCGTGGTTCCACGGGCTGCTCGGCATCGGCTCCGGCGGACAGATCAATCTCTCGAAGGCAATGAACCGCGCGGCGCTCACGAAGATCCGCGAGCAGATGCTCGCGCTGCAGGGCAAGGCGGGGAAGGCGCACATTGGGATGTTTGCGAAGATCGTGAACGCGCGCCTCGCGGACGAAAACAATCCGCTGCACGAGGATCTGAAATACCGCTACCTCGCGAGCGCGCTCGTGATCACGAAGGACGATCCTTTCACCCTCGGCGCGGAAAAGAAGGTCGCATACTTCGACGAATTGCTGAGCGAGATCCGGCTGCAGACGCGCGTGGACGGGCCGAACACTGTGGGGCGCGATCAGGAATTTGGAATCATCGTCAGCATCATCCACACGGAGGCGATGGGCCGCGTCGCGCAATTCGGGCAATACGTCAGCAACGACCCCGGCACCGTTCCGGGCGCAGGCGCCGGCAAGGGCCGGAAAAAGATGGCGTCGCCGCTCGCAAAAAAAATGCGCGAAGCGCAGTCGCCTCGCGACGAACTGGAACTGAGCCTCACCGAGGCGCTGTCGCCGTTCTTCGAGATCAAGTCGTTCACCTTCACGACGCCCGACGTGAAGCCGCGCCCGAGTGCGAAGCCCGGCTGGGAGGAAACGGTGCTCGCCTACCTCCTCGTCCACGCAAAGGACGCGAGCGTGGACAAAATCCCGCCGGTCGGGATGGAACTGAAATTCATGGACCTCACCGGCCCCGTGACGATCCCCGCGGAGTCGGCGGAGACAGTGATCAAAGTCGCCGCCGCTGCGCCTGCGCGTCCGGCGCAGAAGATCGAAATCACGCAGGTGCTCGACACGCGGCAATTCCAGATCAACGGCGCGCTCGCGCTCGAAATCACAGCCACCGCGAGCGGCCTCGTGCCGGAACTCGATCAACTGCTCGACCTTGATGCGATGAAGAAGGTCGTCGCGATCCGCAGCATCAGCCCGCACGAGGGCCTGCAGGTGAAGGAACTCAACACATGGGGCGATGCCGTCGCACCGCGCACCGAGCGAATCTGGACGCTCGCGCTCGACGGCGATCCGATTCGCGCCGCGGACACGCCGACGCTCGTGCCGCTTCCGTCCGCGAAATCGAAGGACGTGACCGTCGTCTCGAAGACCTACAAGGACATGGATAAGATCACGCTCGATCAGCCATCCGTGAAAATCGGACGCACGCAGACGATCGCCACGATGATCGCAAAGGCAGCGCCAGGCATCCCGCCGTGGCAGCTCGCAGCCGGCGGCGCAGGTGTGCTGCTCGTCATCATCCTGATCATCGTCGCCGCGACACGCGGACGCAGCACGAAGCAACGCGCATTGCGCGCACGCGACGTTTTCAAAATGCCCGGCGAAGTGGACGGCTTCGCAGTGATCGCGCTGCTCCGCCGAATGGGCACCAGCCCGCTCGTGAATCTTCGCGAACCGCAGCAGAAGGAACTCCAGCAGGATCTCCAGCGCGTGCAGACCGCGTGCTTCGGAGCAAAGGGCGGCACGATGTCCGAAACCGAACTCCGCGGCCTCGTCGAGAAGTGGCTGCGTGCGGCGTGCTAGGGTGGGAGCAGTAATCGGTAATCAGTAATCAGTAATCAGAAGCCCTCTTTTCCACATGAGTACGCAGCTTGAATACGTGAAGCACTTCAAGGATTTGGAGGTTTATCGGAGGCAGCGGGAACTTTCGCGTTTGGTGTTCCAAGTCTCGAAGAAGTTTCCGGCGGAGGAAAAGTATTCACTCACCGATCAGATGCGGCGCGCTGCTCGTTCTGTCGGAGCCCAGATTGCCGAGGCTTGGGCAAAGCGGCTTTATCCAAAGCACTTCATGAGCAAATTGTCGGATGCTGATGGAGAGCAAATGGAAACCCAACATTGGGTCTTTGAGGCTGTAGATAGCGGTTACCTTGCCAGCGACGACGCGCAATTGCTGCTCGGCAAGTGCGAGGAGATTGGTCGCATGCTCGGCTCCATGATGCGCAAAGCCGACAGCTTCTCCTCATCTTCCTACACTCTCCGCGAAGACTCACTCGCCGACGCACCGGCCGAGGACAGGTCATCGAATCCAGACTACTGACCACTGATAACTGATTACCGATTACTTTCCCAACTTCATGCAAACCACCACCAAACCACCAGCCGCCGCGGGCGGGCAGAAAGCACAGCAATTCGTCGCCGGAGTGCGCGAGCGTGTCGCGAAGATCGTCGTCGGGCAGGATGTCGTCGTCGAGCGCGTGATGATCGCGCTGCTGACCGGCGGCCATCTGCTCCTGCAAGGGCTGCCGGGGCTCGCGAAGACGCTGCTCGTGAATGCCGTCGCGAAGGCGATCAACCTCGATTTCAAGCGCGTGCAGTTCACCGTGGACATGCTGCCGTCGGACATCATCGGCTCGGAGATCATTGACCAAAAGAGCGGCGACTTCCGCATTCACAAGGGGCCCGTCTTTACGAACTTGCTGCTCGCCGATGAGATCAATCGCGCCGCGCCGAAGGTGCAGGGTGCGATGCTCGAGGCGATGCAGGAACGCAAGGTCACCATCGGCGGACAGAATCTGAAACTGCCCACGCCATTTCTCGTGATCGCCACGCAGAATCCGGTCGAGCAGTCGGGCACGTTCGAGTTGCCGGA
>JBBRYC010000122.1:0-13757 GCA_038238025.1 Chthoniobacterales bacterium
CCGGATGCATCGGACGTCTGCTTGCGTTCCTTTGCGGAGGGCGTGTCCTGCTGTGGCGGTCTTGCGACGTCCGATGTTCCCGGCGGGGCGCCGGGAACGGCACGCGGGGCGCGTGCGCTCCCCTTTTCCACCGCGGGATCCGCGCTCCTCGCAGGCTCGACATCTTTTCCTGACTCCTGATCCCTGAATCCTGACCCCTTCGCCGACTCCTCGATCGCATCCATGCACTGCGCGAGTTCCTTTTTGAAACGCGCGGCGCTCATCGGCTCCCAGCCCGCATCGCTACGCGAAGCGTTGCTGGCGGGGGCGCCGTAGCGGGCGGGGTCGCGGTTCAGCGTCCAGTCCTGCGAGCGGTCGGTCATTTCCTGGAGGCTCGCGGCCATGCCGTAGCCGAGGAAGACGACGGTGGGCTTCACGAGCGCGAGCTGTTCCTTCAGCCGCTCGAAGCCCTTCGCCGCGGGGTCGAACGACGCGCGCGACCAGCCGAGCGGCGTGTCGGCGCTGAAGGCGAGATTGCGCACGGTGAACTTGCGGTCGGGGAACTGCTCGGCCATCCGCGTCTCCAGGTAGCCGTAGGTGCCCTCGCGCTCGAGGAGCGTGTCGCCGAGGAAGAGCACGCGGTCGCCGTCGCGGATCTCGAACCCCTCGACACGGCTCGGGACAGGCGGCTGTGCGGCGGCGGGCGATGAGGGGGTGACAACGTGAGGGGGTGAGGGGGTGACAGATGCAGCGGACGCTTCCTTCCCCTTGTCACCTTGTCGCCCTGTCACCGTGTCATCGGCGGGAGCGGCGGAAGCATGGAGGGCGGCGAGGGCGAGGGAGAGGAGGAACGTGCGCATGGTGTCGGGATAACGGTGAAAGGTGCGACGGGCAATCCCGGCCCGCGGGGAAATCTTTGCATCGCGATGGCAGGGATTTTGAAACGCAGAGACGCGGAGACGCAGAGGAAAAGCAAAGCGATGTGAGAAGAAGCATTCTTTGCCTCCCGCTGCGTTTCCGCGTTTGCCAGCGCCCTCCGGCGCTGCCCTGCGGGCTGCGCGGCAGGCCATGTCGCTCCGCTCCATTCCGCGTTTGATCCTGCTTCCCGTCCGTCCGCCTGCCGCATTCCGCAGCCTGCCGGGCGCGGACAAGGAGCCGGGGCGCCCTCGCCCCAAGTTGACCCTCGGGGCGAGGGCGCCCCTCCTCCTTGAAAAACGGCCCTGCTTTTCGGTGAACCGCTCTAATTTGCGGGGACATCCACCGGGGCTGCGGGTGGCTCAATATCGGGTCGCTCAATATGAGAGGGCGCGGCGGCTCTTGCCTCGGCTTTCTTTTCGGCCCGCTTCTCCCCCCGTTTCTCGGCTCTCGCGATCGCCGCCCGGTGCGCGGCGTACCTGATCGGGGCCGTGGCGACACGGTAGGCGATGCATCCCTGCTGGAGGATCGCGACAACGAGGAGGGTGCCAAGGGCAGTGAGTTTCATATTCATGGATTCGCAGCCCGAAGGCCGGTCACGCGGATTGTTTGCTGAAAATGAGACCTGCGCACGAGAAGGAGCTGCTTCCCTTTACAGCAGCTTGCCCGGCGGCTGGGGTTCGCCGTGGCCTTTCGCATGGAGCTGGCGGATGCCGTCTCGGATGTAGAGCAGGCCGGAGACGAGCGTGAAGAATCCGGCGACGAAGACCGGCATGTCGAGGAACGCCACCTCGTGACCGGCGATGCGCGCCTTCCATTCCGCGCCGGAGAAAAGCATCGCGCAGCCGATGGCGAACATCTGTGCGACGGTTGCGGTCTTTCCCAGCCAGCTCGGCCGCACGCGCGCGTCACCATTGATGAGGTGAACCGCGATGACGCCAGTGATGAGCGCAATGTCGCGTCCGATCACGAGCACCGGGAACCACAGCGGGAATTCGTACTGCCAGTTGCTCACGCTGAGCGTGATGATGCCCGCGAGGAGCAGCCCCTTGTCGGCGATCGGATCGAGGATGGTGCCGAGCTTGCTCATCTGATTGTAGCGGCGCGCGATGTAGCCATCGATGCCGTCGCTCGCCGCGGCGATGACAAAAATAGCGATGGCGGTGAAGCGCATCCACTCCTGCGGATGCCCGTGTGAGACGCTGCGCCCGTAGTACAGCGCCATGAGCACAAAGAACGGGATCATCATGATCCGCCCGATGGTGATCTTGTTTGCGGTGGTCATCGCGCGGCCAGTTTGCGCGAGCTGCGGCGCGAAGGGAAGGCGAGTTGTCGCGCTCATGCGGGCTGCGCCAATGTAGCGCCGACGACTCGTCGGCAGCAGGCGTGCGGAGAAAGTTCGATGCACGAATGCAATGTGGACTGCCGGGCAAGGTGCATGTCGTGGCATCGTGCGATGCCGAGGGTCGTCGGCGCTACATTGCCGCCGCTTCGTCACACCGTCGTCCTGAGCAATTCTTGAGAACGGCGCTACGACAGGCACGCCATCGCGGTGCCGCACTCGCTGCCGGCGGGATGCTCGCCGGTGTGCGGGGGCTGAGGCTTGAGGTCGAGATCGTCGAGCAGCGTGCGGTCGGCGTCCACGCCGGGGTTCGCGGCGGTGAGGAGTTTGTCGCCGTAGAAAATGGAATTTGCACCGGCGAAGAAGCACAGCGCCTGGCCCTCGCGGGTGAGGCGCGTGCGGCCCGCGCTGAGGCGCACCTTGGCGCGCGGCAGCGCGATGCGCGTGGTGGCGATGAGGCGCACGAGTTGGAAGATGTCCACGGGCGCCTGCTCCTCGAGCGGCGTGCCGGGCATGGGCATGAGGCAGTTGATCGGCACGCTCTCCGGCGGCGGCGCGAAGTTCGTGAGGACTTCGAGCATCTTCAGGCGATCGAGTTCCGTCTCGCCCATGCCGATGATGCCGCCGCAGCAGACGCTCATGCCGGATTTTTGTACATGGCCGATGGTGTCGAGGCGATCCTGAAAAGTGTGCGTGCTGACGATGCTCGGGTAGTGCTCCGGCGAGGTGTCAATGTTGTGGTTGTAGGCGGTGACGCCCGCGTTCTTGAGCTGCACGGCTTCCTTTTCCCCGAGCTGTCCGAGCGTGACGCACACTTCCATGCCGAGCTTTGCGACGCGCCGCACGCTGTCGAGCACGCTCTCGAAACGCGGGTCGCCGCTGCGCACACCCTTCCACGCCGCGCCCATGCAGAAGCGCGTGGAGCCATTTTCCCTCGCGCGGATCGCGACGGCCTCGATGTCCGCGGGAGCCATCAGCGATTCGCGCTCGACGCCCGTGCTGTAGCGCGACGACTGTGCGCAATACCCGCAGTCCTCCGAGCAGCCGCCGGTCTTGATCGAGAGCAGCGTGCAGAGCTGCACCTCGTTCATTTTCCAATTCGCGAGATACACCTGCCGCGAGCGGCCGATGAGATCGAAGAACGGCGTTTCGTAGATGGCCTGGAGATCGGTGAGCTTCATCGGATCGTGTTGAAAGCGGGATTGGCAGTTTGTCGCAGCAGCCTCACGCAAAGGTCGCGAAGGACGCAAAGGAACATTTTTCAAAAACCTTTGCGACCTTTGCGATCTTTGCGTGAGGCAACCGTGGGGATTTTCACTCAGCGGGTCCAGTGGCCCGCGCCTGTAGAGGGCACGGGCAGTTCGTCGGTCAGGTACTGGCTCTTGCCGGTGAGGCCCCACATCGGCACGCCGGTCGCGGAGCGGAAACGCGACGACATGCTCTCGCCCGTGTGGCAGCCCCAGCTCCGCACGAGCGCGTCCTTCGTGAAAATGCCGCGGTGGATTTTCGTCATGTCATTCTCGTGCAGCCAGACCTTCGACGCGCTGTCTATGTAGTTCGAGTAGTCGAAGAGGAAGCACGCCTTGTTGCTGTGGCCGAAGTACTCGAGGCCGTTGATTTTCACGCGGTCGCGCGGCTGGCCGGCATTGATGTAGTTCAGGAGCTGCGAGGTCGTGTCGAACCACATGAGCTTCACATTGAGCGAGGCGCGGATGCCATTGATCGCGCCCATGTAGTCCTGCGCGTCCTGCCGTCCGCGCGTGACGTACGCGGGGCGGTACACGAGCCAGGTGATCGGCTGCTGCGGATTGATCTGCTGGATCTGCGCCATGCGGAGCTGCGCGGCGCGGATGAAATTCAGCCACCACTTGTCATGCGGCTGCGCCTTGTACTTTTCCCAGATGAAAAGCGACAGGCCGCCGCTGACGATGATGGTTTCGCCGGGCTCGCGCGGTTCCTGCGGGCCGGCGGCCTGTGAGAGCCGCGGGCTGAACAGCGTGAGTGCGGCGAGAAGGATGCAGAGCACTTTGGACATGGCGCGGGAGTGAACTGCGCATGTCCCCTCTGCGCCAGTGGAAAATCTCGGCGAATGCGTCACGGCTAGCCGTAGCGGCCCTCGATGTATTCCGAGGTGCGGCTGTCGCGCGGCGTGAGGAAAAGATCCTCGGTGCGCGCGTGCTCGATGAGTTCGCCCATCAGCATGAAGATGGTCTCGCTGCTCGCGCGGCGTGCCTGCGCCATGTTGTGCGTGACGATGACAATCGTGTAGCGGCCCGCGAGGCTCCACATGAGTTCCTCGATGGCCCGCGTGCCGTCCACGTCGAGCGCGGAGCACGGCTCGTCCATGAGGATGATCTCGGGTTTCAGCGGGAGCAGGCGCGCGATGCAGAGCTTCTGCTGCTGCTCGAGCTGGAGGCCGATGGCGCGGTCGTCGAGGCGATCCTTCAAGTCATTCCACAGCCCGGTTTCCGTGAGCGCCTTTTCCACCGCGTCATCGAGATCGCCACGTGTCAGCCTTTTCTCCGCGTGGATGCGCAGGCCGAAGACGACATTTTCATAGACGGAGAGCGGCAGCGGATTCGGACGCTGGAAGACCATGCCGATGGCCTTGCGCAGCTCGATGAGCGACACATCCTCATCGTAGATATTTTTGCCGAGCAGCTTGATCTCGCCGGTCGTGGTCACGTTGCCGTAGCGCTCATTCACGCGGTTGAAGCAGCGCAGCAGCGTCGTCTTCCCGCAGCCGCTCGGCCCGATGAGCGACGTGATTTTCCCGTGCTTGATGTCCGTGTTGATGCCCTTGAGTGCCTGGAACTTTCCGTACCAGAGCTTCAGGTCACGCGTTGTGATGCTGAGACGTGTGTCGCTCATCCGAAAATCCCGTGCACGTAATCGTAGGTTCGCTTGTCCTTGGGCTTCTCGCCGAAGAGCTGTTCGGTCGGACCGAGTTCGATGATCTCGCCGTTCCAGAGGAACATCGTGCGCGCGGCGAGGCGGCGGGCCTGCTGCACGAGGTTCGTCACGAGGATGATGGTCATCTCCTTTTTCAAAACTTTCAGCACATCCTCGATCCGCATCGTCGTGACCGGATCGATCGCGATGCTGAATTCGTCGAGGCACAGAATCTCGGGGCTGTGCGAAAGCGCGCGCGCGATCGTGAGGCGCTGCTGCTGGCCGCCGGAGAGCTTGGTGCCGAGCGAGTCGAGGCGGTCCTTCACCTCGTCCCACAGCGCGGCCTGCGTGAGGCATTTTTCCACGAGCGTATCGAGTTCGCTTTTGCGGTTCATCCCGGCGGCGCGCGGGGCGAAGGCGACGTTGTCGTAGATCGAGAGCGGCAGGCCGACGGGCAGCGGCGCGACCATGCCGACGCGGCGGCGCAGCTCATAGACGTTGCGCATCTTTGAAATGTCCTCGCCGTCCACGCGGATCGTGCCGCTCGGGTGCGCGTTCGCAGTAAATTCGATCGTGCGGTTGATGCAGCGCAGTAGCGAGGTCTTGCCGCTCTGCGCGGGGCCGATGATGCCGAGGATTTCGTTCGGCTCGACGTCGAACGAAATGCCGTGGATGACTTCCTTCGGCCCGTAGCTGAGCCGGAGATTTTCGATCTGGACCTTGGGCTTCACCATTTTTTGCGGGAGCGAAGCCACGAGCGGAAGGTGATGGCGGCCGTGTTCACGACGAGCACGAGCGCGATCATCACGGTGGCGATGGCAAAGGGCAGCGACGGCGCAGTGTTGCTGGCTTGCGTGGCGATGAAATAGAGGTGCATCGAGAGCGCCATGCACTGCTCGTGGAACGGGTCGTAGAGGAAGAGGCCCGTGCTCTCCATGCCCTTGAAAATTGCGACGCCGGTGATCATCACCGGCGCGGTCTCGCCGGCGGCGCGGCTCACTTGCAAAATCACGCCGGTCAGGATGCCGCTGATCGAGTTCGGCAGCACGATGCGGCGGATCGTCTGCCAGCGGGTCGCGCCGACATTCCAGCATGCCTCGCGGAACTGTCGCGGCACGGCGGCGAGCGCCTCCTTCGTCGAGGCGATGATGACGGGCAGCGTCATGATCGCGAGCGTGAGCGACGCGGAGAGGATGCTCTTGCCCATGCCTGCCGCATACACGAATGCGCCGAGGCCGAAGAGCCCGTGTACGATGCTCGGCACGCCGGCGAGGTTCACCACGGCGAGATTCACCACGCGGTTGAACCAGTTGTCCTTCGCGTATTCGTTGAGATACACGGCCGCGAGCACGCCGATGGGCGCGCTGATGCAGAGGGAAAATGTGACGATGTAAAGTGTGCCGACGATGACGGACCAGATGCCGCCCTTCGATCCGCCGTGGGTCGGATTTGTCGTGAGAAAATCCCAGCTCAGCGAGTGCCAGCCCTGCACGACGACGTAGCCGACGATGAGGATGAGCGGGATGACCATCAGCGCCGCCATGCCGCCGAAGAAGCATTTCGCGACGGTCTCCTGCGTCCGCTTTTTGCGCGTGAACTGCGTCTCGCCAAAATTGGGTGCGCTGTTGATCTCGGCGGGCGTGTTCATTTTCTCCGCACTCCCTTCACGATGAGATCCGCGGCGAGGTTCACGATGAAGGTGATCGTGAAAAGCAAAATGCCGATGAGGAAAAGCACCTGGTAGTGGTCGCCGCCGCGGTTCGATTCGCCGAGTTCGGCGGCGATGGTCGCGGTGAGCGTGGCGACGGGATCGGTGAAGGCGTGCGGGATGCGGATGCTCTGCCCGGTGGCCATGAGCACCGCCATCGTCTCGCCGACGGCGCGGCCCACGCCGAGCAGCACGGCGGCGAGCAGGCCGTTCTTCGCGGCGGGGACGAGCACGCGCCAGACCATCTGCCAGCGCGTGGCGCCGAGCGCGATCGCGGCTTCGCGGAAACTGTCGGGCACGGCCTTCAGCGCGTCCTCGCCGATGCTGACCATGATGGGCACGCTCATCAGCGCGAGGAGGATTGCGCCGTTGAGAAGGCTCACGCCGCTGTTGGCGTGGAAGGTTTTGATCATCATCGGCGCGAGCACGCCGATGCCGATGAAGCCCCACACGACCGACGGGATCGCAGCGAGCAGCTCGATGGTTACCTTCAGTATTTCCTTCGCGCGGCCCGTGCAAAACTCCGAGACAAACACCGCCGCGCCGATGCCGAACGGCACCGCGATGAGCATCGCGAGGCCGGTGACACTGAACGTGCCAACGATGAGCGCGAGCACGCCGTACTGCGGGCGCGTCTGCGAATCCGGGATCCAATTGATCGAGCCGAAGAACTCCGCAAAATTCAGCTTCGACAAAAATGGCGCACCTTCGCGGAAGACAAAAAAGAAAATGCCGAACACAAACAGGATCGCGCTGATCCCGCAGAGACGGATGAGCAGCTCGATGGCCCGCTCAAGGAGGATTCCGGTCTTGCTGCGTTGTGACTGCATTTTGTGGAAAAGCGGGCCGGGTGCCATGAACGGCTCCCGACCCGTGTGAAAGTGGTGATTTTCCCCTGTCGCTACTTTTTCGGGAGCGGCACGTAGCCGTTTTCCTTTTCGATCTGCTGACCGGCGTCGGACAAAATCCAATCAATGTATTTCTTCGCCGCGCCCTCGGGTTCGCCTGCGGAATACATGAAGAGCGGGCGGCTG
This sequence comes from Chthoniobacterales bacterium, assembly GCA_038238025.1. Lineage (GTDB taxonomy): Bacteria > Verrucomicrobiota > Verrucomicrobiia > Chthoniobacterales > Chthoniobacteraceae > SXWH01. Next base: position 7,871 of record JBBRYC010000122.1, read on the forward strand.
ATCGGGTAGGATTTGTCCAGCGTGGTCTCGATGCTCGGCGCGACCGCAGGCTCTCCTGCCTTCTTGGAAACCTTGAGCACTTTCACCGCGGGCGTGACGTAGGCCATGCCACTGAAGCCGATCGCGTTCACCGTCTGGCCGATGATTTTCGCGACGTCGTTCGAGCCGTTCGCGACGACTGCGCCGAGACGGAACTCGCTCTTCTTTCCGATGACCAACTCCTTGAAATAATGCACGGTGCCCGAGTTCGTCTGGCGCGAGATGCGCGCGATGTCGTCCTTGCCGGCGGGGGCCGCGATGCCGAGCTGGCTCCACTTGGTGATGCTGCCGCCCTCCTTGTAAATTTCCCCGAGCTGCTCGATGGAGATTTCGTTCAGCGGATTGTCCTTGTGGACGAGGATGCTCATCGCGTCGTAGCCGACCATGATTTCCTTCGGCTCCTTGCCGGGGTGCTTCGTCTTGAAGTCGGCGATTTCCTTCTCCTCGAAAGTGCGCGAGCAATTCGCAATCTGCGCAGTGCCCGAGATGAGCGCGGTGACGCCCGTGCCGCTGCCGCCGCCGCCGACCTCGACGGAGACCGTCTTGTCCACCTTGCCGTAAGCGTCGGCCCACGCGGAGGCGAGGTTCACCATCGTGTCGGAGCCGATGTTGGCGACGGTCGTTTTTTTTCCGCCGTCGCCGGATTTTTTGTCGCAGCCGGTGAGGAAAATTCCGGCCGCCGCGAAGGTGGCGAGTGTGAGTGTGCTGATGCGTTTCATTCTGTGATGTGTTGTTTTTGGGAAATTTCGGGGTCTGTGCGCTCCGTCTTATTCTTAATCTTATTCTTATTCTTACTCAGCAAGCGGAGCGCGCAGCGGGATCACGGCGGGGATTAAGAATAGGATTAAGAATAAGAATAAGAGGAGAGGCCGGCATGTTGGCGGGCAGTTTGCGTGCTAGCCGATGCTGTCGCTGAGCACGGCGTCGCAGAGTTCGGTGATGTGCTCGCGGAGAAACTGGTAGGCCGACTCGTAGGCCGCGCGCTTTTCCTCGTCGGTGCCGGTGACGAGCGAGGGATCGGGCAGGCTCCAGTCAAGGCACACGGCTTTCGTGGGTTTCGGGAATGCCTTTTTCGCCGCGGGCGCGAGCGCCACGACGATCTGCGCGGCGTCGAGATTTGGGAGCTGCGCGACACTGCGGCTCTGCGCGTGCGAGAGGTCCACGCCTTTGCCGCGCAAAAATTCGATCGTGCCCGGATCGACCTGCGTCGGCGTGAGGCCGGCGCTGGCGAAGACAAACTGCGGGCGGTTCAACTCGGTGGCGATGGCCTCGGCCATCTGGCTGCGGCAACTGTTGCGCTCATCAATGAAGACCATGCGCCATGTATCGGCGTCGAGCCTGCGCGGGTATTCGCCGGTGACCATGTAGATCACGTCCTCGCAGATGTTCGTGGCCTGGTCGGACACGCGCTCGAATCGGCGCGCGATGGTCATCAGCGGCGTGAGCGCCTCGAGCGGGATGAGATTTTCCGCACGCAGCTTGAAAAGATCGTTGTTGATGACATTGCGCAGCGCATCCACCTCGTGCTCGCGGCCGAGGACATCGCGGGCCAGCGCCTCGTCGCCCGCGATGAATGCCTTCACCGCGTCGCGCAGCATCGGAATGCTCAGGCTGGCGATCTGCTGGAATCGCTCGATTGGGATGTGCGCATTCAGCTTGGCGAGCTTCAGCACCTGCCGTGCGATGCTCTCCGCATAGTCGCCGATGCGCTCAAGTTCCAGCGTCACGCGGATCGTGATGTAGGAGAAGCGCAGGCTGCGCGCGACGGGCTGCTGGCGGATGAGGAATTCGAGGCAGAGCCGGTCCAGTTCCTTCTCCAATTCATCAATCCGCCGGTCCCGCAAAATCACCGCATACGCGAGCTGCCGGTCGCGCGAGGTGAGCGACTTGATGCACGCCTCCAGCGCACACTCCGCAAGGCGCGCCATCTCGGCGACCTTGTGCTTGATGCGATCAATGTCGTGCTGGAGCGAGTCTTCGTAGTGAGAGGGCATCAGTCGTGGAAAGGGTGGGAAGTTGCAGTGCGAATGTTACGATTGTGTGTCAGTTGGGGGACATTCGCGTAACACTGCAATCTTTCGTGCTGGCGGTTCAACTTCGGAACAGCGGAGGAAAAATTGGTGCCGGTGGAATTCGGCGGGCACCGGATCGAACGGTGGCCGTGCGATGTCCGCACACTGAAATTACCAGCTCACGCGCAGGCCGGTCGTCCACGTCCAGCCGTCGTACTTGCCGCCATTTCTGGCTGAGTCGCGCATCCATGCGTATTGGTAGCCGGTCTGGAGCTTCAGCTTGTGGCCGTAGAGGAAGTAATTCAGGCCGAGATAGACCTCGTTGTATTCGTTGCCGCGCTGCGTGCTCACCGCACCGAACCGGTTTGTCCTGAAAGTGCCGTTCTTGTTCAGGTTCACCGCCAGCGTGTTTTCGTAGCGGTTGAAGCGCAGCCCGTCCGGATCATCGCTGGTCAGGTAGGTGTAGCGGCCGACGACCTGGAGTTTTTCCGTGATATTGAACCACGGCATCACCGTCGCGCCGAAGACGTCGCTCTGGCCGAGCGAGCCGTTGCCGGCGGCGATGTCGCTCGAGAATCCCCACTTGTTCGCGTCGAACTGGAAGTTCAGCGAGGCGATCTGCGAGAAGTTTCGCGTCGCGTTGCTCTGCGTGCTCGGGTCGTTGTACACGAAATCCGCGCGCAGCAGCGCCTTCTTCACGCCGAGGCTTTTCGCGAAGTCGTAGCCGACGCTGCCGAGCCAGAAATTGCCGCCATTGAAGTTGCCAAACTCCTTCGAGCTGTTCGCAAACTGGCTCTGCGCCGCGTAGATCGAGCCGCCGGAGAAAAAGCCCGTGTTGTACTGCCAGTTGCCGAGCTTCCCGCTCAGGCTCACGCCGCTGATGTATTCCGTCGGGAACCACAGGTTGTTCGCGAGATTGCTGCGATCGATGGTGAGGAGTTCGTTCGACGACGTGCCGCCATCCAGCGTGAACTTCACCGACTGCTTGCCGATCGTCAGCTTCGCGGCGTCGGAGAATTTCCACGACACATTTGCATCCGTGATCCGCTGGTAGGTCGGGTCGCCGACGAAGAGCGCTCCGCCCAGATTCTGCGGTGCCAGGTCCGTCTCCACATGCAGTTCCAGCTTGTGGAAGAATGTCGCCTTCGCGCCGATGCGCAGCCGGCGAACGACCCAGTCCTGGTCGGAGCCGAGGTTCGCGTTCTCATTGTAATAGTCGAAGTGCGCGCGGCCGACGAGGCGGAATTCGTTCAGGAAGGACGCGTCCTTGTTCTTATAGAGCGTCGGGTAGTCCCAGAGCGTATCGAGGATGGATTTTTCCTTCGCTTCGGTCTTGGGCTGGTCAGCCGTTCCGGCAAATGCGGCGGTGGCGGCGAGGGCGAGGCTCAGGGTGAGTGAGTTTTTCAGCATGGTGGTGTTTGGTGTGTGGGTGGTGATTCGATTGCGGCGCAAACCTCGCAGGCCAATGTTACGGACAGACGGCGGCGAAGTGACGTGTGTGAAACTTCCGCGGCAAATGTCGCGGAATCGTCGTGCGTGAGACCCGGTGTGAGGGTTGATTTCTTCTTGGGATGGTTCATCCGCGCGGCGGTGTATGCGTGTCTGCGCATGTAGGTCAAGCATTGCATCCCTGCTTTTTTCGGGGCATTCATTTCCCCATGCCGACTGCCGACTGTACCAGCATCCTCAAGGCGCTTTCCGACCGCACCCGTCTCCGCTTGGTGAAGCGGCTGCTCGCCGAAGACTGCTGCGTGAACGATCTCTCGGACGAACTCGGCCTTTCCCAATATAACGCTTCGAAGCATCTGCGCGTGCTCAAGCACGCGGGCATCGTGGACGTGCGCGCCGTCGCGCAGCGCCGCGAATATTTCATCGCGAAGCCATTCCGGAAGCGCCTGCAAAAGCAGGGCATGTCTCTCGACTTCGGCTGCTGCACCTTCCGCATGGACGACTTGCCGGATTAAAGGTGGAAAACGATTGCCAGATTTGGCGGGGTGCGTATGCGTGAGTGCGCATATTCACTGACAACTCCATGAAATTTCCTTCGACATTCCTCGCCCTGCTCGCCGCATCCGCCTTCGCCAGCGCCGAAACGCTGAAGATCAATGGCTCGACGACCGTCAATCTTCCCGTCGCCGAGGCGGCGGAAAATCTCCGCGCCGAGCGGAAGATGGACATCCAGGTGGACACTCAGGGCGGAAGCTCCGGTGGCATCTCGATGCTCGGCGAAGGGCTCGTGCAAGTGGGCATGGCGTCCAAGCATGTCAGCAACGATGACCGCGCGAAATTTCCCAAGGTGAAGTTCCATGAGACCCACATCGGCGAGGATGCGGTGGCGCTCATCGTGTCGAAAGACGTGTGGGACGGCGGGGTGCATGAGCTTACGAAGCAGCAGGTGAAGGACATCTACGAAGGCCGCACCGCGAATTGGAAAGACGTCGGCGGCAAAGCGCAGAAGATCGTTTTTCTGAACAAGGAGCCCGGTCGCGGGACGTGGGAAGTTTTTGCCCACTGGGCCTATGGCGATCCGAAGAAGGCGCCGCAGGTCAGCCTGCCTGAAGTCGGCGGCAACGAGGAGACACGCAACAAAGTCGGCTCGACACGCGGTGCGATCTCCCAGCTTTCGTCGGCGTGGGCCGATGGCAAAAAAGTCTTCGCGCTCGGGATCAAAGGCGACGACGGCAAGGCAGTCCTGCCAAGCAACGACAACATCGCATCCCACGCCTACCCAATGAGCCGCCCGCTCTTCGTGCTCACGAACGGCGAACCAACGGGCAACGCGAAGGTGCTCGTGGAATATCTGCTCTCGCCCGCCGGCCAGGCACTCGTCCGCAAACATGGCTACCTTTCGCTCGATCAGCTCGGCCAGTCCGCCGCCTCGAAGTAGCCCCGCTCGCGCATGACGAGATTTTGGAGCATCGCTTTCAGCGTTGTCACGATTGGTTTTTTCGCGGTGCTGCTCGCGATCTTCGCGGTGCAAAGCGTGCCCGCCTGGCAGCACGCGGGCACCGGCTATGTCACCGGCAGCCGCTGGTTTTTCCGCACCCATGAATTCGGCGCGCTGCCGATGATCTACGGCACGATCGTTGTGTCGGGCGTCGCGCTTCTCCTGGCTACACCGGTCGGACTGGCCACGGCAATTTTCACGGCCGAGTATCTCCCGCGAAAGGCCCGTCTCGCGGTGAAGGTGCTGATCGAGTTGCTCGCCGGGATCCCCTCGGTGATCTACGGCCTCCTCGGCATCCTCCTGCTTCGGAATTGGATTTACGATCTCTTCACCCGCTTCGACATTTCCAGCGGCGACACACTGCTCACCGCCGGTGTCCTCCTCGCGGTGATGATCCTGCCCACGGTCGTCACGCTCAGCGACGATGCACTGCGCGGAGTGCCGAGGGCGCAGCGCAACGCCTCCCGCTCGCTCGGACTTACGCACGCAGAGACGATCTTCGCGGTGAGCCTGCGGCAAAGCGCCCGCGGGCTGATTTCCGCGCTGCTGCTCGGCCTTGGCCGCGCGCTCGGCGAAACGATCGCCGTTTTTCTCGTCGTGGGCCGGCAGGACAACAACCTGCCGAAGCACTGGCTCTCGCCCGGCCCGCTCCTCGAATCGGGCCAGACGCTCACGAGCAAACTCGGCGGCTCGGAGACGAACATTGCCTACGGCGATCCCATCCACTGGGCCGCGATGGTGGGACTCGGACTGCTCCTCCTCGTGATCGTCTCCGCGACGACGATCGCCGGTGTGTGGAAGAAAGCGGGGCACGATGCGTAGGCTCCTCGACCGCCTGCTGATCTTCATCTGCGGCGTGTCGGCAATATTTGTCTGCGCGCTTCTCCTC
>JBBRYC010000123.1:0-13537 GCA_038238025.1 Chthoniobacterales bacterium
CAGCAAGCCCCGACGTCTGGCCGTTTTGACCCGCCATTTGACTGGCAGGTCTCGGCACTTACTATTAAAATCAAAAATTTGACGTGCAACGCACAATTCAATTTTTGCTGTATGGACCGTTTTGAGTTTGTGTCCGCCTCCGCACTTGCGACGGCGGGCGACTCGAAACCAAACTGTCAAAAAACTTGCAGCGCCTGTGAGGTCACCGGCTCTCAGACTTTTGTCTGCGCCAGCGGCTCTCACGAGCGACTGTCTCGCGCTTTTCGGCGCGCCCTTTGTTTCAGCGGGAGGGACATCCTATTCAGGTCTTCGGCACCGTCAACAACTTTCTGCAAATTTCTTTGCTCGCTGCGACTTTGACGAACACCGCTTTGGACGGCCCCCGCACTTGCGGGGCGGTGTAGATAGCGGTTTCGATTTTTTGGTCAACAGTCTTTTTGAAAAAAGTTTTCGTGGACCTGCGGATCTGGTGCGCGAGGAAGGGCTAAACCCGCCATCTCACAACACACGTTTTACCTCTGAAAGCCGTGCATTTTCTGCGCAGTGAAAACAGACCTTCATCTTTCCTTTCTTTTTTTGAAAATTTCGCCTTCGCAGTATGGTTGTGGACGTCGGTTTCGCGATGCCGCCGTGGTTTTTCTGCCCGGTGACGGCTCGGCAATCACGCTGTCCCGTTCGACGGTCCCGCGGGGAAATGCCCGCTCGCCTTGCACGGAGCGCTTCGTCAATCTGTGGTCGCTCACGGGCCTCCACTCCACTGCCACGATGTCCTCTCCAGATGCACCGCATTCCTTCCAGACCACGCGCTGGAGCATGGTGCGCCGTGCCACCGGTGAGGACGATACTGCGGCGATGACTGCGCTCGCCGCACTCTGCGACGCGTATTGGTTCCCCATCTACGCCTTCATCCGTCGCTCCGGAAAAAGCCCACACGATGCAGAGGATCTCACGCAGGGCTTCTTCGCCTGGCTGCTGGCAAAGGGCGCGCTCGCGAAGGCCGATGCGGACAAGGGAAAGCTGCGCACGTTCCTGCTCACCTGCGCGCGGCGTTTTGTGAGCGATGAGCAGGATCGCGCGATGGCGCAAAAGCGCGGGGCCGCGGTGCTCACGAGCTTTGACTCGGCGGAGGCGGAGGAACGCTACGCCTCTGAGGAGAGCCACGATCTTCCGCCCGATCGACTTTTCCAGCGCCGCTGGGCACTCACGATTCTCGAACGCGCACTCGCGATCCTCGGCGACGAGTTTGCCGCGCAGGGAAAGGCGGACATCTTCGGCGCGCTGCGGCCCTTTCTCGGCTTCGGCCCTGATCCGGAGAGGCGCTACGAGGATGTCGCGCCCGCCCTCGGCATGCCAGTAGGCACGGTGAAAAATCATGTTTTCCGCCTCCGCAAGCGCTGGCGTGAAATCATCTTCGAGGAGGTGGCCATGACGCTCGACGACGCCACGCCCGAGGAAATCAAAGGCGATCTCGCGGAGTTGCTGACCTGCGTGTGAAAAAAGATCGGATTATTTTTGCGGAATCTGCAACCATCGCCGCCGGATTCCCAAGCAACGGGTGAAACCAATCACCTTTATGCCCGACACCGACCCCACCAAAAAATTCCACGGCCTCGATCCCGGCGAACTGCTCGCCCGCAGCCTCGACACAGTGAAACCCACCGGCGGCGCCAGCGCATGGGAGCCGCCCACGCCGGAGGAACTCGCAAAACTCCTCCCGCAATACCGCATCGAGAGTCTGCTCGGACGCGGCGGGATGGGCGCGGTTTACAAGGGCGTGCAGGCTGCACTCGAACGCCCGGTGGCCATCAAGCTCCTGCCGGCCGAACTCGCTGGCGACGGCGATTTCCTCGTCCGCTTCCAGCGCGAGGCGCGCACGCTGGCGAAGCTCCAGCATCCCGGCATCGTCACCGTTCACGACTTCGGCCAGACGAGTGAAGGCCACCTCTACTTCGTCATGGAGTTTGTGGACGGCACCGACCTCCAGCACATCCTGAAGGGGCCGGGGCTCCAGCCCGCGCAGGCCTTCGAGATGATTGCGCAAATCTGCGACGCGCTCTTCTACGCCCACGGGCAGGGCGTCATCCACCGCGACATCAAGCCCGCGAACATCCTCGTGACCAAGGCCGGCCGCGCGAAGGTCGCCGACTTCGGCCTCGCGCGCCCGATCACCGAGGACACCGGCGGCCTCACGGCCACAAATGTCATCATGGGCACGCCCGACTACATGGCCCCCGAGCAGCGCAGCGGCGTCGGCCACGCCGATCATCGCGCGGACATCTTCGCCCTCGGCGTCATGCTCTACGAAATGCTCACCGGCCAGCGTCCTACCGGTGCCTTCCAGCCGCCCTCGCACCGCGTACAGGTGGATGTGCGCATTGATGAAGTCGTCCTCAAGGCCCTCCAGCAGGAGCCCGACCGCCGCTACCAGCAGGCCAGCGAGATGAAAGTGGACGTGGACCGCATCCGCACCACGCCGCCGGAGAAGGTGAAGCCCGTTGGAGGGCGGCGCTCCGTCGCCGCTCTCATTGCTGCCGCCGTCGCCATCCTCGGCATCGTCCTCTGGTTCGCCTTCGGCAAAAAGGAACCGCAACTCTCCGAAGCCGCGCGCGTCGCGAAGGCGCAAAGTAGTCCCGCGCTTCAGCGCGTAGAACCGTCAGCGACAACCGGCCGTCCAGACGGGCTGAAGCCCCCGACTACTTTGCCCGCCGCCACCGCGACGAAGGACGTGCCATTCGTGAACACGCTCGGGACGGCACCCGCTGATCCCGTCGCCGCAGTCCAAAAAACCACCGCCGCGCCAGATGCGGCGACATCCTCTTCAGCCGCAAAACCACCGTCCCCGACGGTGCCGACGCCCGGCATCACTGCCACGGAGCAGATCATCGGGTGGGCGTTCAAATACGGCGGGAGCGTCACCATCCTGCCTCACGGCGGCAAGGAAGTGAAAGTGACGGACGCCACGAAACTCCCAAGCGGTCCATTCGATATTCTCGTCATCCAAGCGTCTGGGGAATACATCGCCGACGCTGAGTTTGCCCTTTTGTCGCAGGCTCCGCGGCTTCGGAGGATCCTCCTGGGTGGCCGCAATCATCTCACCAGCCTCAAGCCCCTCGCCGGTCTCACAGAACTGACGGAACTCCACCTCGGTGGTATTGGCGAAATCGGGAGCCTCGATCTGCCTGAACAGGAAATGGCCCATCTCGCAGGATTGGCGCGATTGCAGTCTCTCAGCCTCCTGCTCGCGGAATCTACCGGGGAGGGATGCGAATACCTGCGGGAACTCAAATCGCTCAGGTACCTTGACCTGGGCACGGTAAGGCTTTCAGCCAAAGGGGCGGAGGCCATTGGCAGTCTTACTCAACTTACAGATCTGATTTTGCGTATTCGTGGTGACGCGAGTGAGAAAACATCGGCCCCATCGGAAAGCTGGCCAACTTGAAGATATTGTTCCTCCGGAGCAGCGTGGTCACGGCGCATAGCTTTGCCGCGATCTCCCAACTGCATAAGCTGCAGAGACTCGAACTACCGGATTCCAAGATCGACAACGCAGGATTTTCCTTACTGAAACCCTGTGCCGAAACTCTCGTTGACTTAGGCGTGGGCGGCTGTGCCACTGTTTCCGATGAAGGCATCAAAGCCATCGTCGCCACCCTGCCCAATCTGGAATCAATCCTGGTTGCCATGGGTGAAATAGGTTCCACGTCGACCTCCACCTGCACCGGCGAAAGCCTCAAGGAGCTGGCCAAGCTGCCGAAGCTCAAGAGCATCGGCTGGGGGGTGAATGGGATGAAGACTCAGGACTACGCCCTGCTCGCCGACCTGCCGGCGGTTGAGCAAATTAATCTGAGTGGGACGGCGACCGATGAAATGCTCCCCGCCTTCCAGAAATGCCAGCATCTGCGGCGCCTCCTCCTCGATCACACTGCCATCACCGACGCCGGGTTCGAACACCTGAAAAACATCCTGCCGCTCAAGAGCGTGAGCCTCTGGAACACCAAGCTCACCGACGCCGGGCTCGCTGCCTTCAAGCAGGCGCGGCCGGTGGTGAAAGTGGAGCCTTGAGTCTGCTGCAAGCAGTCCACCACCGCCGTCAATTTCACTGCGCTGGCTTTCCTTTTCGCCATCCGTGTCGCGGAAAATGATGCGGTGGCCGAGGTGGAGCGCGGCCTCATGCAGTGCTTCCTCGGAGGATGCATAAAGAAACGCTCCCCCGGAAAGTCGCGTCCCACCCGCACTTCCGACGCGCACTGAGCGGCTACTTTGCGCCGGAATCGAATCGCGTCAGCAACCTGCCGCGACCGGCGGCTCGACCCACTTGCCGTGTTCGCGGATGAGATCCTTCAGCCGCTCGACGGCCTCGCCCTCGGGGATGTTGAATTTCACCGCTTGCTTGCCCACGTAGAGGTTCACCTTGCCCGGCGCTCCGCCGACGTAGCCGAAGTCCGCGTCCGCCATTTCACCGGGGCCGTTCACGATGCAGCCCATGATGGCGATCTTCACGCCCTTGAGATGCAGCGTGGAGGCTTTGATTTTTGCGGTCGTGCTTTGCAGATCGAACAACGTGCGCCCGCAGCTCGGGCAGGCCACGTAGTCGGTCTTGAAGATGCGCGCGCCTGCGGCCTGCAGGATGTTGAACGCGAGGCGCAGCGACTGTCCTGGCGCTTCCTCGCCCTGCACGAGGATGGCGTCGCCGATGCCGTCGCAGAGCAGCGAGCCGATGTTCACGGAGCTTTCGAGCAGCGTGTCGAGGAAGGGCCGCGCGGTATCGGCCGAGGGTGAAAAGGTGTCCTTCAGCAAAATCGGATGTGTCGAGCTGAGTCGTGCGGCGAGCAGGCGGAATGCGGCGATGACGGGCATCTGCAGGCCGTCGCGCACGGTGACGAGGTGCGGCTCGTCGGCTGCGTTCAACTCGGCGATCGCGCGCTCATCGCGCGGGTCCACTTCGATCACGCCGGATTTTTCGAAGACGAAGTCGGGCTGAAAATCGCCGAGCGATTTCACCTTGTGGGCGATCTGGTTGAACTTCGCCTGACGGATCGCCACGCGCGGCACTTCCTCGCCGCCAATGTGGGACAGGCTTCCAGCCTGTCCTGCCTCGGCAGGGACAGCGTGCGGAACCTCGATGCGCGATGTGACTCGGCGGCGATAGCTGAAGGGATCGAAGGACACGGCCGGCTCGTTTTCTCCGAACGCCGTCCCGGACAGGCTGAAAACCTGTTCCACCCCAGACAGGCTGGAAGCCTGTCCTACATTGGCCAGCGCCTTCGCGACGGGGATTTCATGCACGCTGTCCTCGGTGAGCGAGACGCGGATCGTGTCGCCGATGCCGTCATTCAGCAGCGAGCCGATGCCGATGGCGCTCTTGATGCGACCATCCTCGCCGTCGCCGGCCTCAGTGACTCCAAGGTGGATCGGGTAACGCCAGGAGTCAGGAGTCAGGGGACAGCAGTCAGGAAGAACTCGCGTCTCGGATGTCTTTCCTGACCCCTGATCCCTGACTCCTGACTCCTTCGCCTCCTCCTCATCCAGCCGCGCGACGAGCAAGCGGTACGCCTCGATCATCACCTTCGGGTTGCTTGATTTCATCGAGAACACAAAATTGTGGCAGTCGAGTTCACGTGCGATGCGGGCAAATTCCAGCGCGCTCTCGACCATGCCGAGCGGCGTGTCGCCGTAGCGGTTCATGATGCGGTCGCTCAGCGAGCCGTGGTTCGTGCCGATGCGCAGCGCGCGGCCGTGCTCCTTGCAAAATTTCACCAGCGGCGAGAACCGCTCGCGGATGCGCTCCAGCTCGGCGGCGTACTGGTCGTCGGTGTATTCCTTCACCGCGAATTTTTTCGAGTCCGCGTAGTTGCCGGGATTGATGCGCACTTTCTCGACCCACTTCGCAGCCTCCATCGCGGCGTCGGGCTTGAAGTGGATGTCCGCGACAATCGGCACGTCGCACCCGCGCGCACGCAGGCCGGCGACGATGTGCTGGAGGTTCGCCGCGTCCTTCACCGTCGGCGCGGTGATGCGGACGATCTCGCAGCCGACTGCGACGAGATCCATCGTCTGCTGGATGGAAGCCTCGGTGTCCATCGTGTCGCACGTGATCATGGACTGGACGCGGACCGGGTTGTCGCCGCCGATGGCGACCTTGCCGACTTGGACGACGCGCGTGGCGCGGCGCTGGTAACGATAGAGCGAGGAGCAGTGCTGCATGGAAAATGGACGCTGACGTGCAGGCCGAAGCTACATCGGTTTCTCGACTGCGGTGCGCGGCTTGAATCGCATCTGCGCCTCCTTCTTTCCGCCACCGAAAAGATCCTGCACATCGAAGACTGTGATGAAAAGCATCATGCCGATGACGAGCAACGTGCCGGCGATCTGCACGTATTCCACCATCTTCGCCGTGCGTGCGCCGGGCGGCTTGCCACGGATTAGCTCCACGAGTGCGAGCGTGATGTGGCTGCCGTCGAGAGGCGGGATGGGCAGCATGTTCATCAGCGCGAGGTTCACATTGATCACGACGCTGAACCACAGCACGAGCCGCCAGCCGTTGGGACTCTCGAAGAGCAGGTAGTAGATTCGCATCATCATCACGGGCCCGCCCATGTGCTGGATGCTGATCGAGCTTTTCGAGGTCGGCGAAAGTTTCTTCATCGTCTCGAAAATCTGCTTCGCCGCCTCGGTGAGCTGCTCGCCGGGCAGCGGGTAGATCGGCCACATGCGGCCCTTTTGCTCGTAGGCAATCCCCTCGCCTCGCTCCAGATTGATGCCGATGCTCGGGCGCGGTTTATCCACGCCTGCGATGGGAAGCTCGGGCGTGACCTTGATCTCTTTCGCCTCGGTGCCGCGCTCGATCGCGATGGCGATTTCCTTGCCCTCGTGCTTGGAAACGAAATCCGCAAAACCCTCGCCGAGCGGCATCGGCGTGCCGTCCACGGAAAGGATGCGGTCCCCTCTTTTCAATCCGGCTGCGGCTGCGGGACTGCCCTCGATCACAGGCCCGACCGTGAATCCGCGCGGCTCATATTTCAGTGTCACGGTCGGGTATTTTCCGTCCGCCTGCTTCGCGCCGCGCTCGACTGTGACCTCGATCGGCTGGCCGGGGTGTGCTTTCACCCATTCCGCGATGCTGTGGTCTTCGTAAATCGGTTCGTCGCCGACGCGCACAAGCACGTCGTTCGGCTGGAAGCCCGCCTTCTCCGCCGCGCTGCCTTTCGCGACCGAGGCGATCATCGGGCGGTTCATTGCTCCGACGCCGAGTTCCCGCAGTCCGCGGCGCTGATACCACTTCGTAGGCTCGATGCGCGGGGTCGCCTCGATCGGGAGCACCTTTCCGTCACGCTTCACTTCGAGTTTGATTTTTTCCTCCTCACCGCCAGCGATGCTCCACACCACGGAATCCGCAGCCTGGCCGCCCCAGCGTCCCACATCGTGACCGTCGATCCGCACAATCTCATCGCCCGCCTTCAATCCGGCTTGTGCCGCCGCCGAATCCGGCACGACGTAGCCAATCGTCGTCGTGCGCTCCGCCTCGGACACCGGGCGGCCGACCTGCCACACGATGATCGCGAAGACCGCCGCGAGCAGAAAGCTGAACAGCGGCCCCGCGAACGCCACGATGATTTTGTCGAGTGGCTTGAGCTTCGGCAGATCCTTCGCGGCGAATTCGCCCGAGCCCTCGATGGCGGAGTCCATGAGCTGCGGCAATTTTACAAAGCCGCCCGCCGGGATGCAGCCGAGGCTGTAGAGCACGCCGCCGATGCGCTTTTGCCAGATCGGTTTTCCAAACCAGATGCCGAAGCCCTCGATGTGCAGCCCGCGCCATTTCGCCGCGAGGAAGTGGCCCAGCTCGTGGACGATGATGAGGAGATTAAAAACGAGGACGACCTCGATGAGGATGCCGATGATTTTCAGGACGGCGAAGAATTTTTCCATGTGAAGGGGTGGGACAGTATGCGGCGCGCGGCGTTCATCAACACGAACCTCGCGTGCGGTCTCCGCGAGTCTTCCGGGGCGGCGGTGCAACAATGTAGGCGAGGTTTTCCAACCTCGCACGGACGAGCGTAGCGAGGTGGCGGGGAGAGGCCTGGGGATTCCCGAGACAATCGCTCCGCACCATCCCGCCGCCTCCCTCCCTCCTGCCGTGCGGGATTGAAAATCTCGCCTACTTTGCGAAAGCCGCGATTTTCTCCGCCGCGATCGCGCGCGCCCAGGTGTCGGCGGCGATGATTTCTTCGAGCGGTGCGTGCGGGATGCTTTTGTGCGCGCGCATCACGCTCTCGACGGTGCGCCAGATCGCGGGGAAGCCGCAGCGGTCTTCGAGAAATGCGGCGACGGCGATTTCGTTTGCGGCATTCATCACGGAGGGGAGCGTGCCGCCATCCGTGCCCGCCCAGCGCGCGAGATCGAGCGCGGGGAAATCTTTCGTGCGCGGGGCTTCGAATTCGAGCTTCGCAAGCTTCGTGAAATCGAGCGGCGGCAGCCTGTTCGGCACGCGCTCGGGCCACGTCACGGCGAACTGGATCGGAAAGCACATGTCCGTCGCGCTGAGTTGCGCGAGCACGGAGTTGTCCACAAATTCCACCATCGAATGGATGATGCTCTGCGGGTGGACGATCACATCCACGCGCGCCATCTCCACGTCGAAAAGCCAGCGTGCCTCGATCATTTCGAGGCCCTTGTTGAAGAGCGTCGCGGAATCAATCGTGATCTTTGCGCCCATGACCCACGTCGGGTGTTTCAGCGCCTGCGCCTTCGTCACGTTTTCCAAATCCGCCGCGGGCAGTGTGCGAAAAGGCCCGCCGCTCGCGGTGAGGATGATGCGCCGCACCTGCTCCGGACTGCGGCCCTCGATGCACTGGAAAATCGCGTTGTGCTCGCTGTCCACGGGCAGCACCTGCACGCCTTTTTTCCGCGCGGCGGTCATCACGGCCTCGCCGGCCATCACGAGGATTTCCTTGCTCGCGACGGCGATGTCCTTGCCCGCCTCGATCGCCGCGAGCGCGGGACGGAGACCGGCTGTGCCGACGATGGAGATGAGCACCATGTCCGCCTCGGGCATCCGCGCGAGTTCGCAGAGACCTTCGTCGCCGACGTGAACAGGGAATTGTGAATTGTGAATTGTGAATTGTGAATTCGCCGCAGCCTCATCGCCGATCGCGATGGCGCGCGGCGAAAATTCCCGCGCCTGCTCCATCAAGCGCGCGACATTTTTCCCCGCGGCGAGGCCGACGACTTCCATGCGCTCGGGGATGTCGCGCGCGACTTTCAGCGCGCTTTCGCCGATGCTCCCGGTGGAGCCGAGGATGACGACGCGGCGCTTTCTCATCGGGGCAGGATGAAGCGGAGGTAAAAGAACATCATCGGCGCAGTGAAGAGGATGCTGTCTATGAGGTCGAGCGCGCCGCCGATGCCGGGGAGGAAACGCCCGCTGTCCTTCGCGCCGCAGCTTCGTTTCAGCAGCGACTCCGCGAGGTCGCCGACGATCGCGGCGAAGCCGAGGATCAGCCCGAGGATCACCGCGTCGGTCTGTTTCAGGAAGTGGAGCTTGTCCGGCATCAGCGCGATCAGGCCGCAGCCGCCGCCGACGCTGAATGCGAGTGCGCCGAAAAATCCCTCCCAAGTTTTCTTCGGCGAGATGTGCGGCACGAGCGGATGCTTCCCGATGAGCGTGCCGGTGAGATAGGCGCCCATGTCGCTGAATTTCGTCACCAGCACGAGGAAGAGCACGTAGAAATGCCCGGTCACAAAACCATCGGGAGTCCGCGGCGTGAGATACACGATCTTCGCCACGAAGCTGAACGGCCACGGCACGTAAAAAAGCCCGAACAGCGTGAACGCCATCGTCTCCAGCGGCACGAGTTCCTCGACCCGGACAAACATCTGCCGCGCGAAAACCACGAGGAGGAAAAGCAGCAGCGTGCCGATTTCGAAATCGTAGATCGCGTCCGGCTTCAGCCCGCGCCAGCCGAGCATGTAGAAGCTGCCGCCGAGCATCAGCGCGCCGCAGAACATGCCGAATATTTTGAAATTCGGCAGCTTCTTCGCGTCGAGCATCAGGTAATACTCCAGCAGACCGACGAGCCCGAGCCCGGAAATCAGCAGCACGAAGCCGGTCTCATTGCCGCTCAGGATCGTCCACAGCGCGAGCGTCCACAGCGCGACCGTGCTCGCAAAACGGCGGAGAAAAGTGAGCTTGCGGTCTGTCATCGGCATCGGAAGCGGCGGAAAGTGGCGGGCAGGCGCACGCGTGTCGAGCGCGGAGGGAGGAGCCGGGCGTTCAAGGCACTCTTCGGATCGCGTGCTTGCTACCCGCGCGCCGGAACCGATAGCTTCGCCGTTTTCGCAATGAAACTCCGCAGCATCGCCCTCGTCCTCGCCGCGCTGTGCATCGGCGCCCACGGGGCTCCGAAGGCACCGCTCGGCGGCTCGGATGCGGCCGCGAGATTCAGCGACATCCCGATCGATATCTCGGCGGACAAGCTCGATGTCTCCGGCACCATCTCGACGGCCTCGGGCAATGTGCAGCTCTCGTACGGCGCGACGACGATCTTCGCCGACGAGGCACAGTACGACCCGGCCACGCGCGACGTGATCGCGAGCGGAAATGTCCGCATCTACCGCGACGGCCAGCTCGTCACCGCCGAGCGCGCGGTGTACAATCTGGAGACGAAGGACATCATGAGCGCCTCGGTGAATGGCGATATTTTCCCCTACCTCTTCTCGGCAAATTCCTTCCAGAACAACGCCGGCGGCAATGGCTACCTCGTGAAAGGCGGCGTCTTCACCACGAGCGATTCGCTCCAGCCCGACTGGTCGCTGCGCGCGCGCCGCGTCCGCATGTATCCAAATGACAGCGTCATCCTCTACGACGTGGATCTCTACGTCGGCGAGACGCCCATCATGCGTCTGCCGTACCTTTACCAGTCACTGAACCGCGAAAACGCCTTCAGCATCACGCCCGGCTTCCGCTCCGTGTGGGGCGGCTATTTGCTGACAAACTACACCTTCCCGATCACCGACAAGCTCGGCGCGACGCTGCGGATGGACTACCTTTCAAAGCGCGGCTTCGCCATCGGCCTCGGCACCAGGTGGGCATCGAAGGAAGACGGCGGCAGGAACTGGGGCCGCTTCACCGTTTACGGGCTGCACGACTCCGGCGCGGATATCAACAAGACCGCCCTCACCCGCGAAGCCGTCCCGTCCGGGCGCTACCGTGTCTCCCTCCAGGCGCGGCAATATCTGACGGACGACATCTACGCGTCGGTCAATATCAACAAGCTCAGCGACGCGCGCTTTTTGCAGGATTTTTACGAGTCGGAATTCATCCGCAATCCGCATCCCGACAATGCGGTGAGCCTCACGAAATTTGCCGACGACTACACCATGACGCTGCTCGCGCGAAAGCAGGTGAACACATTCTTCGACGGCACCGAGCGGCTGCCCGAGTTCGCGCTCGACATGACGCGGCAGCCCATCCTCGGCAGCCGGGCATTTTACGAAGGGCAGACCTCGGTCGGCAGCTACCGCCGGAATTTCGCGAAAGGCTCGGCGCTGCCCGACTACGGCTTCACGCGCGTGGATTCGTTCCACCAGTTCCTTTTCCCGCAGACGTACGGCGGCTGGCTCAGTGTCGTCCCGCGCATCGGCGTGCGCGGCACATGGTATTCCGAGACGGGCAGCACCGTCCAGACGCTGCCGCTCACCCCGATCGAGATGAGCGCAGCCACGGCGAAAAATGCCGACGGCACGATCAACAGGCTCATGAAGACCGGCTCCGTTTTCCGTCCGGTCTTCAACGCGGGAATCGAGACGTCCTTCAAGGCCTCGCGCACCTACGAGAGCGTGCAGAGCCGCGCGTGGGGGCTCGACGGCATGAGGCACATCATCCAGCCGTATGCGAACCTCAGCTACGTGACCACGGACACGAACGGGAAGCAGCTTTTCCAAATCGATCGCCTTCAGCGCTCGCCACAGTTGCCCGGCGTGGATTTCCCGACGTTCAACAGCATTGACGCAATCACGAACTGGAACATCGCCCGCGTCGGCGTGCGCAACCGCCTCCAGACGCGCCGCGACGACGCCACTTTCAACTGGCTGGAGATGGACAGCTTCATGGACATCCGGTTTCAGAATCCGAACTTCGGCTCCGTCGATCCGGATCCGGGGCGCTATTCGAATTTCGTGAACCGCCTCCGCTGGAACCCCGTCCCGTGGGCCACCGTCTCGCTCGACTCGCAGATCCCGCTCCTCGACAATGGATTCACGGAGGTGAATTCGGACATCTACTTCATGCCGAACGACCGCATGAGCTTCAGCGTCGGCCACCGCTACCTGAGCGGCAACGTGCTCTTTCAAAACAGCTCGCTGCTGAACATCGGCGCATACTATCGCTTCAACGACGACTGGAGCCTCTCCGCCCGCGGCGCATATGAATTCCGCGACCATATCTTCGAGTACCAGAGCTACGAAATCCACCGCAACCTCACGAGCTGGGTCGCCAGCTTCGGCTTCACCGCGCGCAACAACGGCACCGCCACCAAATCACAAAACGACTACGGTGTGACGCTCTCCTTCACGCTCAAGGATCTCCCGAACGTCCGCCTCCCGCTCAACGTGAACCCGGGCGTCGGCGACAATACCGCGAGCAGCACGAGCCGTTGAACGGAGTCGCGCATTCCTCGTAGCCGGCGACGGAAGGAGGCGGGCTGATCGAAAATGACGGATGTCGAATGACCGATGACGAGCGGCGTTCGTGGTTCTCGGTTCTCCGGCGTCGAGCGTTGGTTGGATGTTGGATGTTCGTCCGGCTCTTCGTCATTCGTCATTCGTCATTCGACATTTCGCGCCTCGCGCCTAGCCTCCGCGCCCCATGCTCGACATCGCGCTCATCCGCAAATCGCCCGACGAAATCAAAGCCCGCCTCGCTGGTCGCGCCGGCGATTGGGCTGCGCAAATTGACGCCGTCCTCGCTTGCGACACGCAGCGCCGGCAGGCCGAGACGAAGCTCCAGCAGCTCCAGGCCGACCGGAACCGCATCAGCAAAGAGATCGGCGCGAAAAAGAAAGCCGGCGAGGACACGAGCGAAATCGAGGCGCAGGTGCGCGGCTTCGGCGAGGACATGAAGCGCCTCAACGAGGAGACCACCGCGCTCGACACCGAGCAGCGCGACCTTTTGCTCGGCATCCCGAACGTCCCGCACGAGCAATGCCCCGTCGGCACCGACGCCGCCGCGAACCCCGAACTCCGCGCGTGGGGCGAAAAACCCGCGTTCACCTTCCAGCCCCTCTCGCACCTCGACCTCGGCGCAAAGCACGGCCTCTTCGACTTCGACCGCGCCACGAAAATCGCCGGCCCCGCCTTCACCTGCTACACCGGCCAAGGCGCGCGGCTCGAGCGCGCCCTCGTCAATTTCCTCCTCGATACGCACACCCATCCGCAGACCGGTGGCTACACCGAGATCGCCCCGCCGCTCCTCGTGAACGCCGACGCCCTCATCGGCACCACGCAGCTCCCGAAATTCGCCGACCAGCTCTACCACTGCCCC
>JBBRYC010000124.1:0-13423 GCA_038238025.1 Chthoniobacterales bacterium
CATCACCTCTTACCTCGGAAGCTACAACGCGCGCCCAACCCCGTTTGTCTGGACGGCCACTGCCTCCGACATCCTCGCCAAGGTCAAACGCGCTCGTCGAAAGCTCCATACACCGCGCTAAATGCGACGCACTACACTAGCTAGCTACACAGCGCGGCCGAGGAGTTTCACGGGTGGGAGAAGCATCGGATTCTCATGTGACCACCAGATCAGACTGTGGGTCCGATGTCATTGCTGCTTCTGCGGAGGAGCTTGCGCGCGGATATGCTCCAGGAGCTTCTCTCTTGGCGGAAGTTTCCGTATGTAATCATTCGCGCCTGCAACAATGGCGCAGCTCTTCGATTCGGCGTCGTCCATGCCGGAGAGAACAATGATTGGCGTGCGGGCTGTCTGTGGATTTGCGCGGAAGCGGCGGACCATTTCGATGCCGTCTATGGCGGGCATTACCATATCCTGGAGAATGATTGTCGGCCCGACTTCGTTGGCGCGCGCGATGGCTTCGTTCGGGTCGGTGCAAAAGTGAAACGCGATGTCCGGCTCATCGGCCAGCAGGCGGCGCACGACCTCGACGATCATCCGCTGGTCGTCCACGAGCAGCACCTTGATTGCCGGCGTCGGATTTTCCGCGGATTCAGCGGGAGGGATACTCATCGTGGCGCAGTTTCGATCGATCTGAAATATCGCGCAAGTCGCGGCGCGATCTTTTCGAGCGGAAGAATCTCGCACGCGGCGCCCAACTCGGCGGCGGCTTTCGGCATTCCGTAAACGACCGACGTCGCGCGATCCTGCGCGATTGTCAGTATGCCGGCATCGCGCAGGGCTTTCAGGCCCTTCGCGCCGTCGCGGCCCATGCCGGTGAGCAGGACGCCGGCGACGTTGCCTTTCCAATGCTTCACCACGCTGTGGAAAAAAACGTCCACGGACGGGCGATAGGAATAGGCGCGCGGCTCGGCGGTGTAGGCGAGTGTCTGCGGGTTAAGAAAAACGAGGTGGTCGTTCGTGCCGGCAATCAATGCCGTGCCGGGCTCCGGATGGGCGCCTTCGCGCGCCACGCGCACCGGGATGGCTGACTGATCGTTGAGCCAATTCGCCATCAGCGGGGTGAATTGTTCGTCCACATGCTGAACGATCACGATCGCGGCGGGAAAATCCGTCGGCAGTCCGCCGAGCAGCGTCGCCAGCGCTGCGGGACCGCCGGCGGATGAACCGATGACCACGAGGTTCATGTCGCGGAGTGACGCGGGCGGCCGTTCTGGTGGCGCGGGCGGCGCGGGTTTGCCGACGCGGTGAGGGTCGGGCTCGATGAGCCGGCGCAGGGTGGCGATTTTCGCAAGCAGTGCGGCGGCCCCAGGAGATGATCCGTCCGCACCGAGGATCGGCGTCTTCACGGCATCGAGCGCACCTGCGCCGAGCGCCTCGAAGACCTTCGCGACGCGGGCCTCGATGGTGGCCGTGACGAGCAGGATCGCGCACGGCGAATGCGCCATGATCTCGCGCGTCGCTTTCACGCCGTCGGTGCCGGGCATGACGATGTCCATCAAAATCAAATCCGGCGTGTCGCGCGCGCACTGGGCGATGGCCTCCGCGCCGTCGCGCGCGATCCACGCGAGCTGATGTTCCGGCGCCTGCGCGAGCACGCGTGTCATCGCTTCGACGGCCATCGCGGTGTCATTGACGATCGCGATCCTCATGCCTCGGCCTCCCCGATCAAATCCGCGAGCGCGCGCAGCAATGTCTCATCGTGGAAGCTTCCCTTGGTGAGGTAATAATCCGCGCCGGCTTCGAGTCCGCGGGTGCGGTCTTCCTCCCGGTCTTTGTAGGAGACGATCATCACAGGCAGCGAGCCGAGGCGCGCGTCCTTTTTGATCAGCTTTACCAGTTCGATTCCGTCGAGACGCGGCATGTCCACGTCCGTCACGACGAGATCATAGGCGCCCGTGCGAACGGCATTCCAGCCGTCCATGCCATCCACGGCGACCTCCACTTCGTAGCCTTTGTTCTCGATCAGCTTTCGCTCGAGTTCGCGCACGGTGAGCGAATCATCCACCACGAGCACGCGCTTGCGTTTCTTCGCCGCGGCTGCCGCGCCACCGCGCGCGACCTGCGTGAGACGGCCGCCGGAGACAAGGTTTTCGATCGAACGAATCAGGTCATCCACATCCACGATCAGCGCGGGCGTCTGGTCCGGCATGAGCGCGGCGGCGCTGATGTCCTTGACCTTTCCGAGACGCGGATCGAGCGGACGCACGACCAGCTCGCGCTCGCCGAGAAAGCGATCCGTGACGAGCCCGTAGCGGTTCGTCTTGTCGCCGAGGACGATCACCGGGATTTCGCCATTTGCCGCCGGCGCTTCGGATGCACCGAGGATTTGATGCGCCGTGACGAGCCCGATCTGCTGGTCGCCCAAAGTGAAATGCTCGCGGCCCTCGATGGATTCGATTTTCTCGCGCGGCACCTTCAGCGCGCTGAGGATGCGGGCGAGCGGGAAGGCATACGGCTCGCCCGCGATCTCGACGATCAGCGTGCGCAGGACTGACAGCGTGAGCGGGAGCTGGAGCTGAATCTGCGTCCCTTTTCCCAACTGCGAAACGACCCGCACCCCGCCGCGAATCTCCTTCACCATCGTCTGCACGACATCGAGGCCGACGCCGCGGCCGGAGATTTCGGTGACCGTTTCCTTCATCGAAAATCCCGGCAAAAACAGAAACTCGAACAGCTCCGCCTCGGCCAGTTTTTCTGCCGCCTCGGGCGTGTTGATCCTCTTGTTCACGACCGCGCGGCGGATCGCTTCGGGATCGATCCCGCGCCCGTCGTCGCTGACATCAATGAGCAGCATTCCCGCGCTGTGGCGCGCTTCGAGGCGCACGATGCCCTCGGGCGGCTTGCCGGCGGCACGGCGCTCGTCGGGAGATTCGAGACCGTGATCGACGGCGTTGCGCAGCAGGTGCCCGAGCGGCGCTTCGATGCGGTCGAGTACGTCACGATCGACCGGCGTTGCCTCGCCGGTGATCTGCAATTTGACCTCCTTCCCGAGCGTGCGCGCGGCGTCGCGCACCATGCGCGTGAAGCCGTGGATGCCATCGGCAAACGGCCGCATCCGGCAGTCGAGCACTTCCTGATAGAGCCGTTTCGAGAGGTTGAAAAAACGGCGGTCGAAGAGATCGAGCGATTCGAGCCGGCCCGCGAGTTCGCTGCCGCACTCGGCGGTCTTTTGCTGCACCTCGGTGATCTGTGCCTGCACACGTTCGTCGATCTCGGTTTCGTTGAGCGACTGGCGCAATGCATTCACCGAGCGCGCGACGCCGTGCTGCAGCCGTTTCAGCCGCAGCAACTCCGTCGCAAATGTATCCACCCAGCGCGATGCGACGACCGATTCACCGGCGAGTGCAAGGAGGCGGTTGAGATTGTCAGCCGTGACCCGCAGGGCGCGGCTCGAAGTGTCGTCGGACCTCGCGGGCGCGGCGGTCTTTGGCGGTGTGGGCGACGGTGCCTGTGGCTCGGAAACCGGCTTGGACAAAGGCTCTCCGGCCATCGGCGGGGATGGCGGCTCGGGTTCGATGGCGATCTTTTCCACAACCGCAGCGCTCGGTTCGGGACGGTCGGCTGTCACCTCAAGCGGCTCCGCAAGCGCCTTGGAAAATTCATCAATCTCCTTGCGATGCGCCGCGCTCCACTCGGCAATTTCCGGCTCAGGCACCACCGCGATTCGCTTGAGCAGATCGACGCCTCGCAGCAGCAGATCGATCCGTTCCAGCGGCAGGGTGAGATGGCCGCGCTGCGCCTTCACAAAGCAATCCTCCATCGCGTGCGCCACCTGCACCGCACCCTTCCGATCGACGATAATCGCCGCGCCCTTGAGCGAATGCGCGCCGCGCATCACCTCCTCGAAATGCCGCGCGGACGACGGGTCGCGCTCGATCGCGAGCAGCGCCTCCGTCATCACCGCGGCCTGCGTTTCCACCTCGAGGCGGAACATTTCGAGCAGCGAAAAATCACTCAGGTCGCCGGAGTCCTGCGTGCTCATGAGAGGCTCTTGTTCAAAGTGTAAAACAGCAGCTCGTCGTCGAGACAGCCGACGGTTTTGTCGCGCCACGGGAGGATGCCGATCGTGTAGCTGACCTTGCCTTGCGCGAGCGTCGCGGGCGCGGCGTTCAGCTCGCGCGGATGGTAGCGATGGAGGCCGAAGACTTCATCCACCGGGAAGGCGAGACGGCTGCCGTCGCGGTTTGCCACGAGCAGCCGTTTGAAAATGCGCGCCGCAGTTCTCTCGCCACTCTCGACTGCGAGCCCGAGCACCGCGCCGAGCGAAACACACACGAGCAGCTCCCCGCGCACATTCGCCAGCCCGGCGACTGCGCCGCTGGTGCGATGCGGCAGCGTATGCACGGGACACTGCTCGGCGACTTCCTGGAAGATGCGCGTCGGCAGCGCGAGCCACTCGACGCCGATGCGGAAAATCGCGACGGACACCGTGCCGGTTTCGATGGTCTGTTTTTCCTGCGCGATCCGCTCCGTCCATTCGCGGACATAATCCTCCGGCGACTCGCGATCCAGGAGCCGGAGCGCGCCGGCATCCGCGCTGGAACCGGATTGCAGCGGCTGATTTTTTGGATGCGTTGGTTGCGGCCCGTTCATTTCTTGATCGCCTCCTCAACTCTGCGAACGCGCGCGAGCAGCCGGCGCGCGGCCGCGGGATCGCCCTGTTTTTCCGCGAGGAGCGCGAGGTGCAGAAGCGCTTCCGGATGATCGGGGTCGAGGTAAATCACCTTGCGGTAAGACTCCGCCGCGCCGCGCAGATCACCGAGCGAGTCGCGCACGAGCGCCAGCAAATAATACGCCGCTGCCGATGCGCCGTGCTCGAGCAAATGCGCCTCACAAGCTTCGCGCGCTTCCGCCAGCCGGCCGGTGTCCGCGAGGCGCGTCGCGGCGTCCAGATTGGAGGTGGTTTTCGCATTCACGGCCTCGCACGGTTCAACGGGCGCGGGTTCCTTCTTCGCAGCGGGTTTGCATGCCGGCGGGAGTCGGCGGGCGGGCGCGGCTTTCACTTTTGTCTCGGGCGGCTGCCACGGCTTGATCGACGCGCGCATCTTCCCATCGCCTTTCCGGCAGGCAAATGCGCTCGGATAATTCGCTGACTGAAACCCGCCCGCGCGCGTCAGGAACGCTTCCGCGGGGCCGACGAAGAGAATCCCGTTCGGCGTGAGCAACCGGTCCATCGCCTTGATCACCTGCTCCTGCGTCGCGCCATCGAGATAGATGAGCACGTTGCGGCAGAAGATGACGTCGTAAATCGCCGCACCCGGCAGGAAATCGTCGCCGATCAGATTCGCCTTCGCAAATCGCACGCGCTCGCGCACCGCTTCGAGCAATTGCTGCCCGCCCGCGACGGGCCGGAAATGGCGTTCGCGAAAATCCAGCGCACGCCCGCGAAACGCGTTCCTGCCGTAAACCGCGCGCCGCGCATCCGCCAGCGCGCGCTCGCTCACATCAACCGCATCGATCTTAAACCGGTGCGCCGGAAGCCCTGCGTCGAGCAGCGCCATCGCGATCGAATACGGTTCCTCCCCGGTCGAGCACGGTGCGCTCAGCACGTTCAGCACGCCCGTGAAATTCGCCGGGGTCCACTGGTTCAAAACGAAATCCGCGAGCGCCACATACGCTTCCGCATCGCGGAAAAACCACGTCTCGGGCACCACCACCTCCTCGACGAGAAGCTGCAACTCATCCGCCGAATGCCGCAAACGCTCCCAATATTGCCCGCGATCCTTCAGCCCGCAGACCGTCATGCGCGCACGCACCGCGTGATCGATCACTGACTGGCCGACGATTTCCGCGTCCATGCCGATGGCTTGCTTGAGCAGATTCGCGATGTGGCTCTCGTGCATTTATGGAGTCTCCATTGGCTGGCGAAAGAGAACGTCGCGGACGCTGTCAGACAGCAGCCGGTTGACCTCCACGCGCTGAATGAGTCCCCGGGCATCGCGCGTGACCGGCCCGAGATACGGCGCACCATCCACGGCCACACCGGTATCGGCGAAGTCGCTTTCCTCGCGGCGAATCGTCTCCGTCGTCCGCTCCGCGAGCAGACCCAGCAGATGCGTTTCCCCGGCGGCGGGCGTGTATTGAACGAGGATGATCCGCGTGCTCATTCTCGATTTCGACGCGCTGCCGAGCGCGAGCGCCGCGAGATCCACGAGAGGCACCGTCGCGCCGTGATAGTTGAAGATTCCCGCGATGCCCGCGACCGCCTGTGGCATGGGCCGGAAATGCACCAGCGGCAGCACTTCCACCACCCGTCCCGTATCGAGTGCGAAGCGCTCGGCGCCCAGATGGAACACGAGCAGCAGCATCGTCTCACCCTTCCACTTTGAACCGTGCGACGCCGCTTTGAAGACCGGCGGTGACTTCGTTCAATTGCTCGATCGCGATGTTCGATTGGCGCAGCGATTCCACCGTCTGCTGCGCCGCCTCGCCGAGTTGCGCGAGCGCTTCGCTGATCTGCTGCGCGCCGAGCGATTGCGACTGCATCCCCTCATTCACCGTCTCGAAGCTCGGCGTGAGCGTCTGCACTTGGCTGATAATCTGCGCGAGCTGACCGCTGACCTGAGCCACGACCTCGACGCCACGGCGCACTTCCTCGGAAAATTTGTCCATCCCCATCACGCCGGCGGAGACCGCAGACTGCATCTCCTTCACCATCTGCTCGATGTCGGAAGTGGCGACGGCCGTCTGATCCGCCAGCCGCCGGATCTCGGTGGCCACGACCGCAAACCCGCGCCCGTATTCGCCGGCCTTCTCCGCCTCGATCGCGGCGTTCAGCGAGAGGAGATTCGTCTGATCCGCGACCTTCGTGATCGTCGTTACGACCGTGTTGATGTTGCCCGCCTTTTCACTCAGCACCGCGAGCCGCGCATTGATCGAACCCGATGCGTCCATGATCTGCCGCATCGTCGCTTCCATGCGTGCGAGGCCGGCCTGGCCGCTGCCGGCGAGGGTCGTGGTTTCCTCCGCGATCTCGGTCACCGACTTCATCGCTTTGACCAGTTCCTTGGCCGTCGCGGAGATTTCCTTCGAGGTCGCACCGATCTCGGTCGTGGTGGAGAAAATTTCGTTCGCCGTGGCCTGCTGCTGCTTGGCCGTCGCGGCGATCTCGGTGCCGGAAGTCGTCACTTGAATCCCCGATTTTTGCACCTGCCCGATCAAACCCGAGAGGCGCTCCACCATCGTCGCGAGCGCATTCCCGACCACGTCCTTCGAGGACTGCGGCGTGATCGTGACGGTCAGATTGCCGCGCGCGACTTCCTGCGCACCCCTCGCCATTTCCCGCAATGATCCAGTCATCCTCCCGAATGCCGACGCCAGCACGCCGACTTCATCCATGCGATGATCCGCGCCGACCTCGACATCAAGATCGCCTGAGGCGATCCGCTCTGCGGCGAGCGACATCTGGCGCAACGGATAAGCGATCAGACGGTTCAGCACCATCACGAGAATGATCCCGAGCGCGACCGCCACGACACCGAGTCCGGCGAGGAGCAACGTCGCCAGCCAAGCCTGCCGGTCGGCGCGCTTTTTCGCCAGGTCGGCGACCTGCGTCCCAAGATCGCGGAGCCTGGCGTAACGATTCTGTTGCGCGCCGGTTGCGAGTTCCCGCGCGTCATCGGATTTGCCCGCGTAAATCAACGGGATGAGCTGGGTGTCGCGCACCTGCTTGAACTCGGTGCGGAGGGCCACCCATTCCTTGAACTGCGGACCGATGTGCGGATCGTTGCGCGTCTGCTCCAGCAACGCATCAATGATCTCCTGGTTTGCCTGCGTGCGCGCATTCAATGTCACCTGCTCGGCCTCCTGCCTCGTCCGCTCGGTCATCGTCATCATCGAGAGCAACGAGGAGCGCTGCGCGTTGAGATTGCTATCGAGCCGCGCGGCGGCCGCGGTGATGCCATAATCGCGCTGCACCGTAACCAACGCGATGCACGCCGTCGCGATGACCACGACGAACAAAAGGACGACTAATCCGAATCCAAGCACCAGCTTGGTCCGGGTCTGGAGGTTGACAAACCATTTCATAGCGATTGGGGGTGACGGGCTGCACTGGCGTTCTGATGTTATCCGTTGCGTAAATTGGGCGGCAAGAATAATTGCTGGGGGTTCGCGTGTCTGGCAGGCTGGCGATGACCTTCAGCAGCGTGTCGCTCATCTTGAAATGCCCGTCGTTCACCGCCGACATTTCGCGCAACGACCAGCCGCCGTCGGTCTGCTGCTCCTGCGAAAGCAACGCCTTCACGGATTCCACGAGGGATTTGACTTTGCTCAGGACGACTCGGAAATGGCTGTCCCAAGTTTCCCAGTTCACGACGGCACGCGTAGAATATTTGGAGTAACCCCGACCCGCACCGCCAAGCCCGAACGCTCGCCGTTGAACTGCTGGACGCAACCGGCCATTCACGGAACCTGATGTCGCACACGCCGGGCAAAAAGCTTGTCAGCAACTCCCATTTTGATAGCCTCGTGCCGTCGCAAAAACCTGAGCGGATGTCTCTGACGCGCGCGGCAACAACGAAAAGCTTATGGCCTGCAAAAACAACGAGCAGCCGCTAAACGTGCCATGCTTCCGGCGTGGCGGTAACACCTGTGTGATAGGCAATCCGTCGATGCACGAGGCCGGTGCGTCGAACGGCGTCCCGGAGTAAGGATGTCTTATGGCTGGCGGATTCTGGAAATCTCTCGTGTCGAAGGTGGTTGATACGGGCGCGGCATATTTGCAACAGGTGCGCGTCGTGAACGAGCTAAAGGGACTCGCTCCCGGCGCTGCGCGGTTGCGCTTCGCGGAGTATGTGCTGACTCTGTCGAGCACCGCGCGGGCGGGATTTGCCGTGACGCTCGCGGCCCTCGCGAATATCGAGCGGAACGCCGAGGCAAAACGCCTCATCGAATCCCTCCGTGTCCAGCTCACAAACCCGCATGAGAGGCCGGAGTCGCTTCCCGCCGCACCGCCTGCGGCGAGTGCTTGCCCGAGCTTTGAGGAGGATCTGCAGCGCGTCAGTGAATGGCACGATATCCAGGGAGATCAGCGCGCCGAGATCGTCGGCGCCTGTCTCAATTCGCTGGACCTGGCCGGACTCGAAAGCCTCCACGCGAATCTCGCGCAAATGCAGATCAACTGCGCGACGAACCTCAAGAACCACCGGGATAATGAGGCCCGCATCGCCGCGGGTCGCTTCATCGAAGATCAGCACAATTACCTTGCGTTACTCCTCGCGGGAGGACCGCATGATCCGGGCTGGCTCGAACAGCTCGGGCAATTTGAAGAGTGGGGGCGATGGTTCGAAACCGTGCATGAGGTGGTGGGCAAGCTGGCCGGGCAACGTCGCCAATCGCCGGCTCCGAGCGCGCCGCCGCCGACCGCTCCGGAACGCAGCGACGGGCTGCGCCAGATTGATGCCCTGAGGACAATGCTCGAGCAAAAGCTCGCCAGCGGCGAAGTGCGCGGCGAACGCGCTGTTTCGCTGCGCCGGACGCTCGACAAACTGGAGAGCCTCCTGAGCGCCCACGATCGCGGCGAGATCGGTGCCGAGGCGACCAGCAGTCGCACGAAGCAACTGATGGGGGAAATCGCATCCCTTGTCGCCGACCCCGGCTCTGCGAAGCGCACCCCGGGAACGCCGCGAGCGAGGGAAGTGGATGCGTACGCGGGAGCCATGAAGACCGCGCTCATGCGCGAGATTGTCGAGGTGTCCGAAGCGACGAAGGACGCGTTGAACGGCGTGCTCGGCGACCTGCTGAAATTTCAGAACGCCGTGGCCGGAGTGAGTGACGACGATGCGCTGGCACAACTCGAGTCGCAACTGCTCCGCCCCGCCGCGCGGACTCGCCACGAGGTCGCGATGGGGCGTCACGCGCTGGTCGCACGGCCGCTGTGGCAGAGCGTCGAATACCTGCCGGCCGTAAACACGGTCGCCTATTCGGGCGGCGCGGATCTGCAGCAGCAGCTCGAATCCGCGCTCGCGCCCCGCCGGCTCACGGTGTCGAGCGCGAAGCGCACGCAGAATTTCGGCCAGGTGCGATGGGACGAACTGAACACCTCGCACGTCGCCTTCTTCGACCTGCGCGGTGCGGGTGCGATCACCGCGCTCGCGACTGAAAAGCCGCGGCGCGCTCGCGAACTGGCCGGGACGGCCTACGAACTCGGCCTGGCGTTTGCGCTCGGCAAACCCGTGGTCGTCGCAAGCTCGGCGGGCGAGACGATGCCGTTCGATCTCGATCTCTCGCCGCTCTCGCTCGAAGGCGATGACGACGACGCGGCGCTGCTCGTACAGGCCGTGGATGAGGCTTTCTATCTGCTCCAGCGCAGCGGCCGCGACTCGTCGGTTCGCGACAGCATTGCTTTTCTGGACCGACTCACCGCCGACCATCCCCGGCGCACGGCCATTGAGGGGATGGGCTGGCTCGATCCGGAACTGGCGAATGATCACGGCGGCTTCGTCGCGAAGGCGGATCAAGTGCTGCGCATGCTGCCGCCGCCGCCGTGGCGACTCTTGAGGCCGGCATGGCCCGCGGCGTATCCCGATGCCGCCGCGCCCCGCTGCTTTCACGTCATGCCGTTCGGCCCCGCCTGGGCGGACGGAGTGCGCGACATCGCACGCGCGGCCTGCGAGGAGCGCGGCTACATCTACCGCCGCGGCGACGAGGCCGAGGAGGGTCGCATCGTTCACGCGATCTGGGACGACCTGTGCCGAGCGAGCGTGATTCTCGTCGATCTCTCGGGTGCGAACCTCAACGTGATGATCGAGCTGGGAATCGCCCACGCCATCGGCCGGCCGGTGCTCGCGGTGCGCCGCAGCGACACGGTGGACGTGAGGCCGAAGCACATCGAAAAAATTCGCGTCCTCGAATACGGGTCGGACGCCGAATTGAAGAAGCTGCTCCAGAGCAGGCTGAAGCCCTGACGGCTTCGTCCTGCACGCCTCCGTGCACGAGCAACTGCGGACGGGAGCGCCCGCTGCGGTCGCCCGCTATTTTCCCCTCCTCGCCGTGCGCAGGATCAGGCACGCCTCGCCCGTGCCGAATTCCGCGGACACCTGGCCCGGCCATGAGTCGTCGTCCCCTTGCTTGCTGGCGAGAAACACGAGCCCGCGTTCCACCGCGGCGGCGGCCTTGTCCGCGTCCGCACCATCGGCCTGTGCCGCTGTGAGGAAAATGGCGAGTGATGCGATGGCCGCTGATCGCGTGAACGCAGCGATGCACGACATTTTTCCGCGAACTGCAGGCGCGGTGCGGCGCTGATCACCGGTCGTGTGAATGTGAGAAATTCGCGAGGGGGAGTCCGTCTTCGTTTCCGAGCGAGACCACCGCCACGGAGCGCGATTGCAAGAATTCAAGCTGCCTCGTCGGCGGGTAGTGTCCTAATTTGAAAATCGGACGTGGAACATTATCCCGCGTGCTCGCACGCAAATCGCCATCAAACCACTCGTTCGTATGATGCGTCTGGATTCGTTTGGTAGGCCAGCGCCTCATAGATCAGCGAGAGGCAGTCGAAATGATGAACTGGCATCGTGTTTGAAACGGCAGCTATCAGGTCTTTCCAAAAATGCTTGGAGACTGAAATCCGGTTTTCCAAAACGATATCTCCCCGTGTGGCGCACTTGATGACCGCTCCCTCCAGCGCATCAAAGGAAAGAGCAACAGCTACGATCGCATTTTGATGCGTTGAAAGCACTCCGAAATGCTCCTGCGGAAGTGGTGAATATATCGCCTTTTCTGCGGCAAAGTTGGCCGTAAATGCCGCAACTTTTTTGAACGGGCTGGATTTATCCACCCCCAAGGGAGACGGAAATTCCTGATTAATTGCCTGTAAAATGCCGAGAATCTTACCAAGATTTATTTCGCAGGCATCCAGTCCGACGGAGTGGTAAAACTCGTCAATATACTCGCAGAGGGTCATCGCATCATGCCGATGTCCGCCGCTGTAAAGGATATTGAAACTACTCAACTCCCATCCCCGCTTTAATCAGCCGGGCGGCGGACGCCGCTGCCAATGTTCGCACTTCCGAAGTTTCCACCATACGCAGTCCACCGTTGGCGTTTGCAAAATGAACTGCCTCGGGGGTCGGGGGCGTGAGTTCCAATGGCTTCGTGCCAAGCGTCAGTACATCAACGGTGCGAAGTGTCTTGAATGTAATTTGCGGTCGCGGGTGAGGGGCGACAGTATTTGTGCGATTTGGCATGGTTTGTGAATCTAGTGATGGAAAAGTGTTGACACGCTATCAAAAATCAAAAATTCGACCACAAGAATCTTTAGAGTGTTACGCTAATTCCTTCAAATAAGTGGTTTATGGTAAAAGATTTTCTTTGAATTTGCGCAAAACAAACAGTTTCAAACAGTTTCAAAGTGCGGACTAAGTAACTTTAGTGAATGCTAAAATCAGAAAGCGAAATTCGTGCCAAAATCATTTTATTTATCACGAACGATCGCGGCCTAGATAATGAACCGCGCTGTGGAACACTTTCAAATTAGGACACTACCCGCAGGCGCGCCCGGGAGAGCGCGCCTACGGTCAAGAACGGCGTCCATCGAACTGGCGGCTACTCCGCCACCACCCAGATGCTCTCCGAGTGGCTGTTGAACTCCGGCGCGTACATGCACTGGATGCCCGCGAAGCCCGTCTGGTAGCGGCCCTTGTGGACGATGCGCGTCGAGTATTCGAAGACGTAGTTTCCCTTCGGCAGGTAATCGATGAAGAAGTGGCTCGCGGTGTCCTTCGTGGATTCGTAGTACGCGAGGCCGTCCTGGAATTTGTAGCTGGAGAGCACGTTCACTGGCTCGGTGCCGCTGCCGCGGTAGTCCTTGAGGTGGATGTATTCCATGTCGCGGTCGGTGTGCAGGACGATCCGCACGACGAGTTCGTCGCCGACTTTCACCGGGCCCTTCACGGGTTCGAGCACGGGGCCCTTCTTCGTGTTCTGCTTGGTGAAAAGCGTCTTCGTCAGCTTCAGCGGCGTGCCTTCGTAGGCCGTCACCTTGCTCATGTCCTCGAGGTATTGCCAATGCACGCTGCCCCACGCGACGCCCTTGTCCACTTTCTTGAGCGTGATGTGTCCCTGCTCCGGCTTGATCTCGCCGCGCACAAATTTCTGCTCGTAGAACCCGGTGCCCGCTTCGACTTTTTCCGGCTTGATGACTTCACCGCCGAGCGCGAGTTCGACGAGTTCGTCCGACGCGAGCACGTTGTCACCGCGCAGCAGCAGCGCGTAGATCGCGTCGGCGGTGGCCTTCGTGGTTTTCCAATCCTGCGTCTGCTTTTGTTTCAGCAGCCACACCTTGCAGTCCTCGACGGCCTTCGCGTCGTTCATCACTTCGTCGAACGCCTCGACCATCAGCGCCTGCGTCTCGATCGGCGCGCGGTACCACCACCACGACGCC
>JBBRYC010000125.1:0-13125 GCA_038238025.1 Chthoniobacterales bacterium
ACGCGATCATAACCGCCGGCGAATTCCGTTTCCTTCGCGAGCTTTTCCAACTCCTCGATGAGCACCGTGCCGCGCGGCAGCCAGAGCGGGAGGCCGGGGCCCACGTCGTCGTCGAACGTGAAAAGCTCCAGCTCCTTGCCGAGCCTGCGATGGTCGCGCTTCTTCGCCTCCTCGATCATCGTGAAATACTCGTCGAGCTGCGTCTTGTTCTTGAACGCCGTGCCGTAGATGCGCTGGAGCTGCGGGTTCTTCTCGTCGCCCTTGTAGTAGGCGCTCGCCACGTGCGTGAGGCGGAACGCGCCGATGTTCCCCGTGCGCATGACGTGCGGCCCCGCGCACAGGTCGAGGAAGTCGCCATTGCGGAAAAGCGAAATCTCCTCGCCCTCCGGGATGTCCGCGAGATTGCCGACTTTGAATTTGCTCGGATTCCCCGGCCGCTCGCCCAGCCCGCCGAGCCGTCCGCTCTCCGCCAGCGCCAGCGCCTCCGCGCGCGACACCGCCGTGCGCTCGAAGACGTTGTTCGCCTTGATCTCCTTTTTCATCTCCTCCTCGATGCGCACAAAATCCTCCGGCGAGATGCGGTGCTTCAAATCCACATCGTAATAAAACCCATTCTCCACCGGCGGTCCCGCGGCGAATTGCGCCTCCGGCCAGATGCGGAGGATGGCCGTCGCGAGCACATGCGCCGCCGAGTGGCGGAGCCGCTCAAGGTCGGTCATCTGGTTGCGTTGTTCGAGAGATTTGCGTTCGTCAGCCATGGTGAAAGGGCGGCGAAGTTAGGTGCGCGCGCACATCTCCGCAAGAACGCGGATGCGGGGATTCCGCCTTCACGCATAAAGCATTCGCGTGGTGATGAACGGAAGGCGCGCAGCGCAACGTCGGCGAAGTTTCCAACCTCGCGCGGGCGAGCGCAGCGAGGTGGTGGGCGAGGCGTGCGGACGCACGACGGTTTTTGCTCCGCACCATCCCTCCGCCTCCGCCCATCCTGCCGCGCGAGGTTGGAAAACCCCGCCTACTTTGTCGCGCCGCCTCGCGCGATGCGTCTGAGCCGGAACGCAAATCACCCTTCAGCCGCAGCGTGCGGATGAAGGGTGATGGTGATGCGTGAATTTGAAACCGCGAAGTCTGCTATGCGAGGAGCTGTTTGATCGCCGTGCCGTTGCGCGTGATCATCACCGGGCGTCCGCTGGGTGTCTTGTATTCCTTGTGCGGATCGATGCCCAGCGCGGTGAAGAACGTCGCCGCGATGTCGTCGGGCGAGATGCCCTGATCCTTCGGGCCTTCGCCCTTCTCATCGCTGGCTCCGACGACCTGGCCGTTTTTGATCCCACCGCCTGCCATGAGCGTGAACATCGCGCGGGGATAATGGTCGCGTCCGCCGCGCGGATTGACCTTCGGCGTGCGGCCGAATTCGCCGGTGACATACACCACGGTCGAGTCGAGCAGGCCCTTGAGCGCAAGCGACTGGAAGAGTCCGCTGAGTCCCGCATCGAGTTGCGGGAGCTGCTTGTTTTTCAGGGCATTAAAGTTGTCCGCGTGCGTGTCCCATCCGCCGAGGTTCAGGGTGACAAATTTCACACCGCTCTCGACGAGCCGCGTCGCGAGCAGGCAGCTCTGCGAGAACTGATCGGTGCCGTAGAGGCTCGTGATGTTCGACGATTCCTTCGACATATCGAACGCCTCGCGCGCCTTGCTCGAGCGCATCATCGCGTAGGCCTTGCGACCGAACTCATCCATGCCCGCGAGGATTTTGTCCTCCTTCGCGAGTTCGCCGAATGCCTTGTCGTAGCGGCCCACGAGGTTCTGACGGCGATCCACGTCCTCCATCGTCACGCCGCGCAGTGCGAGGCCGCGGATTTCCATGGCCTTGCCCGGCTGCGGCGTCGACCCCGTGTCGAACGGCCCGTATTCCACGCCGAGGTAACCGGTCGGGTTGTTGCCCTGCGAAGGCACGGCGACGAATGCCGGGAGTTCCGGTGCGGCACCGAGTTCCTTCGAGACGACCGCCCCGAGATGGGGGAACTGGAG
The DNA here is from genome assembly GCA_038238025.1 of Chthoniobacterales bacterium. GTDB lineage: Bacteria > Verrucomicrobiota > Verrucomicrobiia > Chthoniobacterales > Chthoniobacteraceae > SXWH01. The sequence goes on from JBBRYC010000125.1 coordinate 2,029, forward strand.
CGACGGCAGCGGACGGTTGCCCGTGCCCATGTAAATGGTGCCCAGCTCGTGTGCCGCGAGAGTGTGCGAGACGCCGCGCAGGATCGCGAATTTGTCCGCGCACTGCGCGAGCTTCGGCAGGTGCTCGGAAATCTGCATGCCCGCGACATTCGTGCCGATCGGCTTGAATTCGCCGCGATGCGTGTCGGGCGCGTCAGGCTTCAGATCGAAAGTGTCCATGTGGCTCGGCCCGCCGCCGAGGCGCACGAAGATTGCCGCCTTGCCTTTGCCTTTCGCTGAGGTGCCTTCGGTCGCAGCGTGCGCGAGGAAGTTTTGCAGCGTGAAGCCGAGGCTGAAGCCAGTGATGGCGCCGACCCGGATGAAATCGCGGCGGGCGATGCCGTCGCAGCAGATGTAGTTGGACATGATGTTTTGTGGTGGAGGTTGAGGTGGTTTGTTCGTCGCGAAAAATGTTCAGCAGGAGGCAGCCGAGCGCGGCAGGAATGTAGCGCCGACGATTCGTCGGCATCGGGCGTCCAGCCCGAAACGGCCCGTGGAATTCAATTGAGCGAACGTCCAATCCAATGCCCGTGCGGATTCGCCCGCAGGCAGCCGTGCCGACATGCACACGCGCCACGCGACTTTGGACATCTCTCCTGCTCCCGCGTTTTCCTGCCGACGAATCGTCGGCGCTACATGGATGCCGCGCCTCTGACCGTCGGCCAGCTTCGTTAGGCTCCATTCTCCCAATCGTGATCTAAATGCGGCGTTCATTTTTGGCGCAGCAGGTCTCAGTGGTTCACCATGAACTCGCGCGTGTTGAGCATCGCCCAGAGCAGATCGCGGATGCCTTCCACGGGCGTCTTCGCTGCGGCGATATCGCCTTTCGCCTGCGCGATTTCATCGGCGCTCGCAGGGCGGCTGACGGTCCGCAGAAAGACTTCGGAGATCGCGGTATCGAGGTCCATTTTGCGCTGCGGCTTCTCCGCCTCGGCGAGCTGCTTTTGCAATTCGACGCGCTGCACATTCACTTCCGCGACGCGCTCCTCATACTGGCGCATCTGCTTTGCGTAACGCTCCGTGGCCTCCGCATCCGCGTCAGCGGGTTTCTCCGGCTTCTTCAGCATCGCGGCGGACTTCTCATTGACCTTCGCGAGTCTCGCGCGGATCGCCTCGGGGTTCCGGTCCTGCGACGGCGCAAACTGGCCGCGCACCTCGTCCATCCAGCCCGAGCGATTGGATGCCTCGATTTTGCTGAGCAGACCCGGGTCGTTCCGCGTGTAGATCGTCTGGAGCAAAGTCGGATCGGTCGTGCGCTCGCAGTCGCAGTTCACCTCGCGTGCGGGCTTGCCGAAGATGGTCAGCGCGTAGTTGTCGCCGCCGCCGCCCTTGCCGCCGTAGCCGGAAATGGTGTTCGGCCCGATCGTGCGCTCACTGATGTCGGTCGCGAACTTCTCCGCGCGCTCCGTCGAGGCCGTCGCCATCGCGATCGCATCGAAGACCACCTCGGCCGGCAGGCGACGGATCACCGCGTGGCTGAAGTTTTTCTCATCGAGCTTGTTCGTCGCATTCGTCTTCCAGCTCCGCTGATACGTGTCGCTGTTCAGGATTTCGCGGTGCAGCCACTTGATGTCGAAATTGTGCGACACGAACCCATTCGCGAGATAGTTGAACAGTTCCGCATTGCTCGGCGCATTCGCGAGATTCAGATCGTCCGCAGGCTCCACGATGCCGCGGCTGAAGTACGACGCCCACACGCGGTTGACCCACGCCTTCGCAAAATACGGGTTCTCCTTGCTGCGCAGCCACTCCATGAGCGGCGCGCGCGGATCGTTGTAGTGCTCCATCATCACTTCCGTGCCGCCGAGGATTTTCGGCGTGATGACACGCGAGCTGCCCTGCACATCCTTCTTATCCTGCTTCATCGGCTGCCCGACGCGCTTGATGTCCACGTAAAGCTCATCCCACGGAATCGGCTCACCTGCGCCGATGCGCCGGCCCATCTCGGTCTGTTCGTATTTCTGCTTCTCGTTGCCCTTCTTCGGATCCACCGGTTTGCCTTCCATCGCCTTGTCCACGATGGCCTTGATCTCGGCGCGGAGGCTCGCAGGCGTCACCTCCCCCGACGCCGCCGCCGCGGCTGCGGCTTCCTTCGACATCTTCTCGCCGCCATTCTTGTATCCGCCCGCGACGCCGGAGAAAAATGCCTGGAAGTGCTCGAAGTCCGTCTTCGTCCACTGGTCGAACGGATGCTTGTGGCACTGCGCGCATTCGATGCGCACGCCGAGAAACGTGTGCGCAAACGACAACGCCTTCTCCTCCGGCTTCTGCACATTCTGCCGCATCCAATAATACGGGAGATTCGGACGCTGCGCGAAGTCAGCGGGATTTTCCTTGCGAAAATAGCTGCCCATCTCGTGCACAAATTCCCCATACGTCTGCTGCTGCGAAGTGCGGCTCGTCGCGAGCACGATGCCCGCCGCGAGCTGATCATACGGCGTGTTCTCCGCGATGCGCTTGTAGATCCAGTCATACCACTGGCGCGACATCACGCCGTTCAGATTCTTGCCGTTGGCGTTGTTCGTGCGGATGTACTTCGGATTGTTGCCGGTGAAATCGCACAGCTTGGTCGTCCACCACGCCGCGTACGCCGGGCGCGAGAGCAACTCGTCCACCTTCCGCGCGCGCTTGTCCGGCGCGGTGTCCTTCGCAAATGCCTCGACCTCGCGCGCCGTCGGCAGCGTGCCGGTGACATCAAGCGAAGCGCGCCGCAAAAACTCCGAATCCGTGCAAATCTCGCTCGGCAGGATGCCCGTCTTGCGCAGCTTCGCGATCACGAGTTCGTCCACTTTCGTGCGCGTGTTCACCTTCGGGAAATTCGCGCCGACGCGATCCGAGACCGGCAGCATCGCGGGCACCGGCTCCACGCCATTGTCGTAAAATGCCACGATGTGCGTGTCGCCCGGAGTCTTCGAGGTCACGAGCCCGTTCTCGTTCACGAGCGCGACCGATTCGTCGTTCGTGCGGAAGCGCGTGAGTTGCGTGACGTCCTCGACCGTGCCGTCCTTCCAGTGTGCGACGACCTTCAACTGGATCGCATCGCCGCCCTTTTTGAAAACGATTTCCTTCGGCGAGACTTCGAGCTTCGCAAAGTCGCCCGTCTCCGCCACGTCCGATTTCGCTCCCGCCTGAATCCACTTCAGGATCAGATTGTATTCCCACGATCCCTTGTCGAAACGCTTCTTCCCCTTGTGCTCCTCGCCGTCGAGCGAAGGCTTCGCCAGCACGAGGCTCTTCATCGGTTCCTTCAGATCCACGCGCACCTCCTCAGCACCGCCCTTGCCCTTCGTGATCGCCTCGTGATCTTTTTCAAAATCATAGCCGAAAAGCGAAAGCTGGAAACCGCCGCGCCCCTGGAACGACCCGTGGCATTCGCGCCCGCTGCATCCCGAACGCGACATGAGCGGGATCACATGACGGCGAAAACTCGCCTCGTCCGACTTCGCAATATCCTTCCACCGCTCGCCCGCGGTCTTCGTGATTTTCGCAGCGCCAGATGGCTTCCGCTCAGTCGCCATTTTTTCCGCCGCCGGTTCAGCCGGACGGATGGCATTCGCAAGGACAACGGCAGGCAGAAGCCCGAGAAGGACGAGGGATCGTTTCATGGATTTGGGGAAGAAAAACTGACACTCACCGCCCGGTGAGGCATCCCTCGGAGGAAGGGTTGCAAGTGAGGCATTGATTGGGGAATCGCGAACGCAACCGTTCCTTAACGATTATTTCACGAAGCGTCAGAAATTCCTGCACCGCGTGAGTCGGCAGACCTCGACTTCAGCAACTCGATCACCACGAACCAGCTAGTGGTGTGTCAGCGTTGAAATGATGGTTTGGTTTTTGAGTCCGGCTGCGGTGATTGGTGACTGGTGAACAGTGACCGGTCTTCCGGTTTTCACGAGGCAATCAGGGCTGGATACCAGTCACTTCTCACCAGTCACCAGTCACACCTTACTCACGTTCGATGAACCCATCATTTCACGACTGACACGGCACTAGGAATGGATCAAAAAAGCCAAGGCCGGCCACGTTCCGGCTCAGGCAGCCACCCTCGATGCCGAGAGCAATGAGCAGCGCGAGTTGCGGCGGCTGCGGCAGGAGAATGATTGCCTGCGCGAGCAGCGTGAATCGAGCGGAGCGAGATAGACTGCCGCAGGCAGCCCGAAGGGTGCGCGCGGAGGCGCGCATCAAATCCTAAAAAAAGCCTTGGCCATCTGTTCGGTCCAGATGCCCGGGAGCGCTTCACGGTGATGGAAAAGCTCCACGCCAACCACCCTGTGAGCGCCTTGGCCGATGCGCTCGAAGTCAGCAGGAGCGGGTTTTACTCGCACCGGCGCAAGCCGGATCGCCCGCGCCGGGTGCGCGATGCGCAACTCGCCCCGCTCATCGCGCAGAGCTTTGCGCGCAGCCGCCGCACCTGCGGCAGCCCGCGCGTGCTCTGCGATCTGCGCCGAGGTGGGCGAACGCTGCGGCAAGAACCGCATCGCCCGGCTCATGCGCGGTGAACTGACCCCCACGACCCTCGCCCTCGCCATGCACCGCCAGCCTCCGCCGCCCGGCCTGCTCCACCACAGCGACCGCGGCAGCCAATACGCCGCCGACGCCTTTGCGCGCCTGGCCGCCACGCGCGGCATCACCCTGAGCATGAGCCGCCCGGCCAACCCGTACGACAACGCGCTGGCCGAAAGGTTGCCGGGCGCCTCCGCGCCCGCCCTTCGGGCTGCCTGCGGCAGGCTGTCTCGCTCCGCTCGACTCGTCGTCACCCTCAAGGCCGAATGCTTCGACGACTCCATCCCGCCCACCCGCGCCGCCGCAGAACTCATGGCCTCCGACTACATCGAGACCTTCTGCAACTGCCGCCGCAGGCACAGCTCCCTCGGCCAGCGCTCCCCTCGCAACTTCGAGGCTCTGATGTTCCCACACAACCCAAACATCCCAACGAACTAACCAAAAACACTCCAAACCCCCTGTCCTCGCTTTCGAAGACAGATCAGTGCCCGCCTCCTCCCGTCGGCGGGTACAGGCAGGTTCCTGCAGCCTGCGCTAGAGCAGGTTCGCCGGCTGGCTCGTGCTCTCGAGGACTGCGCGCCACAGTTCGCCGTGCGGATCCACATGGCTGCGGCCGACGCTGGTCACGAATGGGATGGGCACATGCACGTAGGAGCAATGCCAGCGGCCCACGAGCATCCCGGTCTTGCCCGCCATCGCGGCGTGGACGGCGTGCTGCGCGAGGTGCTGGCAGTAGAAATTGTCCTGCGCATTCGCGGGCACGCTGCGGATCGCGTAGCTCGGGTCAATGTACTTCAGCGTGAGATCGATCTTCCGGTCCTTGAAAAAGCCCGTGATTTTGTCGCGCAGGAAAATGCCGATGTCCTTCGGGCGCACGTTGCCGCTGGCGTCCCTTTCCTCGTAGCCCTCCATGAGGCTCTGGCCCGCGCCCTCGGCAACGACGATCACGGCGCTCTTTCTCCGCGCGATCTTGTAACGGATGGCCTCGAGCAGCCCGCGCTCGCCATCGAGCTGGAAATCCACTTCCGGGATCAGGACAAAATCCACATTGCCATCCGCGAGCGCCGCGTAGCACGCGATGAAGCCGGACGCGCGGCCCATGAGCCGCACGATGCCGATGCCGTTTGGCGCCCCGAGCGCCTCGGCATGGGCGGCGCGCACGACTTTCACCGCCTCGGCAAACGCGGTCTCGAAGCCGAACGATTTGTCGAGATACGGGATGTCGTTATCAATCGTCTTCGGGATGCCGACGACGGACTTCTTCATCCCGCGCTTTTCGATCTCGTCGGAGATGGCCTGCGCGCCCTTCAGCGAACCGTCGCCGCCGACGACGAAGAGGATGTCCACGCCCGTGTCCTCGAGCGTGTCCACCATTTCATTCACGGGCTGGTTGCCGCGCGAACTGCCGAGCACGCTTCCGCCGAGCAGGTGGATCTGCTTCACCGACTCGGGCCGCAGCGTGATGGGCGTGTAGCCCATGCTCTGCACGAGGCCCTGGTAGCCATAGCGGAAGCCGAGGATTTTTGTGACGCCGTAGCGCGTCCAGAGCTGCGTGACGAGGCCCTTGATGATGTCGTTCAGCCCCGGGCAGAGCCCGCCGCAGGTGACGATGCCGGCGGTCGTGCGCGCGGGATCAAAGAAGATTTTCGCGCGCGGCCCCGCGACCTCGAAGCTCGCGCCGTCCACATCCGCCGGGCTGATCGGCGGCCCGCCGATTTCCACGTTGTGCTTCACCAGGACACGCTCGCTGTCGCTGCGGAACTTGATCTCCAAGCTGCTCGCAGTCTGAAGCGGTGAAAGAAATCCGCACGGCCCGAGATTCTTGATGCTGGTCATTATTTGGAGCGAGTGGGTGTGAAGATCGGCAGACTTCCGGGCAAGTGAATTCAAATGCCCGGTTTCGCGTCTGTATTCCGTATGAATCCTGATCGGGCGCATTTGCGAAGCCACGCTGGCATGGGCGATGCTAAATCATACACAGCACCATGCTGACGCTGAGCAACAACACCAAGCAGCACCCCGAGGCCACCTGCCGGGCGCTTCAGGCCGCGGAAGGCTACGTGTTCTTCAGCCTCTGCCGCGAGGCGCTCCGCGAGCTCGACTCCATCCCCGACTACGAGCAGGACGACTGCGATGTGATGATCGCACGCATCCGCATCCTGCTCCACCTCGGGCGCTGGAGAAATGCGGCGCGGCTCTCCGCGCGCGGTGCGACTCTCCATCACTCGGAGGACGAATTCACCGTGCAGCGCGCCTTTGCCCTGCATCAGCTCAATCTCGGCGAACAGGCCGCGCGCGTCCTCCTCGATGCGCCCGAGTGGATCCGCCGCACGGGCATCCTGCACTACAATCTCGCCTGCTACGAGGCGCGCTGGGGCAATCTCACCGTCGCGCGGCAGTGCGTGCAGGCGGCCATCGAGATCAATTCCTCCATCAAGAAAAACGCACGGCAGGATCCCGATCTCGCCGAGCTGTGGAACTGAGCGCCGCCCGACCGTAGCCGCCGACGGAAGAGACTGTGTAAAAAGCCCCGCGTTTGCCATGCATCTGCATCCGATTCAGGGAAGGCGGATGCAGCACGAAGTAAAATGGGAGCACGCGCTTCCACCGTGTCCTTTGCGGCATCCTGCCGGAAAGATCCGCCGGGCTGCGGGACTGCGGCTGGCTTTTTGATGAGTGGGGGCACCCGCCGCCTTCGCCCTGCGCCCGGCAGGGATGCCGGACGCGGCACGCTGGAAACGTGCGCTCCCGTTTTCCTGCGCGCGTCCGGGCGCGCCCGTGACTTTTTCCACCATCTCCCGGAAGGAGGCGGGCACATTTTCTGAAAGCGGAATCTCGTGCGCGCTTGCGGGCTGAGGACGATGCTGCCTCTGCCTCTCGTTCTGAAATCCATCTTGCCTGGGCAAGAGTGAGCGACAGGGGCGGAAGAATGGCCCGCCTCCTGCCGTCGGCGGCTACTGTTTTGCCGCGACATGCCGCGTGATGTATTCGCGCACCGCTTCGCGCCAGTCGCGCGGCTTCACGCCCGTGAGCTTCGTGAGCTTCGCGGTGGACATCGCGGTGTTCGGCGGGCGCTTCGCGATGAATGCCTTCAGGTCCGCCATCTTCAGCGGGCCGACGGTGCGCGCCTTCAGCGGCATCCCCGCCTCCACCGCACAGTCGAGCGCGTGCTGCCCGTATTCCTGCCATGTGCATGAGCCCCCGTTGCAGACATGCAGCACGCCGCCTGCGGGCACGTCGAAAAGGAACGGCCTCAGCAGGTGCGCCGCATCAAGCGTGTAAGTCGGCACCGCGATCTTGTCGGCAATGGCCTCGACTTTCTCCTCGGTGAGCGCGCGCTTCACGATGCCATCCACAAAGCTCGGCCGATCCGGCCCGAAGACCCACGACACGCGCACCGCAAGATTCTCGCCGGACACTTCGAGCAGCGCGATCTCCCCTGCCCGCTTCGACTCGCCGTAGTGGCTGATCGGCACCACCGGATCCTCCTCGGTGTAAGGCGTGCTCTTCGCGCCATCGAAAACATAGTCCGTGCTGATCTGAATGCAGCGCGCGCCCTTCGCCTGGCAGATTTCCGCGAGCGTGCGGACGGCGTGCGCGTTGATCTGCATGGCCTCGTCGCGCTCCGTCTCGCACCGGTCCACATTCGTCTGCGCTGCGCAGTTCACCAGCACGCCAAACTCCAGCGCACCGAGCGCGCGCCGCATCTGCTCCGGCTGTGCGAGATCGAGTTCCTGCCGCGCAAGACCGAGGACATCGAGGCCGGCGGATTTCCATTCGCGGACGAGTGCGGCCCCAAGACGGCCGCCCGAGCCTGTGACGATGATACGAGGCGTGGGCATTTAAGATTTAGGATTTAAGATTTGCTGCGCGCGCCGGGAATACGGCGGCGGGATAAAAGCGCGGACGAGTCGGGAAAATTCTGAATTCAAAATCCAGCATTCAGCATTCAAAATCACTTCTTCCTCAGCGGCTCCCACCACGCGCGATTCGCGACATACCACGCAATCGTCTCCTTGATTCCCTCCGCGGGGCGATGCTTCGGAGCCCAGCCGAGTTCCGCCTGCGTCTTGCTGGAATCAATCGCATATCGCCGGTCGTGGCCGAGACGATCCTGGACGTACTTGATCAGCGAGTCCGGCTTCTTCAACTCGGAGAGGATCATCTTCACGACCTCGATGTTCGTCATCTCGCCGTCGCCCCCGATGTTGTAAACCTCGCCCGCGCGCCCGCGTTCCAGCACGGCGAGCGCAGCCTCGTTGTGATCGTGGACGTGGATCCAGTCGCGCACATTCAGGCCGTCGCCGTACACCGGCAGTTGGATGTCGCCCATCGCGTTTGTGATCATCAGCGGGATGAGCTTTTCGGGGAACTGATACGGCCCGTAGTTGTTCGAGCAGCGCGTCACGAGCACCTCCTGCTTGAACGTGTGGAAGTGCGCCAGCGCCAGCAGGTCTGCGCTCGTCTTGCTCGCGGAGTACGGCGAACTCGGCTGCAGCGGCGAATGCTCCGTGAAGCGTCCCATCGGCCCGAGCGAGCCATACACCTCGTCGGTGCCGATTTGCAAAAAGCGCCCGACCTTGTGCCGCCGCGCCGCATCAAGCAGGATCGCGGTGCCGACCACATTCGTCTGAATGAAAGCGAGCGGCCCCGTGATGGAGCGGTCCACATGCGACTCCGCGGCGAAGTTCACCACGGCATCGAATTTTCCCTCCTCGAAAATCTTCTCGACCGCCGGAGCATCCGCGATGTCCGCCTTGTGGAAGACGTAGCGCGCGCCTGCCTGCGGGGCGACATCCGCGAGGTTCGCGGGGTTGCCCGCGTAGGTCAGCGCATCGAGATTGTGAACCGTCCACGTCGGCCGCGCCGAGAGCAGGAGCCGCACAAAATTGCTGCCGATGAAGCCGCAGCCGCCAGTGACAAGGATTCGCATGGGGCCGCGTAGCTAGCAGAGGCGTGCGGACGCGCAAAGAAATCTTCCGCTTCAAACAGGAAGCTCTGCGCTGTTTCGATTCTTACTCTTTGTCTTGCTCCTGCTCATGCTCTCCGTGAGTTCACCCACGCTTTCGAGAGCAGGAGCAGGAGCAGGATCAAGACACGGAGGTAAGAGCAGAACGGCGCGCTTTCCAAAAGTCCGCTAAAACTTCGGCACCTGCGTCGCACCCGGAGCAGGCTTCGCACCGGGCGCGGATTTTTCCTTTGCGAGCTTCGCGAGCTTCTTCGCGATCTCCTGCGCGTCGCGCGATTCCAATTTGATTACCAGCCCGAGCGCGATCTCCGCCATCGCGTGATCGCTCCGCTGCCATTTGCGCACATTCAGCGCACCCTTGATCGCCTTCTCGATGTCCCCTGCCGCGCCCGGCTGTTTCGTCGCCTTTTCCTCATGCCATGAAAATTTGGACTTCTCCGCATCGAGAATCGCCGTGATCTCCGCATCCGAAATTTTCTGCGCCACACCGTCCTGCGGGAGATGCACATATTCGATTCGCACACACACGCCGCCGGCAAACGCCGCCCGCACGCGCCAGCCCTGATACTCGTATGCCTTCTCCACCGCGCCCGGCATCAGCGGCTGGTCAGCCGGCCCAGTGAGATCCTCGCGCGCCTGCCCGTAGCGCAACTGCGACTGCCCCTCCGTCTCGCCCAGTCGCGCTTCGGCGGCAGCCATTCCGATCAACATGACGACTGGCAGGACAAAGAGAAACTTCATGGCGCAAATGTGAACATTACGACGCGCATTTGCACGCTGAGGTTACAAGGTCGGAAATTCAAAAACCGCGCCAGCCCAGCGCGCATACGCCGTACGCTTCGGCGAATCGCCGCCGTCCATCCGCGCCAAGCCATGAACGATTCAGGCTACTGCGCGGGCGCCGGCAGCGGATTTAGGATGCGCTTCACCGACACGACGGTCGCTGCGATTGCTCCGGCAAAGGGCAGCCAGAAGCCGAGTAACGTCGTGCCTGAAGACACCTTCACACCGAGCCCCTCCATCGAGGGCGCCGCGGGGATGCGCAGCCAGAGCACGAGGAACAGCAGCGTACAGACTCCGGCGCTGCCCGCGATGGCGAGAGGTGCCCACGCCTCCTTTTTCTTTGCGGTGAAATTCCAGACCCAAAGGCCGATGCCCGCGAGTGCGGCCAGCACGGCCAGCTTACCATTCGCGCCGGCATCGAAGACCGTGACCGATGAACTGGAGGATGAGAGATTTTTCGCGAGGTCCGCCATCGCGCCTTCCGCCTTCACGCTCACCGAGTAGAAGCTGAAGATGAATGAGCAGAGCACCGTGACGGCAAGGCCGGCGAGATACACCTGCGTCTGCACGTCGAGTTTTTTGAAATTAGCCATGCCTGCGGCCATCTTTTCCTTTGCCTGCGCGACAGCTTTGGCTGCGGATTCCTTCGCGGCTGCATCCTGGTGGCCTGCTCCCCAAAAGTTGATCCAGACGCTATGAGAGATTGGCGGTGCGCGAGCGCCGCCGAACTCTCAATATGAAAAGGAAACGACACACACCCGAAGAGATCATCAAGAAGCTGCGCGAGGCGGCCACGCTGCTGG
>JBBRYC010000126.1:0-12683 GCA_038238025.1 Chthoniobacterales bacterium
CGGCGGAAGCTACCGGCGGCGGCGGGAAAAGGAAAGCGCCCCGCGTTGGTGCGGGCGAAAGGGTCAGCCTGCCGGGTTGCCGTCGCCTTGCTCCGCCCTTCGGGCTGCCTGCGGCAGGCTGTCTCGCTCCGCTCGACTCCTCGCCACCCTCAAGGCCGAATGCTTCGACGACTCCATCCCGCCCACCCGCGCGGCCGCAGAACTCATGGCCTTCGACTACATCGAGACCTTCTGCAACTCCCGCCGCAGGCACAGCCCCCTCGGCCAGCGCTCCCCTCGCAACTTCGAGGCTCTGATGTTCCCACACAACCAAAACATCCCAACGAACTAACCAAAAACACTCCAAACCCCTGTCCTCGCTTTCGAAGAAAAATCATTCCTCGCTTGCCGGGATGGCTTGTTTTTGGGCCTTCGGCCCGCAGTGCAGCCTGCCGGACCTTCTGCTTCCTTTTTTGGACCTGCTTCAAATCACGCGCGCGACGCGGCGGAGCATTTTGTTCTGGATGAAAGCTTGGAAGCCCCGTTTGAACGTCCGCCTCATATCCATGCAAACTCGCGCACTCGGCAAAACCGGACTCCAGCTTCCCATCCTCAGCTTTGGCGCGTCGTCGCTCGGCGCGGAGTTTCGCAATGTCACGCTCGACGAGGTGATGAAGAGCGTCCACGTCGCGCTCGAGTGCGGGCTGAACTTCATTGACACGTCGCCCTTCTACGGGCGCGGCATGAGCGAGGTGCTGCTCGGCGTCGCGCTGAAAGGTGTGCCGCGCGACAGCTACACGCTTTGCACGAAGCTCGGGCGCTACGACCTCCCGCATTTTGATTTCTCCGCCAAGCGCGTGGCGGAGAGCGTGGATGTGTCGCTGCACCGGCTCGGCACGGACCATCTCGACATTGTGCTGTGCCACGACATAGAGTTCGTGCCGATGCAGCAGATCGTGGATGAGACGATCCCGGCACTGAAAAAGATCCGCGACGCGGGCAAGGTGCGCTTCATCGGCTTCAGCGGATATCCGATGAAGATTTTCAAATTCATATGCGAGCAGACGGACGTGGACTGCGTGCTGAGCTACAACCAATACACGCTGCAAAACACGCGCTTCGCCGACGAGGCCGTGCCGTACCTGAAATCGAAAGGCGTCGGCGCGATGAGCGCGGGGCCATTCTCCGCGCGTCTGCTCACGAATGCTCCCCTGCCCGCGTGGCTGAAGGAGCCCGAGAGCGTGAAAGCCGCGGCGCGCGAGGCTGCGGCGCTGTGCGCAAAACGCGGAAGCGACATCGCGAAACTCGCACTGCAATTCTCGATCGAGAATCCCGATATCACGACCACCGTGAGTGGCAGCGCGAACCCGAACAACATCCGCAACTGGGCGAAGTGGGCCGCCGAGCCGCTCGACCGCGAACTGCTCGCCGAGGTGCAGGCGATCTTCGCCCCGGTGAAAAATCTCGGGCACAAGGAAGGGCTCCCGGAGAACAACTGACTCACGAACGCGAATCTTCCGGGTGGAGCACGCGACTCGCGTGCTGTTTTCGGCGACCCGCCGAAAACACCAGAGAGTGCGACGATGCCTGCTGCGTGCGCAGATTTGGAGAGCCTCCACTCAACTTCTAACATCTAACATCAATCGCCTAACACCTATCGAAGAATTCTGTCGCACGCCGGAATCTGAATCGGCGCAGTTCGGCGTTAAAAGTTAGCTGTTCAATGTTAGCCGTTAAGCCCGCCGCAGGCGCCTCTCGCCGTCCGTTCAATTCATCCCGCGAAAGCGATGCGTGTTTGAAATGTTCGGCCCTGATTGACAGCCCTGCGCTCACTGGTAGTGTCGCCGTCCTTTTTCCATGAAACGAGCCATCGCCACTGATCGCGCACCGCAAGCCGTCGGCCCCTATTCCCAGGCCGTCGCGTTTGGCGATCTGCTGTTTTGTGCGGGGCAGATTCCACTCGACCCGGCGTCTGGCGAAATCTCATGCGCGGATGTGGCCGGGCAGACCGAGCGCGTCGTCGAGAACATCAAGGCCGTGCTCGCGGCGAATGCGATGACGCTCGCCGACGTGGTGAAGACGACGGTCTTCCTCACGAAGATGGAGGACTTCGCCGCGATGAACGAAGTCTATGCGCGCCATTTCACGCAGCCGTTTCCGGCGCGTTCGACGGTCGCCGTCGTCGCACTTCCGCGCGGGGCAAAGGTGGAGATCGAAGTGACCGCAGCGCGCGGCGCGGCCAAGGCTTGAACGCATGACCGACGAAGAAATCCTCTCACTCTTCCGCCAGACGAACGCGCTCCTCGAAGGGCACTTCGTCCTCCGCTCCGGGCTGCACAGCCGGCAGTTTTTCCAGTGCGCGCTCCTGCTGAAGGAGACGCCCATCGCCGTGCGCATCTGCGCGGCGCTCGCGGAAAAAGTCCGCGGCGTCGGCGCCGAGACGGTGATCTCGCCTGCGATGGGCGGCATCATCGTCGGCCACGAGATTGCGCGCGCACTCTCGCTGCCGCACATTTTTGCGGAGAAGGAGGAGGGCAAGCTCGTGCTGCGTCGTGGATTTGAGATTCGTCCGGGACAAAAATTCATCATCGCCGAGGATGTGGTCACGCGCGGCGGGCGCGTGCAGGAGACGATCGATATCGTGCGCTCGCGCGGCGGCGTGGTCGCGGGCATCGCGACGATCGTGGACCGCTCCGGCGGCAATCTGCCGGACTTCGGCGCACCGTTTTTTTCCCTCATGAAGCTGAATGTCGAGACCTTCGAGGCCGACAAGCTCCCGCCCGATCTCGCAGGCACTCCCGCCACCAAACCCGGCAGCAAATAGCCCGGCACCCAACGTCCAATTTCAAATCTAATCATGAATCCAATCTCCTGGATCCTCAAAAAATTCTTCGGCTCGAAAAACGCGCGCATGGTCAAGGCGCTGAAGCCGGTCGTCGCACGCATCAACCAGATCGAGGTGGAATTCCGCTCCCTCAGCCATGACGCGTTGCGCACAAAGATCGCAAAGTGGAAGGACGAACTGAAGCCGCTCGACTGGGTCGCGCAGCAGAAATACCTCGACGACATTTTGCCCGAGGCATTTGCCGCGGTGAAAAATGCGGCGTGGCGGCTCAACGAGGCGAAGGCGCAGTTCACCGTGTGCGAGCAGCCGATGACGTGGGCGATGGTGCATTTCGACACGCAGCTCATCGGCGGCTACTGCCTGCACAAGGGCTACGTCGCCGAGATGGCCACCGGCGAGGGCAAGACGCTCGTCGCGACGCTGCCGCTCTTCCTGAACGGCCTCACGGGACGCGGCTCGCACCTCGTCACCACGAACGACTACCTCGCCCGCCGCGACGCGGAGTGGATGGGACAGATCTACCAATTCCTCGGCCTCAGCGTCGGCATCATCCAGCACGATCAGTCGCCCGACGAACGCCGCGAGCAGTACCGCGCGGACATCTGCTACGGCATGAATTCGGAGTTTGGCTTCGACTACCTGCGCGATAACGGCATGGCCACGAGCAAGGAGCAGCAGGTGCAGCGCGGGCACTGGTTCGCGATCGTGGACGAGGTGGATTCCATCCTCATTGACGAGGCGCGCGTGCCGTTGATCATCAGCGGCCCGGTCACGGTGTCCACGCACCAGTTCGACAAGTACAAGCCGCTCGTCGAGCAGATCGTGAAGAAGCAGGCGATGCTCTGCAACCGCCTCTCGTCCGATGCGACGAAACTTTTCGAAGAAGCCGCCGCCGATCAGACCGCCGGCATCTCGGCCAAGGCGAAAGGCTCCGAATTTTCCAAAATGGAGGAGGCCTCGCGGATGATGGTGAAGGTGAAATGGGGCCAGCCGCTGAACAAAGGCTTCCTCCGCGCGATGGAGGATGCCGAGCGCCGCAAGGCCATCGAGAAGATGGAGCTGTCCTTCTACGCCGACGTGCGCAAGGAGGAGATGTGGAAGCTCAAGGAGGAGCTGTTCTTCAACATTGATCAGCGCGCGCACGAGGCCGACCTCACCGAGCAGGGCCGCGAATTCATGAGCCCCGGCGATCCGAATGCGTTCATGCTGCCGGATTTGCCGACGCAGTTTGCGGAGATTGACGGCAGCGAGACGCTCACGGAGCAGGAAAAAATCGCGACGAAGGCGAACTCGCAGGAGGAGATGAATCTGCAGAGCGAGCGCATCCACAACATCTCGCAGCTCCTCCGCGCGTACTGCCTTTACGAAAAGGACGTCCACTACATCGTGGATGAGGGCAAGGTCGTCATCGTGGACGAGAACACCGGGCGCACGATGCCGGGCCGCCGCTGGAGCGACGGACTGCATCAGGCCGTCGAGGCGAAGGAGGGCGTGCAGATTGACAAGGAGACGCAGACGCTCGCGACGATCACGGTGCAGAATTACTTCCGCCTGTACAAAAAGCTCGCGGGCATGACCGGCACCGCGGAGACGGAGGCGAACGAATTCCACGACATCTACAAGCTCAATGTCGCCGTCATCCCGACGAACAAGCCGTGCGTCCGCAAGGACGGGAACGATCTCATCTTCAAGACGCGCCGCGAAAAGTACAACTCGGTCGTGACCGAGATCGGCGAGGCACACGCGAAGGGCCAGCCGGTGCTCGTCGGCACCGCGAGCGTCGAGGCGTCCGAGCTGGTTTCGCGCATGTTGCAGCGCGCGAAAATCCCGCACACCGTCTTGAACGCGCGGCACAATCAGCAGGAGGCCGAGATCATCGCGCGCGCCGGGCAGTTCGGCGCCGTCACCATTTCCACGAACATGGCGGGCCGCGGCACGGACATCAAACTCGCACCCGGCGTGGCCGAGGTCGGCGGGCTCTACGTGCTCGCCACGGAGCGCCACGAATCACGCCGCATTGACCGCCAGCTCCGCGGACGCGGCGCGCGCCAGGGCGATCCGGGCTACTCGCGTTTCTACGTGAGCTTCGAGGATGATCTCATGCGCAACTTCGGCGCGGCGGAACGCATGACGAAGCTCATGGAGCGCTTCGGCATGAAGGAAGGCGAGGCGCTCGAGCATTCGTGGCTGAACAAGTCCGTCGAGACCGCGCAGAAGCGTGTCGAGCAGCGCAATTATCTCATCCGCAAACGCACGCTCGAGTTCGACGACGTGATGAACAAGCAGCGCGAGGTGATTTACGGCTGGCGCAACGAGGCGATCAATACCGATGACCCGCGCGGGCTCCTCTACGACGCGATTGACGATCGCATTCCCGAGAAGGTGGAGGAATTTTTTCCGCACGGCGACATGCCCCGCACCGAGGAGCTGCTGCAATGGGCCAATGTCACTTTCCCCATTTCCGTGGACAAGGATGCCATCGTCGGCAAGACGCAGGAGGAAATCGGCGCACACCTCACCGAGCGCGTGAAGAAGGCGTATGAGCTGAAGTCGCAGCACGAGGTGCCCGAGCAGCTCAAGGGCCTCGAACGCTACATCACGCTCGGCGCGATTGACCGGCTCTGGCAGGAGCACCTCTACAACATGGACAGCCTGCGCGAGGGCGTCTATCTGCGCGCGCACGGACAGAAGGATCCGCTCATCGAATACAAGCAGGAAGCCTTCAAGATGTTCGGGATCCTCATGGGCAACGTGAAGGACGAGGTGCTGAACAACCTCTTTCGCAGCACGTCGAACATCATGGCCTTCGAGAGCTTCCTCTCGAACCTGCCGCAATTCCTCTCCGCGCCCGACGAGAGCAGCATCGCTGGCGCATCCGCCGAGCAGCAGCAGCAGCCTGAGGAAGACCCCGATGTGCAGATGAATCTCCCCACCCGCCGGGAAGCCCCGAAGGTCGGCCGCAACGAGCCGTGCCCGTGCGGCAGCGGGAGGAAATTCAAGGACTGCTGCGCGAAGAACGGGTAAAGTAGTCCTGAGCTTTAGCTCGTCCGCGCTCCCAGTTTTCGCGCAACCCGCGGTCAGCTTGGCGCGTTGTCGGAAGCCGTGCGCCACACGCGCTGAAGCGCATGACTACTTTGCGAGGATCGCCTCCGCCGCCCGACGCGCCGCGCCGCGCTCGCCGAGACTCGCGATGACTGCGGCCTGCGCACGCTGCTGCTCCTCGCGCGCAGAGGAGTCTTCGAGTAGGCGGAGAATCTCCGTGGCAATCGGTTCCGGCTGCGCGGCGTCCTGCAAAAACTCGCGCGCAATTTCGCGACCGGCGAGGACGTTTGGCAGACCGAGCCACGGAATTTTCACGAGCCGCTTTCCGACGATCCACGTGAGCCATGCGACCTTGTAAAGAATCACCATCGGCAGTCCGAAAAACGTGCTCTCCAGCGTCGCCGTGCCGCTGCACACCATGCCCGCACCGGCGCGCTGCATGAGGTCGTGTGCGCTGTGCAGGGTGATGTTGCAGAAATTTTCATCGCAGCCGTGCTCCCGCAAAATCGCGCGCATCTCATCTGCAAGCGATTCGCGTGCGGCGGATGTCTCGAAGCACAGCGCGGGACGCGATGCCCTCAGCCGCTTCGCCGTCTCGATCATGATCGGAAAAATCTTTCGCACTTCCTTCCCGCGACTGCCGGGCAGCAGGGCGACGAGTGCGCCATCGCGCCCACTCTGCTTCCGCCTCTGCCGCTCACTCCCACTCCCGTTCTCAAGTGAGAATTCGATCTGGTGTGGATCATCGCCTTTGGAGACGCGCTTCCTCGACTGCGTTTCCGCGTCGGAGTGAGAGTCCGCGGCAGAGGCGGAGGCAGACGATGGCAATCGCTTCCCCTCCAGCGAATCGAGCAGCGGGTGACCGACGCACACCGCCCGCAATCCGGCATCCGCGTAGAGCGGAAGCTCGAAAGGAAACAGGCACAGCATGAGATCGAGGAACTTCGCCATCTTCGGGATGCGCCCGCGGTGCCATGCCCAGACTTGCGGCGAAATGTAGTGGATCGTGCGCAGCTTCGGCATCCGCCGCTTCGCCTCCTTCGCGAGACGCATATTGAAACCGGGGTAGTCAATCGTGATGAGCGCATCCGGCTTCGCAGCTTCGATCTCCGCGAGCATCCTGTGAAACTGACGGCGAAAGTAACCGTATTTTTTCAGCACGTCCCACAGGCCCACGACTGCTTCATCGGCCCAGTCGAAAATCGCATCGCCTGCGAATGCGCGCATCTCGCGTCCGCCCGCACCGAGGAACTCGATGTCTGGACGAAGCGTGCGCAATGCACGCATGAGTTCCACGCCGCGTGAATCCCCGCTCGCTTCGCCGGCGACGACGTAAAACTTCATGCGGGCTTTACGTTGGCCGCCTCGATCTGCCGTGTGATTTCCAGCGCGAGTTCCAGCGCGGCGGTCGCCTCGCGGCCCGAGACCTTCGGCTGCGCACCGGCTCGCGCGCACTCGACGAAGGAAACCAGTTCGCGCTTCAACGGCTCATCTTTGTCAATCGCCACCGGCTCGCGCACGATGCGCTTGCCGGCGAACTCGGTGATGATCGTCGCATCCGTCGCAAGGCCGAAAATTTTTCCAAGGAACGAACTCTCCTTCTCCCCTTCCCCGGCGAGGCGCAGCAGGTAGCCCTCCTGCTTTTGGTAATCGAGCGAGAGATACGCGTCCGGCTGGAACACGCGGACCTTTCGCACCTTGTCCTGGCTGATGCGCGACGCGGTGATGTTTGCGACGCATCCGTTCTCGAATCGGATGCGCACATTCGCGATGTCCTCGCGCTTGCTGAGGATCGCCACGCCCACGGCGTCCACCTGCACCCACGGCGAGCGCACGAGGTGCAGGATGATTTCGAGATCGTGAATCATCACATCGAGCACGACACCGACATCGAGGCTGCGCCCCGGATACGGCGAGAGCCGCGTGGCCTCGATGAAGCGCGGCGCGGTGAGCCGCTTCTCCAGCGCGGGCATCACGGGATTGAACCGCTCGATGTGCCCGACCTGAAGGACGAGCCCGCGCTGCTGCGCGAGATCGCACAGCTCGCGCGCCTGCTCCGGCGTCTCGGTGAACGGCTTCTCCACGAGTACATGCTTGCCCGCTTCGAGCAGCGCCTTTGCGATTTCAAAATGCGTGACCGTCGGCGTCGCGACCGTCGCGGCGTCCACGAGCAAAATGAATTTCTCCAGCGAAGTCACCGGCTCCGCGCCGAACTTCGCCGCCATCTCGCGCGCCACGTCTTCGCGCGTGTCGAACACCGCCGTGAATTTTGCACCCGGCATCTCGGAGAAAATGCGCGCATGGTTTTTTCCCATGCTGCCAGTGCCGATGACACCGAGACGGATTTTGCTTGGATCGTTTTTTTCCACAGGTGTCACGATGCTTTCCAGACAACGCCCAACGAACGAAGCGCAAAATGCGTGCGTCCGATCCACAGCGCGCATGGTAGAGTGAAGCGTTTGCAAGCCCTGCGCATCCGTGATAAATCGTCGCACATGACTGCGACTGAACTGAAAAAATACTGGCATGCCACGCCGTTCGTTCCGTTCAACATCGTCCTGCCCGGCGGAGAGCGCGTGGCAGTGCCACATCCTGATTTTCTCCACGTCTCCCCAAGCGGAAGAATTGCCCACGTCTGGAAGCAGGACGATGACTCCACATCCATTGATGTGTTTCTGATCACGTCGGTCGAGACGGCCCGCCACAAATCGCGCGCGAAGGGGAAGTAGGCGCAGGCCGGGTCAGAGTCCGAAGATCGAGAGCTTGTGCTGCGCGGCCAGGGCGGTCACGCGGTCGCGTTCGAGGATGATCGTGCGGCCCGCCTCGATGCCGATGATGCGCACTCCGGCTTCGCGGCAGGTCTCCAGTGTCACCGGGCCGATGACCGGCACGTCGAAGCGCAAGTCCTGACCGGGCTTGCTCACTTTCACCATCACGGCATCGCCGCGGCCGAGGGTGCCGCCGCGCTTGATGCACTCGTTCGTCCCCTCGAATCCCTCGACGGCGAGCACCGTGCCGTTCTTCACGAGCACAGTCTGCCCGATGTCGAGGCGGCTGACTTCCTTCGCAAGATCGTGGCCGTAGCGCAGGTCGTCCTCGACGCGCGCCTTCACTTTAGGCCCGGCAATCAGACCGGCGGGCGCGAGATGATCGTCCATGAAGCTCGTCGCAGGCAGCAGCTCGACGCCGATCTTTTTCATCTCGTCGCCGATGGCGGCGATGATCGTCTCGGCATTCCGCCGCTTCAGTTTTGCGAGCAGGAACAGCGCTTTGAAATCGGGGCGCAGGTCGAAGAGATTCTTCGGCGCGATCTGCCCGGCCATCACCGCGTGGCGTGCGCCGCTTTTTTCCAAATATTTGAGCAGCTTCCCGAGTTGGCCCACGCGAAGCCACGCGATGTCGTCCACCTCGGCGGCAAGCGTGCTGCTCGTCTCGTCGGTGAAGGACGCGGCGACGATGCGCTTCACGCCCGCCTTGCGCGCACCGCGCGCCATCGCAAACGGGTAGCTTCCGTTTCCGGCGACGATGGCGAGTGTGTCGGGAGTTTCCAAATCGCGGGCAACTTACGCGGCGCGTGGCGTGCGCGGCAATTCCCAAGCACACCCGCATCTGCCTGACACCAATCCCGCTCGCCATCCGCGCGCTCCTTCGCTACTCACGCGCACCATGGCCGCCCCGCAGACCGAAGTCCTCATCACCGTCGCTGGCACGGAGACCGCGCGCTTTGTCCTCACTCCGGGCGACTACGTCATCGGGCGCAATTCAGACTGCCCCATCCGTGTGGATGCCGACCTCGTCTCGCGGCAGCATGCAAAGCTCATCCTGAACTACGACCACGCGCTCATCGAGGACCTCGGCTCCTCGAATGGCACGCAGGTGAACGGCCAGCCCATCGCGAAGGACGAGCGCACGCGGCTCTGGCCGAACCAGAAGATCCAAGTCGGCACGGCGACGATCGAGCTGCGGCGGCTGAAGCACGAGGTCTCCGACATGTCGCTCGCGCCGAGCGCAGCGATGGTGAAGCGTGTGCTGCCGGAGGAGTTTTTGAGGGAGAAGAAATACGACATCGGCAAGGTCGTCGCGCAGGGCGGCATGGGCGCGATTCTCAATGCGAGGGATGCCACCATCGAGCGCACGGTGGCGATGAAGGTGATGCTCGACTCGAACGACGCCGACGGACTCGCGCGCTTCCTCAACGAGGCGAAAGTCACCGGCCAGCTGGAGCACCCGAGCATCGTCCCCGTCTATGAGCTGAGCGTGGATGAGAACGGCCAGCCCTATTACACGATGAAGTTCGTGAAGGGCATCACGCTCAAGAAGGTGCTCGAACTCATGGCGTCCGGCACCGAGGCGACGGTGAAAAAGTATCCGCTCCCCGTGCTGCTCACCATCTTCCAGAAAGTGTGCGACGCGCTCGCCTTTGCCCACAGCAAGGGCGTCATCCACCGCGATCTTAAGCCGGAGAACCTCATGCTCGGCGACTACGGCGAAGTGCTCGTGATGGATTGGGGTCTGGCGAAGCGCGTGGGGACGGCAGAGGGGGCGAGCGTGAGAGAGGGAGAGAGGGAGACGGCGGCAAATTCCCCCTCCTTGTCGCCCCCTCGCCCCCTCGCCCTCTCGGATGCCACCCTCGCCGGCACCATCATGGGCACGCCGCAGTTCATGAGCCCCGAGCAGGCGCGCGGCGAAGTCGAGACGCTGGATGCGCGCAGCGACATCTATTCGCTCGGCGCGATCCTTTACCAAATCCTCTCCCTGCGCGTCCCCGTCACCGGCACGGACGCTTGGGAAGTCGTCGGCAAAGTCGGCCGCGGCGAGATCGAGCCGCTGCAAGGAGAAGGGGCGCCCTCGCCCCGCGGCTCCGAAAACTCGGGGCGAGGGCGCCCCGGCTCCTTGCGCATCCCGGACTCGCTGGCGGCGGTCGTGCGCAAGGCGATGGCGTTCGAGCCGGCGGCGCGCTACGACGGCGTGCCGGAGTTGCAGCGCGACATCGCGGCGTATCAGAGCGGCTTCGCCACCAGCGCGGAGAAAGCGGGGAAATGGAAGCGCTTCACCCTCCTCGTCAAACGCAACAAGGCCGCGAGCATCGGCATCGCAGCGGTGCTTGTGCTCAGCGTGGGCTTCACCACAAAGGTCATCGCCGAGGGCCGGCGCGCGGAGAGCGCGCTGGCGGATTTGCGCACGGCGGCGCCCACGCTGATCAGCCAGGCGCGCGGGTTGATCGACGAGCAGAAGTTCGACGACGCGCTGGAGAAGATTGCCTTTGCAATCAAGATTGACCGGCAGAACGCCGGCTACCGGCTGCTGCGCGCGCAGGTGCTGGAGGCCACGCCGAAGCTCGATGAGGCCGCCGCGGAATTCCGCCGCGTGCTCGCGCTGGCACCCGAGCCTGCCGTGAAGGACTCCGCGCAGGCCAACCTCGCGCTGTGCGAAAAGCTCCTCCACGACTACCCGAGCGCCGAGGCTTTCGACCGCGCCGCCTGGCAGCAGCTCTTCCATCAACTGGACAAGGAAGGCCGCTCCACGCAGGCCGTGCCGATCGCCCGCCAGCTCGGTCAATCCCGCGGCGCGGCGGAAGCGCTCCTGAAAGCGCGACTCGTCGAATGGCGAAAACTTCCAGATTGGAAAAAGCGCGAGGAGACAAACCGGGTCCATTGGATCGGTGACGGCTCTCTGTCCCTCAATCTCGGAGATATGCCGATCGACGATCTCGCGGCCCTCAATCTGACCGGATTGCCCATCTCTCATCTGTTCCTCGCCAGCACGCGCATTCATGATCTTACTCCGCTCAAAGGAATGCTGCTGCGAAGGCTGAGCATGGTCTTCGTGAAAGGCCCGATCGACCTCTCACCGCTGCGCGGCATGCCCTTGGAGCAGTTGTTAGCCGACGGGGTTGAACTCAGCGACCTCTCGGCTTTGGCGGGGATGAAACTGACCGTATTTCACGGTCGAATCGACGACTTCAAATCTCTCCACGGCATGCCGTTGGAGGACTTGGCGCTCCAGACCAGCGTTCTGACATCGCTCAACGAATTCACCGGCTGCCCGATCCAAAATCTCAGGATTACCTGCCCAGTGCTGACAGACATCTCGGCCACGCGCACGATGCGGCTGAAAAGGGCGGACCTTTCTGAATGCCAAGCGCTGCGAGACTTCACACCGCTCCTCGCTTGTAGTGCGTTGGAAAGGCTCAAGGTGCCGCCCGGCGTGAAGGAGATCGAAGTCCTCCGCAACCATCCGAAGCTGGTCGCCCTCGGATATGAGGGCGGCAAGCCGGAAACCCCCGTCGCCGAGTTTTGGAAGGACTTCGACGCGAAGCGCGCCGCCGGGAAGTAATTTGAAGCGAAGCGACGACGCCCTTTTGGGAGTGCGGTGGAATGCGCAGAAGGCACGCTAGGTGTGCGGGAGAGCCGTCCGGCAGCGCCCAGCCGCGTCGCTCCGCTCCTGCCAAAGCGGCGTGGCGCTATCGCTTCTCGCCGCACTCCATATGGCCCGGCGCGATTACGTCACTGCAAAATCGTCGCCGAATTCTGGACGAAATACGACGCGAAGAAAGCCGCCGGGAAGTAATTTGAAGCGCAGCGACGCCGCCCTTTTTGGCGTGGGGGGGGGAGAGGAGCCCCCCCCCCCGGGGAGGATGGCAACAGGGGCGCGGGGGGTGGGGTTGGGGGTCGGCCTCACCCCAAACCCCCGGGCGCGTGTGGCTAATCAAAACGGGGGGTGGCGCTGCGTTCCCCGCCCCACGCCAAAAAGGGCGGCGTCGCTGCGCTTCAAATTACTTCCCGGCGGCTTTCTTCGCGTCGTATTTCGTCCAGAA
>JBBRYC010000127.1:0-12637 GCA_038238025.1 Chthoniobacterales bacterium
AAAGCGCGGGCTGATCCTCCGGTTGCAAAAATATGCCCGCGCTTTCACAAGCGCGGCTACGGATTCGCTATCGCTGTGAAGTCTTCTGTGCCACACACGGCGGATGAAAGTCGAACGACTCAAATACGTCATCTGGGCAGCGGACATGCAGCGCGCGGTGGACTTTTACACAAAGGTCTTCGGCGGCACGGTGCTGAAGCAGAATGAGATCATCAGCGAAGTGTCCGTCGGCGGCGGAGTGATCGGCATCCACGGGGGCGGCGAGGGCAAACGCACCTGGACCGGCCTCAACTTCCAAGTGCCCGACGTGATCGCAGGCGCGGCAGAAATCGTGGCCGCCGGCGGCCAGCTCGTGCGCGAACCGCAGCCCGAGGACGATGAGCCCCCTCACCTCGCGATGTGCGCGGACACGGAGGGCAACGAAATCATGCTGACAAGAAAACGCGGCTAGCCGGCACCATTTTCAAAAGCCCCGCAGTAACGCTCAGCGGGACGCGCTTCCATTCACTGACAGCCTCTCATGTCCATCCTCGAACGTCTTCTCAACATCGGCTTCATCCGCAAGGCCATCTGGCGCCTGTGGTATCCCTTTCTCACGCGACGCCTGCGTGGCGATGAGGTGCTGTTCCTCAACTACGCATTTGAAAGCGAGCCGCCCGTGGGCCTGCCCCTCGCGCCCGAGGACGAACCGAACCGCGCGTGCATCCAGCTCTACCACCATGTCGCATCGCAGGCGGACTTGCGCGGCAAGACCGTCCTCGAAGTGAGCTGCGGCCACGGCGGCGGCGCATCGTGGATCACCCGAAATATGCAGCCCGCGAGCTACACGGGCCTCGACCTCAACCCGACCGGCATCGCCTTTTGCCAGCAGCGGCACACAGTGCCGGGCCTCAAGTTCCTGCAAGGTGACGCGCAGAAGCTGCCTTTCCCTGATGCCTCATTCGACGCCGTGATCAATGTGGAGGCCTCGCACTGCTACCCCGATTTTCCGCGCTTCCTCCGCGAAGTGGCGCGCGTGCTGCGGCCCGGCGGGCACTTTCTCTACGCGGACTTCCGATTCAGCGAGGGGTTCGGCGAATGGGAACGGGACATCGCCGCCGCGCCACTGGCGGTCGTGCAGACGCGCGACATCGGACAGAACGTCCTCAAGGGGATGGACCGCAACGCGGAGCGCAGCCTCGCGCTCATCCGCGAACGCCTCCCGCGATTCATGCAAGCGCTGGGCCGCGACTTTGCCGGCGTGCCCGGATCGCGCGTGTATGTCGCGATTCAAAAAGGCGATCTCTCCTATCGCTCCTGGTGCTTTCGGAAGGGCGGCGCCTGAGTTCCAAATGGAAACCGCCTGAGTCTGCGCGGCATGGGGATCACGGAGCGGCTTTGCAAATTTCGGGCAGCGCTGTTCAGTGCGCCATGCAGCCAGCCGAAAATGACCCGACTCACACCGCGATGCGCGCCATCCGTACTATCTACGCGGAACTCGACCAGCGCCCCGTGCAGCGCGACTGCGTGCGGCGCACCGAGTGCTGCCAGTTCAAGCTGACCGGCCGCACCCCGACGCTCACCGCGGGCGAGGCGCTCGTCGCGGCTGCGGCGCTGAAGGCCAGCGGGCGGCGGAGCCTGCCGGAGTCCGCGGATGTAAAAACAGGCCGCTGTCCGCTGCTGAATCCCGCGGGCAAGTGTCTCATCTACGATTCGCGTCCATTCGGCTGCCGCACGCATTTCTGCGCCGCAGCCGGCGGGCCGTACACGCGAAACGAGGTGCGCGATCTCGTGCGGCGTCTGGAGGAAATTGACGCGTCACTCGGCGGCGACGGGCCTCATGCACTGCCGATGGCCGTGGAATCCGCGCTGGAAACAATCCTGCACCCGCCGCGCGGCGCACAGCGCAAATGACGCCTCAGACTTTGCGCCCGAATTTTTTCTCCAGCTCGGAATAGCTGAGCTGGATCATCGTCGGGCGGCCGTGCGGGCAGCAGTACGGCAGTTCGCACGCGAGGAGATCCTGCACGAGGCGCAGGCATTCCGGCTCGCGCAGGATGTCGTTGGCCTTCACCGCGTGGCGGCAGACGGTCTTCGCGATCATGTCCTCGCCGAGGCGGAGCTTCGAGGTCTGCTGCGAGGTGTCGCGCAGCTCGTCAATGATGTCGCGCAGGAGCTGCGACGGCTCGCTGGCGCTGAGGAATTGCGGCAGCGCATCAATCTTGAAAGTGCCCGCGCCGAACGGCTCCAGGCCGATGCCCGTGCGCGAGAGTGCGTCGAGATTTTCGCGCAGCCAGTCGGCGTCCTTCGGCGCGACTTGGAGCGTGATCGGCAGCAGCAGCCGCTGCGTGGGCACGCCCTGCCCTTCCATTCGGCGGCGCATCTCCTCGAAGAGAATCCGCTCGTGCGCCGCGTGCTGATCCACGAGCACAAGTCCGCCCGCGCTTTCCATGAGGATGTAGAGCCGCCCGAGCACGCCGATGAATTTGAAATCCTGCGCCGCGCGCGGCTGCTGAGATGCGGCGTCGGGCTGCGCCTGCGGTGCGGACTGTGGCGCATCCGGAACCGCGTGCGCACTCGGCGGCTGCACACTGGCTGACGGTGAAAACGGAATCGTCTCGCGCGGCGGTTCGGCGGACGTGAACGCTGGTGAAAATGCGATCACTTCGGCGGAAATTTCCGCTGGCACACTCGTCGGCACGCTTGCTGGCGCAGGAAATTGCGACCAGTCGCGGCGCAGTGCAAATTGCTCGGCCTGCGGGATCAGCGGCAGCGTTTCATCCGGCACGACGCGCGCAGGCGCAGGCGCGTTGAATGTGCGGCTCCACGACGCGCGATCACTTTCCAGCACGCGGCGCGTGACCTCCACGATCACCTCGCGCACGAGTGCGGGATCGCGGAAGCGCACTTCACGTTTTGCGGGATGTACGTTCACATCCACTGCGGCGGGATCCATTTCGATCGAGAGGAATGTGACTGGGTGCTGCCCCTTCATCAGAGCGGTGTGGTAGCCCTCGCGCAGTCCGTGGTAGATTGTCGGATTCTCGATGGGGCGGCCATTCAGAAAGACGATCTGCTGCTCGCGATTTGATCGGCTCACACCCGCGCGACCGAGCAGACCACCGATCTTCAGTCCGGCGATTTCCATCTCCGGCACTTCGAGCAATTCAGCGACGAGCGCCGCGCCGAAGAGATCGTGCAGCCGCTCGCGCAGCGTCTGTCCCGGCGGGAGCTGATGCACGAGCCGCTCGTCATTCAGAAAAGTGAAGCCGACGTGCGGATGTCCGATCGCCTGGAGTTGCAGCACATGCTCGACGTGGCTCGCCTCGGTGTTTTCCGTGCGCAAAAATTTCCGCCGCGCGGGCAGGTTGTAGAAAAGCGATCGCACCTCGATCTGCGTGCCCTCGGGTTCGCCGCAGTCGCGCACGGTCTCCATTTTTCCGGCGTTCACGAGCACCTCGGTGCCGGCGAGCGCGCCGTGCTCGCGCGTGGTGAGACGGAAGCGCGAGACGCTCGCGATGCTCGGCAGCGCCTCGCCACGGAAGCCGAGAGTGTGGATGGCCATGAGATCCGCGCCCGTGCGGATTTTGCTCGTGGCGTGGCGCTCAAGGCAGAGCAGCGCGTCATCGCGATCCATGCCGCTGCCGTTGTCCACCACGCGGATGGAGGAATTCCCGCCGCGGCGGATGAGCACCTCGATGCGCGTCGCGCCGGCATCGAGTGAATTTTCCACGAGTTCCTTCACCACGCTCGCGGGCCGTTCGACCACCTCGCCCGCGGCGACCTGCGAGGCCACCTCCTCGGGCAGCAGGGCGATTCGGCTCATTTGACTTGGTTGGCGGCGGTCATTACGGTGAAGGACGATGCTCACGCTCACCGATTCAGCCGTCAAACATCTTCAGGATTTGCTTCGCGAAAATGACGCGCCCGGCCAGGCGCTGCGCATCTACGTCGAGCGCGGCGGCTGCGCGGGCATGAGCTACGAGATGAAGCTCGACGAATCGCACGGCGACGATTTTTCCGAGGGACGCGACGGCGTGAAAGTGGTCGTGGATCCCGCGAGCCTGCCGTACGTGACCGGCTCGACGATTGACTACAGCGACGATCTCGCGGGCGCGGGTTTCCGGATCAATAATCCGCGCGCGGTGCGCTCGTGCGGGTGCGGCACTTCATTCGAGCCCGGCCCGGAGATGACGGCGGGCGCGCAGTAGCCGCCATGCCTCTGCTCACGGACGAGAAGCCTGCGCGCCACAGCACGGGCAATGGATATTTCCTCTGGTCGGTCGTGCTGATCGTGATGACCGGCCTGTGCTTCGCAAGCTGGCTCGGCAGCTTCTACGTGGTCGCACATCCGGAGAATCCGAAGTGCTACCGCATCCTGAAAAAGTTCAAGCGCGTCGAGCCGCCGAAGCGGTTTGAAGTGGTTGCGGCGCCGAAAGGCGAATTCATCACCGCACCGAAACTGCTCGAGCGCTTCGGCAAGCTCGGGAAGCTGGAACTCGCGCAGGAAAATGCGCTGCTGATGCGGAACTACCTCACGAATTTTCGCGAATCGGGCCGCCGCGTGCCTTACGTCTCGGGAAAGTTCCAGGTCGTGCAGAGCTTCGATCTCGGGCGCAAGGACTGGTTCCCGAGCGGCGCGGTGGCCGTCGCGCAGTCGGAGAATCTGCCGCAGGTGCTCGTGGAGTTTGTCTTTCCGGCAGCGCCGGAAAATGTGGCGGCGATCCGCGAGACGGTGGCGATGGGCGCGGATGTCACGCTCCAGCGCTCGCAGGATCTGTGGGCGCTCATCCATGTCGAGCGGCACGGGGACGGTCGGATGCAATTCACGGTCGTGCCGCTGCCGTACGGCGGCTGGCAGTTGAAGAACGGCCAGGGAAGCTTCACGCTGCAGTCGCCGGAGGAACTGCTGCGCGATCACGGGATGGAGATGAATCTCACCACCGGTCTGCCGGTCGTGCGCGACCCTCGGCTCTCGGCTGCACTCGCGGAGCACAAGGAATTCCGACGCAAGGCGCTCGCACGCGCCGGCGATGATCAGGCCGCGCTCGCGGGGCCTGAGCTGGTGCGCTCCGAGCCTGCGAAGGTGCCCGATGAGAATCCGTCCGAGGCCCGCCAGGCACCCGTGCCGACTCCGCGGCCTGCGCACATTGCACGCCCGGTGCCGACGCCCGCGCCTGCGGTGCCGCTTCCACCGCGGCCCAACGTGATATCAAAACCGCGCACCGGCATCATCGGTGCCGAGAGGAGTAGTGCGGCGACACCGACGCCTGCACGTGCGCCGGTCGTGCCTCCACCAGTCGTCGTGCCGCCAAAACCGGCCCGCACGCTCTCGACTGCGGAGGCCAGCGGGCTGGTGGATCGCTTTGCAGCGGGCGGGCCGGGAGTGCTCAGTGGCGATTTCGTCGTGACCGGAGTCCTGGGCACGC
Organism: Chthoniobacterales bacterium; assembly: GCA_038238025.1. GTDB lineage: Bacteria > Verrucomicrobiota > Verrucomicrobiia > Chthoniobacterales > Chthoniobacteraceae > SXWH01. The sequence continues at coordinate 5,409 of JBBRYC010000127.1, forward strand.
GCGTGGCGCTGCGCACGCGTGAATCGCTGCGCGACCCGAATGCCGATCCGGCGCGTGCCGGGAGCAATGCCGCGCTCATCGTCGTGGATTATCCGGCGGGCATCGCGATTCCGGAAAAGGGTGCGACCTTCTCGCGCAATGCGGAGCGCGGCTTCGTGATTCGCGATGTGATCCGCGGGCGCAGCGGGCAGATCACGATCGTCGCGGATGAGCGCGCCTCGGAGTGATTTTTTTGAAACCACGAATGGACACGAACGGGCACGAATGGGGCTTTGGATTTCACGGGGATACGTTTCGCCTGTTTGGTGATCCGCACCCTGCGCCGTGATGCTGAACGTCGTGCTCGTCGAGCCGGAGATCCCGCCGAACACCGGCAATGTCGGGCGGCTGTGTCTCGCCACCGGGGCGCGGCTGCACCTCGTGAAGCCGCTCGGATTCTCGCTCGACGATCGCGCGGTGCGCCGCGCGGGGCTGGACTACTGGCGCGACGTGGACGTGAAGGTGTGGGATTCGCTCGACGAACTTTTCTCCGCCGCAGGATCGGATGCGCGTTTCTTTTTTCTGACGACGAAGGCGAAGCGCGCGTACTGGGATGCGCAGTTTCAGGACGGCGATTTCCTCGTCTTCGGGCGCGAGACAAAAGGCCTGCCGGAGCCGCTGCTCGCGGCGCGCGCAGAGTCGTGCGTGACGATCCCGATGACCGGCAGCACGCGCTCGCTGAACCTCGCGACTGCGGCGGGGATCGTGGTGTACGAGGCGGTGCGGCAGTTGCGAACGACATCCGACATCCGACATTCAACATCCAACATTCAACATTGAACATCCAACATCCAACCAATGGCGAATGGTTGGATGTTGAATGTTGGATGTTGAATGTTGGATGTTCAGCCCAGCCCTTCCCCATGAAAAATCTCCGCCTCCGCACCGTCGCAATTCTCATCGCATTTCTCAGCTTCGCCGTGTGCAGCAAGGCGGAGCAGGCTGCGCCGACACGCGTCTTCGTGTGCGCGCACAGCTTCATGATTTTCACGGCGAAGCTGCTGCCGTCGCTCGCGCAGGCCGCGGGGATTTCCTACGCCTCGGCGGGGCAGCAGATGATCGGCGGCTCGCGGGTGATTCAGCATTGGAATCTGCCGGATGAAAAGAACACGGCAAAGGCCGCGCTGCGCGAGGGCAAGGTGGACGTGCTCACACTCTCGCCGCACCTGCTGCTGCCGGACGAGGGCATTGACAATTTCACGAAGCTCGGGCTCGGGAAAAATCCGGCGCTGCGTGTGTTCGTGCAGGCGTCGTGGCCGGGCTTCGACGGGCAGCCGGGTGGGACGTTCAAAAATGAGGATCGCAACTCCGCGACGGTCGAGAGCCTCCGGGTGATTCGCACGGCGCTGCGGGAGCGCTGGCTCACTGCGCTGGAGACGCAGGTGCGCGCGCTGAATGCGGCGGTCGGGCGCGAGGCCGTCCACATCATCCCCGTGGGCGACGCGGTCTTCACCCTGCGCGAGCACATCGCGAAAGGCACCGCGCCGGGCATCACGCAGCAGACGGATCTTTTCCGCGATCCGATCGGCCATCCGCGCGAACCGCTCGCAGCGCTCGTGTGCTACTGCCATTTCGCGGCGATCACGGGACGCAGCCCGGTGGGCCTGCCGGTGCCCGCGGAATTGCAAAAGCTCCCGCACGCCGCCGAACTCAACACACTGCTCGAACAGATCGCGTGGGATGCCGTGAGCGCGTATCCGCCGAGCGGGGTGAAGGCGGCGGATGTCGGGGTGAAAAAATAGACAGGCGCCACTTCGCAGCGTGGCGTGATGCCAGGCTGCGATGCTCAGAGTTCAAATGGGATGATGTTTCCCCCGCCTCGCAGGCGTTGCTCGGCTTCGAGCCAGTGCTCGACGCCGTCGTCCCCGGGGCATCCGCGCTCCTCCCAGATGTAATAGGCGGCGAGGGCGATTTCATCGTGGCTGTTTGCCGGCTCAGGCAGGGCTTTCAGGCTCTCGGGCGCTGCCAGGGCTTTTCGTTTTTTGGTTTTCATGGGCTTTGCCTCCACTTTTGATGATACACAAACGGGATGCGTTGTCTGCGGGCGGATTGGCAAAATGCGACCGCAGGTTGCGGCGGCCTGCGCGGACGCGGGCGCTTATCCGCATTGAAAGTCACGCCGAACGCGGCTAGGGCATCCGCATGGCTGCTCCCCAAACTGAAGTCGTCGTCGCCGTCGCCGGCATGGAACGCGCGCATGACCGTTTCACTCCACGCGACTGCGTGACTGGAACGAGCGGACCAAGGGACGGACTGATTACTATGCGCGTGCATGACCCGAAGGACTGGCGCTCGAACGGCTACGGCGCGGCGCTCGGGAGCGTGCGGAAGGCCGTGGCCGGGCTGCGTGAAGTGGTGCGCCTGCACCGGAGTGCAGAAATGGGGACGAAGGAGTTCGTGGAAGCCGTGTTCAGGAAAGAGCGGCACCGGTTCGGCCTCCGACGAAAGACCGGAGCGCGAAAGGTCGCCGGACTGGATGGCATGTGTACGATGAGGGATCTCAAAACGACCGTGTCGCAGCCGCTCCGAATGCAGCCCAAGACATCAAAATGATCTCGCATGAATCCAATAATCAGTCTGTCCCTTGTTCTGATAATTAAAAACTGTGCCACTGTTGCTTTCGCATGCCTGATGGCAGGCTGTTTTATGGGATGGGAGGGACAGGTCGTCCACTCCGGAGGAGGGTCGTATGAAGCTAGTATCGCTCATAATATTGCAAAAGCTGCCCAAATTTTTCTTGAAGAAAATCCCGGGAAGCAAATCTCCGGAATGGATCAGTTGTTAAACAAATATGTTTTTCTACCGCCTTTTGATCCCGATCGTGACTGGCTGCCCCTCGAGCAAATGTACGCTTTCGTAAAGCCGGGGTCGGGAGTAGTTCCTGGTGACGAAGGGGGACAGGTATTGGCGGTTGGCACACTTTCCCTGACCCCGCGTGAGTTGTTTGGGCGCAAAACTGCCGAAGCATCAACAGATCTGCCTGGACGATTTATCATTTGGAAATTGTCCGGCACTGATACTCTTTCTAAGTGGTATCCTGACAGCGAACTCAGGAAGTTCTTGAAACCGGGCGTTCTCGAAGCGATTACGCTTCCGAAGCCAAAAATGCCACGCGCACGAAGAGGATTTGGTGTGATGGGATGGACAGCGAGTGCGGGGTTAGTTGTGATTGGCATGTTCATAACGTTTGCAACGATTAGAGCCGTGCGAAACTTAAATAAGCGGAAGGGGTAATGGTGAATATAGGCAGCCAATGAAACAAGTGAAACAAGGAAAAAAGGGACAGAATGGATTATTGTGCTTGCGCAGAGCGCGGACGTTTGGCGGCGGACCTGGACATCATGGGGAACTATCTGACGCTCGGCTCGTGGACGCCGGACCTCGGCTATGCGGGGCTCACGGTAGAATATACCGAGCACTTTCACTTTCCCGGCAGAGGATGTGCCGGGATGCCCGCAGCACCCAATGTCCGTAACTCCAGAGCAAGCGACACCCAGGTCGCTAACGCCTCATGCTCGACGCGGAATACTCCGCCAGCGACAGCGTGCTCGCAAAATTATCCGCATTGAAAGCTCTGCCGGGCACGGCTAGGGCATCGGGATGGCTGCTCCCCAGACTGAAGTCCTCGTCACCGTCGCCGGCATGGAACGCGCGCGGTATCTTTTCACGCCGGGCGACTACGTGATCGGGCGGAGCAGCGAATGCGCCATCAGCGTCGAGGCCGCGCAGATGTCGCGGCAGCACGCAAAGCTGATCCTCGATTACGACAGCGCCTCGGTCGAGGATCTCGGTTCGTCGAATGGCACGCGCGTGAACGGCGAGCCGATCCGCGCGCGGACGCGGCTGCGGCCAAACCAGAAAATCCAGGTCGGCGCGGCGACGATCGAGCTGCACCGCATGAAGCGTGATGCGACGGAGCTTTCGCTGCCGCCGGTCGCGGCGTTCGTGGGGCAGGTGCTGCCGGCCTCGTCGCTGCGGGAGAAAAAATACGACATCGGGAGGGTGCTCGCGGTGGGTGGCATGGGTGAGATTCTCGATGCGAGGGAGGCGGCGCTGAACCGGCGCGTGGCGATGAAGGTGATGCTGGAGGCGACGACGAAGGAGGATCTCCAGCGGTTCATCAACGAGGCGAGAATCACCGGCCAGCTCGAGCACCCGAATATCGTCCCCGTCCACGAACTGAGTGTGGATGAATACGACCAGGCATTTTACACGATGAAGCTGGTGAAGGGCGTCACGCTGAAGGACGTGATCGAGCGTCTCGCGAAGGGCGACGCCGCCGCGGTGAAGCAGTATCCGCTCACCGCGTTGCTCACGGCATTCCAGAAGATCTGCGACGCGATGGCGTTTGCGCACAGCAAGAAGGTGCTCCACCGCGATCTGAAGCCGGAGAACATCATGCTCGGTGAATACGGCGAGGTGCTCGTGATGGACTGGGGGCTGGCGAAGGTATTCGATCCCGCACGGGCGCTGGACGGCGCGATTTTTGATGCGGGGGAAAGGACGGCGGTGCGGGTGATTTCAGACGCCGGGGACACGGGCTCGATGACGATGGATGGCACCGTCCTCGGCACGCCGAAATACATGTCGCCCGAGCAGGCGCGCGGCGAAAATGAGACACTCACGGCGCGCTCGGACATCTATTCGCTCGGCGGAATCCTGTACCAGATCCTCACGCTGCGCCCTCCGGTGGAAGGCCGCAATGTCGAGGAGGTGCTGCTGAAAGTGGCGCGTGCGGAAGTCACCGCGCCGCGGGAAGCCACGGCGGGATCGAAGAGGCTGCCGCACCTGCCGCGGGGACGCGTGCCGGAGTCGCTGGATGCAGTGGTGATGAAGACGATGTCGCTGCAACCCGCGGACCGCTACCAGTCGGTGCCGGAGCTTCAGGCGGAGATCGAATCGTACCAGACCGGTTTCGCCACCGAGGCGGAAAATGCGGGCGTCGCGCGGCAGGTCGTCCTTCTCGTGAAGCGCAACAAGGCGCTGGCCGGCCTCACCGCCGCCGCCGTCGTGATCATCGCCGCGGTCGTGGCGATTGCGTTCCAACAGATCGGCCGCGAACGCGATGACGCGATCGTCTCGCGCAATCTCGCCGCATTCCAAAAACAGCGTGCCGAGACGGCGCTCACCAATGCGGAACGTTCGCTGCTGATGATCGGCGACGCGCACGAGGCGGCGTCGCAACTGGTGTCCGATCTGCTCGTGAAGATGAAGTCCGACATGAGCACGGATCCGCCGGATACGGCGCTGGAAAAGGCGCGGCAGACAGTGCGCGAATACTTCGACGGGATCGAGCCGACGAAGCAGGACGAGGACAGCGTCCACACGCGCTCGGTGGTGCTGAACAGCCGCGGATATTTCGCGCTGAGCCAGGGAGACTTTGCAGGGGCGGAGAAATATTTTGCGGAGTCCCTGGCGCTGCGGCGCACGCTCGCGGCGAACCACCCGGAGAATCCGCTCTGGCAGCACAATCTCGGCGTGAGCCTGGACAATCTCGGGGACACGCATGTGCGCAAGGCGCAGGATTTGCAGGCGAAGGCAAAGGACGCGACGCCGGAATACGCCGAGGCGATGCGGAATTACCGGGAGAGCTTCGCGATCATCCGTCCGCTGGCGGATCGCCGCGACGCAAGCCCGGTGTGGCGGCATGATCTGGCGGTGGGCCATTTCAAGATTGCGGATGTCATCCTCGCAGGCGGCGAGCGCGAGGCGGCGCTGTCGGAACTTCGCAAGGGAATCGACGTCGCCGAGAAAGTCGCGGCGGGCGATCCGGAATACGCGAGATGGCAGGCAACCGCCGGGCTGTATTGCCTGAAGATCGGCCAGTTGCTGCGGACATTCGGCAAGGATGATGAGGCCGTGGAGTTTCTGAAAAAAGGGCAGGCCATTTTCAACAGGCTGCGGGATCGAAATCGGCTCACCGCGACTTACGCGCAGTTCCTGGCCGACATTGAGGCGGAGCTGAAAGACGCGGGCCAATGAGCATTGAACATTAGCTTGCCGGAACGAAAATCCGGGGCGCATAAACAGGGATGCGGCCATCCACTTTTCGCCTCCGAGTATTGATTGCCGCGAGCGTGTTTCCCCTCACACTTTTTGCCGCAGCAGATCGCCCACCCGCGATGGTGGAGGAAAAGGAACGCACCGTCGAAGCCTCGCCGCCGCCCGCGAATGCGTGGATTCCCGCCATAGTCGGGAAGGAGCTGCTCCTGCGGGAACGCGTGCGAACCGGGGAGCTGAGCCGCGCGACGGTGCGGCTGTCCAATGAGCATCTGATCCGCGTGAACGCTGCCAGCCAGCTAGTCATCCTGCCCTCGCTGATCGCGGGCAAGCCGCTGGGCGTGGACTTGCAAAAGGGGGAGATTTACCTGCACAGCCGCGGGCAGCCGATGGAACTGGGCCTGAAGACTCCGCTCGTCACCGGGACGCCGCGCGGGACGGAATTCCGCGTGTTGGTCGCGGCAAATGGCACGACGACATTCACGATGTTCGACGGCGAGGTGGAGTTGGAAAATGCCCACGGCAAGCTGCGCCTCGGCAGCAACGAGCAGGCGGTCATCGAGCCCGGGCGCGCGCCGCGGAAGACGGCGGTGATCGAGGCGCGCAACAGCATCCAGTGGTGCCTGTACTACCCCGGCGTGCTGCATGTGCCCGAGCTTGCGCTGAGCCTCGCCGACGCGCGGATTTTGCAAAAGTCCATCGCGGCCTATGAAAGCGGCGACCTGCTCGGTGCGCTCGACCAGTGGCCGGGCCGCTACCATCCCGCCTCGCCGGGCGGAAAGCTCTTCCGCGCGATGGTCGTGCTCGGCGTCGGCCAGGTGGACGAGGCCCGGAGCGCGCTCGCCGGGATCGCAAAGGACGCGCCGGGACGCCATGCGATCGAGGAGATGATGGACGCGGTGAACTACGCCGAGCGCCGCGCGGATCGCGAACCCGCGACCGCCGGCGAATGGCTCGCGCGATCCTATTACGAGCAGTCGCGCGCAAGGCTCGGCCCCGCGCTCGCAGCCGCGAAAAAGGCCGCCGCTCTCGCGCCGGAATCCGGCTACGCGTGGACGCGGGTCGCGGAGTTGCTGTTCTCATTTGGAAAAACGCAGGACGCATCGAAGGCCCTCGACCGCGGCATCCGCCTCGCGCCGCGCAACGCGCAGGCGCACGCGCTGCGGGGCTTCCTGCTCGCCGCAGAAAAT
>JBBRYC010000128.1:0-10039 GCA_038238025.1 Chthoniobacterales bacterium
CCGGAAAATGCGCGCCATCTTCTCGGCGCCTACGAGGGGCTGCGCGGATACCACATGCTGCCGGAAGGCGACCGTGCGCTTGCCGAGCAGCGCATCTCGGAAGTCGCCGGGCTCACGCACGCCGCCGCGCTCTCGCAGGTGCCGAGGCTGCCGGATGAATTCGCCGCGCAGCGCGATCTGTTTCCCGAAGGCCGGCTCGATCAGGATTTGCAGCAGGTGGATTTGCGCGAGCGCAACTCGTGGCGGCTCATGCTCGCCGAGGTGCCCGCGGTGGAATTGCTCGAGGTGCAGCTCGTGAATGCCATCGCGCCGTTCATCATCAATGCGCGCCTGAAACCGCTCATGCTCCGCACGCCGGAGCGCGACAAGCACATCGTGAACGTCTCCGCCGTCGAGGGGCAGTTCTACCGCAGCTTCAAGACGACGCGGCATCCGCACACGAACATGGCCAAGGCCGCGCTCAACATGATGACGCGCACTTCCGCCACGGACTACTTCGCGAGCGGCATCCACATGAACAGCGTGGACACCGGCTGGGTGACGGACGAAGACCCCGCGCAAATCGCCGCGCGCAAAGTCGAGGAGCACCGCTTCCATCCGCCGCTCGACATCGTGGACGGCGCGGCGCGGATCGTGGATCCGATCATCGCCGGCTTCAACACGGGCGAGCATGTGTGGGGGAAATTCCTGAAGGATTACCAGCCGGCGAATTGGTAGCCTGCGCGATTCGCCGGAATGGCTTTCCGATGATGAGAGAAAGCCGTTCTGGACCGCAGGCGCAGGCGGGATCGCGCGCTGACGCGCACTCCCGGGCGCGCCTACGAACCGGGATGCCGAATCGGCGCGGCAACGCACGAATGCTGTTGACTCCAGTGAGAGGCGGGCGTGAAAATGCCCCTCTTCCGCCGCACACTTAATATGTCGCTCACCCGCCGCACTTTTATCGGACTCGGATCCATCTTTGCATATGGATCTGCCTTGAGAGGGCCGTCACTTTTTTCGGCGGAGACGCAGGCGCTCGCCGGCGGGCTGCCGTTTTCCGTGGATGAAAGGAAGGTGCTCGCATTTGTGCGCGGCTACACCGCGAATTTCCGGGTGGTCGGCGCATCGGTGCTCGGCAGGATTCGCAAGGGCGAATTCGGAGAGCTTTATCTGGTCGCGGAAGTGGACGCCCGCGGGCTCATGCCCACGGCGCTCCGGGAGGCGAAGTTTGCCGGTCTCCATGCCGAGGGGAACAGGCTGTCGTTTGCGCTCGCGGACGCGGACGTGACGATCGAGAACCTGCTCCCCGACCTCTTTGCTGCGCGGCTCGCGGCGATGGAGAAAGCCGAGGGCAACGTCTTTGCGCACGACGCGCTGGCGTTCAATCCCGAGACCAGGGAACTGAGCGATCCTTTCGGCGCGCAGTCGGGCGGCGTGAAGATAATCAACACCGCTTCCACCGGCCCCGCCGCGCTCGATGTGGCGCTGCGCGGGACGACCGAGGCAGCGATGTTCGGCATCCCGGAGGCGAAGGATTTCACGCATTGGAAAACCCTCCTGCTCGGTGCCGTCGCGACCGACGACGATGCGCGGAAGTTCGCGGCGGTTTTCCTGCAGCATCTCGCGACTCTCTCCGAGAAGCTTCCGTCCGGCGGCGTCGAGACACTGCTCCGTTCGCGGCTCGTCTCCTCGGCGCTCAAGCTGGCGCGCAACATGGATGCGGTGGCGGCAGCCGCCCGGTTCAAGAAACTGCGGGGCAAGTCCGGCGTGGAGATCACGGACGCGGCGGTCTGGCTGGCGACATTGATTTCGCCCGAGATCAAGAGCAACGGCTCCGACGGTGCCGCCACGACGTTGTTCAGGAATGGAACACGTTTCCAGGTGCTCCGCTCCCGCGCCGCGCTGGCGCAGGCGCAGACGATTTTGCAAGGCTGAGGCACACGACGCTCCTTTCTCATTTTCCGACCATCCCATCCGGATTTTCCGTAAGATTTCAAACGCAAACCTCACTCTAAAATGGCCGAACCTTTTCTGTCAGAAATCCGCATTTTCTCCTTCGGCTTCCCGCCAAAGGGCTGGGCGCTGTGCGACGGGCAACTTCTGCCCATCAACCAGAACCAAGCGCTCTTCTCCTTGCTCGGCACGACCTACGGCGGCAACGGCCAAACAAATTTCGCGTTGCCCGATTTGCGATCCCGGACGCCGATTCACTTCGGCGCCGGCCACACGCTTGGTGAACGCGCCGGCGAGCAGGCGCACACGCTCTCGATCGCGGAGGTTCCGACACATACCCATGTCGCGAATGCTTCGAACACGGCGGGAACGGCGCTAGTCGCAACCGGCAATTTGTTGGCAGGCACGGCCACCCAGCTTTACACGGCGCCTCAGAATCTGGTCGCACTCAATGCCGCGACCCTTGCCAATGCTGGCGGCAGTCAGGCGCATCTGAATATGCAGCCCTTTCTTACACTAAGCTTCTGCATCGCACTGCAAGGCATCTTCCCTTCGCAAAACTAAATCACACGCCATGGCTCAACCTTACGTCGGTGAAATCAGAATGTTCGCGGGTAACTTCGCTCCGGCGGGCTGGATGTTTTGCGAAGGCCAGCTCCTGCCTATCTCGGAGAATGAAACGCTCTTCAACCTCATCGGCACGACCTACGGCGGTGACGGGCAATCAACCTTTGCTCTGCCCGATTTGCGGGGGCGTATTCCGATTCATCAAGGCAACGGCTTCATCCTCGCGGAAACCGGCGGAGCGGAGACGGTGACGCTGACGGTGCAACAGATCCCCGCCCATAGTCACCCGTTCTTGGGAACGAGCAGCATTGCCAATGACGCGAACCCCGGCGGCAACGTCGTGGCCCAAGCTTCCTCGTTCTTTCCCTACGTCAACGCACCGCCGACAGTCGCGATGGCGCCACAGGCGATCTCGCCGACGGGCGGCAGTCAGCCGCACACCAATTTCCAACCGTATTTGTGCGTGGACTTCATCATCTCGCTCTTCGGCATCTTCCCTTCACAGACCTAATCCTATGGCCGATCCCTTCGTCGCGGAAATCCGCATCTTCCCCTTCAACTTCGCGCCCAAAGGCTGGGCGTTTTGCAATGGGCAGCTCCTGCCCATCTCGCAAAACACTGCACTTTTTTCTCTCTGCGGTACGACCTATGGTGGCGATGGCAGGTCCACTTTCGCCTTGCCCAACATGCAAGGAAATGCACCCATGCATCCCGGACAGGGCCCCGGCCTTTCCCTTCACGATCTCGGCGAGACGGGCGGGTCGGAGACGGTTACATTGCTTGTGTCCACGGTCCCGGCGCACAGCCACGCACTGGTGGCGCAGACCACCACGGGCAGCAAATCGACGCCGGCGGGCAACAGCCTTTCGCGAGTAAGCGGGGCGACGCCATATCTGCCTCCCGCGGGTGCGGCGTTGGTGCCGCTGTCCGACCAGGTCATTCCGCCAGCGGGCGGGGATCAACCGCACAACAACCTCCAGCCTTACCTCACGCTGAATTTTTGCATCGCGTTGCAGGGCGTCTATCCGCCGCGCACCTAGGGCGGGAGTCGGGTGGCAGAGTCCGACTCCCAGGAAATTTTGCCCATCCTCCGGCCGATGCGTTGGCCGGAGGATGAGTCGTTTTCGGAGCAAGTGTATGCCTGCACGCGGGCGGAGGAACTGGCTCTTACAGATTGGAGCGACGTGCAGAAGGCCGCCTTTTGCCATCACCAATTTGTTGCGCAAGACGCGCATTACCGGGCGCACTATCCGGGCGCTGAGTTTTCGATCATCGAGCGCGCCGGAGTGCCGGCGGGGCGGCTCTTCGTCGCGCGATGGGAAAAGGAAGTCCGCATAATGGATATAGTGCTGCTGCCGGAGCATCGCGGCGCGGGGATCGGGACGCGGCTGCTGCGCGATTTGCAGGAGGCAGCGCGCGCGGCGGGCAAGGCGCTGAGCATCCATGTGGAGAAATTCAATCCGGCGATGTGCCTGTACGAGCGGCTTGGCTTTCAGGCCATCGAGGACAAGGGCGTGTATCTGCTGATGGAGTGGCGGGGGTAGGGACAAGCAGACAGGGAGACAAGGCGAGGGGGAGAGCGGGAGAGCCAGCCGCCACCGTCTCACCCCTCGCCTTGTCTCCCACTCTCCCTCTCTTTCCGCCGCAGGGCTCAGTTAAAGATCGCCTCGAACTGCGAACTGGCGGCGTCGGCACCAGTCTGGACGAGGAAAATCTCCATGGCCCCGATCGCGGAATGTTCGAGGTGCCAGATCTGTTGCGGCACGCGCAGCGCCGGGGCGCCCTTGAAAGTCAGCGCAAAGGGCTCGCGGCTGGTGCCGGGCCGGGCCGGGCCGAGGGGTCGGACTTCGGTGAGGGTGAGGGTGATCGGGCCGGTCGCCGCGGCGAGGTCGAATGGCTGGCCGATGCAGGGTTCGAATTGGCCGCGCGTGGCAGTGGCGAGGTCGAGCATCCCGGGACTGTCGGAGGGAGGAGGCGGGATGTCGAACATCGAATGCGGAGAGAAGAATTTACGCGGGGGATTTTTCCCGATTTCACATCGGTTTTGGCTTGCCGCACGGAATGAAAATGCAACGCTCGCGCTTCACCGATTTTCGACGATCCCAGCCGTCCGGGCGTGCTTGCGAGCAGCACGCCTTGCGTTCAGGAAAATGTGCCCCGCTGCGGTTGCTGATCCCGTTTTAGAACACCCACGTATGAAAACCTTCCTGCGCCGCCTCACTCCGATGCGTTCCCGCTCCAATGCCTTTTTGAATACGACACCTGCCACGACCGAGCCGCCCCGACCCATGAAACGCCATCGTCCTTTCCCGTCCCTTGCCGTCCATTTGTGCTGGCTGCTGCTGCCGCTCTTCCTCCTCTGCACGCTGGGGACGAACACCGCGGGCGCGGCGGCTGCAGTCGTCACCGCGACGAAGGACGACGGCGTCGCTGCGGGCACGTTCAAGCTGCTGAATAACACGATCAACTATGTAATACAGATCTCGAATACGGGCGGCTTGGCCGCGACGGGCGTGACGCTCACCGATCCGACGCCGGCGAACACGACGCTCGTCCCAGGCTCGGTGCATGCCTCGCCGCTCGCGATCAACGACGCGTACACTGCGGTCGGCAACACGAAGCTCTACGTCGGCACCACGGCTCCCGCGGGCGAGTCGGCGGTCGTCTCGGCGTTGCCGGCGCTGTTTGCAAACGACGTCACCATCACGGACTCGACAGTCTTCGTCTCGAACACGCAGCCTGCGAACGGCAACGTCGCGGTGAACAACGACGGCACCTTCACTTACACGCCGAACGCGAACTTCACGGGTACGGACACTTTCACCTACACGGTAAAGAACAGCGTGGACGCGACGCTCACCGACACGGCGACGGTGAGCATCAACGTGAGCAATCGCGTGTGGTATGTGAACAACGCGGGCGCGAATGGCGATGGCCGCTCGACCACGCCGTTCAACACGGTCGGCGGCGCGCAGGCGGCCTCGTCTGTGAACGACTTCATCTACGTGTACAAGGGCAGCGGCGCTTACACCGGCGGGCTGACGCTCAAGAACGGCCAGACGCTCACGAGCGAAAATGTGGCGCTGGTGGTGCCAGCCGGCGGCGTCACGCTGCGCGCGGCGCAGGCGGGAAATATCCCGACGCTTTCGCACAACGCCACTTCGACCGTGACGCTCGCAAACGGCAACACGATCACCGACTTCATCATCACGAATTCCGCGGGCAATGGCATCAGCGGCTCGGCCATCGGCACCACGGCGATTTCCAACATCGCGGTGACGGTCACGGGCGGCATGGCGCTCAATGCCACGACCAGCGGCACGCTCACCGTCACCGGCGCGGCGAACACGCTCAGCAGCACGACCGGCGCGGCGCTGAACGTCGCGAACGTGACGATCGGCGCGGGCGGGCTGACTTTTCTGAGCATCAGCGCGGGCAACAACACGGCTGCGGCCGATCCGGTCAACGGCATCGTGCTGAACAACACGGGCGCGGGCGGGTTCACCGTCACGGGCGATGGCGGCGGGAGCAACAACGGCTCCGGCGGCACCATTCAAAACACGACCGGCGCGGGCATCTCACTGACGACCGTGGGGCCGATCAGCCTCGGCTACATGAACGTCGCCAACTCCGGCACCGACGGCATCAAGGGGACGGGCATCACGGGCGGCTTCACGCTCAATCGCAGCAACGTGACCGACACGCCGACCGGCGGCGCGACCGACGACGGAGTGGACCTTGCGAACGTCACCGGCGCGGTGGTGTTCACCAACGATCTCGTGGACAAGCCGCCGCACAACGCGGTGGTCGTGGACAACAACAACACGAACATGGCGTCCTTCACGATGACGGGCACGACGCTCAGCAATGACGCCACCAGCAATAACCCGCAAAATGATGGGCTGCTGCTGACCATGCGCGGCAATTCGGTGCTGACGGGCGGCAACATCCAGGGCAACACATTCTCCGGCATGAGGGCGGTCGGGGTGCAGATCCAAACGAACGACACGGGGCGCATCGGCGTGAACTCCGGCACCGTGGGCACGACCGTGCTGACCACGGCGAACAGCATCACCGTGCAGAGCAACACCTTCACGAGCAACGGCCAGGGCATCGACATCGGCACCTCGCAGATTTCGAATCTGACGTTTCAAGTGCTGAACAACACGATCAATGGCAAGGTCACCGCTCCCAACGCGATCTCCTCCCAGTCCAGCGCCACCGCCATCAACGCGTTCACGGCGGCGGGCGCGGACACGGGGCCGACCAGCCACGCCTTTGTCGGAAAAATCGACACGAACCTCATCGGCACCCAAGGCGTGAAGGACTCGGGCGCGGGCTTCGGCAACGGCATCCGCGCAGTGATCCAAGGGGTGGCCACGCAGAGCGCGATCACGATCAACAACAACACGATCCGCGAAGTGCCCAACGCGGCGATCATCAACATTTTCGCGCAAAACGGCAACGCCACGACGGGCTACGGCGCGGCGCGATTCAAGATCACGAACAATACGATGCCGCAGGTGAGCGGCTCGAACCTCTCACTGGGCGGCCCGGCGAACACGCCCATCGCGGACGCCGGCATCTTCATGCTGGCCGACGAGGACGGGATCGGGACCGCAGTGATCACTGGCAACACGATCTACGATGTCACAATATTTAGCGGGTCGTTCGACATCTACCTCGCGCAACGCGACGGCCCGCCGGCCAACGCGCAGCTCCGGATCGAGGGCACGGGCACCGTCTCGGCATTCACTCTCGGGAACAACACGCTCACAGGCGGCTCCAAATTCATCGATGAAGGTGCGGGCTCAGGGAACCCGAGCACGCTCGTCGCACCGGGAAGCGCTGGATCGTATCCGCTGCTCTTCGCTCCGGGCGGGGTGGAGATGTCCGCCGCGCGTCAGGCTCTTGCGGATGCAGGGGGCAAGGTGGAGCGCGTCGCTCCGCGCGCGTTGGGCGAGGTGGAGGGAAATAAGAGCGCAAGCGTGGCATCGCTCCCACCACGAAGCGCCACCGGAAGCGCGCGCGGAGCGACGCGTTCCACCGGGACGCTCACGCAGCCGGAACTCGACGCCACCGTCACCGCCGCGCTCGCGCGCTGGGAGGCGGCGGGACTGACCGGCGAACAGGTCGCCCGCCTGCGCGCCCTCAGCTTTGAAGTCGCCGCTTTGACCGACCTGCACCTCGGCGAAGCGGGCGGCAATCGCATCCGCGTGGACCGGAACGCGGGCGGCAACGGCTGGTTCATCGGCAGCGGTGCGCAGGATGATGCGCTATTTTCCAACGCCGTTTCCGCGACGCGGCGCTACACCGATCCCGCCAGCGCGCCCGCAGGCCGGATTGATCTGTTCACCGCCGTGCTGCACGAGATGGGCCACGCGCTCGGGCTGGAGGATTCGTATTTTGAAAAGGATCGCGACAGCGTGATGTATGGCTGGCTCACAAAGGGCGAGCGCCGCCTCCCCGCAAAGGGCCAGGCCGAGGGCGTGAAGCCCGGCACGCACACGGGGATGCACTTCCTCTCCGTGCCGCTGAACATCGGCACGCTGCCGGCGGGCAAGACGGTGACGGTGAAGTATTCGGTGACGATCACGAGTCTCCCGCCCGCCGCGCCGAACAACAAGATTTCCAACCAGGGCACTGTCTCCGGCTCGAACTTCGCCAACGTGCTGACCGACGACACCGATCCCGGATCGCCGAACACCGCGACCGATCCGACCGTGACGCTCGTCGCCATTCCGCCCACCGCCTTCTCTGCGCAGACGCCGCCGAATGGCAATGTGAACGTGCCCTACGTCGGCTACACGTATGTCGCCGACGGCACGCCGACTCCGACGTATGCGCTCGCCCCCACGAGCAGCCCGCTGCCAAACGGGCTGAACCTTTCCGGTGCGGGATCCCTCACAGGAACGCCGACTGTGTCCGGCACATTCACGAATATCATCGTCCGCGCGACCAACATCGCCGGCACGTTTGACAGCGCGCCTGCGACGATCGCCATCGGACCGACGGTGACAACCTCGGTGGCCAACCTCGCCGCGGACGCCGCGAGCATTGTCATCAACGGCTTCGGATTTGATCCGACTCCCGCGAACAACACCGTGACCTTCAACGACGGCGCAGTGGGCACCGTGGCGGCGGCGAGCGCGACCCAACTCACCGTGAACTTTTCCACAAAGCCGGTGAATGCCGGCAGCCTCACGGCCGTCGTCACCTCGAACGGCCTGGGCAGCGGACCCGCCGTGCAGGTGGCGACAGTCACGCCCGTGGTGACCTTGAGCACGACGCAGATTCAGACCACGGCGACCACGGTCACGATCAACGGCTTCGGCTTTGCGAATGCGAACGCCAACAACTCGGTCGTCCTCAACTTGGGCGCGACGGGCAATGTCACGTCCTCGAGTCCGACGCAGATCGTCGTGACCTTCACCGCCCAGCCGACCGTGGGAAATCTCACCGCAGTCGTCACGAGCAGCGGCTCAAACAGCGGCGCAGCGGTGCAGGTGGCCACGGTCACCGCGCTCTCGATCACGCCGAGCACGGCGGATCTCGCGCAGAACGCACCCACGCTCATCATCAACGGCACCGGCTTCTCGACGACGCCTGCGAGCAACGCCGTGGTCCTGAGTTCCGGCACGGCCACCGTCACCGCCTCGACCGCCACACAGCTCACCTGCACACTCGGCGGCTCCCCGGCGCTCGGCGCGCTGAACGCCACCGTCACCGTCACCGGCACCGGCACCACGGGCCCGACGCAGGTCGCGAACATCGTCGCCGCCCCGACAGTGACTGCGAACACGGCGAACCGCGCGCAGAACGCGCCGACGATCGTCATTGCAGGCACAAACTTCTCGGCGACGGCAGCGCAGAACGCGGTGGTGTTCAACCTCGGTGCGGTGGGCACGGTCACGGCGGCGACGGCGACGCAACTGACGGTGACCTTCAGCACGCAGCCGACGGCCACTGGCAGCCTGACTGCGGTGGTCACCTCGAACGGCGGCAGCAGCGGTGCGGCGGCGCAGGTTGCGACGGTCGTCGCCTCACCGACGGTGACTGTAAACGCGGCGAATCTCGCGCAGAACGCGCCGACAATCCTCATCAACGGCACGAACTTCTCAGCGGTGGCGGCGAACAACACGGTGGCTTTCACTACGCTCGGCGCGGTCGGCACCGTCACCGCGGCGACGGCGACGCAACTGACGGTGACGTTCTCCACGACGCCAACCAGCACGGGAAACCTGAATGCCACTGTCACCGTCTTCGGCGGCTCGGCCGGACCGACACAGGTGGCCACGGTGGTGCCCGCGCCGACGGTCACTGCGAACACGGCGAACCTCGCGCAGAATGCGCCGACGATTGTCATTGCCGGCACAAACTTCTCGGCGACGGCGCCACAGAACACGGTGGTGTTCAGCAACGGAGCCATCGGCACGGTGACCGCGGCGACGGCAACGCAACTGACGGTGACTTTCAGCACGACGCCAACCAGCACGGGGAACCTGACAGCGAATGTCACGGTCTTCGGCGGATCGAG
>JBBRYC010000129.1:0-9728 GCA_038238025.1 Chthoniobacterales bacterium
GGGCAACTTGGGGCGAGGGCGCCCCTGCTCCTTGAAAAAACGGGATCGTCACGACTGAAGCAGATGGAATCGAACTACGCGCCGCGCAGGATGGAGACCTGCGGGAGCGTCATCACTTTCGCGAGCACGGCTTCGAGCGGACCGTGCTTCAGCACGTCGGCGGTCACGGAATTTTCGACGGAAAATTTTCCGCTCTTCGTGCGGCGCAGCGCCTTGAGGTGCGCGCCGCAGCCGAGTTCCGTGCCGATGTCGAAGGCGTAGGTGCGGACGTAGAAGCCCTTGCTGCACACGACGCGGAAATCAATCTCGGGCGGACGCACATCGAGAAGCTCCTGCGCATAGACATGCACGAAGCGCGGCTCGCGCTCGACGGTCTTGCCCTGCCGCGCGAGTTTGTAGAGCGGCACGCCGTCCTTTTTGATCGCGGAGACCATCGGTGGCATCTGGTAAAAATCGCCTTTGAATTTCCCGAACGCGGCTTCGATCTGCTCGCGGGAAAGTTCCGGCACGGGCTTCGTCTCGGTGACCTGTCCGTCGGCGTCCTGGCTGTCGGTGTTCTCGCCGAGCTTCATGGTGCCGACGTATTCCTTGTCCTCGGCCATGAGGAGATCCTGGATTTTTGTGCCGCGTCCGAGCGTGAGGATGAGCAGGCCGGTGGCGAGCGGATCGAGCGTGCCGCAGTGGCCGATTTTTTTTGTGCCGAGTGTGCGGCGGGCGATGGCGACAATGTCGTGGGAGGTCATCCCGCCGGCCTTGTCCACCAGCAGCACGCCGTCAATTTCGCGGGAGTTTGTCATGAATGGCTTGGAGTATTTTTTCCTGCACCTCGGCGAGCGTGCCGCGCGTGCGGAGTCCCGCCGCGAGCGTGTGCCCGCCGCCGCCAAATTGCGCGGCGATCTGGCAGACATCGGTGCTCGCATCCTTCGAGCGCAGCGATGCACGGACGAGGCCGTCCGGGAGTTCCTCAAAAAATGCGGCGACACGCACGCCCTCGATGGAGCGGATGTGATCGATCAGCCCCTCGGTGTCGTCGGGCTTCGTGCCGAGTTCGCGCACGGTCGAGAGCGGCAGCGCGATGCTCGCGACGCGATCACCGCTGGAAAAACGCAGGACGTTCAGCATCGCCTTGAGCAATTCGATCCGGCGGCGCGGATGGCTCTCGTACATTTTCTGCGAGAGCGTGCCGACATTCACACCCGCGCGCACCAGCTCCGCGCCGATCTCGTAGGTGCGCGCGGTGGTGTTCGGATACTGAAAGCTGCCGGTGTCCGTGCTGATGGCGACGAAGAGGCTGTCGGCCATCTCGTACGTGAGCGGCAGATTTCCCGCGCGACAAAGCTCGAACAAAATCTGGCCCGTCGCCGGCGAGGTGGCGTCTATGAAATTCAGATCCCCGTAGCGCGGATTCGAGACATGATGATCGAGATTGATCCACACGCCCGCATTTTTCACCGCGCGCACGCAGCGTCCTCCGCGATCCTTCACGGCGGTGTCGAGCATGATGGCGACGTCGAACTCCTGCGGCTCGGCGGGCGGCTGCGTCACAAATTCCGAGCCGGGCAAAAAGTGGAAGCGCTCGACGCAGCCGTCGTCGTTCCACATTTGCACGTCCTTGCCGAGTGCGCGCAGGCAGAGTCCCATCGCGATGGTGCAGCCGAGCGCATCGCCATCGGGGCGGATGTGCGAGATGACGACGAAACGCTGCTTCGTGCGGATCACCTCCGCGATTTCCGCGAGTGTGGAGTCAGCGGGCATGAGATGTAGCGCCGACGATTCGTCGGCCAAAAGGCGTGCGAGCAGGAGAGATGTCCAAAGTCGCGCTGCGCGCGTGCCCGTTGCGGGGCCGTGGTGCGTCCGGAGCCACACGGGAAGACGACGCGATGTCAGAGTGCCGTTGCAGAATTCCACGCGCCGCGCTTGCCCGGACGCGCGGTGCCGACGACTCGTCGGCGCTACATTGAAATGTGCGCTTTCGATCCATGCTATTGCACCGACGGCGCAGGCGGCGCGGGCGGCTCCGGCGGGAGGTGGAGGTCGTCGAGGATTTGCAGGATGCGGTCGCCCCGCTCGCCGGTCTCATCGAGCTTGAAATGCAGGTGCGGCGTGAATTTCAAAATGATGCGGCGGCTGAGTTCACGCTGGAGCTTCAGCCGTGCGTCGTGGAGTTGCGCGAGCGCCGCGTGCTGTTCCTCGGTCGTGCCGATGACGCCGACATACACATGCGCGCTTTTCAGATCGGGCGTGATGTCCACTTCCTTCAGCGTGACGAGCTTCGCCTGGAAAGTGATCTCGCGGCGCACGAGCGCGCCAAGCTCGCGCTTGATGGATTCGTTGACTCGGTCGAGGCGGTTTTTCACGGGTGAAGTTGAGTGTTGAAAGTTGAGTGTCGAGAGTCGGAGAGCCGTGGCGCTGCGCGCCTCTCAACTCTCAACCTTCAACTCTCAACTGCTGCCTCACAGCGTCTGCGGAACTTTTTCGAGCAGGTAGCACTCGATGATGTCGCCCACCTCGTACTCCGTGTAGTCGCCGAGCTTGATGCCGCACTCGACGCCGCTGCGCACTTCCTTCACGTCGTCCTGGAAACGCTTCAGCGTCGCGATGCCGCCGTCGTAGATCGGCTGGCGGTTGCGGATCACGCGCGCGCGGCCCGTGCGCTGGATGCGTCCGTCGCTCACGTAGCAGCCGGCGACGATGCCCTTCGTGAGCTCGAAGACCTGCTTCACCTGCGCGTGGCCGATGACCTGTTCGCGATTCTCCGGATCGAGGAGGCCGGCCATGGCTTCCTTCACCTGATCGATGAGCTCGTAGATGATCGAGAAGAGCTTGATCTGAACGCCTTCCTTCTTCGCGGCGTTCGAGGCGTTGTTCTCGACCTTCACCCCGAAGCCGACGATGACCGCGCCGCTCGCCGCGGCGAGCAGGACGTCGCTCTCGGAGATCGGCCCGACGGCGGAGTGAATGATATTCAGGTCCACCTTCTTGCTCTCGATCTGATTGACCGACGTGGCAATCGCCTCAAGCGATCCCTGCACGTCGCCCTTGAGGATGAGAGTCAGCACGGGCTTCTGGCCCTGCTTGATGGTTTCAAAAATGTTTTCCAGCGTGACGCGGCGCGGCGCGGTGAGCTTGCCGAGGCGCTTGGCGTCGAGCCGCTCATCGCTGAGCTGCTGGGCGCTGCGCTCGTTCTCCATCACGATCAATTCGTCGCCGGCGTTGGGCATGCCCGAGAAGCCGATGACCTTTGCCGGAGTGGCCGGGCCGGCCTCCTTCATGTTGGCACCCGTCTCGCTCACAAGCCCCTTCACTTTGCCCGAGTAGTCGCCGCAAATGAATGCCTGGCCGACCTTGAGCGTGCCCATCTTCACGATGACCGTCGCCGTCGGGCCGCGGCCCTGCTCGATCTGCGCCTCGATGACGGACGCACGCGCCGGCACCTTCGAGTTTGCCTTGAGTTCGAGCACTTCGGCCTGCAGCAAAATCATCTCCAGCAAGTGCTCAATGCCCTCGTTTTTCACCGCGGAAACAGGGCACACGATCACGTCGCCGCCCCAATCCTCGGGCTGAAGTCCCTTTTCCTGGAGCTGTCCCTTCACGCGATCGATGTTCGCGCCGGGCAGGTCAATTTTCGTGATGGCCACGATGATGCTCACCTTCGCCGCGCGTGCGTGGCTCAGGGCTTCGAGGGTCTGCGGCATGATGCCGTCGCCCGCGTCCACCACGAGCACGACGATGTCCGTGACGGTCGCGCCGCGCGCACGCATCGCCGTGAACGCCGCATGGCCGGGCGTGTCGAGGAAAGTGATCGAGTGCTCCGTGCCGTCCTTCGCCTTGGTCTTCACCGCATAGGCACCGATGTGCTGCGTGATGCCGCCAGCCTCGCCAGCCGCCACGCGAGCGCGGCGGATCGTGTCCATGAGCGTCGTCTTGCCGTGATCCACATGGCCCATGAAAGTGACCACCGGCGGGCGGGCCTTGAGCACATCGGGCTCGTCCTCCTCCGCGATTTCCTCCGGCTTCGGCGCGGGCGGCGCGACGATTTTGACCTCCTGCTTGTGGACGCCGCCGCCTTTTTCACGGCGCTCCTTTTCAAACTTGAATCCGTGCAGTTCGCAGATCTTCGATGCCACGTCGGCTTCGAGATTCTGGTTCTGGTTCGCGAAGACCCCGATGTCCATCAGGTTCTTGATCAGCACAAACGGCTTCAGGTTCAGCGCCGCCGCGAGATCCTTCACGGTGAATGGCGGCTTCAGGTGGATGAGCTTTTCCCCGGTCGGCGACACCTCGGTGACGGGCGCTTCAGCCGAAGCTTCCGCTGCCGGAGCCACAGGCACCTCGGTCACGACAGGTACAGCCGCAGCAGCAGTCGCCGCGTCATTGATTCTCGAAATGGTGGGCAGGACGGGGTTCGTCAGCGAGGACGGCTTGCGCACGCGCGGCGTCTTCGGCTTGTCATCCCCGTCAATCAGTGAAAGTGCCTCCTTCGGCTTTTCCACCACTGGTTCCTCGCCCGCCTTGGGTCCCCGCTTTGAGACTGGTTTCGCGGCCTTGTCCTTGTCATCGGCCGCCTTTTTTGCCGTCTTTTTTTCCTCCGCCTCGGCAGGGGCGGCAGGCTTCCTACCCGTGATGGGCTTGAAGGCAGACTTGACTGGTTTGTCGCCTGCGGTGGCTCCGGTGGACTTGCTCTTCGTGGGCATGAATCGAAATGTTTTCCTGGGTATTCATGGCTTCACCTATTGTGAAGCCACGGTGGCGCTTTTGGCCTTGTTGACAATTTCCTCGGCGGCCGCGAGGTCAATCCCCGTCGCGTCCACCACATCCTGCGCCGAGACATCCGCGACGACTTCGATCGCATTCATCCCCACGCCGACCAGCTTCTGCGCGATCTCCTCGGTGATTCCGAGGCCGGCCATGAGCTGCCTCGCGGCACCCGACACGTTGTCGTCAAATGCCTTCTTCGCGGACATGTCCTCCTCGATATTGATCTCCCAGCCGCACAGCCGCGCGGTGAGGCGCGCATTCTGCCCGCGCTTGCCGATCGCCAGCGAGAGCTGGTCGTTGTCCACGCGGACTTCGACGCACTTTTTCGCCTCGTTCAAAGTCACGCTCTTGAGCTTCGCGGGCTTCAGCGCCTCCTGCACGAGCTCCTTCACATCGGACGACCAGCGGATGATGTCCACCTTCTCATTGTTCAGTTCGCGGACGATGTTCTTCACGCGCGCACCCTTCATGCCGACGCACGCGCCGACCGGGTCCACCTTCTCATTCGCGCTGAAAACGGCGACCTTCGTGCGGAAGCCCGCCTCGCGTGCGATGGCCTTGATCTCCACCGTGCGATCGCCGATCTCCGCGACTTCGGTTTCAAAGAGACGCCGCACGAAATTCGGATGGCTGCGCGACAGGATGATCTCCGGCCCGCGCGCCGTATTCTCCACCGCCACGACATACGCCCGCACGCGGTCGCCGATGGCATAGTCCTCCGTCTGCACCCGCTCGCGGTTCGGCATCACCGCCTCGAATTTCCCGAGATCAATCATCACATCCTGCCGCTCAAAGCGCCGCACGATGCCCGACACGATCTCCCCCGCGCGGTCCCGGAACTCATCGTAAATCATCTGCTTCTCCGCCTGCCGGATGCGCTGCATGATCGCCTGCCGCGCCGTCTGCGCGCCGATGCGCCCGAGATCCCTCGGCGTCACATCCACCCAGACTTCCTCGCCCAGCTTCACATCGGGCTTGGCGATCCTCGCCTTGGAAAGTGCGATCTCGTCGTGCTTGTTCGCCACCTTTTCCACCACGACGAGCTGGGCCCGCGCCTGGATCGCGCCGTTCTTCGGATCCATCACCACTTCGAGATTCCTGCCGGCCTCCACCGACTTCTTCGCAGCGCTCAAAAGCGCGCTCTGTACAGCCTCGATCAGGACATCCCTCTTGATGCCCTTCTCCTTCTCGAGGTACTCGATCATCGCGATAAATTCGGCGTTCATGGCTGTGTGGAAAATGGTGGCATGCCGGGAACAAAAAAAGTGGGCTGTGAACCCACTTTCGAGTGACCGGGTCTGCGTTGAATCCGCGGAACGTAGGGAGAGAATTCACATGCGTCAAGCCATGCGTTTGCACTCTTTTCGTCCCCCCTGCCCCCGTCCGAATTCCCCGGCACCAGCCCCGCCACTTTGCCTGGGCAATCACGGAGCCTCGACAGGTGGCAGCAGCGAGTTTTCCCGCAGATTCAATCAGGGATTCCACAGATGCCTCCAAAGCAAACCTGCCGCCCTTGGAATCGCTGGCATATTCGGACAGGCCCGCGAAAAACGCGAACGGGCCGGAAAGGGAACATCAGCCGAAAGAGTCGCGTCCCGGCCACGGATTTCCCTTCGCAAGCTTTCGCGTTTTTCGCGGCCCTCACTCTTTGATTCCCTCCCTGAGAGACTGTGTAAAAAGTCACGGCCGCGCCCGGACGCGCGCAGGAAAACGGTATCAGACGCACCCGCAGCCCTCCCGATCGGAGTCGCGCCCGGACTCGCGCAGGAAAACGGGAGCGCACGCTTCCAGCGTGCCGCGTCCGGCATCCCTGCCGGGCGCAGTGCGAAGGCGGCGGGTGTCCCCGCTCATCAAAAAAAAAGCCGCAGTCCCGCAGCCCGGCGGATCTTTCCGGCAGGATGCCGCAAAGGACACGCTGGAAGCGTGTGCTCCCATTTTCCTCCGTGCAGCATCCGCCGTCCCTGAATCGGATGCAGATGCATGGCAAACGCGGGACTTTTCACACATCCCTGAAAGTGTGTACCGAAACTCCGTCTTCAGTCATGAAAGCCCGTGTTTTTAAGGCAGAGGCGCGAAGGAAACCAGCGAGGAGCGCGGAGGAATCTTCCCTGCTTATCCGGTTGTGTGACACAACATCGGAAAGAGGCTCTGAGGAAGGCAGGAAGGCAGGAATTCACCAGGCAGGCCGCTCACTTTTCCTGCTTTCCTGCCTTCCTGAGATGCCTTTGTCACGCAACCGGATAAGCGGGGAATCTTCCACCTTTTCCCCTGCGGAACCCTCCACCCACCCTCTCCTCCTCTGCGTTCAACAGTCACTTTCCGTACACACGCTGAGTCCGCGGGAAATACCCGTGATACTTCCGGATTTACATCGCCTCCAGTGCATCCAGCGGGCTCTGGATGCCGAAGGCCGGGCGCAGGTAGCGCATCGTCGTCTCCAGCCTCGTGTGGCCCAGCACCTCCTGCAGGTCGCGCGCCGGCGCGCCCGAGGCATGCGCATGCGTCGCGTAGCTGTGCCGCAGCACATGCGGCGTCACCCGCATCGCGATGCCCGCCTTCGCCGCCGCCGCACGCACGGCGCGCTGCGCATTCACCTCATGCATCCGGAAGCGCACCCGCTGCCCCGTCCGCGGATGCCGGATCGGCGCATGGCCCGGGAAAACCCACGCCCAAGGCTCCTCAAACGGAGCCTTCGGATATTTCCGCGCCAGCACCGTCGGCAGCGCGATCGGCAGGCCCCCTTCCACATCCCCCATCCACACCGCCCGCGCCACCCGAAGCTGCGCCTCCAGTTCGCCCAGCACACACTGCGGCAGCGGCACCAGGCGATCCCTGTTTCCCTTCGCCGAGCGGATGACGAGCCGCGCCCCGTCCAGATCCACATCCTTGATGCGAAGTTCCAGCGGCTCACTCACCCGCAGCCCGCAGCCATAGAGCAGCCGCACCACCAGCCGGGTCGGGTATCCGGCGAAATCCTCCATCGCAACCAGCAGCGCCCGCGTATCCGGGACACTCAGCGCCTCGCGCACCGTCACAGGCCGCTTTGCCCGCAGTGCATCCACCGTCCCCAGCGGTGTGCCCAGCACCTCCCGGTAGAGAAACGCGATCGCGTTCAATGCTTGGTTTTGGGTCGCCGCCGCCACATCGCGCTGCGCCAGCCCCGTCAGGAATGCCTCCGCCTTCCGCTCGCTCGTCCACCCCTTCGGCATCCTCGAAACGGCCCTGCTATACGACTGGGCCCAATGACCGTAAGATTTCTCAGTCGCATAGCTGAGATGCATCCGGCGGCATTTTTCAGAGAGAATCCGGAGAACTTCGGCGGCTTTCATGAATTTCCAGTCGTATAGCGGGCACCCCAGCTACACGACAGAAAAAAGTTTCGATCATTTTCAGAACCTTCTGGACACCTTCCCCGGCTCCCGCTACACGACAGGAATGCAAGCGGTCCTTTCTGCATTTTTCCATGCCAACAGGGGTGGAACCCCCTTTTCAACCCCATCAGCTACACGACTGGGAAAAATCCCCAGTCGTATAATCAGTAGTTAGCCGTTGCTCGCGTCTCGCTCAACGGAACCGAATACCCAAATCCAATTCAACAGCCATAAAATGAAACACACACTCATCATCATACTGATTTCCGCCATTACGAGTCTAGCAGCCGTGGCCGCTGCGCCTGAATCCAAAGTGGACATACCCGAACCTTTAACGGAGCCCCTGAAATGCAATTCACTCGTGGTCTTGCCGAACGGGGGAATAATTGTTACCGGAGGAAAGCCGCCGAAGGAACGGTCTTACCTCTGGACACCCAACACAAAGAAGTGGCAGGCGCTTGAGCAAGCTGGCATGTGGTGTGAAGGCGACCTTCAAGTGTCGCCCTCGAACGCGAATGAACTACTGATACATGGTCGGGATGGCTTTGTCTCCACCGACGGAGGCAATACTTGGCGGCAGGCCTTTCCGCAGTATGCGACTTCCAAGCGTGTTCAAATCGGAACGGCGTATTGGGCAATCAAAAAGCCTGATACAATCCTCCTTCAGCAGATCGCGCTCGGCAAAGAAGCAGAAATCTTCGAGATGGAGGTTTCGGCCGGAAAGATCAACCCTTGGTCAAAGGCTCCGCAGTTTTTCTCGCGATACGAACGCGTGGGCGAGAAGCATTTTGGCTGGATGGGACCAACAGATTCGATGCCCCCAAAGTGTGTTCTGAGCGAGGATGATGGCAAGACTTGGAAGCCTGTCCCCGCTGAGGAAACACCTTGGGCGTTACACGCGATGGCTCAGTCACAGCGCGATAGTCTATTGCCGCCATCGAAGAGGCCGAAGACTAGTCGGCTTGCCGTTACTTGGGCGGCGGAGATCGGAGGAGTCGCTTTCTGCCGCTTCGAGTGCCTCGTGGGCGAGAAGATCGATTCGGCGCTGCCGACTGTATTTGTTTCTTCCGACCACGGAAAGACGTGGGCTGCCGCCCCCTCGGAGAAGCGCACCGCAGACGTAAAAACTCTGTTTGCTGGTTCTCCTTTTATCGCCAAGGAAGCCAAAGGTCTTGCTGTGATAAATCCGAATGGATGGTTGCAATTTCGATTCGATCAGAAGTCGCAGCGAGTCTTTGCGGGACTAGATGGCGAATGGTTTGTCACAACTGCCACCGACCGCGAATGGCACCGGATCAACCGTCTCAAATGATGACCGCAACGGCTAACCATGCGCTGCAGCGAACGGCTCCGCGTGTCACGGTAGCTGCTGTTCTGGCTTGGACCCGTCTCGTCCGTTCGTGGCTCTGTCCTACGTTCGTTGCCTCTCTCTGCGCTCCACCTTCGCAGCTACCGCGCCACGCTCCGCCGTCGCTGAGCTTGGGGTCGTTAGGCGTCATTCACGCGTGAGCATTCTGACATCCATCAAGAAGATTCTGTATCCGAAGTCTTACCCGGAATCGGAGCTTTCCATGACTGACATGGAGTTCTTCGTCGCAC
>JBBRYC010000130.1:0-9272 GCA_038238025.1 Chthoniobacterales bacterium
CGCCAACGACCGTTCCCCGCCCGCCAACGACCGTTCCCCGCCCGCCAACGACCGTTCCCCGCCCGCCAACGACCGTTCCCCGCCCGCCAACTTGCCGTGAGTAAGGTCGCCAACTTGCCGTGAGTAAGGTCGCGACGGCGGTGCGCTTGCCAGCCCCGCGCGGGGCGTGCTACTTTCCGCGCCATGAGCATCACCGGCATCGTAGAGAACGACACGATCAAGCTGCCGGTGGGCATCCACCTGCCGGATGGGACGAGGGTCCAGATCGAGGCGCAGGTGCCGTCGAAAGCGAAACCGTGGATGGAACTCGCGGGCTCTCTCGCAGGGGAGGCGCAGGAGCTTGCTCGCATCGGGCGTGTGATGGATGCGGAATTTGAGCGGATCAATCCCGAGGACTGGCGGTGATTCTCGACACCAATGCGGTGTCGGCATTTTTGGAGGGCGTGCCGTCGGTGTGCGATGCAGTCGGCAAGGCGGAAGTGCTGGCGGTGCCGAGCATCGTGATTGGGGAATACCGCTTCGGGATGTCCGGCTCACGGCTGCGCGCGGAACTGGAGGGGAAGTTCGGACGGCTCGTGCGGCTCGCCGAGACGCTGGTCGTGGACGCGAATACTGCGGAGCATTACGCGGTGATCCGGCGCGAATTGAAAGACGCCGGGACGCCGATCCCGGACAACGACGTGTGGATCGCCGCGCTCGTCCGCCAGCACGGCATGCCGCTGGTGAGCAACGACGCACATTTCGACCACGTCAAAGGACTCACGCGTATCGGCTGGTGATGCGCTGATCATCCATTCTCCAAAGCCCGGCCCTTTTCCGTGCACGCCGCGCGCCGCTGTGAGATGAACGGCGCGTGCCCGCATCCACCGCCCTCATCGTCCTGCCGCTGCTGGGGGCGTTCGTCTTCACCATCAGCGCGCTGCTGCTGAAGCGGGCTTCCGCGCTGGGCGCCGGGCTGTGGCGCACGGCGTTTGTCTGCAACTGCGCGGGGGCCGTGCTCTTTTCCAGCCTGCTGGCCTTTGGCGGGCCTCCGGTGCGCTGGGAACTGCTGTGGCAGCCGCTGTGCGTGGCGCTGTGCCTGTTTGCGGGGATGCTCGCGCAGTTTCTCGCGCTGGAAAAAGGCGACGTATCGGTGGCCGTGCCGGTGCTGGGGCTGAAGGTGGTCGCCGTCGCGCTGGTCACGCCTTTGCTCACAAATGACCGCGTGGACGCGCGCCTGTGGGCGGCGGTGCTGCTCAGCGCCGTGGGCATCGTGGTGCTGAACCGCAAGCAGGATGGCCGCCGCCCGCACAATGTCGGCATCACGCTGCTCTCCGCGGGCTTCGCGGCGGCGAGCTTCGGGACATTCGATGTGCTCGTGCAAAAATGGGGCCCGGCGTGGGGCGCGGGCCGGCTGCTGCCCATCGTGTATGCGATGAACGGCGTGCTCTCCCTCGCGCTGATTCCGAAATTCCGCGAGCCGCTCTCCGCGCTCCCGCGCGCGGCGTGGAAGTGGCTCGTGCCCGCCGCGTGCGCGCTCTCGGTGCAGTCCGTCCTCTTCGTCGGCGCCGTCGCCGTGTATGGCAAGGCGACCATCGCGAATGTGATCTACTCCGCGCGCGGGCTGTTCAGCATCCTCGCTGTCTGGCTCGTGGGCCATTGGTTTTCCAATGCAGAGCAGGGGCTCGGCAGGCGCACGCTCGCGTGGCGGCTCCTCGGCGCGGCGCTGATGCTCAGCGCGATCATCCTCGTGGTGACGCGGTGAAACGTGGGTGTGGAACGGCCCTCGCGCAGGGCATCCGCATCAGGACACGCGGAAACATTTCACCACGCCGCGCGGCAACACCGCGATGGACAAGCCGCGCGCCGGGTTGTTTAACCGCGCCATGATCCTCCGCACCCTCCTCGTCATGATCACCCTCGCCGCCGCACTCCCCGCATCCGCCGCAGAAAAGGACACTCGCTGCTTTGAGATGCGCACGTACTACGCCGCACCCGGCAAACTCGACGACCTGCTCGCGCGCTTCCGCGACCACACGGTGAAGCTTTTTGAAAAGCACGGCATCACGAACATCGGCTACTGGGTGCCGGTCGAGAATACGGACAACAAGCTCGTGTACGTGATCGCGTTTCCGAGCCGTGAGGCACACGACAAGTCTTGGAAGGAATTCGGTGCGGACCCGGACTGGCAGGCCGCGCGCAAGGCCTCGGAGGAAAATGGGAAGCTGCTGACGAAAGTGGAGTCGGTCTTCCTGAATGCGACGGATTTCTCGCCGGCGATCCAGCCGTCGGTCGCCGCGCCGCGCGTGTTTGAGCTGCGCACGTACACGACGACGACGGGAAATCTCGGACGGCTGCAGGCGCGCTTCCGCGATCACACAGTTGCGCTTTTTGCGAAGCACGGGATGACGAACCTCTTCTACTGGACGCCGATGGCGGATCAGAAAAATGCCGACAACACGCTCCTGTACCTGCTCGCGCACAAGAACGCGGACGCGGCAAAGGCATCCTTCGGGGCATTCCGCGGCGACCCGGTCTGGATCGCGGCGAAGGATGCGAGCGAGAAGGATGCCGGCGGATCGCTCACCGTCGAGGACGGCGTGAAGTCGGAGTTTTTGAAGGCGACCGACTTTTCACCGACAAAGTAGGCGTGCCCGGAAGGGCACGGCGCAGGCTCCCGCCTGCGCCTACGATCCCGCACAATCCCGTGAACACCCGCCTAAAGCTCCCCGCAGACGACCAGCGACGGCTGGACGAAATGCGCGCACGATTCGCCGGGCTTCGGCGGCACTACGTCGGATATCCGTGCAATGCGGACTTTGATTTTTCCGAGCTGCTGCCGTTCTTCGAGTTTGCGATCAACAATATCGGCGACCCGTTCGGCGGCTCGAACATCCCGCTGAACACGCACGACCTCGAGCGCGAGGTGCTCGCGGATTTTGCGGAGTTCACGCACGCGCCGCGCGACGGCTGGTGGGGCTACGTGACGAGCGGCGGCACGGAGGGGAACATGTACGGTCTCTACGTCGCACGGGAGCTTTTCCCCGAGGGCATCTGCTACTTTTCCGAGGACACGCATTACTCAGTCGCGAAGGTGCTGCGGCTCCAGCACACGCGAAACATCATGCTAAAAAGCCAGCAGAATGGCGAGCTGGACTACACCGATTTGCGCGAGACGCTGCGCATCCACCGCGACGTGCCGCCGATCATCTTTGCAAACATCGGCACGACGATGAAGGGCGCGGTGGACAGCCTCGCGAAGATCCGCGCGGTGCTCGACGATCTCGCGATCACGAACGCCTACATCCACGCCGATGCTGCGCTGAGCGGGATGATCCTGCCTTTCGTTGAAAAGCCGCAGCCGTGGGACTTCGCCGCGGGCGCGGACAGCATCTCGATTTCCGGGCACAAGATGCTCGGCTCGCCGCTGCCGAGCGGCGTGGTGCTCGCGCGGAAAGCGCATGTGGACCGCATCGCGCGGAGCATCGAATACATCGGCGCGCTCGACACGACGATCGCCGGTTCCCGCAGCGCGTTCGGGCCGCTCTTCCTGTGGTATCGCCTGCGCACGCTCGGTCGCGAGGGCATCACAAAAATGGTGCGCGGCAGCCTTGAATGCGCGGCCTGCGCCGTGGATGCGCTGCGCGCGCACGGCGTTGATGCATGGCGAAACGAGAACTCCGTGACCGTCGTCTTTCCACGCCCGCCGGAGACCGTGATGGAGAAGTGGATCATCGCGCCGAAGCGCGGCATCGGGCATCTCATCACGATGCCGCATGTGACGAAGGACATCGTGGACGAGTTCGTCGCAGATTTTTCCGCCGCACTCGCGGACGAAAAGAAGTCCCACGCGCCATGAAACTCCTCCACGTCCTCGCACCCAATCAGCCCGGCGTGCTCGCGCGCATCGCGGAGGCACTCGCCACCGCGGGCGTGAACATCGAGCACTTCGACGTGGAGAGCCACAATGCGGAGGGCATCATGTCGCTCAGCGTGGACCGATACGACGAGGCGCTGCACGTCCTGCGCGACCTCGGCTACCGCGCCATCACGCAGGACACGCTGCTCATCCGCCTCGAGGACAAGCCCGGCGCGCTCGCGAAGATCGCGGTGCGCCTGAAGGACGCGGGACTCGATCTGCGCTCGATGCACATCGTGCGGCGTTCGGGCGAATTCAGCATCGTGTGCCTCGTGGCGAGCGACAATGCGGCGGCGGCGGCGGTGCTGCGCGACGTGCTCATCGGCGAGCCGCCGGAGTGAGGGAGGAGGGGGAGGCAAGGAGACAAGGCGAGGGGGAGAAGGGGAGAAGAAATACAAATTCGGTTGTGTCGGATCAAACTGTCCCCCTCTCCCACTCGCCCCGTCTCCCCCTCTCCTTGTCCCTCCGCCTCGCCCACTCTGCCCGCCGCCGCCATTGCGCGCGGCCCCATCCCTGCTATAAGCGATCCCCTTTCCAGCCGAAGAAACATCCGACGAATGCCGACCTACGAATACGAATGTGAGAAATGCGAGGGCGCGTTTGAATGCGTGCAGTCCATGAAGGACGACGCGTTCAAGGTGTGCCCGAAGGAATTTTGCCGGATGAAAAAATGGGGCAAGGGCAAGGTGCGCCGCCTCATGGGCACGGGCGCGGGGCTCATTTTCAAGGGCTCGGGATTTTACATCACCGACTACCGCTCGGAGGGGTACAAGACTGCGGCGAAAAAGGATTCCGCCGATTCCAAGCCTGCGAAACCCGCCGAAAGCAAACCGGCGGAGACCAAGCCCGCCGCCACCCCGAAAACTCCCGCAAAAAAAGACTGAGCCCGCGCTCCCAATTTCCCATTGCCCATGTCCCAGCCTGATTCCCGCAAGCTCACCTGCACCGCCTGCCAGCACGAGAACGAGGTCGAGCGCGTCTATTGCCACAACTGCGGCGAGAAACTCGACCGTTCCCTGCTGCCAAAGGCCGAGATCACCAAACCCTCCGAGGACAAGGCGAAGGCCGCCCGGAAAGTGAAGAAAATGATGAACCCGAACCGCCTCAACTGGCGGGCGGACCTCAAGACCTTCGTGCTCATCGAGCTCTTCGCCGTGCTCGTGGCCGCAGGCTATCTCGCCACGCAGACGCCGGACTTCGCGCAGCCTCTCGCCAAGGACAAGCTCGCCCAGCTCGAAGTCGGCGACATGTGGAGCGAGATGCTGAGGCAGAAGGCGGTCGTGTCCCTCACGTTCACGGAATTCGACGTGAACTACTATCTCGCCAAGGTCGTGAAGGGGAACGCGGGCTCGATGGGGATCAAGTTTGAAAGGGCCTTCGCGCACTTCGAACCGGGCACCGTCACCACCGCCGTGCAGCGCAATGTGTGGGGCCTCTCGATCTACAGCACCGCCGCATTCCGGCCCGCGCCCGACGGCATGAAGTGGACTGCAAAGGTGGACCGTTTCGCGGTCGGGCGGCTCACGATCCCATCCGGTCTCGCGAAGCTGCTGGGCATTGACTCCGCCACCCTCGGCGCATTCTCGCAGGTCTTCAGCAAGGACATCGAGCATCTCGGCCGCCTGGAAAAAATCGAGCCCGGCGAAGGCTCGATTTCCTTCACCACCCGGCCGCAGCAATGACCGCGCGCCTGGCGGTGGCACTCCGCCTTTTGCTCCTCCTCCCGCTGCTCCACGGGGCGATGCGCCACGCCGCGCTCGCCGTGGATCTGCGGCACCGCACCGTGAGCAGCTCCGGGCAGTTCGTCGTGTACTGCGATGACCGCGACGCGCGCACGCGGATCGTCAGCTTCGTCGAGGATGTGAAGACCCAGCTTCTGCGCGTCCTGCACGAGCGCGACGAATGGAAATTCCCCGTCGTCATTTCCATCGAGCCCGAGTCCGCGGCGCTGCCGCAGCCCTCCTCGATCAGCATCACGCTCGTGAACACCGTCGCCGGGCCGAAGGTGGATGTCGCCGTGCGCATCGGCGACGACCCGGCGAAGGTCTTCCTCCAGCGCAACATCGTCCACGCGCTGCTGCTCGAGATCGCATACCGCGAACGGCCGCCCATCCGCGCCGGCGAGCGCTTTGCATACCCGCCGTGGTGGCTCACGGAGGGACTGCTCCAGGACATCCGCGCGCACGCAGGCATGAGGGATCCGGATGTCTTCAAGAGCATCGTGAACACCGAGAAGCTGCCCTCGCTCGAAAAGGTGATCACCCAGCCGCCGCTCCAGCTCGACACCGCCGCGGGCGCAGTGGATCGCGCGAGCGCATTTGCACTCACCGGCGCGCTGCTGAACCTGCCCGCCGGCCCCGCAAATCTCGGGCGCTTTCTCCGCGCGTGGCCCGAGGGTTCGCGCGATCCGCTCACGCTGCTCGCCACGCATTTCCCCGTCCTCGGCCAGTCGCCGCAGGCCCTCGCGAAATGGTGGACGCTCCAGCTCGCGCAGCTCGGCAAATCCGAGATGCTGCGCGGACTTTCGACCGCCGAGGCGGATGCGGAACTCGCCGCGCTGCTCACCTTCGACATCACCGCGGGGAAACCGCCGCGCGCCGAGCGATTCGCCCTCCGTGATTTTGAAAAATACATCAAGCTCCCCGGCGCGCGCCCGGCGCTGCGTCTCGCGCAGGTGAAAATCTCCACGCTCAGCGGGACGGCCCATGTGCTCTTCCGCCCCGTGCTGAAGGAATACGAGGAAGTGTGCGGGCTGCTCGCCTCAGGAAAGTCCGCGGGCATCGCCGACCGCATCGCGCGGACCGAGCGGTTCCGCGCATCCGTGCTCCAGCGCTCGGAAATGATCACCGACTACATGAACTGGTACGAGGCCACGCAGACGCCCGGCAGCACCGGGCAATTCGACAAGTACCTGCGCGCCGTCGAGGATCGCGACGCGAAAAGACGCCAGCCCGCCGTGTCCGTGGATCCGAAACTCGCCGAATACCTCGACTCGCTGGAGCAGGAATTCGCGCCACTGCGCCCGAACATGATCCCCGGCGACGAGCCCGTCGGCAGCGCGAGGCGCTGAGACGGCGCAGGGCGCATTCCCGGCGTGTCGCATGGATGTTTCGTCACATCGCGGCGGGAGACTTGCGCGGCGCTCGGGAATCCTGTGAAACACGCGGGCCCTGATGTCGAAAATCACCCTTCCACTGACCGTCTGCCTCGCCGTATCCGCCGGATTTGCGGCGGCGGCTGAGACGACTGCTGTGGGGACGGAGAAGCAGTCCGCCCTCGCTGCGCTGTGGGATTTCCCGACGCTCTACAAAAATGATGCGGCGGCATTTCTGAACGGATTCCGCATCATCGGCCGCGCGCATTTCGACATGTACAATCTGAATTCGAACCTCGGTTCGGATCAGGACTGGATCGTGCGTCGGCTGCGTCTCGGCATCCGGGCGACATTTTTCCACAAGCTCGATCTGCTCGTGGAGACGGAGCTCGCGTCGCAGAATCCCGGCGGCCCGCTTCTCATCGGCGACCCTGGCTACCAGCGCCTCACAAGCGCGTACCTCGCGTACCGGTTTTCCGACGCGCTGAAGCTTACCGTCGGCAAGCAGCGGGCGAATTTCACGCTCGACGGGAGCACTTCCACGAATGAACTGCTCACGCTCGAGCGCAACAATCTCTCGAACAACCTGTGGTTCACGGCGAGCCTCTTCAGCGGCGTGAGTCTGAGCGGGAAGATCGGCGCTTGGGAATACAACACGGGGCTTTTTTCCGGCGGCTCATACTACGCGCCGCAGAGCCAGTTCGAGGGCAGCTCGAAGGAGTTCGGCAATTTCAACGGCGGCAATTTCTGGCTCGCCAGCATCGGCTACGATTTCGCGCGGATGCTGAATGTGAAGCGGGCGCTGCTGCGCGCGGATTTTGTGCAGAACGATCCGGACACGCAGAGCAACGCGACGCGGAGCCTTTCGCAGATCGGCTCGCTGAATTTCCAGCTCGACGCGGGACGCTGGGGGCTTTCCGCCGATGTCGCCGCGGGCAGGGGCGCGCTCGGCCAGAGCGATGTCTTCGGCGCGGTGGTCATGCCGTGGTTTAACATCACGCAGAAGCTCCAGATGGTCGCGCGCTACACGTACCTCGCGAGCGCCGATCCGGACGGGCTGCGTTTCAACCGCTACGAAAGCACGGTCGCGGTAA
Organism: Chthoniobacterales bacterium; assembly: GCA_038238025.1. Taxonomy (GTDB): domain Bacteria; phylum Verrucomicrobiota; class Verrucomicrobiia; order Chthoniobacterales; family Chthoniobacteraceae; genus SXWH01. The sequence continues at coordinate 8,087 of JBBRYC010000130.1, forward strand.
ACACGAACAAGAATGGCACTTTCAAGGTGAACAGGTTCGGCGCGGTGATCCAGCAGCGCGGCGACGAATACAATGAGGTGTATCTCGGCCTGAACTGGCTCATCCACGGCCACCGCCTGAAACTCCAAACCGGCTGGCAGTACACATGGATGCACGACTCCGCGAACAACGGCGGCGCGTATCACGGCTGGATGTGGACGAGCGGCCTGCGCGTGAGCTGGTAGGTCTCCCGGAGGAGGGATGCTCAGTCCGGCAGCTTCGAGAAGTCAAAGGAGCAGCAGCCGAAATCGAGCACCGGGCCCTTCTTTTGCAGACGCCTCCGGAACGGCTTCGCGATGAAATACTCGCGGCGCTGCGCAATGGCGCGGACTTCCACGATGCCGGCCTGCTTGAGCACGCGCAGATGCTTCGAGGCGTTGTACTGGGAAATGCCGAGGTCGTCCGAGAGAGCGTTCACGCTGTGATCCTTTCCCAGCAGGAGCTTCACGAGCCGCAGGCGGGTGCGGTCGGACAGCGCCTTGAGGATGCTGGTGCAGTCGGCGGCGGGCATGGCGGAGATGGATGCCCGAAAAAAACTCCAATGCAATGATTGACATATATGCGTCTCAGCGCATCCACGCATGCGCGCATGAAGCAGACCATCCCGGCCTTCATCCCCCTCGCCGGAATCGCCGCCGCCCGCGCGACGCCCAGCGGACTGAACAACATCCCCACCGCCGACACGAGGCCGCGGGGCACGTTCGTCCTGCAAGGCTTCACCACCGTCGGCAACGGGCGCGATGCTGACTTCAATCTCGACTTCAAGACCGGCATTGACCTCAAGGTGGCGAAGCTCGAACTCGGCCTCGCGGCTCATCTGACACCCGGTAAGGGCGGCCCGGTGAAACCGCATATCAAACTCGCCGTACCTCTCGGCGAAGGACGGCCGACGATAGCGGTGGGTGCTGCAAACAACTCGTTTGACAGGGGCTGACCGCCGCCGCGCGGACGACTCGTTTGTTCTACTTCTACAAGGACTACTCCCGCGGCCACCTGCCGACGGCGCACCGCATCAACTTCGACACGTTGCGCGGCTGCGGTTCGATCTTTCTCACGAGGAGTGGGAGAGATATTCGATGACCTCTCGGCACTGCGGGTCGCCGAGGACGGAATCGCAGCAGGCGCTCTCGACGATCTCGCCGGCGCC
>JBBRYC010000131.1:0-9061 GCA_038238025.1 Chthoniobacterales bacterium
ACGCTGCGCATCACCGGCGGCTACGCGGATGATTTTGCCACGCGCCAGCCGTTCCGGAAGCTCACGCGCCTGCTCACGAATGAGGGACGCAACGAGGGCATTCTCAATTTGTCCAAACAGAGCCAACTCGCGGAACTCGTGATCAGCGGACTGCTGTTCGACGCCGCGCCGTCGAACAAATACGACCAGAAGACCAACAGCCTGCTCAAGGGCAGTTCGCGCACAGTTCCGCTGCTGACTTTGGCATTGCTGATGACCGATCACCTCGTCATCGCCGACAACATTTTCATCAACGGCGCGCAGGGCGCCTTCGAGCCCGCGATCACGCCGCCGTCGGCCAACACCGTGGTGGACATCACCAACAACTTCTTCATCAACACCATCAAGACCCTGCAAATCGGCGCGGGCATCGGCTACAAAAACAACGCGGTGAAAGAGGTCAACCTGCGGCACAACACGTTCCTCTTGAACTGGCCGTTCAACCCCGACGCCACGTCCAGCAATGTCTCCGCCGTCACGCTCTACCACAAGGACGGCGCGCGGCAGTTGAACATCGAGGACAATATTTTCGCCTTCAATCCCGGCGGCGCGATGCAGCACGACTGGCCGAACGCACGGATGCCCGGCATCGCATTGAAGCGCAATTTGTTCTTCATGAATGCCGCGCTCTTCGGCAAGGGCGAGAAAGACGCGGGCGTCTTCGCGGGGAAGTTCGGGACGAATGCCAAATACCTCCTGCCCGCGCTCGACAGCATCGCCGACGATTTCGGCTACAAGGTGGAGGGCAATGTTTCCTTCGACCCAAAAATCCCGGTGGCGCTGCTGCCGCTGAAAGCCGCCGACTCCGCGAGTGTTGAGCGCAAGAACACGATCCTGAATGATGTGAACCGCCTGTTCGGCCTGAATCAGGACGGCGGCACGGTGAAGATTGCGAACTACGCCCCGGCCATGGCCTTCGATGCGACCGCACTCCCGACCCCCGCCGAGGAAAAGGCGAAGCCGTACGGCGTGCAGTTGGAGACAAGCTGGTCCGCCAAGGCTCCGTAGCGCGCCGTAGCGTCCAGTGACCCGCGCGCGGGCAGAGTGGAACCGGAACATGGGCTGCGGGCAGACTGTTCGTCGCGCCGTCACAACACCTCCCTCGGGCGCTTCAGCAGGGTACGGAGGCGGAAACTGGGGCTGGCGTGATTTTTGGATTGCCACAAAGACGTCCCGACGTCTTATTCTCGACGTGTGCATAAGACACCCATTCTCAAGCGTTCACCCGGTGCTGTGCGTGATGCGATTTTGGCAACGCTGAGGGAGCGGCCGGACGGCGAGACAGTCGCGTGCATCGCTGAAAAGGTGGAGCAAATCCTTGGGCCGACGCCCGCGTCGTCCATCCGATCCTATCTGCGCTTAAATACGCCGGAGATTTTTCGCCGGACGGACCGAGGGCAGTATGCGCTCGCAGAATCGGCGAGGGTGCGTGAGGAAGAACAGGCGGTTCTTCCATTGATCGAAAAGGCGAATGGTCGCAGCAAGGCCCCGCGTTTTGTCACGGCCAAATTCGGACGCGCGACGCTCGTCGAAGCTGATTGCTTTGCGTGGCTGGAGGCCCGTGATGCGGAGAGCATTCATGCGGTCGTGACGGATCCACCTTACGGACTTGTCGAATACAGCGCTCACGAACAGGCCAAGCTCCGTGCCGGGAAAGGCGGGGTCTGGCGCATCCCGCCGAGTTTCGACGGACACAAGCGATCGCCGCTTCCGCGTTTCACCGTGCTGACGCCCAGCGATCTGACCGCGCTGGACTTTTTCTTCCACCGCTGGGCGCGGGCAATTCTTCGCGTGCTGGTGCCGGGCGGTCAGGTGATGGTCGCATCGAATCCGCTGCTCTCCTACGTCGTTGCCGGTGCGATTGTCCGCGCCGGATTGGAGCGGCGCGGTGAGGTGATTCGACTGACCATGACGATGCGCGGTGGTGATCGGCCCAAGGATGCGCACGAGGAATTTTCAGAGGTCAGTGTCATGCCGCGCTCGATGTGGGAACCTTGGCTGATCTTCCGCAAGCCGATGGAAGGGCGGGCGCAGGACAATCTGCGCAAATGGCGGACCGGGGGCTTTCGCCGGCCTTCGTCCGAGCAGCCGTTTGGCGATGTCATTTCGTCCAGCCCGACGAGGACGACTGAACGCGCCATCGCTCCGCATCCGAGTCTCAAACCGCAGGCATTCATGCGGCAAATCGTTCGCGCGGTCCTCCCGCTTGGCGAGGGCGTGGTGCTCGATCCGTTTGCCGGCGGCGGCTCGACTCTCGCCGCAGCCGAGGCCGTGGGCTACGAGAGCATCGGCATCGAACGCGACGCGCAGTATTTCCAAGTCGCGCGCGAGGCGATCCCGAAGCTAGCTGCCTTGCGCGTCTGATTCGCGATAGACCCAGCTTTGCCGAAGCTTGAGAATGCCCTCACGATGCAGCGTGGCGGTGCGGGTTCCCAACTCGCCGCGCGCGTTCTTGCGAAAGTCCGCGATGGTCACATGGCCGAGATAGACTTCGGTGAATCGCAGAGGTGCGCGATCACGGGCCGGCTCCGTTTTGTCGTCCACGGCATAGACAAAGACCGTCATCCATTGTTCGCGCGCACCGTGCGTGTCCACCGCTCCGCCCGCCTTGCGCGTCGTCTTGATTTCCACACCTTCCACGCCTGCTTTGGCGGCATCGTTGGGATATGCGCCTTTCACGAGCAGATCTGGATGCCCGTTGAAATGGAGATTCTGCGTCAGCGTTCGCGAGTGCTTGGCGAGACTGGACGTAAGAAAATCTGAGAGCACCCCCGACATGATCGCGGGTCGCAGCATATCGTCGAGTCGCTGCAGTCCTTTCTTCACGAGGAAGGAATTTACGTCGTAGAAAAAGTCATACACGTCCTGCATCGCGAGCGAGAAATCTTCGAGACGAAGCTCGAATGGAAGCAACGCTGCAGAATTGAAAGCGTTGGGTTTCGGACGCTGGCGCTCGATTGGCATGACGGATTAAGCCGCAAGTTTGATCACGCGCGGCAAGACAAATCCTAAACCACCTCCACCGGACACTTCGGCAGCGTGCGGAGGAATGCGTTCCAGTAGTTCTTTGTGAGCACGCGGGAAGCGTAACGGCTGTTCAAAGCCAGCCTTGCTTATGACGCCGACGCTGTGACATGTTTTCCGCCGTGAGCACGCTCGCTGAAATCGAATCCGTAATGGACGCACTGCCGGTGGCGCAGCAGAAAGAGCTGTTCCGGCATCTGGCGGAACGACTGAACACCCACGACGACTCGAAGCGCCGTTTGCCGATTGTGCCGGCAATTGGTTCCCCGATCACACAGACGGAAATTGACGGTGCCCTCGATTCCGACTGAGGCAGTCTTCAAGAACGTGGCGTGAAATACGTCATCGAATTCAAACCGCGTGCGGTCAAAGACCTCAAGGCGCTGCCTGCGGGCGAGGTTCGGCGGATCGTCGCCAAGACCGAGGCGCTGCGCGACGGGCTGGCGGGCGATGTGAAGAAGCTGACGAATTTCACGCCGGAATACCGGCTGCGTGTCGGGAACTACCGCGTGCTCTTTGAGGTGGCGGGCGGCGCGGTGGTCGTCTATCGTGTGCTCCACCGGAAGGACGCCTACCAATGACCGCCAAACGCATGCTGAAGCTGCATCCCGAAATCCTGAGCAAGGACGGCAAGAAGCAATTTGTCGTGCTGCCGTATGAGGAATTCCTCGCCGTGCAGGAGCGGCTGGCGGATGCGGACGACCTGCTGGAACTCCGCAAGGCCAAGCGCGCCGAGGGCGGGAAAAAATCCATCCCGCTCGCTGTGGTGAAGCGGGAACTGGGTCTGGCATGAATTTGCGCAAATAGCCTCTCCACCGCCCCATTACAGTCCAAGCCTATGTCAAAACGAGATGAAAGATACGAGGAGTTGAAGCAGGAACGAGAGGAACGACACGAGGAAATGAAGCAGGAGCTTGAAGCGCTACAGGACGTAGTGCGTGATGGCACCGAGCGTATCGCAAACTCAGTTCCAAGCGAACTTGCGGTCGATGTTAGTGGCGTGAAGTGGAGCTTGGATTCCATCAATACTGCTATTAAGGAAGGTTCAGGTCGTGTCCAGGGTGGCCTTCTTGTAGCGGCTGCAGCAGTTGCTGTGGCGGGCGTAGCCAAAGTTTTTGAATTAGTTTCAAAGAATGTCCGCGAGGTAAACAAGAAAACGGATCTTCTCAACGCCGTGTATAAGCTTCAATCGAAGCACGTCCCTCTAACTTATGAGATTATCATTAGCAAAGCGGGCGTCGAGAACACCACATCTGATGAACGCCAAAATCTCCTAAATGTCTTCATTGGCAATGGAGCGATCATGGAATATCAACACGGAAACCTAAGTGCCTTGCGGGTTGATCCGAATAGCGAAGGATTTCGGGCGCACAGGAATGCAATTCGTAACTGCGTAGTCTCTGCGCGTCCTCTTATCTGCGTTCCACTTGAGGCTATGAAAACAACGTTCACGGTTAGAACCGTCAGGGAGGAGGCTGAACCGTGGCAAACAAATGATTCGCCGCCAAATTCTATGCCAAAAGGATTTTTTGTTCAACTAGACCCGCTTCTAGAATCAGATACGGCTCACCCCTTCTCGACTGATTTATGTGTTAAAGAGATTCGAAGCAGGGGTAAGGGCCGTTCGCTTTCTCCGATCTTGTGCCAAGTCGATGATACGGGAAGGATCGTTATGTTCTTTAAGCGGAGGGCGGGAGGCAATCTTCTGTCCGTCGGGACATCAGTTCGATTCGAGATCGCATAAATGCACAGCGTGCTGGCGATGTTAGCTGTGGAAGCGGACTCGCGAATCTTCCAATCATTGTCGTCCGCTGCTAAGTAGATATGCAGTTTGCGGTGATTAGTGGGATTTAAAAATGAAGAATAATCGTGTTCACACCACCTCCACCGGACACTTCGGCAGCGCTCGCAGGAAGGCGCTCCCGTAGTTCTTCGTGAGCACGCGCGGGTCGAGGATGACGACGATGCCCTTGTCCTGCTTCGTGCGGATGAGGCGGCCGACGCCTTGGCGGAGTTCGAGGATGGCTTCGGGGAGCGAGTAGTCGCGGAAGGGGTCGCCGCCGCTGGCTTCGATGAGTTCGAGGCGGGCCTCGATGAGCGGCGTGTCGGGCACGGCGAAGGGGAGGCGCGTGATGATGACATTCGACAGCGCCTCACCGGGGACATCCACGCCGCTCCAAAAACTTTTCGTGCCGAAGAGCACGTGGCGGTCGTCCTTTTTGAATTCGCTGATGAGCCGGTGTCGCGTGAGGCCCTCGCCTTGCACGAGCAGCGTCATGTCGTGGTCCTCGTCGAGTTTTTCGCGGCAAAGTGACGCCACGTTTTGCATCGTCTTGTAGCTCGTGAAGAGGACGAAGGCGCGCCCGTGCGTCATCGCGACGAAGTGCTCGATTTTCTCCGCGAGCGCCTGCTCGTAGGCGGCGGCCCCATCGCTTTTTGGGTCGGGCATTTTCTTCGTCACGTAGAGTCGCATCTGCCGCTCGTAGTCGAACGGGGAGCCGACGCGCAGGTCCGGCACGTCGTCCGCACCGATGCGTTTGCGGAAATATTCCAGGTCCGCGCCGCCGACGCCGAGCGTGGCGCTGGTCATGATGCAGGTGTTGTCCTCGCGGAAAAGGAGCGCGTGCAGGTGCGCGGCGATGTCCACAGGCGCGGCGTGGAGATTGTGAAACTGCGTGGTCTTGCCGCTCTGCTCGACCCAATAGACGTGCTGCTCGGCGTCCTGTTTCAGGAACGTCGCGAGGTTCGAGCGCGCGTCGCGGATGCGCCGCCCGAGGTCCTGCAACTCGGCCTTCGTGAGTTCGTCCTCGGTGGCTTTCACCGACTGCACGACCTGCGCCTGCAAGCGCGTGAGGTCGGCGGAAAGGGTGTCCGGCACGAAGTCCGGCTGCCGCACGCGATACTCGCGCCCCTTTTTGAAATCCGCACTCGTGCCGACTTTCGCAAAAAACTCCTCGGCCTTTTCGAGCGCGTTGCTCACCTCGCGCACGCCCTCGGGATTCCGCAGTACCTGGAAGAGGCCCTTCTTCGTCTTCGGATTGTAGAGCCGGTGCAGCGCGTAGCGCAGGCCGTATTGCGAGACATTCATCCCGATCATCCGCGACGCGACGCCCTCGACGGTGTGCGCCTCGTCGAAGATCACGAAGTCATTCGCAAAAAGGTAGCCGCTCTCATTTTCCTCCTGCTCCGCGACGCCGCCGAGGCTGAGGAAGAACAGCGTGTGATTCATCACCACGAGGTCCGCGCTCACGAGCTGCTTGCGGATGCGCTGGTAATGGCAGCGCGGATTGTTGCCGCAGGTCTTCGGCGTGCAGATGTGCGGCTCGCTGCACACGAGCGACCACACGTGCGAATCCGGCTCCACTTCGAGATCCGTCAGCGAGCCGTCCGTGGTCTTCTGCGCCCACTCCCAGATGCGCTTCAGCTCCTCCGTTTCCGTCGAGGTGAAAAGCTCGCCCGCCTGCGACATCGCGCGATCGAGTCGAGTCGGGCAGACGTAATTCGCGCGCCCTTTCCACAACACCGCGCTGAAGTCGCTTGATGCCGTTTCGCCAAGCGGAGAAACTGCGGCCGCAGAATCCGGCGGCCCAAATTGTCCCGCGAGCACCTTCCGCACGATCGGGATGTCCTTAAAAATGAGCTGCTCCTGCAAATTGATCGTGTGCGTGGAGACGACCGCCTTGCGGTTGTGCCGCTTCGCCCACAGGATCGCCGGGATGAGATACGCGAGCGATTTCCCCACGCCCGTCCCCGCCTCGACGACGAGATGCTTTTTCTCCGCGAGCGCCTCCGCCACCGCGACCGCCATCTCCTGCTGCTCCGCGCGATACTCAAAGCTCTTCGCCTCCGACAAGAGCCCGTCCTGCGAAAAAATCTTCCGGATGGTCTCCGGAAAATCCGAGGTGGGACTGCTGTCGGGTGAAATCATGTTGAGCCGCGCATACTCCGCATCGTGGCGAACTGCGCAACCTCGCAGGCGAGCAAGGAGGCGAGCGGCCAATGTAGGCGAGATTTCCAATCTCGCGCGGCAGGATGGGCGGAGGCGGCGGGATGGCGCGGAGCAAACCCCCAGCCGCACGCCGTGCCCACCGCCTCGCTGCGCTCGCCCGCGCGAGATTGGAAATCTCGCCTACATTGGCCCCTCGCCCGCTCGCGATCTTCTTCCGTCGCGCGCCTGTCTATTCTGCCGCACGCCAGTGCAGGAACTCGCCCGCGCGCAGCTTCGCCTTCACCGGATTTTCCGTGATGTAGCGACGGAAGCGCCCGAGCTGATCCTCGCTGCGCACGATGTGATTGAAGCTCTCCGCCTGCCAGAGCGATCCTGTGCGCTCCATGCGCCTGTTGATTTCCAGCGCGCTGAATCGTTTCCAGGATTGCAGGATGCGCGAGAGTTCGTGTCCGGCAGCAGGCGTCACGAGCGCATGAAGATGGTTCGGCATCACCACGAAATCCCCGAGCGAATAGCGCTCACCATCGAAGAACCGCAGCGCATCGCCGATGATGCGCGCATTTTCCGAATCGCGCAGCAGGCACGCACCCGCGCCGGCGTCGAGCAGTTCGTGAAACTTTGCTGTGAACCGCTGGTGGAATTCTGTGCGCGTCTTCTCTGGCAGCTTGTCCACAGCCGCCATCGCATCGCAGCCGTTCACCCGCAGCCAGATGTCGCGCTCCTCCTGCCATGCTCGCAGCGTCCCCTGCGAAATCGAATCCGCGAGCCGCGTGGTGACGAAATACATGACGCCTGCCTGCCGCCAGTGCGGAAGATGATTGCGAAATTTCCGCGTATCCCCGTCCGGACTGAACGGCTTGAAATTCACGGGCGGAGCTTCTGTGTGCGCAAAATTGTCGGCAAGCTCCGAATCAGCGAGCGCGGAATCAGCGAGCGCGTGCAAAGTGGGCGAGCGCCAATGTAGGCGAGATTTTCAATCTCGCGCGGGCGAGCGCAGCGAGGCGGTGGGGATGTGCGTGCGGCTGGGGTGTTGCTCCGCACCATCCCGCCGCCTCCGCCCATCCTGCCGCGCGAGATTGGAAATCTCGCCTACATTGCTGCCGCCTCCATTCGCACGCCGCGCAAAATGCTAATTGCACTTCATGGCGCGGATTGCCCTGAGTGCCACGCCATGAAGTCCTCCCACGCTCTCGCCGTCGTCCTGCTCGCAGGATCCGCTCTTTTCTCCCCGGCGCAAAATCCCGCCGAGCGCGGCGCGCTGTCGCCCGGGGAGGAACTGAAGACTTTCCAAGTCGCCGACGGCCTGCGTGTCGAACTCGTCGCCGGCGATCCGATGGTCGAGTCGCCGTGCGCGATGGCGTTCGATGACGCGGGGCGGCTGTTCGTCGCGGAAAACCGCGGCTATCCGCACACGGTCGAGCCGCCGGTGGGCCGCGTCATCATGCTGGAATCCACGAAGAACGACGGGCACTACGACAAGCGCACGGTGTTCGCCGACGGCCTCACATTTCCGAATGGTGTGATGCCGTGGGACGGCGGGCTGATCGTCACTTGCGCGCCGGACATTTATTTTCTGAAGGACACAAAAGGCACCGGCCACGCGGACGAGAAGCGTGTGCTGCTCACCGGCTTCGACGCGGCGAAAAGCACGCAGCTCCGCGTGAACTGCCCGACGCTCGGGCCGGACGGCTGGATTTATTTTGCTGCGGGACTCGTCGGCGGCACGATCACTTCGCCTGAGCATCCCGAAAAGCCCGCGGTAAAAATGACCGGCGACCTGCGATGGAATCCGAAGACCGGCGACTTCGAGACGGTGGATGGCCGCTCGCAATACGGCATCTCGTTCGACGAAATGGGCCGCCGCTTCATCTGCATGAACCGGCTGCCCGTGCAGCACGTCGTGATCGAGTCACGCTGGCTGCGGCGGAATCCGCACCTCGCATTCGGCGAGACGGTGCAGGACTGCAACGAGCGCACGGTGAAGACCGGGCTGAAGGGCGGCGGCGACGGCGTGCGGCTTTTTCCGATCAGCAAAAACATCACGACCGC
>JBBRYC010000132.1:0-8766 GCA_038238025.1 Chthoniobacterales bacterium
ACGATCCCGACCCGGAAAGAGAACATCTTCTCGACTTACAGCGACAACCAACCGGGCGTGGAAATCAAGGTGCTCCAAGGCGAGCGTCCGCTCAGTCGGGACAATAAAAATCTTGGGACATTCCATCTTGATGGCATCCCGCCGGCACCCCGGGGAGTGCCGCAGGTTCAGGTAACCTTTGACATTGATGCGAACGGCATCCTGCACGTCAGCGCGAAGGATCTCGGCACGGGCAAGGAGCAGAAAATTTCCATCACCGGCAGCAGCGGCCTCTCGAAAGAGGAGGTCGAGAAAATGCAGCGCGACGCGGAGTCGCACGCCGAGGAGGACAAGAAGGTCAAGGAATCCGCCGAAGTCCGCAACAACGCGGACAACCTCGCCTACCAGTGCGAGAAGCAGCTCAAGGATCTCGGCGAAAAAATCCCCGGCAACGTGAAGGCCGAAATCGAGACTAAGATCGCCACCGTCCGCGAGACGCTGAAGGGCACTGACACCGAGGCCATCAAGTCCGCTTACACCGACCTTCAGAATAAGTTCCAAGCCGCCAGCGAAGAACTCTATAAGAACGCCGCCGCATCCGGAGCCGGAGCGCAGCCCGAAGGCGGAAGCCAAGCCGAAGCCGCCGAAGGTGCCGCGAAGAAGCCCGACGGCGACGTCGTGGACGCGGAGTTCGAGGTCGTGGACGAGAACAAGAAGAAGTAATTAGCTCGTTTGTGCCGATGGAATTCACGAGAAGCCAAGTTGAAAAATCGCTGCGTCGTTATCACGACTACAGCAGCGATCTTCTTACGGCTGATTGGGACACGTTCAACGATCGGGCGCAAAGACTGATCCAGTTCTGTAAAAGTGACGCTGTATTTTCCCGATTGCACTCACAGCTAGTTAGCGTTCAAGGGGCTAACTTTAAAGAATGGCTCGCTGAAAAGTTGGCCCAAAGTAATGGTTGGGTTGGTGGTTGCCCTCTCGAATACCCGCAGGATGACGATCAGCGGATTTCAATAATGTATCAGCTCTTGGTTGCGTTCGCCGAAGGCGAATACGACGTTCGAGATTTTGGAATCAACTTCCTCACTGTTGGTGGAAATTTCGACGCGATTGTCGAGGGAACGTCAAAGGCTGTCCTTCAGCCATTGTTACGTGAACTGGAATATCGAATTGAAGACATTGAAGGCAGGCTGCCGAAAGGCGGTTCTGACAGTTTCGGAGTAAGTCTTTTGCAAATTGTTCATAACTCCGGCTCGTTCGTGCAGCAGCTTGCGCATGGGGATGGAAACACACAATCAGCGACGGTTCGTTCTACAAATCCTGCCGTTAACGAGATGCTCGAAAAACTTGGAAATATGGCAAACTCGCCAGAGCTTTCGCGCGAGGATAGGCAAAAAAGCGACGAGATACTGAGTCATGTGAAAAGCGAGCTTGCGGCCCAGAGTCCAAAGCGAATCGTTGTTGAGGCACTGCTGAAGGCGCTCCCGTTTGCAACTGCTGCAACAACACTTATCGCCTCAATTATTAAAGCAATCTGGCCATGAAACGTCGCCTCACCCTCGCCATCGGCTGCCTTGCTTTCGCAGTCCCGGCATTTTCTACCAATTTATCGAACCTAAGCCGCAATGCCGGCTTGGGTTCGTTAAAAACCCACAAGCAACAACAAACCAACAACCACATAAATAACATGGCAAAAGTCAACGTTCGTCCCCTCGGGGATCGCGTCCTCGTGCAGCAGCTCGAAGAAGCGGAAGTCAAGAAAGGCGGAATCATCATTCCTGATACCGCGAAGGAAAAGCCGCAGGAAGGCAAAGTCGTCGCCCTCGGCACCGGCAAGCGTGATGATGACGGGAAACTGATCCCCTTCACCGTGAAGACCGGCGACACCGTGCTCATCAGCAAGTACGGCGGCACCGAAATCAAGATCGACGGCAATAGCTACCTGATCATGCGCGAAGACGACATCCTCGGCATCATCGGCTAAGCAAACCGGCACGCCCGGACTGCAACCGCGCATCGCTTTGATCTCTTAATCGTACTCGTAATCCTAATCTTAATCCACTGAACCGCTCCGGCGGTGCGGAGGGATTAAGATTAAGATAAAGATTAGGAATAAGAATTGGGGCGGCGGATTTCAGCAGGCCAGGCAAGCCAAACAAACAACTCAACAACACAACACACCAACTACAATGGCAGCTAAACAACTCCTATTCGACGAAACCGCCCGGCAGGCCCTCCTCCGCGGCGTTGAAAAACTCGCCAAGGCGGTCAAGGCGACCCTCGGGCCATCAGGCCGCAACGTCATCCTCGACAAGAAATTCGGCTCGCCGACCATCACCAAAGACGGTGTCACGGTCGCGAAGGAAATCGAACTCGAGTGCCCCTATGAAAACATGGGCGCGCAGCTCGTCCGCGAAGTCGCGAGCAAGACCAGCGACATCGCCGGTGACGGCACCACGACCGCGACCGTTCTCGCCGAGAGCATCTATCGTGAAGGCCTCCGCAATGTGACGGCTGGCGCCACGCCGACCTCGCTCCAGCGCGGCATCACCAAGGCTGTCGAGGCGATCGTCGCGGAACTCGCGCGCATCTCCAAGAAGGTCAAGGACCGCACGGAAATCGCGCAGGTCGCGACCGTCTCCGCCAACTGGGACACCGCCATCGGCAATATCATTGCCGACGCGATGGACAAGGTGGGCAAGGACGGCACGATCACCGTCGAGGAAGCGAAGAGCATCGAAACGACGCTCGACGTTGTTGAAGGCATGCAGTTCGACAAGGGCTATATTTCGCCCTATTTCGTGACTAATGCCGAGACGATGGAAGCGAACCTCGAGAACGCCTACATCCTCATCCACGAGAAGAAAATTACCAACCTGAAGGACATCCTCCCCGTGTTGGAAAAGGTCGCGAAGACCGGCAAGCCGCTCCTCATCATCTCCGAAGACGTCGAAGGCGAAGCCCTCGCGACGCTCGTCGTGAACAAGCTCCGTGGCACCATCAATGTCGCCGCCGTCAAGGCGCCCGGCTTCGGTGACCGCCGCAAGGCGATGATGGAAGACATCGCCATCCTCACGGGTGGCCGTTGCATCACCGAAGACCTCGGACTTAAGCTCGAAAACCTCGGGCTCGAAGACCTCGGCAAGGCGAAGCGCATCACCATTGACAAGGAAAACACCACGATCGTCGAAGGCACCGGCAAGGGCAGCGACATCCAGGGCCGCGTCTCGCAGATTCGCCGCCAGATCGAGGAGACCACCAGCGATTACGACCGTGAGAAGCTCCAGGAGCGTCTCGCCAAGCTCGCCGGCGGCGTCGCCGTCATCAATGTCGGTGCAGCCACCGAGACTGAGATGAAGGAAAAGAAGGCCCGCGTCGAAGACGCGCTGCACGCCACGCGCGCAGCCGTCGAAGAGGGGATTGTCCCCGGAGGCGGTGTCGCACTTATCCGTGCGCAGCGCGTCCTCGATGGCCTGAAGCTCGAAGGCGACGAGAAGATCGGTGCCGAGATCGTGCGTCGCGCGATCGAGCAGCCGCTCCGCACGCTCGCCGACAACGCGGGCCTGGAAGGCGCGCTCATCGTCAGCGAGTGCAAGCGCCGCAAGGGCAACGAAGGTCTGAACATCGCCACCGGCGAATGGACGGATCTCGTGAAGGCCGGCGTCGTTGACCCCACAAAGGTCACGCGCAGCGCGCTGCAGAACGCGGCGTCCATCAGCGGACTGCTGCTCACGACCGAGTGCCTCATCACTGAGATGCCGGAGAAGAAGGCACCCGCAGGCGGCGGTGACCACCATGGTCACGGCGGCGGCGGGGAGTTCTAAGCTCCGCACCCAAGCTACTACCGGCGCTCGCAGGAGTGCTGGCTAACAATCACAGCCGCCGCGTCCCGAGAGGGGCGCGGCGGTTTGCTTTTTTGACATATGGCGGAAAAACCAGTGCCGCGTCAGCCGCGAAATCATTGGTTCATCGAACGTGCGCAAGGTGCGAGTGGTGACTGGCGGGAAGTGGCTGGTATGCAGCGATGATTGCCTCGTGAAAACTGGAAGCTCAGTCACTGTGCATCAGTCACCGATGACAGCAGCCGGATCCGAAAATCAACCCATCAGGCCACCACTGACACAGCATCAGCCACCAGCTACATTTCTCCAAGGCAGTGTGAAAAATGCGGGTTCAGCGTGAGCCAAAGTAGAAGAGCATGAGCGCGAGGGGGAGGGCCTCGAGTTTTTCCGCAAAGGGGATGGACTGCTGCCAGCCGAGGAGTTGCACGACGATGGCAAAGGCGACGGCGATGAGCGTGACGACCGCCTTTACATCCTCGAACCATGAAGGGCCGGTGATGGGCTTTCCGCGGTTCCACCACGCCACGACGGTGCCGAAGCCGATGCCGAGAAAATAGGAGCCGACGCTGATGAAGACAGGCACGGCCACGGGATCGCGCAGGCGGCCCTGGCACGCGAGCCAGATGGCGAGGCCGACGAATGCGAGGACGATGATGGTGCGCAGCGAGTGCTTCGGGAGATTGAGCGGGTGCGTCTCGTCCTCGAGCAAGTCCTCCGCCTTCAACTTCTCGCGCATCGAGGGCGAGAGCGGCACGAAGCGCCGGTGCGCGAAGTAGTGCGCGAGGACGATCATGAGCGATTCAAACCACAGCAGGCTCACGCGGATGCCGCGAGCGGTCTGCACGACAATGAAGCCGACCGTCATCAGCGTGAGCAGCGCACGGATGCTGCCGGGCGGCAGGCCGAGGGTTTTCCGCACGCGCGGTGCCATGAGCAAAAGCGGGGTGCCCATCGTGTGGGGCGGGAGCTGGCGTTGCATGGGATGAGATTTTTCCCCGGGCTGTGCGGTGCCGCCAGAGCATTTTAAGAAATGTCGTAGCCGTTGCGAAGGTTCCGCGTTCAGAGTTTCGCGTTCAGAGTTCCAAGTTTAGCCCTGCGCAGCGGCCCTGTGATTTCAGAGGTGCATCCAGACTCGCAACGCGCCTGCGGCGGGCTGAACTTGGAACTCTGAATTTGGAACTCAGAACGCGGCCAGAGTTTTACTTCAAATGCTCTAGTTTGCCGGCCCGTCTCCGGGCTCCTTCGCCTTGCCGTCGTCCTCGTCGAGCAGCGTGGCGCGCTGGTGGAGGATGCGATCCAGCTTGTCCCAGTGGAACCAGAGGCCGACGACATTTTCAAAGCGCTTGATCACGCGCTGCTGATTGTCCACCGCGAGGATGTCGCCGCCGCCGAAGCCGAGCAGCGTCTCGAGGACGTCGCGGTATTTTGTTTGGAAGCGGAGGCCCGTGCGATCCGTGAGTTCGGAGCCCACGCCGAAATGGAATTCGGCGATTTCATTCGGGCTGAACTGCTTTTTGCGGTTGAAGACCATCTCGAAGATCGAGGCGACCCAAGGGATGAGCAGCAGCCAGCAGAGCACGGACACGGTGCCTCGGTCATAGGTCGGGTTCAGCGACGCGAAGTGGTGCAGGATCGGGCCGAGGATGGCGATGTGGCGGAGGTTCTCCATGTACTTCGCAAAGAGCCACAGCGTCGCGAAGACGAGCGTGCAGAGCACGAGCTTCTTCAGGCTCATGTCGTAGAGGACCGCGAGGAGGAAATACATCAGCACAAAGATGAAAATCCACCCTCCGGCCTGCGCGGTGAGGATGTTCGTCGGCACCAGCAGGCGCAGCAGGAAGCCGGTGAAGATCACGATCCACAGGAAAAATGCGGGCGGTGCTGAATAGACGATGATTTCGTCAATCTTCGACTTGCCGCGAACGATGTGGCCGACGGCGAGGAACGGCGCAGCGATGATGCGGCCGAACCGGGTGACGATGCTGACGTGTGCAGCGGGCGGCGGCGGTTTCTGAGGCGATGCCTTCGGATCTTGTGGGTCAGCCATGACGTTGTGCCGGGGAGACTGCCGGGTGAAATGTGGGGGAGCAAGCGAAACGCGGCGGCGCGGTGGCGCGCGGAGGAGTTCCTGGAAACCGGAGGCGGCGCGGCATCCCGGGTGGAGCACGCGACTCGCGTGCTGTCTGCGGCCACTGGCCGCAGACGCCCGCAGGATCAGTGTTTGCCGCGTGCGCTGCGGATTGCCGGGTGCGTTCCAAATCTTTGCACGCAGCCTGCGTCGTGGCACCGTCGGGTGTTTTCGGCGAGTCGCCGAAAACAGCACGCGAGTCGCGTGCTCCACCCGAGAGTTGCGCCTCGATGAACGGCGGCTCTTTCGCAGCAGAGTTCCGCCGTCGCCGCAGATGGAATTTGCGCAACGGCCGAGAGTGAAGCGTGGATCAGCGTCGGTAAATCCACCGGCGTGAGCCGATCGCCACTGCGAGTCCGAGCACGGCCACCGTCGCGCCGATCACGCTGTGACCGCCTCCGAAAAAGAAAACAAGATAAAGAGGCGTCGCCAGTGCGAGCAGTGCGATGATGAGAACCGCGATCAGCGTCGAGTGGGAGCGCATGGGATGGTGTTGCCTTGCAGCAGCAGGCTGATCCGCCAGCGAAAGCTTCGGGCTTACTTCTTCTTCAGCGTGCTGAGGTATTCGACGAGGTTCACGAGGTCGTCCTGCGTGAGGGCCTGGCTGAGGCCGCTCGGCATCATCGAGGTCGTGAGCTTTTCGCGGCTCTTGATTTCGCCCTTCGCAAATTTCTGCGTCGCGCCGCCGGGGAGCGCGAGGACGAGATCGTCGTTCGTCTCGCTGCGGACGATGCCCACGCCGCCGCCGTCCTTTTTGAGTGTGAGCTGCGTGGTCTCGAAGCCCATGCTGATGCCGGCGTTCGGATTGATGATGGAATCAAAGAGCGCCTCCTTCGGCAGCTTCGTGCCGATTTCCGAGAGCGCGGGGCCGAAGTCCACGCCCTTGTCGTCCACTCGATGGCAGAGGATGCAGGACGATTCGGCGCGCTCGAAAATGGCGCGGCCTTTCGCGGCGTCGCCCTTGAGCTTCACGAGTTCGGCGATGGCCGGCAGCGGCTTTCCCCCGAGCGCGGCGGGCGCGGGAAAAAGCAAATCAATCTCCGCCTTGAGCGACGCGTAATGCACGAGCCGCAGCGCGCTGGCCGCGGCGGATTTCAAGTCTGCGGCGAGCTTCCCGTCCCTCGCGGCTTTCACGAGCGACTCCGCACCGGCCTGCGTGCGGGCGAGCGCCCCCACGGCTGCGCAGCGAAGCTCCAGCCTTTCCTCCGCGCTCGCGACGATGCCGCGGACTTTCTCAAATGCGCGCTTGTTCGGGGATGCGCCGAGGAGATTCAGCACGTCCGCCGCGCGCGGGCCGACGAGCGCCTTGCTGATGATCGCGTCGGCGTCGCTTTCCTTGAGCAGAAGCTTCACGGCCTCGACGGCGGCGGGATCGCTGCCGATGGCGAGCGCGGTGTCGAGCAGCGCCTGGCCCTGGCCGGTCGCGCCGAAGTCGGCGACGAGCTCGATGAATGCGGGCGTGCCCTTTGCCTTTGCGAGGACGCTGGCGAGTGCCTTCGCAATTTCCGGCGATCCGTTGCCCTTGAGCCGCATGAGTGCCTCGCGGGAGACTTCGATGTTCTTCGTGCCGAGCGATGCGAGTTGCAGCAGTGCCTTGTCCTTCGCCCCGCTCGCGGGGAGGAAGTCGAATGCGCGAATGAAGCGCGGCTTCTCGTTCGCGGAGACGGATTCGTCGGCGAGGATGCGCGCGAGGTATTCGGGCGACTTCGACGCGCGCACGCGCCAGACGATGTCGCGGCCCGCGGGTGTGTTCCATTTTTCGCCGACGGCGGCGAGCCACGTGTCGAAGCACAGATCCTCGTTGCCGACGGTGCCGAGGCCGAGCGCCTCGAGGAACCATCGATCCTTGCCATCATGCGTCTGCGCGAGCGCGGCCCAGAGCTTCTCGATCTTGTGCGAGGCGTGGAGCGAGAGTGCGATTTCGCGGCGGACTGCGGCGCTGGGATCGCGGAGCAGTTTTGCGACGAGCGCGCGGTCGCTGTCGAGCGGCGTGGTGTCGAGCCCGCGTGTGGCGTGAAGCTCGCGGCAGAGGCGGATGGCGAAGCAGCGCACGTCGCTGTCGGCGTCGTTCAGGCCTGAGGCGAGATGCACGGTTTCGCGGCCTTTGATTTGGGAGAGCACGCCGAGGGCGCGCGCGCGCTGGCGTGGGTTTTCATTTTTGAAAAGTGCGAGCAGCGCGGGTTCGGCCTTCGTGCCCATCGCGTGCAGTTCGCTCCAGCCGAGCGAGCGCGTGACGCGGTTCGGCGAGGACAGCGCGGCAATTGCGCCCTCCGCTGTGCTCACGTCCACCTTCGGCGCGGACGCTTTGCCCTCGGGCGCGACGCGGTAGATGCGGCCCATGATCTTTCCTTTTTCGTGATCGCCCATCGCGTGGCCGCCGACGCCGGAGTCATACCAGTCGGCGACGAAGAGCGCGCCGTCCGACGCGATCGCGACGTCGCTCGGGCGATACCACGAGTCGGTGCTCGTGAGGATGTCCACCATCTCGGCGGTGTAACCTGCGCCGTCGGCCTTCACGGGATACGCACGCACGGTGCGCGGTCCGGCATCGCAGTGGATGATCTGATTCGTGAACTGCGCGCCGAGCAGCGTGCCCTCGTTCACGAGGATGCCGGTCGGCGAGCCCGCGCCGGTCTGGAGCACGTTCGGCACGACGCCGGGATCGTTCAGGTGCCAGTGCATCTTCGGGATTTCCGTCTCGATGTTCGTGCGCTTCGTGCGCCAGCCCGCGCCAGTCATCTCGTCGGTGTAGCCGAAGTTGCCGTAGTCCATCACGTAGTTGATGCGCACGCCCTTGTTGCCGTCGTCATC
>JBBRYC010000133.1:0-8476 GCA_038238025.1 Chthoniobacterales bacterium
CAGCATTACGTCGCGGTGTTCGGCGGTGGTGAGGCGCGCTCGTTTTCGTTCCCGCACAATCTCGGCACCGAGGCGCTCCATCTCACGGTGCGTGAGAATCACTCTGGCGGAAAAGTGCTCACGCAATTCGATGCGACCATTGCCAGCGCGAACGAGCTGATGCTGGACTTCCCGAACGGCGAGCCACCGCCAGCGATGCACAGCCTCGCCATCGTGATCTCGAGCGCCGGACCGCGCAGCGCGTTTCTAGCGCACACGCACACGATGGCGCAGATCCTCGGTTTGCTCGATGCGCTCGCGGGCATCTACTCGCGGCTCGAAGCTATCGAGGATCTGCTGCCGACGCCGAATCTGCTCACGCGGCGCGAGGGCGTGGTGTCGCAGGACATCGAAATCCCCGACTTCACCGACGTCTTCCCGAGTGGGCGGTTGAAGGCGGACTTCGATCCGAAATCGCTCAGCGAGGGCAAGGCCGACAAGCTCCCGCGCCCGCCGGGACTCCTGCCAGCAATCCACGACGCGACCATCGTTCCCATCGGCGTGCCATTGCCGCGACCGGAGCCGAGCGCAGGCAACGTGTTTCAAAACACGACCAACACGCCACTGCTCGTGCCGGGCGGACTTGGCCGCCGCGGCGGATACCTCGAACCGCTCGGCTTCGCCGGAAGCGACGGGCGCGTGTGGTATCGGCTCTCTCGCGCCCGGCAGACGAACTCGTTCTTCCCGCTCGATTTCGAGCGCGAGCTGTTCCTGCTGCACATCAACGAGGCGATGTGGCAGCCGGACGGCCGCTTCGCGGTGGAGTTCGACTTGGAGCTGCAATTGTTCGTGGCGAACACGCGCGCGCAATTCCTCATCGTCATCGAGGCCGGGACCGCGCCGGAGCAAAACACGCCCGCGCCGGTTTCCGAAAACCTTGCCGATGTCGTGTGGCGGCCCGCGCCTTTGCTCTCGCAGCGCATCATCCTCTCCACGCTCAAGCTCAAGCATCACTTCGGCGCGATCATCAAACGCTCGCTCGACAACGTGATCACCGCCGAGCGCCGGCTCTACACGGCCTGGAGCGCGAGCCCGGCGAACTCGGTGCCGCAGTCGCCCGGCTTCGTGCTGCGGGCGCGCCTCATCCAATTCGACACCGAGAACAGCGTGCGCGGAGCGAAGGGTTTCGTCTTCGCCGCGTTGACGCAGGCCAAAGCACAGATCTCGTAAAATGGCCGCACCAGTCATCAACACCACGCAGAGCGTCCTCGGCTACCTCCAGTGGCAGGCGTTTGCGTTCCAGCCGTGGGCGAGCAATTCGCCGACGTTCTGGAATTCGTCGCCGCTGCCGCCGGGGCTGGCGCTGCATGTGCCCACGGGCAAAATCTCCGGCGCGGCCACGATGCCCGGCGTATTCGTTGTCGCACTGCGCGCGGGCAATGCCGATGGCGTGAGCGATCCCGTCATCTTCACCTTCGGCATCGAGCCGAGCGGCAATGTGCGGCCGTCGGGCGTGCTCGAAGTCTATATCGACCTGCTGACCAAGCTCGTCTCGCTGAACTCGCAGAACTTCGGCGACTCGAACACCAAGGACAAAGGCCCGCTCTTCTGGACCAAGCGCGGCGACGATCTCGTCTTCCACATCACCTTCCTCAAAGGCGGCGTCGTGGCTGACATCGGGCTCGCGGCGCTGCGGTTCGCGCTCAAGGAACTGGAGCCGGAGAACATCCTCGTGGACGGCCACGACTGGCGGAAGGTCGGCGAGGGCGAGCAGACGGCCTTCCGGCTCCATGTGAAACTCGACAGCCCGGAGCTGACGAGCGCGCTGACCAATTACGAAGCGGATGCGGGCACGCTGTTCAACGCACTCGGCGAATTCGAGTGGATCGCGCTGAACAACTACCAGCCGCAGGTCGGCCCGCCATTCCTGCGCAACACGACGCGCACGTTCCTCGTCGAAGTCGCGCGCGACCTGATCCCCGACACGCTATGACTGGCCTAGATTGGTTTCAGGCGCGCACGCTCGCGCGCAGCGGCACGGCGGTGCGACGTGATGCGTGGCGAAAGTGGCTCACCTTCGAGAGCTACGTCTGGCTCATCACGCAGCCGGTGTGGCTGGAGCAGGAATACGATCGGCGCGTCGTGCAGCAGTGGGACTTCGGCTCGGCTGAATTCCTCGCGAATGACTGGACGGATGAGCCGTGGGACGGCGGACCGCAGCCGCCCGATCCGCCCGATCCGCCGCAACCTCCCGATCCACCGCGTCCACCGGGCGGCGGTGGTGGCGATCCACCTCTGCCTCCAACCGATCCGCCTGGCCCCGGCGGCGGGGGAGGTGGAACCGGAGGCAACGGCGGCGGTGGAAACACTGGCGGCGGTGGCGGCGGCTGGCCTCCTGGCGGTGGTGGTGGTGGCGGTCCACAGCCGCCCGTGCCTCCGAAGCCGCCCGGCCCGCATCGTCCGCCGCAGCCTGATCCGCCCACAGTTTCCGTCGAGGTCTTCACCGATGTGGACCCTGACGGTCCGGCCTGCTTCATCCAGCCGCCGCAGACTTGCACGGCCTACGTGAACGTCTCGATCAGCGGCGGACGAGCCGGCGTGGGCACATTGCGCGTGTCCGGCGTCGGCACTCCGGGCATCCAGCTCGGCACTGCGTATCCCGGCTTCAACGGCGGCTTCGAGTTCAAAAACGTCCCGGTGAATCCGGGCGGCACGATCACTTACACCGCCGACTACGGCGAGCCCGGCAACGCGCCGCTGACACACCACACCGGCAGTGGCAGTCACAAGTTCGAGCCGCGCTGCCTGATCTTCGGCGCGTCGTGGTATGGCAGCATGACTGAGGACAAGTCCTGCACCCACGACGGACCGAGCGGCGATACCGAGGACGGCTACACTTACGCGGCGAGCTACGGCGTGAACGGCCAATATGCCGTGAACCCCGAGGACGGTGCCGGGAAGTCGGCGCAACTCACGCCCGTCGATGTGAACGAAGGCACGCCGCATATTCATTGGACGAACGACACGCGCCCAGATGGCACGCACACCGAAGGGGACATCGACCTTTACCCGCCCGGCTCGGTGACCGTGGACGTGCAGGGCGGTAGCGCCAGCAACCTCCAGCCGGATTCGTTGAAGATGTTCGGCGAGAGCGAGAGCAACGAGACGCAGGACCCGGATTGCAGCTTCGACAAAACGACCGATGAAGGCTCCAGCGTCTGACCTCGGCACGCTCATCGCGGAACTCGCGGCGAAGCATCGGCTCGGCACGGTCGGGCTCGCTGGTTCGTGTGCGCGCGGCGAGGACGCCCCCGGCGCCGACATCGACCTGATCATCACGGTGCCGCTGCGGATGGCAGAGCGCTTCGCCGCGGTGCTCGCAGACAAGACGGATCGCACCGTGCATTTGCACGCCTTCGCCGCGCTGCCGTGGCATCACCCGTATCACCTGTGCATCCGGTGGCTCAATTGCCGCCGCTTGCCGGTGACCTATGCCCCGCGCGGCGCGGTCATTCGCCGGATCGTGCGGCGTGATGGGAGCGCCTTCGATCTCTCGGTGCCGGTCGAGCGCATCGCGCATTTCGTCCCGATTGACAGGCCACCTCCAGCAACTCCGCAAGCGGGCTCGCGATTCGTCGCCGCACCCCCACTTGGCGGATTCCTGCTGTGAGCAATCTACCGACACCAACTTCCAAGAATCGCCGCTGCGACCTGCGCGGCGTGATGAGCCTGTGGACCAAGACGCCGATGTTCGTGCCGGCACGAGGCCCGATGCTCATTCAAACGCTCGCCGTGAATCTCGCGGCGCGCGTCTTCACCAAAACTGAGTTCGTCACCGACCTGCGCGGGGCCTAGATCGCCGCGCTGCTTGGGTGGCCGTTCAGCAAAGTCTCCACCCCGCTCGAAGACTGGCCTGCGGAGGGGCTGATGCACGTTTGGGCGCTCGGGAAACTCGTCGCGTGCGCGCTCCAGGAGCGTCCGTTCGTCCAGTTCGACAGCGATGTGCTGCTTTTCAAACCACTGCCCAAGCGGCTCACGAGGCATCGGCTGATCGCGCAGTCCCCGGACTTTCCGCACTACTACACCTCGCGCGATATGCGGGCTGCGCAGGTCGTTGCGGGCTTCGCGCCCGGCGGCACGGCCTTCAACGCCGGACTGCTCGGCGGCAGCGACGTGGCCCTCGTGCGCGCCTTCGCATGGGCGGGCCTCGACCTCGCGCAGAAGTTCCGCGGTTGTCCGCTCAACGGCACCACGACCTCGATGATCATCGAGCAGTATCAGCTCGGGGTTTTCGCCCGGCGCGTGGGCGTGGAAGTGGGAACGCTGCTGCCGCTCGCTCCGACACGGAAGCAGGTGTCGAAGGCCGGCTACGCGCACCTCACCGGCGGCGCGAAGCGCGAAGACAAATGGAT
Source organism: Chthoniobacterales bacterium (assembly GCA_038238025.1). GTDB lineage: Bacteria > Verrucomicrobiota > Verrucomicrobiia > Chthoniobacterales > Chthoniobacteraceae > SXWH01. Next base: position 4,392 of record JBBRYC010000133.1, read on the forward strand.
CGCGAAAGCCGAGGCGCGGCTCGCGGCGGATTTCCCGGAAGCCTACGAACGCTTTCTCGCGGAGTGGCCTCGGCTGGCGGTGGACTCAGCGCCGGGAGGCTCGGCTCGGGATTGCTCGGCGGCAGTCATTGCAGCGACGTTCTAGTCGCGGTTGACGCTCGCCACACGGCGTGGACCTCAACGCCGCCTTTCCTCATCGCGCTTTCATCAGTTTGCCCCGCCGCCGGGATCGTCGCGCATGGCTTCAGGCGCGCATGGCCGACGCAGGTGTCACGGCAGAATATTTCCGTGCGGTCGATGCCCAAACACTGCGCCGCTGCAAAGGCTTCAAGGGTCTTCCGCAGCGGGCGAACAGCCTTTCGTTCCGGTTCCTCTTGCGGCGGGCACAGCGGTGCAACTCGGCCGCGTTGCTCGTGATCGAGGATGACGCCATTTTTCATCCGGATTTTCGCGAGCGCACCGTCGCCTTGGAGCTGCCCGATGACTGGCAGATTTTCTACTTCGGGTGTCAGCATCTCGCGCCACCCAAACGTGTAAATGCCGGCGTGGTGCGCGTCACTCGCGCGCTGGATACGCACGCGGTCGCCTTCCGGGAGAGCGCCTATCGCGAAGTGCGGAAGATCATGCGCGGACGACGCAGTGCCCGTGAGCTGTGCAACGACGTGCTGCTCTCCACGCTCCACGAGAAACTGCCGACCTACGCCGCGTTCCCAAACCTCATCTGGCAGGCTCACGGGCAGTCCGACATCGCCGGATATTGTTACAGCAACTACGACGTGGACGGTCGGCAGAAGCACTGCCCGGAAATGGTCAGCCATCTCCTGCCATGAGCGCACCGGCACCTATCCTCGAACCGGCCGCCTACGCCCATGTCTTCGCGCGGTGGCGTGGCGCGACCATCATGCAGTTCTGGGGGCCGGGAAACGTCGGCGATCTGCTCATCCGTCATGGCGCCGAGCAGCTCTTCGCGGCCTACGACATCAAGGTGACGGCTGACGCAGGTTGCGCCAACGCGGTGTTCTACGGCGGAGGCGGAAACATGGGGCCGCTCTATCCCGGCACACGGCTCACGCGACTTGAAGCCCGCGGTGTGGCGAGCACACACGGCTTGCCCTTCATCGTGCTGCCGCAAAGCTGGACCGGTCCCGAGGAGTTCGAGGCGGACCAGTTCTTCGCCCGCGAGAACCGCAGCCTCGAGTTCTGTCCGCGCGCCGTGCTCGCGCCAGACCTCGGCCTAGCCTACGCGCCGGCAATCCAACTCGACGAGCCGCAGCATGACGTCGGTTGGTTCATGCGGGCAGATTGCGAGCGCGCTCAGCCTGGTGTTGCGAAGAACTGCGGCGACCCCGCCGTCCTAGCCGCAACCGCGGAGGATTACGTCCGCATGGCGTCCTGCTACCACATGGTTCACACCGACCGCCTACACTTCGCCATCGCCGCGTTGATCGCCGGGCGTGAAGCGCGCCTCTACGCGAACTCCTACTTTAAGAATGAGGCGATCTACCACCTGTGGCTCAAAGGTCGCGGCTGTCAGTGGGGCGGGAAACTCGCGGCGGCAAATTGACGCCACCCGCCGGGCATGGACATCGACAAAGCCATTTCCGCCGTAGATCACGCCGCGCATCAGGACGACCGCTGGATGTTCGTCGCGCTGCTCATCATCGGACTGTTGACCATCTACTTCCTCACGCGCTACTTCATGCGCCAGATTGAAGAGCTTCAGCAGCAGATTACGGACGTGCGCACTGAGTTCGAGACGCATCTGCGCACCGCGAATGCCGACATGGTGGCCGCACTCACCAAGAGCACCGAGGTCATCGCGCACAACTCGGCGATCATCGAGCAGATCCAACGGAAGCTGATGGGCTAGTTGTCGTGTTTCGGTCGTATCCCGATTTCAATGTGCTTCGGGACGCTCAGGGATGTTGGCCGGAACCGCAAACTGAGCCAGCAGGGCCGACTTCACCGCCGCCGGATCGAAGAGATGCAGCCGCGGATTCGGCTCGATGAAGGGGATCATCCGTTTGGAGACCCAGCCATCGACGGTGCGCGGGCTGACCGACATCAGCTTGGCGAGTTGGCGTTTGCGGACAAGGTGCGAGGCAGGCGTGGTTTCGTTCATGCAACTTGCAGCACGTCAACTTTGGCGGGCGGCATGATGGCGAACCATTCCTTCGCCGCTTCTGGCGTTACCAACTCACGGTAGTGACGGAATAGCTTCTCGGGCGAGTTACCCATTTCGAGCGCGACCCGCGCGGCATCGGGTGTGTCGGCCAGCCGGTAGCTGGCGTAGCTGTGACGCAGTGCGTTCTGCCGCCATCCAATCCCGGCTTTATTGCCAAGGTAGTTCAGCCGGAAGTGCAGGTTCGGCAGGGAGCACACCGGACCTTCAGCCTTTCGCACCGGCTCCAGCCACACGCGCAGATTGGGCAGGAGGGGCACGAGCCGCCGTGCTTTCGTCTTCGCCTTCGCCGCCTTGATTTCGATGTAGCCGCGATCCCACAACACATCCTTCCAGTCGAGACGCTCGATCTCGGCGGCACGAATGCCGGAGAACGCACCAATGACGATGTGCGGCATCAGGTTCGCCGGGCACACCGCCAGAATCTTCCGCAATTCGTCTGGCGTGAAGATCGCCGGTGCCAGCTCGGGACCATTGAAGGTCATGGCTCGCTCCGGTGCCGTCTTGCGGTCCTGTGGCAGATAGCCGGTTTCCCGCGACCACTTAAAGAGCGTCACGAAGATGCGGCGCAGGTTGTTCTTCGTGGTGTGATTGCCATTGGCCGCCCGCAACCATTCATCCACTTGGAGCGTGGTGATGTCGGCGAGAGGCTGAGGGCCGAAGTCGCGCTTCAGCCAGGTCAGGTAATGCCGCAGGCTGCGGCGGTAGGCTTGGCTAATGCCAGCCGCCTCCTTTGCCGCGGTGAACTCGTCAGCCACATCCTTGAAGAGCTTGGTGGGCAGGCCGAGATGGTTCGCGTTGTAAAACCGCACCGCATCAAGGATCGAGCCGCCCTTCATGCCCAGCTTCGCGTCGCTCCATTCCTCGATGGCGCTGACCACGTTCAACCCGAACCGTTTCGTCCGCGCCGCACAGGTCCGCATCAGCTCGAAGTCGCGCTGCGTCACCGGGTCCGCAGACGGAAGTTCGTGTCGACACGAACTAAGCGTCTGCTGCGCGAAGAGCTTCGCCGCGTCCATGCTGGCAAAGCTCTTGGTCTTGCGCTGGCCGAGGGCATACCAGGCGCACTGGAAGCAAGGGTAACCGTCCTTGCGCTGGATCGTGTAAATCTTGATCTCCTCGTCCCCGCTCCCAAGTGTAATGATTGATCGGCGTCGCATGGCTTTGTGGCCTGCGTGCCGAGTCAACTTTTTGCGTGGAATTTTGCGTGGAAAATCTCCCTCTGGAGATGGCGCTGCGTCGTTTTGTTCTGATGTTAAGCTACTTGCGGATTTCCCAAAAGAGGCTGCAGCGCATGGTTAGGCGTTGCGGCCATTCGTGAAGCGGTCATCGCAGGGAGAGGTGAATCTGTGTCTCGCCTGCCTTGGCACTGTTCGGAACGAGGAAGTAGGAGCGTGAGGCGTAGGGCTCGCTCAGTGTCACGGTGCAGGACTTATCGTGGATTACCGTGTTGTCGGTTGCGATGAACTCGTTTTTGGCGTCACGAATGACAAGTGCGACATCTGTTGGCGCGTTGGTGAAGTGAAGCGTGACCTGAACAATTCCGGGCTTTGGTGTAACGAGTTCAACTCGAAGTCCGTGCTTCGGGGCGTCCGTCGGCGAAAGATACAAAGCCTCAGCGGAGCGTCCGGTGAGTGCGAACGAAAAAAGAAAAGCGAGTATGATTGTGGTTTTCATGGTTTCGAGTTTTCGTGATGTCTGCGCTGAGTGTGTCAAATCGAAGTCAGTGCTTTGTAAAAGTTCTGTTCATCGGGAGCGCGCGAGCAACGCCTAGACTTTATGGCTGTCCTCTCTGGGAGCGCAGCGATTTCTGAAAAGGAAGTTGGTGTGCTTGAAGGAGTGGTGCATTCGCGGATTGCGCGGCAGAACCGCGCAGAGCCGCATTCTTAGCGGGAGCACCGCG
>JBBRYC010000134.1:0-8128 GCA_038238025.1 Chthoniobacterales bacterium
ACGGATGAGCGGGCGCTGCATCATTGCATCAATGAGGTGCTCGACAATTCGGTGGACGAATTTCTCGCGGGGCACTGCTCGCACATTGATGTGAACATTCACTCGGACGGCTCGATTTCCATCAAGGACAACGGGCGCGGAATCCCGGTGGACATCAACAAGGACTCGGGGCTGCCGGGCGTGGAGGTCGCGCTCACGGTGCTGCACACGGGCGGCAAATATGGGCAGGGGAACTACGAATATTCGGGCGGTACGCACGGTGTCGGCGCGAAGTGCGTGAATGCGGTGAGCGAGTGGTTCAAGGTGGAGGTGCTGCGCGATGGGAAGATTTACGCGATCGGATTTGAGCGCGGGAAGACGGTGCAGAAGCTGAAGGTGATCGGCGAACTGAAGAAAAATACGACTGGGACGAACATCACGTTCAAGCCGGACCCGCAGATTTTTAAGGAGACGACGGAATACAAGACGGAGCGCATCCGGCATCGCCTGCACGAACTCGCTTACATCAATGCGCCGCTGATTTTCAATTTTCTCGATGAGCGCGTCGAGGGCATGAAGCCGGAGATGATCCAGCACAAGCGGGGCATCGAGGAGTTCGTGGAGTCGCTCGCGGAGAACAAGGACAAGGTGCATCCCAAGCCGATCGTGATCAAAGGCGGGAAGGACAAAATCCTCGCCGAAGTCGTGCTGCAATATGTGGACACGTACAACGATCAGCTTCTGTGCTTCACGAATGCGATTCCGAATGCGGACGGTGGCGCGCACAGCACCGGATTTCGCGGTGCGCTCACGCGCGCGGTGAACCAGTACGCGAAGAACAACAATTTGCTGAAGGAGAAGGATCCCGCGATCTCGGGGCCGGATGTGCTGGAGGGAATTGCGGCGGTCGTTTCGATCAAGCATCCCGACCCGAAATTTGAGAGCCAGACGAAGGTGAAGCTCATCTCGCCGGAGGTGGAGAGCATCGTCGGCTCGATCACCTACGAGGGGCTGATGCTGCACTTTGATCAGAATCCGAACGTCGCCAAGCGCGTGCTCGACAAGTGCCTCATGGCGGCGCGCGCACGTGAGGCCGCGCGCAAGGCTCGCGAGACGGTGCGCAAATCCGCACTCACCGGCGGCGGGCTGCCGGGCAAGCTCGCCGATTGCTCCGAGCGCGATCCGGAACTCACGGAGTTGTATGTCGTCGAGGGCGATTCCGCCGGCGGCTCCGCGAAGCAGGGGCGCGACCGGCGTTACCAGGCGATTTTGCCGATCAAGGGCAAGATCATCAACGTCGAGAAGGCGCGACTCGACAAGGTGCTGCAGAATACGGAAATCCAGACGCTCATCACCGCCATCGGCACGGGCATCGGCGGCGGCGACATGGAGGGATCGTTCAAGATGGAGAAGCTGCGCTATGGCCGCATCATCATCATGACCGACGCCGACGTGGACGGTTCGCACATCCGCACACTGCTGCTCACGTTTTTCTACCGCCAGATGCCGGAGCTCGTGAAGCAGGGGAAAATCTACATCGCCTGCCCGCCGCTCTACAAAATCACGCGCAAAAAACGCGAGCAGTACGTGGACGACGATGCCGCGCTGAACAAGATGCTCATCCAGCTCGGCGCCGAGGAGCTGAAACTCAAGAACCTCGCCGACGGTAAGGAAATCCCCGCCGCTGCGTTGAAGGAATTGCTCACGCTGCTCGACCGCCTCTCGCGTTTCAGCGACGCGATCCGACGCCACGGCGGTGACTTCGAAAACTTCCTGCTCAACCGCAGCGCGTCCGGCAAGCTGCCCGAATATCTCGTCCGCATCCGTGAGGGCAACGAGGACCATGTGCAGTATTTCCCGAATCAGGACAGCCTCCGCGTTTTCCACGAAAACAATCCCGACCTCAGCCTCTTCGAAGCCGAGCCCGAGCCGGTGCCGGAAAACGCAGACCCCTCCGCGCCCGCCGCTGCGACACCCGCCGCCGCCGCGAAGAAAAAGGACGAAGGCCCGCGCCGCCGTGCGCGTCTCGTCGAGCTGTATGAAAGCACCGCCGTCGAGAAGCTCATCGCCGAACTCGCGAAGAAAGGCCTCAAGATCGAGCACTACAGCAACAGCGACCAGCCCATCTTCGAGATCATCGAGGGCGAGGGCGACAAGGCCGTGAAGACGCCGCTCTTCGCCATCCCGGATATCCTCAACAAGGTGCTCGAAGTCGGCAAAAAGGGCCTTTCGATTTCACGGTTCAAGGGCCTCGGTGAAATGAACGCGAAGGAACTCTTCGAGACCACGATGAACCCCGAGAAGCGCCGCATGATGAAAGTGGACCTCAACGAGGACAACGCCGTGCAAGCCGACCGCATGTTCACCATCCTCATGGGCGACATCGTCGAACCGCGGAGGCAGTTCATCGAGGACAATGCGCTGAATGCGCGGCTGGATGTGTAATTATGGCGATATTCGACCTTTTTTCAAAACGTCAACGATTGGCGTGCGAGTCGCCTCCGGATGTTTTCAAATACGATGAGCTTCCTCAGCCGCTCCGTGTGCAGATTATCCATATCTTGGATGATGTGCTCGGAACGGAGAACTATCGCGGATCGCCAACACAACAAGGTTACAAATTCGTGCGTGATACGCTATGCCGCGAATACGGGCTTTTCGGACTAAACGAAGCACAACGTGGCGTGCTCGTAGAAGTTCAAGATTTCATCCTCGGTGAGCGGAATGTGGAGCGAGTTCTCGATACTGTAGAGCTATGTTTTCGGCTCGTTGACCGCCTTGTTCGGAAGGACAATTTCGGTTTCGGATCAATGTCACCGGACGATGCCATAGAGGAGTTGAATACGAGGTTTGCCGAACAGGCCGTTGGCTACGCTTTTGAACAGGGTGTGATTGTGCGTGTGGATTCGCGTTTGTTGCACGCTAAAGCCATCAAGCCCGCACTCCATTTTCTTTCTGAACCGCATCTCGCTGGCGCTAATGAAGAATTCCTAAAATCACACGAACACTATCGTGCAGGTCGAAACAAAGAATGTGTTGCTGAATGCCTGAAGGCATTCGAGAGCACAATGAAAGCGATTTGTACGAAAAAAGGTTGGACTTACGGGGCGAATGACACAGCGAAATCCCTGATAGATGTATTGTTCAGACACAAGCTGATTCCGGATTACCTTCAGTCTGAATTCGCCTCGTTGAGAACAGTTCTTGAAAGTGGTGTTCCCACTTTGCGCAACCGCACAAGCGGCCACGGTCAAGGTGCAGTTCCGATTGAATTGCCAGCTTATCTGGCGAGCTATGTTTTACACCTCACAGCTTCGACTATTCTGTTTTTGTGCGAGGCAGACAAGAATCTGAAATGACTGATTTCGCGTGAAATGCCGTCGCTCTACATCATCGCAGGCCCGAATGGTGCGGGGAAGACGACGTTCATCAAACGCTTTGCTCCGTGTGAAATTGCTGTGCTCGATTTTATCAACGCCGACGAGGTGGCGCGCGGGCTTTCGCCGCTCGCTCCTGAACGCGCACAGTTTGAGGCAGGGCGAATTGTGCTTTCGCGATACGAGCAATTCGTCAGCGAGCGGCGGGACTTCTGCCTCGAAACGACGCTCAGCGGGCGGACCTACCGCAAGCATTTTGCCGCGGCGCGGGCGGCGGGATACCATGTGCGATTGGATTTCCTGCTGCTGCCGGATATCGAGGACTCCATCCGTCGCGTGGCGGATCGCGTCGAGCTTGGCGGACACGATGTTCCCCTTGAAGATTTGCACCGCAGATTCCGTGTCGGCGTGCAGAATCTATTTTCCATCTATCGCCCCGTGCTCGATGCGTGGTCGCTCCATGACAATGGCCTGCAAACACCCGTGCTGCTCGCCTACGGCACACCGAACGAAATCACCGTGGTCGCGGAAGCCGCCTTTCAAAAGGTGGTCGCCGACTTTAAGCTGAACGTATGAAGGACGAATTTCCACTCGCGCCCGGAGTGCCGATGCACTTGCTGACTGAACGCGGCCTGAACGAAGCATTCCTTGATGTCGTTGAGCGCCATCGCCGCGAGGGACTTGGCGTCGTCGTCCGCCGCGAGGGCCGCGTCGTCCGGCTGCCGGTGGAAGAACTCGGCCCGGAAATCGCAGTGACTCGTAAGCGGATCGCTGAACTCGACACGCAGATTGCGGGGCACCGTCATTCATTTTCTCTCAACGAAACCCCCAATCCGACACGGCCATGAGTGGCATCCGATTCCTCACCGCCGTTATCTCGACAAGCGACGCTTTAAGAAGTTCACGATCGATCGCGGGCATCTTTTTTGAACGACTACGATCTCATTTTTCCCATCGCCGATTTGTATGCCGGCGAGATTTCGTGAGCCCCCGCGCTGATGCCCAATTTCCCTCGCAGCCGAATTTCCACCGCTGAATCGCCAGTCCCTCCCATGAAAAAGAAAATTCCACTTTACCGACAAAAGAACTTGCGCGATGTGACTACGCGTGACTACATTGGTGACATGAAAGCAAAGGAAACTTCCATTCTAACTGATGGGGAAGAAACGACACCGTCTGTCGTGCAGGAGATCGCGCCGCTGCCCGGAGGGGGCGCGGGCATTTCGGTGCGCGCGGCCAAGGCTCATCTGTCGGGCTTGCTCGAACAGGTGGCCGCGGGGCGCGAGATCGTGATCACCTCGGATGGCGTGCCCAAGGCGCGACTCGTGCCGATGACGGGCGGGCCGCAGCGGCAGCCATTCCAGGGGACGCGCGAACATCTCAGGACGATGCCGAAATGGCGCGGCGGTCCGACCGCTGAGGAGATCGTCCGCGAAGACCGCGATGGGCGGGGCTGGTGATGTATCTCGATACCGCCATCCTCGTGAAGCTGCTCGTCGCCGAGCCGGACAGCGAGTTCTTCCAGCAGGCACTCACCGGCGTGCTGATCTCCTCGTCGGAACTCGCAGTGACGGAAGTATGGTCGGCCTTGCTGGCGAAGGAACGCAGCAAGGCGATTTCGCCCCGTCAGCGTGCGGCGGCCTGGCGCGTGTTCAACGAGCGGGTGCGGGAGAAACAAATCCACCTGCACCCGCTCAACGGCGTCGTCCTGAAAAAGGCGAACCACATTCTCGAACGCTGCCATCCGGCGGTGCCGTTGCGCACGCTCGATGCGATTCATACTGCGGCCTGTGATTTGTCGCAGGATTTTCCGCTTTGCACGACTGACCGGCGCATGCGCGATGCGGCGAAGATGATGGGCATCCCCGTTTTTCCCGAGGTGGAAAATGCCTGACGCAATCGTGTAAAAAGCAGCCGCAGATTTTCCGCTCCCAAATTTTTTCCCAATCAATTGCCGATGTATCACCAAAACGAAAAAGTCCTGCCAATCAATGTCGCCGAAGAGATGTCGAAGTCGTTCCTCGACTACTCGATGTCCGTCATCATTTCCCGCGCGCTGCCGGATGCGCGCGATGGTCTGAAGCCTTCGCAGCGGCGCATCCTCGTGACGATGAGCGACCTCGGCGTGCTGCCGAATCGCAAGCCGATCAAGTGCGCGAAGATCGTCGGCGACACGATGGGCAATTATCATCCGCACGGCGACCAGGCGATTTATCCGACGCTCGTCCACATGGCGCAGCCTTGGGCCATGCGCGAGATGCTCATCGAGGGGCAGGGGAATTTCGGCAGCGTCGAGGGCGACCCGCCGGCGTCCATGCGTTACACCGAGGCGCGGTTGCGGCATCTCGGCGCGGCGCTCATGGACGACATGGACAAGGAGACGGTGGATTTTGTCCCGACCTACGACGAGCGTCTCATGGAGCCGACGGTGCTGCCGGCGGCGTTCCCGAATCTGCTCGTGAATGGCGGCACCGGCATCGCGGTCGGCATGGCCACGAACATCCCGCCGCACAATCTTACCGAGATCATTGACGGCGTTTGCGCGCAGATTGACGACCCGGACATCACCATCGAGGAGCTGATGAAAATCGTGAAAGGGCCGGACTTCCCGACGGGCTGCGAGATTCTCGGCAGCGCGGGAATCAGGAGCTACCTCAGCACGGGCAAGGGTGCCGTCCGCGTGCGCGGAAAAGTCGGCGTGGCCGAGCTGAAGGGCGGTCGCGAGCAGCTCATCATTTCGGAGATTCCGTACAACGTGAACCGCGCTGTCCTCGTCTCGCGCATCGCGGATTTGGTGAATGAGAAAGTCATCACCGACATCAGCGCCATCCGCGACGAGTCGGACGAGCAGACACGCGTGGTCATTGACCTCAAGCGCGATGCGAACCCGAAGGTCGTCATCAACAATCTCTTCAAGCACACCGCGCTCGAATCATCCTTCAGCGCTTCGATGCTCGCCATTGATCGCGGTCGGCCGAAGCTGCTCAACATCAAGGACGCCATCGCGTGCTACATCGAGCATCGGCGCGAGATCATCCTGCGGCGCACGCGCTTCCTTTTGAACCAGGCGGAGAATCAGGCCGAGCGCCTCGAAGCCCTGCTCGTCGCGCTGCACAACCTCGATGACTTCATCAAAATTATCCGCGACTCGAGTGACCGCGACGATGCGAAAGCGAAGCTGCTCGCGCTCTCATGGACGAGGAGCGCGGTCGAGCAACTCGGCATTCTCATCCGCAGTGATGCGAAGCTCGTGGATGGCCGCTACGCCTTCAACGAGCGGCAGGCCGTCGCCATTCTCGAACTCCGCCTCTACCAGCTCACCGGCCTCGAACGCGAAGCCATCAAGACCGAATACGACGCGCTGCTCGAAGTGATCAAAGACCTGCTCGACATCCTGGCGAGGGATACGCGCGTTTTCACGATCATCAAAAAAGAGCTGGGCGTGATCCGTGAAAAATACGGCAACGAGCGCAGGACGCAGATCGTGCCGGACGAGGGCGAGATCAACATCGAGGATCTCATCGCGAACGAAGGCTGCATCATCACGATCACGCACGCCGGGTTCATCAAGCGCACGGCGGTCTCCGCGTATCGCGCGCAGCGTCGCGGTGGCAAGGGCGTGAAGGGCATGGTCACGCGTGAGAGTGCGACCGAGGGCGAGGACGGCGATTTCGTCGAGCATCTCTTCACGGCGACCACGCACGACTACCTCATGTTTTTCACGAAGAGCGGGCGCTGCTACGTGGAGCGGGTGCATCAGATTGATGAGGGGAGCCGTGCGTCGAAAGGCCGCAGCATCGCGAACCTGCTGGAGCTTCGCGCGGAGGAAAAAATCGCGGCGACGATCCGCATCCAGGGCCAGAAGACCGAGGAGGAGACGTGGACGGACAAGCTGTTCATCGTCTTCGCGACGCAGAGCGGCATCGTGAAAAAGACGAACCTCAGCGAATTCAAAAACATCCGGAAGGGCGGCATCATCGCGATCCAAATCGAGCAGGGGGATCAGCTCATTGACGGCAATCTCACGAACGGCACGAACGAAATCGTGCTCGTGACGAAGGACGGGATGAGCATCCGTTTCAACGAGGAGGAAATGCGCGATCAGGGCCGCAACTCGATCGGCGTGTGGGGCATCCGGCCGGACAAGGGCGACATCGTCGTGGCGGCTGCGATCGTTAGTCCTGATTGCACGCTGCTCGTGGCCGGGGAAAACGGCATCGGCAAGCGCACGCCATTCGACGACTACCGCGTGCAGTCGCGCGGAGGGAAGGGGATCATCACGATGAAGACCGGCGATAAGACCGGCTGCGTCGTCGGTGCGCTGACCGTGCGCGAAGCCGATGAACTGATGCTGATCACGAACAAAGGCCAGATGGTGCGGACTCGTGTGAAGGAAATCCGCGAGACCGGAAGAAATACGATGGGCGTGAAACTCATGGACCTCAAAGGCGCGGAGAAGCTGCAAGGCATCGCTCCGGTCGTGGCGAATGAGGATGAGGACGAAGCCGAAGGGGCGGCGGTGTAAGTCGCGCTGGGAGCGGCGACATCTGTGTCGCCGCTTTCGCGCCGCGGGGTGGTGCGCTTCTGTGCGTCTGCGGATCGGTCCTCGCCGCTGTGCCGGGAGGATGTGCTGGCCTGCTCCCCAAAAGTTGATCCAGACGCTATGAGAGATTGGCGGTGCGCGAGCGCCGCCGAACTCTCAATATGAAAAGGAAACGACACACACCCGAAGAGATCATCAAGAAGCTGCGCGAGGCGGCCACGCTGCTGGC
>JBBRYC010000135.1:0-8090 GCA_038238025.1 Chthoniobacterales bacterium
AGCACAGTCAATGAAGTTCTCGGCGTCCACGACAAAGCACCTCGGTCACTATGTCTATGCGCTTGTCGACCCTCGTGACGACAGCATCTTCTACGTAGGCAAGGCAAGTGGAAACAACCGAGCCTTCAATCACTTCCGGGTCGGTACTGGCGAAGAGGCGAAGTATAGACGTATTCGAGACGTCCGCGCGTCGAAGCTGGAGCCAAGCGTCGAGATTCTGCGATACGGTTTGTCCTCCGCTCAGGAGAGCTTCGAGGTCGAAGCTGCGGTGATCGACGCGATTGGTTTGGAGAAACTCACAAATAAGGTACGCGGGCACGGAATCGATCGAGGGCGCCAAACGGCAAAAGAAGTTGAGCGCCTTCACGGCTCCAAGCCGATTCCTGTGGAAACTCTTCGTGCACCGTTCATGCTCTTATTCATCAATCAAACGTACTCACCAACGAAGAGTGAGATTGAACTCTACGACAGCGTACGGCAGTTCTGGTCCCGCGTGTCTCCGCGCACCCGCACGCCATCGCCAGAGGGCCTCCGCTATCCAATTGCGCTCGGCGTGGTCGGCAGCGTGGTGGTCAGGGCGTACTCGGTAGTTGCGTGGTTTCCGGCAGGTACAACGCTCTCTACTCGTGGGCCGGTAGAACCAAGTAACCGATGGGAGTTTGTGGGCCAGCTAATTGAGGACCATCACCTTGTGGGTCATCGCCTCACCAAGAACGGCCACGATCTACCGGCGAATCAGCTTGGTTATGGTTATCTCAACTGACCGAGACGTATAACCCTTCCATCGAGCGGACATTCGCAAGCAGGCTTCGCCCGCTTGCGGCTGCGGGCACAGGTTACTCGGCGTCCTCGCTTTTCCACGGCACGTATTCGCTCACGAACTTTTTCCGAAACTCCGCGAAGGTACCGGCCTCGATGTGCGCGCGGAGGCGGCGCATGAGGTTCAGGTAGAAGTGCAGGTTGTGCAGCGTCACGAGGCGCAGGCCGAGGATCTCGTTGGCCTTGAGCAGATGGCGCAGGTAGCCGCGCGCGAACTTGCGGCACGCGGGGCATTCGCAGCCGGATTCGATGGGGCCTTCGTCCATCGCGAACTCGGCGTTTTTCAGATTCAGCGTGCCGCGCTCGGTGAAGGCGGTGCCGTTGCGCGCGATGCGCGTGGGCAGCACGCAGTCGAACATGTCCACGCCGCGCGCGACCATTTCCACGAGCTGCGGCGGCGTGCCGAGGCCCATCGCGTAGCGCGGCTTGTCGGCGGGCAGGAACGGCTCGGCGGACTCGACGGCCTTCATCATTTCCGGCTCGGGCTCGCCGACGCTCACGCCGCCGATGGCGTATCCGTCGAAGCCGAGTTGCACGAGCGCCTCGGCGCTTTCGCGGCGCAGGTCCGCGTAGCTGCTGCCCTGCACGATGCCAAATTTCATCCCCGGCGTCTCGACCTCGCGGCACATCGCGGCCCACTTGAGCGTGAGCGCGAGCGACTTCGCGGCGTAGTCGCGCTCGCACGGATGCGGCGGGCATTCGTCGAAGAGCATGCAGATGTCGCTGCCGAGCGTGGCCTGGATTTCCATCGCCTCGCGCGGGCCGAGGAACATCGGCGAGCCGTCGAGGTGATTTTGAAAATGCACGCCCTCGGGGGTGATTTTGCGCAGCTTCGCGAGCGAGAAGACTTGGAAGCCGCCGCTGTCGGTGAGGATCGGCCCGTCCCAGCCCATGAAGCGGTGCAGCCCGCCGAATTTGCGCATGACCTCCATGCCGGGGCGGACGAAAAGGTGGTACGTGTTCCCGAGGATGATCTGCGCGCCGAGCTGCGTGAGTTCGTCCGGCGACACGGCCTTCACCGATCCCTGAGTGCCGACGGGCATGAACTGCGGCGTCTGGATGTCGCCGCGCTTTGTGCGCAGGATTCCGCGGCGGGCTTTGGAATTTGGATCGGTGCCGAGCAAGGTGAACATGAGGTGGCACCTTACGCGGCGGCGGAAATGCGTTCACAGCATTTTCGCCGTGGCCATGTGGAACTGCCGCCTTATTGCGGTGATCACTTCGTTGATCTTGCTGCGCAGCAGTTTCCCGTCCGCGAGTGAGAGCGGATCGTTGGAAAATGGCGTGTCCAGCGTGGCCGCGGCATTCGTGTTTGCATACGTCCCGGCGATGGCCGCAGCCAGCGTGGCATTGCTCAATTCGCCTGTCAGGTCCTGCGGGTCATCTGCTCCGAGCGCCCCGCGTCGTCTCGATGCCGGGCGGCATGAGCGAGAAGCGCTGTGGGAGTGACTTCCGGGGAGTTTTCCTTCGTCCGGCTGGCATGGATGGTGCTTGCTGTATTGCCTAGTATCTATAAAAACAGCGTGAAAATTCTTTTCAAAAAATCTGCGGGATGGAGCACGGCTATGCCTCGGAGGGAGCAGGGCTTCACCTTGGTGGAGTCGGTCGTGGCCATGGGGGTGACTGCCATTGCCCTGCTCGGCTTCTATACCTCGGAGCAGCAGGCTGCGCGGATTGCGCGCGCCGGACGCACGGTGGCCTCGGCCAGCGAGATGCTCCAGGAGCGCATCGAGGCATTCCGCTACGCTCCGCCTTGGACGAATGTCACCACCGCCGCGGGCATCGCATCGGTGGCGGCAAGTGCCCCGGCCATCGCGGCGAATTTCACCTACGTCTCGGAGACCTTCACCGTGCAGGGCTACCCGAGCGGCAGCCAGTTGGTCGTCACACGCTCGCCGAGCGGCACCTTCACCAACAACGGCGTGGATCTGTCCTCAAGCCGCTGCGTGAAGCTGACCGTCTCCACCACATGGATGGCACCTGGCAATGTCTCAAGGACACGCCAGATTTCCACGATCGTCACCCGGGGAGGAATCTAGGTGATGCGGCCCCTTCTGACAGCGAAACGTGCAGCCGGATTCACTCTCGCGGAGCTTCTCGTCAGCGTCGCGATCACCGGCATCATTCTCGGAATTCTTGTCCTCGCCGGCGCAGGGATCAATCGCAGGCTGTGGGCCACCGAAAAGTTCCTCAACGAGGTCGGCAACGAGAACCGCATGATGGACTCCGTCGCCATGGACCTCCGCCGCGCCGTCCGCGTGAGCTTCCTGAATGGGTCAACTTCCACACCCATCAAGGATACGTCCGGCACCTATTACAGCATCAATAGCTCGAACACGCTCGTCATCAGCATCCCGGATTACTACGCGTCGAATACGCCGAATAACTCGGCTGGCTCCAGCTACAAGACCGCCCGCTACACGCGCGCCGCGCTGAACAGCGCAGCCACCTACAACAGCAACGGCGTCTCGCTTCTCAACGGCACGGTGCCTTGGAGCGATGCGCAGATGACTGTCGGCGGCAAGCGCGTCACCCGCTTTGCGCCGATCTCGGCGACCAGCGATGAGCTCCAGGTCCGCTACTACACCGGTGCGCGCTCGTCCAGCGACCCGACGGTGTGCCTTTTCCGCGCGGAGTATCCGCCCGGCTCCACCACGGCGAGCTACATCCGCGAAGTGGCCGAAGGCATTTCGGATGCGCGCTCCACCACCTTGCTGTCCATCAGCGGGCGCAATGGCGGCTCCGTCCTCCGACTTCAGAGTTCCTTCACGCCGGTCTTCAAGCGCACCGGCGCCTCCTCCGCCACCACCACCGCATATGTGGATGTGAACATCCGCAACCTTCGCAGAGACTGATATGAAAAATCGCCACCTCTCCCGTTCCAAGGCCAGCGTGCTGCTCGCCTGCCTCGTCGTCATAGCCACCATCGGCTTCAGCGTGGCCGCGTACTTCGGGACTTTCATCCCGAAATACCGTGGCACCCACCAGGGGGCCGCATGGCAGGAATCCCTCCACGGTGCCGAGGCCGGGGCCGACTATGCCATGTCATTGATCAATGGCTGGTGCGCCAGCAGCACCAATCCCAACGCCTATCCGTGGACTGCGAACAGTTGGAGCTACACCAATGCGCTCTACGCCGCGAACGGCGAGCGCACCCTCGACGGCTCCCAGCTCCCCATCCTCGGCGGCCCGAATAACGTCCGCGTCCTCAAGCTTTCCGTGGATGTCTTCACCCGCGAAGCCAGCGGCACCAGCCCCAGTTACAATCCCTGGTTCCGCATCCGCTCCACTGCGCGGGCGGATCTCCCGGGAAAATTCGTGAGTTCCGATCGCCGCGACGCAGATCTCCGGCGGATGAAACTCGGCGCAAAGAATGGCTCTGGCGCGAGCGATCCGCACGTCACGCGCACCGTCGAGGTCATCGCCCGGCCCCGGTACACATTCCGTCGCGCCATCGTCACCGTGAACGACCTGACCCTCGGCAACAGCAGCAATTGGCGTGTGGACAGCTTCGATTCTTCGGACACCTCCAAATCCGCGCCGGGCACCAGCGCCGGCGGCATCTATCCCGGCGCCAGCAGCCCCGAGGTGCAGAGCAACGGCAGCATCGCCAGCGCCAAGCAGAATCCCGCCGCCTCCCCATACGGCCCGCTCATCACCGGCAATGGCGCAATCGTCAAAGGCTTCGTGCAGACCGCTGGCGGTGACGACCCGTCCACCCCTACCACTTTTGAAAATGTCTCCGGCACCGGCGGGATGGACACCACCCGCATCTCCAGCGACTTCAACGAAGAGATTGCCACCCCGACCGCGCCCACCTGGACTTCGTGGACCTATCAGGGAGCCGCGCCGGGTGCCTATGTCACCGGCACCAAGGCGATCCCCACGCGCTACGCCATCACCGGCAATCTCGGCACCTTCGCCGTCACCGCTCCCGCCGCCGGCATCACCGGCTACATCGAGATCATCGTCACGGGCAATCTCGACACCGGAAACGGCGGGAGCGCTGGCATCACCATCCCGCCCAATGTCTATGCCACCATCTGGGTGCAGGGGAACATTGACTTCGGCAACGGCAACATCAACGCCAACAGCAGCAGCAGCCAGGTCGCCACGCACCTTACTGTCAATGGCGTCTCCACCGTGGCGAGCCCCACCTTCAGCGCTTCCGGCAATGCTAATGAAATCCTCACCCTGAACGCGCCCAACTACAACGCCACCCTCAGCGGCACTGTGGACACGACTGGCGCTTTTATCGTGAAAAACTTCAGCATCAATGGAGGCGGCAACGGCGGGTTCCACTACGACGAAACCCTCGGGAGCACCGGGACCATCGCCGGGTGGGATGTCGCCAGCAATTTCGAGGACACCCGCACGGATCTCTGAGCGCCAGTCCAAGCGTCAATGACCGTCGTCCGCTGCCAGCGCTGCAAAATATTTTTCCAACCAACCGGGAGAATTGTCCATCGTGCAGCAGGAGAAGCCCGAGAGGACGGCGTGACTTTCTGCTCAAGATTGTCGCCATTCTCATCTTCCTCATCGCACTGTCATTGAGCGTTTATGAGGTCGTCCATTGAGTCCCCGTTGGAAAACCTTCCGGAGGCCGTTGCACATCATTGTTGCATGCGACACGTGGCGCTCACTGCGAATCAGCGCCCGTCATTCGCCATTCATCATCGCGTTCGGGATCGTACCTTCATCCGTTCGATCCGCGCGCCCGGAGCGTTTAGAGCGGTTCAAGACATGACGTGGCCGCGGCACGAGGAGCAGGGGCGCCCTCGCCCCGAGGGGCAACTTGGGGCGAGGGCGCCCCTGCTCCTTGAAAAACGGCCATGCTTTTTGGTGAACCACTCCAGTTTTTCATCAATGGACTCGTCGCCGCGATCGATGTGCCAGATGCAATTCACTTCCGCACTTCGCGCAGCCGCTCCTCCGCGTCCACGAGTGAGAGAAAGACATTTTCCAAGCCGCCTTTCGCGATGCTCGTCGCGCGCAATTCCTCGACGGTGCCGAGCGCGATGAGTCGGCCGGCGTGGATGATGCCGACGCGATCAGCAAGTTCCTCGGCGACGCTGAGCTGGTGCGTGCTGAGGAAGATCGTCATGCCCGCGCGCGAGCGCGCCTTGAACTCATCCTTCACGATGCGCGCGTGCATCGGGTCGAGGCCGACCATCGGCTCGTCAATCACGAGCACTGTCGGATCGTGGAGCAGCGCGCTGCTGATCACGAGGCGCTGGCGTGTGCCGTGGCTGAGATTTTCCGTCAGTTCGTGGCGGTAGTCGTTGAGGTGAAACCGGTCAAAGAGAGCGTCCAACTTTTCCACAATGGCGCGCGGCTCCATCCCGAAGATGTCGCCGACGAACTGCATGAACTCGACGGCGGTGAGCTTGTCGTATGTGTAGGGAAAATCCGGCACGTACGCGAGGCGCGCCTTGGCGTTTTCCGGATCCTTTTGAACATCGAAGCCCGCGACGTGTGCGGTCCCTGCGGAAGGCTTCAGCAGGCCCGCGAGCATCTTGATCGTCGTCGTCTTGCCGGCTCCATTCGGCCCGAGGAATGCGAACAACTCGCCCTGCGCAACGTCCAGATCGAGTGAGTCCACCGCGGTCAGTGCGCCGAATGTTTTCGAGAGTCCCTTCGTCTGGATCATCGTGTGAAGTCGGACGGCGTGAATTTCCAGCCGAGCGCCGGAGCCTGCGCGGAGAGCACCTGGCCGAGCTGGCTGAGCTGCGCCTCAAACAGACTTTGCCCGCCGGCCCTGAGCACGAGCAGGAACGTCTCCATTTTCTGGCCGCGAATGACGAGGGAGGACGATTGCGCCGAGAAATCGAACTGCGGGATCTCGCTCTGTGATGCCTTGAGCTGCCGGAGCATCATCGGGTCCACACCCGCGCGTCCCATCAGCGTGTCAAAGCCCTTTTCGTCGAGGGTGAACGTGGTGTCGCTCATGACCTGATTGCCGACCTTTGCGCCGAGCGTGGCCTTCCTTGCGGGGAAATCCACGAGGATATCCGTGTGCTGCCCCGGCTCCGGAGTGGAGAGGTCGAGATGCAACCGCTCCGGCGCAAGACTGCGGCTCATCTCGAAACTGCCGGTCCACACGATCCGCTGCTGCTGGCCGCCGGGGAGTGTCAGTCTCACCCGGCCATCGAACTCGATCACGCGATGGCCCGAGTCCGCGATCGTGCGCGGCTGGATGTGCAGGGAGCCGGCGTCCTTTCCCGAGATGAAAATCTGGAGTTCGGATGTCTGCTCATGCTGGAAGACGAGCTGGCCGACGTAGCCGGGAGGAACCGCATTCAGCCGCGTGGATTCCGGGTAAAGCTCGCGCACCACGAGGAGGCTCGTCATCGCGACCCAGAAGCCGGTGATGCAGATGATGACGAGGCGGTGGAGCATGGCGGGAATCGTGGGACAGCTTGGCAGCAATTTCTGCGCGCAGTCATTTCCCCGTCTTCGCGGCAGGCGAGCGCCTCACCTTTTTCTCCACGAGCGCGTAGGCGTTGTGATTGTGGATGCTCTCGAAGTTCTCAGCTTCCACGCGATACCATGTGATGTTGCGGTCGCGGTTCGAGCGCGCGGCGACATTGCGCACGAGGTCCTCGACGAAAACCGGATTGTCGTACGCGCGCTCCGTCACGACTTTTTCGTCGGGTCGCTTCAGCAGGCTGTACAGTTCGCAGCTCGCGCTCTGCTCGACGAGCGCGATCATGTCTTCGATCCAGATCGGCTTCACGCTGCGCACGCTGTAGGTCACCTGCCCGCGCTGGTTGTGCGCGCCGCGCTCGGAGATGGCCTTCGAGCACGGGCACAGCGTCGTGACGGGGACGATGACGGTGACGACAAATTCCGTGCGCTTTTTTTCCAGCGTCGCATCGAAGCGCACGACGTAATCCATCAGCCCGATCGCCTTGGTCGCGGGCGCGCGCTTTTCGAGGAAGAACGGGAACTCGAAAGTGACGTGGGAATTTTTCGAGTCCAGTCGCAGCGAGAGATCGCGCAGGATTGTCTGGATGTTGTCCACGTGCAGCACGGGACCGAATTCATTCAGCACCTCGACGAAGCGGCTCATGTGCGTGCCTTTGAAGTGATGCGGCAAGTCCACCGTGAGCGTCGCCGTGGCGACGGTGTGCTGGAGCTTGCGCGCCTTGTCGCGCACCTGCATCGGGTAGCGCAGGCCGCGCACGCCCACGCGATCGATCGCGATCCCGCGCCGGTCGCGCTGGCTCTGCGTGTCGTGCAATTTCTTGATCGGATGCAACTCCATGCCG
>JBBRYC010000136.1:0-8050 GCA_038238025.1 Chthoniobacterales bacterium
AGCCATCGAGTCTGGGACATCATTTCGCTCCAAGTCGGGCCGGCCAAAACCGGTGGGCACGGAGGAGCGCAGCATCGCCGCCATCGAAGGCGCAGTGCTCACGCTGGATCGCGCCCTTGGCAAAGCGCATCACGGCGAAGGACTGATGCGCTGCGAGGTCGCCAATCTCTCGCGCAATGTCGTCATCGAGTCCGCCGATCCCGCCGGCGTGCGCGGCCATACGATGTATCATTGCGACTCCGCGGGCGGCATTAGTTACGCGGAGTTCCGGCATTTGGGAAAAGACGGCGTGCTCGGCAAATATCCGATCCATTTTCATCTCGTGCGCAGCACCATGCGCGGGAGCGGCGTGCTCGGCGCGAGCGTTTGGGATTCGCACAACCGCTAGGTCACGATCCACGGCACCGACCATCTGCTGGTGCGCGATTGCGTGGGCTACCAGTCGCGCGGCCACGGCTTTTTCCTCGAGGACGCGACCGAGCAATGGAACGTCTTCGATCGCAATCTCGCCGTCCAAGCCTTCGGCAGCGTGCCCTTGCCGAAACAGGTGCTCACGTTCGATCCCAACGATGGCGCGGGCTTCTGGTGGGCGAACGGGCGAAACACTTTCACCCGCAATGTCGCGTGTGAAAACGATCACTACGGCTACCATTTTCAGATCATTAAGACCGCGGACTTCAACCCCGTGCTGCGCCTGCGCGGACCCGACGGCCTGGTCGCCGAGCGCGATGTGCGCACGCTGCCCTTCCTGCGTTTCGAGGACAACGAATCCCACAGCAACGGGCTTTTTGACTTCCTCCAGTTTGCGCAAAATAATCTGAACCGCTTCGCCGCGGCGCGGCATTAAGATGGATTGCCGCATGGTTTTGCCTCCGAACGATGACCCCGACGAACTCGTCGCGCTGGCCCGCGACGGGGATGTGCGTGCGTTCTCGCGGCTCATGGAGGTGCAGCAGCCGCGACTGATGGGGCAGGCGCTGGCGTTTTGTGACGAGGTGCAACGGGCGCAGGATCTGGTGCAGGAGACGATGATTGCGGCGTGGAAGAGTCTGCGCCGCTACGATGGATCGTGCCGATTCTTCACCTGGCTCTATGTGATCTTGCTGCGCCAGCATCGGCGGGCGTTGGGCTGATTTGCACGACGCCTGCCAGCGCCGACGGCGGAGCAAGTGGCATTCGCGGCGCAGCATGAATCGGAGCCGACTCACGACGCCGATGCCGCAGATGCCGCGGAGTCGGAACTGCTGCGCGCGATGGTGGCGGCCTTGCCGGCGCGGCATCGCGAGGTGATCCGGCTGCGCTTCTATGCGGAGGCCAGCGAGGCGGAGATGGCCGCTGCGCTGGGCATCTCGCAGGGCACGGTGAAGAGCCGCTTGCATCACGCTTTGGAAAAGCTGCGGCGCATGAAGGAAAAAATGAACCGCCTGCGCGACGCCGCGCATTAACCCGATGAACCGACAATGAAAACTCCGCCTTCAAACCATGAAGATCACGATCCGCTGTCTGCGGCATTGCGGCGCGATGCGGCGCGAGTTCAGGAGCCGCCGTTCGATCCGGCGCTGCATCACGCGACGCTGCGGCGCATCCGTGCGCTGGCGGACCAAGGAGCGGCGAAATGGAGCTGGTGGTGGAAGCCGGTGCTCGCGGGAGTTGCCGCGCTCGCGGTGCTGGCGTTGTGCATCGGGCTGCGGCTTCCCCGCGCTTCGCAAAACATCGCACGGCACGCGACTCCGCCGCAGCCTGATTTCGCCGAGATGCTGGCTTCGACTCGGACGGCGGTGGCCAGTCTTTCAGCCGACGCGTCGTCGCCGCTGCCCGCCTGGATGTCACCCACCGCTTCGCTCCTCGATCCGCCGTATCGTCCATCCATCAAAATCAAACCTCAGCTATGAAACACACCATGAAACACAACCTGCTCGTCCTTCTGCTTGCCGCCTCGCTCCCGCTCCTCGCGGCGGACAAACCCGGTCCACACGCTGATCCCTTCGCCGGCGCGTTCTTCCCGCCAGAACTGGTCTTCCTCGCGCGCGACCAGATCGGCCTGACTGCGGAGCAGCAGGAGGCATTTCAAGGGCGTGTGGAAAAGACGCGCTACCAGTCACGCTCTGAGGAACTGCGGGTGAAGCTGGAACGCGAAACCGCCGCACTCGCGGCACTCGCCAGGCAAGAGCGTGTGGATGAAGCGGTGATCCTCGCGCAACTCGACAAGGTGCTCGATGCCGAGCGTGAATTGAAGCATCTCCACACGGGATTTGGGGTGGCGCTCAAGAACCTGCTGACTCCCGCGCAGCAGGCAAAGCTCCACGAGATCGCAAAGGGCGTCACCAAGGGCAGCGACGGTTTTCATCAACTCGAGGAGGCCACGAGCAAACGGATCGCTGAAAAGATCGAGCGCGTGCAGGCTGGTGTGAAGCAATGGGCGGAGAGTGGACGCGATCCCTCGGCTATCGGCAAGGCGATGGAAGAAACCGTCGGGCCGCTGCTCAAAGCGGACAAGCCCATGGAAGTGGAGGCCGCGCTGGATCGAGTCCTCAAACAACTCACGTCTCAGCCCGGTGCGAAGCCGAAAGCGCCCGCAAAGGAAAGTGCCGCGACGGTGACTGCCCCCACCGAAGCGGTGCGCAAACGGCTCACCGACAAAGTCGCCTTGGTGCAGGCTGGCGTGCAGAAGTGGGTGGAGAGCGGGCGCGATCCCTCTCCCATCGCACGGGCCATGCAGGAGGAATTCAGACCGCTGCTCGATGGCGGCAAAGCCAGCGAAGCGGAGGCGGTTCTCGAGCGCCTGCTCGAACGACTCAAGCCGGATGCGAAGTATGCAAATACACTCACATCAACACACACGCATGAAGCTCAGATCCATCACCGCCATCGCCTGCCTGTTGCTGGCCGCCGCCAGCGTCACCCGGGCTCAGGACGAGAAGGCCCGCAAGCATCAGTCGGAGACGGGCGAGCCTTCCATCATCACCCGCGACTATGTTCAGGATGAGGTGAAGCTCTCGGACGACCAGAAGCAAAAACTGTCGAAGACCTCGCCCGGTTTCGTGAAGATTCTGGACTCCCACGACAATGGAGAAATCTGGGCGTTCCTCAAGGAGACCATGAATGCTGAGCAGTTCAAGAGGTTCGAGCAACTGGAGCTGCAACATGATGGACCGCCCGCCCTGTTTCGGCCGCAGATCGCGCAAGAACTCAAAATCACGGACGGGGAGCGCCAGCAGTTCATGGGACTCGTTCAAAAGATGACGAAGGAGGTCCAGCCGTTGTTCCAAGAGTCCAAGTCCGCCGGAAGTCCGGAGAAGCTGGAGGAGTTCAGGCTCAAGGTGATTAAGCTGCGCCTGGATTGCCTGGGAAAGATGGTGACCCTCATGAGCGATGCGCAGAGAAAGCAGTGGCAGGAGATGATTGCCAAACCGTTCGATACTCTGCATCATCATCGAGTGCAGCCTTGGCTGTGTTAAACTCATTTCCCCGTCCTCTCAGACCGTGACAGCCAAAGCAAATTCCCCACATCAACACACGCCATGAAACTCAGTTCCATCACCCTCGCCACCGCGCTCGCGCTGCTCGGCACCGCGTCCTTGTCCGCGGAGGATGCGCCGAAGCTCCTGCCGAAAGAGGGCGTGTATCACTCCATCTCCGAGCCGCCCTGCTCCTATTGCTCCACGCAAAACCGCAAGGGGTTCATCCAGCCGGCCGACCGCGTGCTCGCCTGGATTCGCGGCGCGCACAACGGCGGTGCCATTTCCATCCGTCACTTCCTCGCCGCGCCCCGGGTCATCAACGACACCTACGGCCTGTTCTTTTACGATCCCGACGGCGGTTACGTCAGTGCGTTCAAGAAGGACAAGGGCTACGAGTTCTACGGCTGGCGCGGCGGAGTGATGATCGTGAAGGGGCGCGATGGCACACTGTGGTCGGCGCTCACCGGCCTGGGCATTGAAGGTCCGCAGAAGGGCGCGCGGCTCGAACGCCTGCCCAGCCTGCTCACCGAATGGGGCCACTGGCTGATGCTCCAGCCGGAATCCACCGCCTACGATTTGTTCGACGGGAAGAAATATCAGACGGCGGAATTGCCTGTCGAGCTGAGCGCCGAGGCCAGGGCGGGCATGGGCAAGACCGACCCGCGCCTGCCACCGCGCGCCCCGGTGCTCGGCGTGGAAATCAGCGAACACGGAAAAGCCTACCCGCTCGACGCGGCGGTGGAGCGCGCGTGCTTCGCGGACACGATCGGCAGCGAACCCATCGCGGTGTTTTGGTATGGGCCGACGCGCAGCGCCGTCGCGTTCCATCGCAAGCTGGACGACCGCACACTTACGCTTTACGCGGACACCATCTCCCCCGAAACCGCGCCGTTCAAAGACAAGGAAACCGGCTCGCGCTGGACGCTGGCGGGCCGCGCCGTGGACGGGCCGCTGAAAGGCAAAGAACTCACCTGGGTGAAGAGCATCCAGTGTGGCTGGTATGCCTGGGCCGGGGCGTATCCTGAAACGGAATTGTATGTCCCGAAGAAATAACATGAACCGCTGGCGCAGCCGCCGCGCGATAGGACTATTGCTGCTCGCCATGGTGTTGTGCGTTCCGCTCAGCGCGTGCCTTGCCGCACCTGTCGCGAACTTGAAAGGTGCCTTGCTCACCGCGACACAAGCCGACGACGGACAGCTCCGTTCCCTCAAGGCGCAAGGCTACAATTCCGTCGTGCTGAATCTCCCGTCGGAAGACGCGGCACAGGACAAGGACGCCGCGCAACGGATTCAGACCGCGGGTTTCGATCTCTACTATTGGATCGAAATTGCGCGCAGTCCCGCGCTCGCCGACGCGCACCCCGAATGGATGGCCAGTCTGCAAGGCCATCAGGATTGGCGTCGCTTTTTTCCCAAGCTGCCGAAGCCCGCCGCCGACGAGGTCGTGAAGAACTACCCGTGGGTGCCGATCCTTTACCAAGAAACATTCGCGGCCCACCTGGAGCGCGTGAAGGAACTGCTGCGGGACAAGCCCGCGCCGCGCGGCATTTTCCTCAATGACCTCCAGGGAGCGCCCTCGGCCTGCGGTTGCGGGCATCATCTCTGCCGCTGGACCGGCGACTACGGCCCCATCAAGACCGCCACTCCGCTGGGCGCGGACGCCGCCGCGAAGTTCGTCGTCGCGGTGAAGCGGCTCGCGCCGGAGTCCAGGATCATTCCCGTCTGGGCGACGGAATGCGAGGAGCAGGACAAGGATGAATTATGCGCGGGCGTTCCCTGCTTTGAGAAAACCTGCTGGCGCGAGTGGACCGCGCAGTTGATGCCGCTCGCGGCCGAAGTGGAGACGCTCGGCGCTTTGCTTCCTTATCGCGCGCTGCAACGCGACCTGCCGCGTTACGGCCCGGATGCGGGCTGGATCAACGCGGCGCTCGCCTCATTCACGAAGTTACCCGCGCGCTACCAGGCCGGGGGCGTGCCGCCGGATCGTCTCGTGGCGGTGTTGCAAGGCTGGGACGTGACACCGGAACAAATCAAAGCCCAGATGACCCGCAGCGAGAACGCCGGCACCGCGGGCTGCGTGGTTTCCATGATGAAAATCGAGCAGGACTGGAAGCCAGTGATCGTGAAAGCCGGGGGCGCTCCCAAGAAGTAGGGCGTGATAATGACAGGCGTTGCTCGCCGCTCACCCTTGACTATTCAACCACGGGGCGGTGCTGGTAAACGTCTTTTCCTGGGGCATCGGCGGCGAGTCCCAGCGCAACAACTTCTTCCGCAAGGCCACGGAGAATCCCGAGTGCCTAACCGCCTATGCCAAGTTTCTGCGGGGCGAGACGCTGCTCGAAACGGCTGCCACCGGTTTTTCCAGCGAGGCATTTCAGGACAAGATGCACCGGATTCAAAAGGAGCTTCCCGAGTGGGTGCAAAAATCGGGACAACAAGCGCAGGTGATGTCGCAGATGAAAAAAATCACCGCGTTGATGAAGGACAAGCAATGGCAGGAAGCGGACAAGGTGGCGGATGAAGTTCTTTCGCTGCTGCCCCCCGGAGAGAAAAAATGAGATGCATCCGCCGTCGGCTTCTCCCTGACTCGCACGGCGGACCCGCGCTACCCAAGCACACGGTATCAAGCCCGTGGCGCACGGTATTCATACCAAAGTGGTCCAGTTGCGCCGCAACTGGATCAGCCGCTCTCCCGAGTTGCGGCGCAACTCGGCTACTTTTTCCGCCATCCACCGCCACTCATGAACTGGGACCAAGGCATCAGGGACAGCGGCTTTTGGGACCAGCCGTCCGACTACTTTCAACCTCAACCCAAACCCAAATCCAAAATGAAACGACAGACCTACTACCCCAGCCGCATCGCTCCAGCGCCGAGATGCGCTCTCAACTCACCTCGCTCAACGCCGACTTCCAGCAGCGAGTGACGGTCAACGACCTCAATAACGCCATCAGCAACGCGTTGAACCAAACCAGCAATAACAGCAATGGCGTCGGCACCCTGGGCCAAGGCGCGAGCGGCGGCTACGACCAGAACCAGATGCAGCAGGTGCTCGATAAGATTGACGAGCTGATCAACGCGCTGAGACGGTAGAATGTGGAGCCGTGGGCTGGGCGCAAAATCCTGCCGCGCCCTCGCCTCACTGAGCATCGCATCCCCACGCGCCTGGCGTGACTGCTCGCGCATGAGCGATGCCCCAGCGCGGGCGGGCGGATGCAACCCATGCGCTTGATTTGGCCTCCGCCGAGGCAGGAAGCCGCTCGCTTGCGACGTTGATGCTGTGTAGTCTTTAAGCCCATGATCCGTCGCACACTTTGTCTGCTCACCCTTCTCGTCCTCACATCGTTCGCCACGCTGCACGCTGCGCCCGCGCAGAAACCTATCCGCACAGGCGACGACAACATCACGCGCATCGAGATCGGCGTGCCGAAATCGAAGTAATCCCCGCCCCGAGCGCGATCACGATGAATGCGATTCTGAAGCTGGGCGCGTTGATGATGGCGACCGCCACGATGGCCGCAGCGGACCCCGTCGTCTTCAATGCGCGCACGGCGCATGGAGGCAAGTGGTCCGACGCCCGGACGTGGGAAGGCGCGCGCAAGCCGCAGGCGGGTGATTTTGTGCAGGTGCGCGCTGGGCACGCCGTCACCTATGACGTGGATTCGAGCACCGCTCTGCGGATGCTGCATGTCGCCGGCACGCTCACTTTCTCGCGGGAAAAAAATACGCTGCTCGATGTGGGGCTCATCAAGATCGAGCCGGGCGACACCACGACGGAAGACGGCTTCAACTGTCACGATGACGCGCCCGCGCTGCCTGCGAGCGGTGCGATGCCGGTGCTGGAAATCGGCACTGCGGCGGCGCCGATTCCCGAGGGTGTGAAGGCGACGATCCGGTTGCGGTATTTCAAAGGAACCAACGTGGAGACGCTGCCCGCCATCATCGCCTGCGGCGGACGCTGGGAGGTGCATGGCGCGCCGATGAGCCGCACCTGGCTCAAGCTCGCCGCACCGGCCAAGGCGGGCGATGCGCGCGTCACGCTCGAGCAACCGGTGAGCGACTGGCACGTCGGCGACCGCATCATCATCACCACGGGCGAGGCACCAGCCATCGAGTCTGGGACGTCTTTTCGCCGCGGGTCGGGCCGGCCAAAACCGGTGGGCACGGAGGAGCGCAGCATCGCCGCCATCGAAGGCGCAGTGTTCACGCTGGATCGCGCCCTCGGCAAAGCGCATCATGGCGAAGGATTGATGCGCTGCGAGGTTGCCAATCTCACGCGCAATGTCGTCATCGAGTCCGCCGAACCCGCCGGCGTGCGCGGCCACACGATGTATCATCGCGACTCCGCGGGCGGCATTAGTTACGCGGAGTTTCGGCACTTGGGAAAAGACGGCGTGCTCGGAAAATATCCGATCCATTTTCATCTCGTGCGCAGCACCATGCGCGGGAGCGGCGTGCTCGGCGCGAGCATCTGGGATTCGCAAAACCGCTGGGTCACGATCCACGGCACCGACCATCTGCTGGTGCGCGATTGCGTGGGCTACCAGTCGCGCGGCCACGGCTTTTTCCTCGAGGACGCGACCGAGCAATG
>JBBRYC010000137.1:0-7569 GCA_038238025.1 Chthoniobacterales bacterium
GATGCACCGGACGTCACTGTGCGTTCGTCCTGAAATGAGCGTCTCTCGACGCTCGATGTTTCCGGCGAGGCGCCGGAAACGGCACGCGAGGCGCGTGCGCTCCCCATTTCCTTCGCGTCTGCGGACGGCTGTGCCACGCACGCGCGCGCCTGCTCGACGCTCGGGTATTTCAAAAACCACTGCTCGCTCAGTCGCGGCTCGATGGGCACGTCGGCGCGTTCGCTGAAGCCGACGTTGTTCACGTAGGGCTCGGCTTTTTCCAGCGCTCCGGCGGCTTCGAGGATTTCCGCGGCTTTCTTGCGCGCGGCGAAACGCTCCAGCCCCGCGAGATCCACGCCGGCCTCGGCGGTCATGCGGCCGTCGGGCGTGAGCACGTCGATCACCGGCAGCTTGTGGCGCACGCCGATCTCGTAGTCCGCCTTGTCGTGCGCGGGCGTCACTTTCAGCACACCGGTGCCGAAGTCGAACGTCACATGTTCATCCGCGATGATCGGGATGCGGCGCTGCTCCTTCGGCACCTCGAGCGGCAGAGCGCGATAGACGTGCTTGCCGATGAGATGCGCGTAGCGCGGGTCGTTCGGATTCACGGCCACCGCGGTGTCGGCGGGGATCGTCTCCGGGCGCGTCGTCGCGATGGTGAGGAAACAAGGAGCCGGGGCGCCCTCGCCCCGTGGTTCGTTGTCGGGGCGAGGGCGCCCCGGCTCCTCGTCCGCGACTTCGACTTTGAAATAATACATCGTCCCCTTCTGCTCCTTCATGATCACCTCCTCGTCGCTCAGCGCGGTGAGCGATGCGGGGCACCAGTTCACCATGCGTTTGCCGCGGTAGATGAGGCCCTTTTTGTAGAGATCCACAAACACGCGCGACACGCAGCGCGAGTAGTCCTCGTCCATCGTGAACCGCGTGCGCGACCAGTCGCACGAAGCGCCGAGCGCGCGGAGTTGCTTCAAAATGATGCCGCCGTATTTTTCCTTCCACTCCCAGATTTTGCCGGTGAGCGCCTCGCGGCCGAGGTCGTCGCGGTGCTTCATCGCGCCTTCCTTGCGCAGCATTTTCTCGACGACATTCTGCGTCGCGATGCCCGCGTGGTCGGTGCCCGGCAGCCAGAGCACCTCGTGCCCCGTCATGCGCGCGCGGCGTGCGAGGATGTCCTGGATCGTGTTGTTCAGCACATGGCCGAGCGTGAGCGAGCCGGTGACATTCGGCGGCGGGATGACGATGGAATACGCGGGCTTCGGCGACTTCGGGTCGGCGGCGAAGCAGCCGTTCTGCTCCCAGAATGCATACCACTTTGCCTCGATGGCGGGTGGCTCGTAAGTTTTTGAAATCTCGGACATGGCGTTAAAAAAAGGGCGCGCAAGGTGGCGCGGTGCCGTGGCAGTGGCAAGCCAGTCGTGGTGCAAGAAATGCCAGCGGGACTGTCGGTGTCGGGTCGCCCATCAAAGCCGCAGCATGCCTGCCGGAGGGCGAGTCAGTATCGGGAAGCGAGAGCCCGTCTAATGCCGCTGCGCCTTGTATTCCTCTTTGAGCGTGATGCCTGGCCAGCCTGGGATTTTCCGGCTCCCCCGCTCATCGCGCCGCACGATGCGCGTCTGCTTGAACATCCTGTTGTTCGTCGCAATGAGCCGGTCAAATTCCTCATCGGTCTCCGTGAATCCGATCGAGCGCAGATAGACGAAAGAGCGAGAACTATGCTGCAACTCCGTGACCAGCCGATTCAGCAATGCCTTTTCCTTACCCATCGCCTCACGCGGTTGTTTGGTCGCCACTGCGTATTTGGGCGGCTCCGGGTTTCCAGCGTCCTTTCTGGCAGGGGTAGTAGCGTCGGCTCTCAGCGCGCCGAGAGCAGAAGAAAAGGCCAGCGGGCACAGAGCGAGAATAAGAACGGAACGGGGGATCATTGCGAGAAAGTAACAGTCCCGGAGCGAACGGAAAGCCGGAAACGACAGCCGGTCGTTGCGCTACAACGCGCGGCCAGTGAGGCGCTCGAATGCCTCACAGTATTTCGCCGCGGTCTTCGCGATCACTTCGGCGGGCAGCGGCGGAGCGGGCGGGGTCTTGTCCCAGTCGAGCGTTTCGAGGTAGTCGCGGACAAATTGCTTGTCGAAGCTCGGCGGCGAAATGCCCACGCGGTAGTCGGCGGCGGGCCAGTAGCGTGAGCTGTCGGGCGTCATCACCTCATCAATCAAAATCACGCGGCCATCGAGCAGCCCGAACTCGAATTTGGTGTCGGCCAGAATGATCCCGCACCCGGCGGCGTGCGCGCGGCCTTCCTCGTAGATGCGGATGGCGAGGTCGCGCGCCTGCGTGGCGACGCTCTCGCCGCAGAGGCGCACGCATTCGTCCCACGCGATATTTTCGTCGTGGCCGGTCGCGGCTTTTGTCGCAGGCGTGAAGATCGTCTGTGGCAATTTTTCCGCCTGCTGCAATCCGGCAGGCAGCGCGAGGCCGCACACGGCGCCGGTGCGCTGATAGTCCTTCCAGCCGGAGCCGATGAGGTAACCGCGCACGACGCATTCGACGGGCAGCGGCTTGGCCTTGCGCACGATCATCGAGCGTCCGCGGAGCTGCTGCTCGAAGGGCTTCAGCACAGCGGGGAAATCGGCGAAGTCCACGGCGACGAGGTGATTCTCGACGAACTTCATTTTTCCAAACCAGAAATCCGAGAGCTGCGTGAGCACCTCGCCCTTGCGCGGGATGGCGTTCGGCAGGATGCAGTCGAACGCCGAGATGCGATCCGTCGCGACGAAAAGCAGGTGTTCGCCGAGATCGAAAATCTCGCGCACTTTGCCGCTGGCGACTTTGCGGATGCCGGGGAGATCGAGTGTGAGGATGTCCATGCGCCGTGCGGGATGGCGGATGTGGCGGTGCTTGTCGAGCCAGCCGCGCGATGATCAAAAACGCGTTTTGATTTTGCACGCTCGGAGCACACACCAGCCGCGCACGGTCTCGACGATTCCGACAAGGCCCGAGATCGCGAGAATCACAGCGAGCCACTCGATGCCCTTGCGATGCGCGAGGAAGGCGGCGGCAAACAGGGCGACGCTCATGATCGCGCGGATGATGCGACCGCGGCGGTCAATGTTGGGAGTCCAGAAGCTCATTGCGCGGAATGATGTCCGAGCCTCGGTGAGATCGCAACGCAGCGGTGTGTCGCAGTCGGCCACGGTCGGACGCTTTCCGTCCACATTGAAAATTTGCGCACCGTGAGTCCGTGCTTTGCTCGCTCAGAAATGGCGGAGGAATCAAACGCTACCCCAGCCGCAGCACATGCGCCGCCTCGGCGTCCGGCATCCAGTCGAGGTGTGTCGTGGTGATGATCCGCTGTGCGTTCGCCGGCAGCGCCGCGAGCAGCGCGTTGCGCCGCTGCGGATCGAGTTCGCCGAAGATGTCGTCGAGCAGCAGCAGCGGCGGCGTGCCGAAGTGCCCCTCCAGCAGGCGTGCCGCGCCGAGCTTCAGTGCGAGCACGAGCGTGCGCTGCTGGCCCTCGCTCGCGTCGTCTGCGCTGAGATCGTTCAGTGCAAAATGCACGTCATCGCGGTGCGGGCCGATCGTCGTTTGCCGCAGACGCGCATCCTCGCGCTGAGCGGCTGCAAGTGTGCCCGCGAAGTCGCCTCCGTCGCCCGGTGCGTAGTCGAGCCGCAGAGATTCGCGCGCGCCGCTGATCGCCCGGTGCGCCGCGTCGCTCTCGGCTTGCAGTTCCGTGATCAAATTTCTCCGAGCCGCGCTCACGTAGCTGCCGTGCCCGATGAGCGGCTGGTCGAATGCCGCGATCTCACGCCACCGTTGCGATGGCTGCTTGAGCAGATGATTCCGCGAGCGCAGCGCGTGCTCGAATGCGCGCAGTTCCGAGCGGTAGGCCGCATCGCGCTGCACCGCCACGAAGTCGAGGAAACGCCGCCTTTTCTCCGCGCCGCCGCGCACCAGCTCGATGTCGTCATTTCCGAACCACACGACCCGCGCGATCTGCAGCCACTCCTTCGCATTCGTCTGCTCCACGCTGTCGAGCGCGAGTTTTTTGCGCTCCGTGCCGAAGTAGAACTGCATGTGCCGTGCGCCATGCCAGCCATCGGTGACAAGGCCGCGCCGCCCGTGTTGCACCACGCGCGCGAGCTGCGTGACGCGCGGCGATTGCAGGCGGAGCAGGATGCACGCGGCCTCGAGCAGAGAGGTCTTCCCGTGCGCATTCGGCCCCACGATGAAATTTGTCCCCGGAGCAAACTCCGTCTCAAACTGCGCGAAGCAGCGAAAGTGGCGGAGTGTGAGGCGACCGAGCATCGCGCCATCGTCTGCACGAACGCCGCCGCACAGTGGAGCGGAATCTTGCCTTCGCCCTTGCCCGCACGCGCGCGCCGCCTAGCCTCCGCCGCCCACGCTCATGGACAAACTTCCCGGCTTCCGCGATTTTTACCCCGCCGACTGCGCGCGCAAAAACTACATCATCGAGATGTGGCGCGGCGTCGCGCGGCGCTACGGCTTTGTCGAGTTCGACGGGCCGGTCGTCGAGAGCATGGAGCTGTATGAAAAGAAGAGCGGCGGCGAACTTGTCGGCCAGCTTTTTACCGTCGGAGTGAGCGCGGAGCCCGGCGCGGTGAAAGGTGCGCTGCGTCCCGAGATGACGCCGACGCTCGCGCGCATGGTCGCCGCGCGGGAGCGCGAATTTAAGAAGCCGATGAAGTGGTTCTGCGTGCCGAATTTTTTCCGCCACGAGCGCCAGCAGCGCGGGCGGCTGCGGGAATTTTTGCAGCTCAACTGCGACATCATCGGCGAAGCCTTGCCCGCCGCGGATGCGGAACTGCTCGCGGTGCTAACGGACATGCTGCGTGCGTGTGGATTCACGGAGAAGGATTTCGTCGTGCGCCTGTCGAGCCGCACGGCGTGGCAGAATTTTTTCCAGTCGAATGCAAAGCGCCCCGACGGCACCGCGCTCACGGCTGACGATGAATACGAATTTTTCCAAATCGTGGACAAGGCCGAGCGTGCACCGCAGGAGAAGACCGCAGCCGCGCTCGCGAAGTTCAGCATGAATGCCGAGACGCTGCTCGCATTCATGCGCAGCAAGGAGCCGACGGCGGAACTCGCGCCGATCCTCGCGGACTTGCAGGCGCGCGGACTCGGCGCGTTCGTCGAGGTGGACTACGCGATCGTGCGCGGTCTCGCCTATTACACGGGCGTCGTCTTCGAGGTCTTCGATCGTGCAAAGAACGAGCGCGCGCTCGCCGGCGGCGGACGCTACGACCGCCTGCTCGCGCTGATGAGCGACGGCAAGGTGGACTTGCCCGCTCTCGGCTTCGGCATGGGCGATGTCGTGCTGCAAAATCTCATCGAGGAAACGCCCGCTGCGAAGGCGAAGATGGACGCATGGTGCGCCGCGCAGCACGCGTGCGACATCTACGTCGTACTCGCCAAGGAGGAGCTGCGCCCGCAGGCGCTCACACTCGTGCAAGAGCTGCGTGACAGCGGCAAGCGCACGGATTTCGCGCTCACGCCCGCAAAGGTCGGCAAGCAATTCCAAGCTGCGGAAAATCTCGGAGCGCGGCTCGCGATTATCATCGGCGAAGAATGGCCGCGGGTGAAAGTGAAGACGCTCGCGACCCGCGAGGAGCGAGAAGTGAGCCGTGAGGAATTGTCATCGCTCTGACAATTTTGTTGCCAGCGAATGCCGGGCCTCGGTGCAGCCGCCTCCCGCCGTCGTCGGCTACTGAATTTCGCGCCGTTGCGCGAATTCCGCGGCGAGTTTTGGCCCGATGCTGCGCGGGCCGAGCGGGCGGCCTTCGAGCGTGGCGATGGGCATCACGCCGAGCCATGAGTTCGTGAGGAAGATTTCGTCGGCATCCACGGCATCCCGGTGGCGGATGCGGCGCTCCGTGACCTTGCGGCGCTTGATGACCCATTCGCGCACGACTCCGGCGCGGCATCCCGATCCGCGCGAGGGCGTGAAGAGGCGATCGTCTTTCACGAGGAAGACATTCGCGCAGCACGCGGAGACGAGTTCGCCGAGGTCGTTGCAGAGCAGCGCCTCGTCGAATTTTTTTGTGCGCGCCTGCGCGAGTGCGTCGGTGTTGAACCAGTAGTTTGCCGTCTTCAGTCCGCCGAACATCGGGTGGTAGAAGTCGTCGTGAAAGGTGAGCTCCCATGAGTCCTCGCGCTCGGTTTCGCGCGGCTCGATGAGAAGGAACACGCGCGGCGCGGTGACGGGCGATGCGGGACCGCCGTCGCCGGCGGTGATGTAGATGCGTGCGAAGCCGTTGATGCCCGCACTTTCAAAAATCGCACCGGCTGCGGCGACGGCGGCCTCGGGCAACGGGAAGTCACGCTCGGCGCAGGCCGTGAGGATGCGCTGCTGGTGCTGCGGCCAGAATTCGATCGAGCCTTCACGCACGCACATACTCTCGAAAAGCGACATGCCGTGCCGAAAGCCGCGGTCGGTGAGCGGGAGCGATTCGGCGCGCTCGAATGCGCCGCCATTCCAGAGCCAGGCGTTCATCCTAAAACCACTGCGGAAGAAACCACTGATGGACACTGACCGGCAATGATGCGGGCACCCGAAATAAAGTCGGCGCGCGATGGCGGCTTCATTTCTGAACCGAGGAAAAATCGGCGGGAAAATTTTTCCGTGCTCCCCATGCGTGCGAGTCAGTGTCCATCAGTGGTTCTCCTCACTGTGATTTTGCTTCACTGCACGTGAAGCTCGCGCGTGATGCCGAAACGCTCGAGCCGCTTGCGCAACGTCGCGCGCGTGATGCCGAGGAGTTTGGCGGACTGCACCTGATTGCCGCCCATCTGGCGCATCGCGTGGACGGTGAATTCACGCTCCAGCCACGGGAGCAGCTCGATGCTCGGATCGGCTTGCGCGACACGCAGCAGCGCCTCGATGGCTTCCTCTTTTTGAATGGAACCCGAAGGCATCGCCTCGGCGGTCGCGAGGCCGAGCGGGATGTCCTTCGGCAGCAAAATGTCGCCGGTCGCGAGGACGCACGCGCGCTGAATCGTGTTCTCCAGTTCGCGGACATTGCCGGGCCACGAATGGCCTTCGAGCACGCGCACCGCCTCCTCGCTGAGCTTGAGCCGCGGGAGATGTTTTTCCTCGGAGACGCGCTGCACGAAATATTCAGCGAGCAGCCGGATGTCCTCGATGCGCTGGCGCAGCGGCGGGAGTTGCACGCGCACGACGTTCAGCCGGTAAAAAAGATCCTCGCGGAAACGCTTCGCGGCGACCTCGGCTTCGAGATTTTTGTTCGTCGCGGTGA
Organism: Chthoniobacterales bacterium; assembly: GCA_038238025.1. Taxonomy (GTDB): domain Bacteria; phylum Verrucomicrobiota; class Verrucomicrobiia; order Chthoniobacterales; family Chthoniobacteraceae; genus SXWH01. The sequence continues at coordinate 7,251 of JBBRYC010000137.1, forward strand.
TGATGCGGACGTTCGTCTTCACGATGTCGTTGCCGCCGACGCGCGACAGCTCGCCATCCTGCAGGACGCGGAGGATTTTTCCCTGAAGCGTGAGCGGCATGTCGCCGATCTCATCGAGGAAAAGTGTCGCGCCATTGCTCTGCTCGAAGCGCCCGATGCGCTGGCCGGTCGCGCCGGTGAATGCGCCCTTCTCGTGGCCGAACAGCTCGCTCTCGAGGAGTTGCTCGGGGATCGCGGCGCAGTTGATCGCGACGAAGCCCTTCGCGCTGCGGCTCGAGTAGTGGTGGATGGCGCGCGCCACGAGTTCCTTGCCGGTGCC
>JBBRYC010000138.1:0-7538 GCA_038238025.1 Chthoniobacterales bacterium
CCGCCTTGGCCGGTGCGGCGAGCTTGAGCCAGGTGCGGCTCATCGGCGCGCCATGCACCTCCCAGCGTCCGCCGCAGGCGATGATGGCGGGCAGCGTCTCCACGTTGGTTCCTTTGAAATGACGCAGCCGGAATGTCGCCTTCACACCCTCGGGAATCGCCGCCGCCGCCGTGCCGATTTCCAGCACCGGCATCGCACCGATCGCAGACAGCGCGGGCGCTTCATCGTGACAGTTGAAGCCGTCTTCCGTCGTGGTGTCGCCCGGTTCGATCTTGATGAGCCCCACATCGAGCAGCGTGTTTTTTTCCCGCGAGAAAGTGAGCGTGCCCGCGACGTGCAGCATCCTCAGCGCGGTGCTGGCATCCACATCATAGGTGACGGCGTGCCCTGCGCGCACCTGCACAAAATCACCCGCCTGCGGATGGCGCGCACCTTCCCACGTCTGCGCGTCGGACCACTTGCCGCCATGCGCGGTGCGCGCGTTGAACACCACGGGTTCCAGCGCGAAAATTTGCGTCGCGAGCAGTAACGCGAACAATGGTAGGAAGATTTTCATTTGGATGAAGCCAGCGGCGGGGTTGAGTCAGGCGAGAGGGCGCTAAGATCCGGTGAGAATAAGCGCGCGCGACGGGCCGCACAACGCTGCGATGTATAAATGGTTCCAGCGAATGCCGCCATGCGTGACCAAATAAATGTGTGCGTCTGGTAACGATCCGAGCGGTTCGCCCCGATCTCGGCGAACCCAAGATCATCGGCGAGGATGAAGATGATGTTGGGCTTCTGCACGGGCGCGGCGTGCAGCGCGGCCAGTGATGTGAGGGCGAGGACCGTGAGCAAAGCAAGTGGGCGATGGTTCATGGGCTTGAGACTGCTCGGCATCAGCGTCGCGAGCGAGCGTCTTCAAGCCTCGGCGAAGTCCAATCCAAGTCCACTGGCTGAACCCATCCACCCGCCCTGGCGACATAGCTCATTCGCAAGCCATCAAATCATGCGCACGGGGATGGGGCTCAGTGAGCGGCGTTTTGTCGAATTTTGCACCCTTCTCTCATGTGACAAAGGGACGGACACTTTGACAGTGGTTTGTGTCCGTCCCTTGGTTTCCCGGAGATTATCGACGAGCTATAGGCAAAGCTGAAAGCGTGGGAGGCGGAGATGAACGCGAGCGAGCGCGAGTTTCTCGTGAAATGAGGCTCATTTCGCCAACCGTTCGATCCAATCGGCGATCTTCTCGCGCATCTCGTGCGCGGCGGTGTTGCTGATTGCGTTTGCCGTTTTCGCCTTCGCCATCGTTTCGGCATCACCTCCGCCGGCGACGATGTTTTGCGCGGCGGTAGCGAGCAGCTTTTGCGCTTCCGCATTAGGTTTTGTCTTCAGCGCCTCGCGCAGCAGCCACAGGTATTCGTAGTCGTCGCAGCCCTCGCGCATCATTTCCCAGCGCAGACTCGACAACGGAGCGCCGGTCAGCGGCTCGGGATAAAACATCTGGCCCATGCCCCACACGGTCGCGCCGCTGAACTGCGGATAGACGAGCACCGGCGCTTCCCACGCGGTGCGATACGCGCCGAGCGTTTCAAACGTCAGCCAGCCGCGTGCGCCGATCTGCCAGGCGAGCCAGCCGAAGCTCCGCGCGCTGATCGCCGGATAGTCAATGAAGGTGCGGTAGTTGTCGCAGAACGTGACGATCTCGCCGTGCTTCTCCGCGCGCTCTTTCGCAGCGGCAGCGTGATCGAGATTCCGCAGGCACCAGTGATCAATGTGGCCGATCAGGCCCTCGATGGGATCAGCGGTGCAAAAGGTCCGCAATCCCGGCGCTGTCTCGCGCACGAAGGCGACAAAGTTCCGCACGACTTCGTAATTGTTCCCCGGCGTGTCGTTCGCCCGATCAGCGAGATGATAGGTGTAAGGTTCGTCCATCGTGCCGATGAACGCGCGCTCCAGCCAGCCGCGTTGCTTCAGCACGCCGTGCATGTGCTTCAAATAGGTGCCGAAGAGTTGGCGAAACTCTGGCGTGAGCGTCTTGTCTTGTGCGCAAATCGTCGCGTCCAGCCACTTCTGCGTCGTCACCGCCGGGTAGTGATAGAGAAAGTAAAGCCCCTGCGCGAATGCTGGCTCGGGATAAAAGCCCCACACCGGCAGCATCACATGCGTGCCACCGCTCGCGAAGAGCTTCTCCACCGCCGTCTCCCACGCGCGGCTGTCCACGGTGAGCAGGCCTTTGTCTATCGTGATTCGAGGCGATGGAACCAATGGCTCAGGCGTCTGTCGGTGCTCGATGAATCCCTGCTGCATCGCCGCGATGCGTTCAGGCGTGCGTGCCGATTCCGGTAGCTCGCGCAGGTTCGCATAGCTCGTGTTGAGCAGCGGCGATTGCTGCGGCAGTGCGAACGAGCGCACCGTCACCCGCAGTTTGATCACATCTTCCGAGGCAACCGTCGCCGGCATCCACGCTTCCCGGCGAAACTTCAGCCGCACATCGCCTTCGTAAACGCCAGCATGAGCCTCGCGCGGCACATGCAGCGTCACGAGAAACTGCAGATTGTGCCTCGGCCGCACATCGCCTTTGTTCTCCAGCAAAGGATCAGGAAACAACCCCGTGCCTGTGGGATACGGCATCGCCTGCTTGATGCGCGTCCCGCTCGGTTCATCAATGAAAACGTAACCCATGCGCTGCACGCTGAACTGCTTCGCGGCGACGACGCTGCCATCGGCGTGTTTGAGATCGCCAGCCACCACGCTCACCTCGCGCAACGGCACGTTCGGTCGCAGCAACAAGACAAACGGCTCCCGTTCATCACGCGCGGCAGAGATGGTGACGGCATCCGCCTTTGGCTTCAATGGCACCTCCTCATCCGCCTTAATCTTCTCGACCGGATAGACCGACCACACGCGATGCTGCCAGCCTTCCGTCACGAGTTCGGCGGCGTGAAGGGACGTGACGGTGGAAAGGATGATGAGCAGGCGCATGGTCATAACATCGGTGTTACGCATAGTTTATCCGTTCCCTGGTTTCGCGGTGCAAGGAATCCACATCATAAGTGACGGCGTGCCCCGCGCACACCTGCACAAAATCACCCGCGTGCGGCCGACGCGCGCCTTCCCAGGTCTGCGCGTCGGACCACTTGCCGCCATGCGCGGTGCGCGCATTGAAGACCACGGGGTCCGTTGCGAAAAGCCCAGTCTTGCAGAGCAGCGCACAAGTTAAAGTCACGATGGTTTTCATGGTATTGCGTGAAGTCATTTCAGGTTCTTCAGCGCTGAGATCGCTAATGGCTCGGCGGCATCGATGATGAACCATTGAGGGAGTGCGCGGTCGAGCGTGACAAAGACGTCGTCGAAGCTGCCCTTCGGTGCCTTCTCGATGGAGAGGCACCAAAAGCCCGCCCACTCGCCGCCAGTCTGCGCGGGTGTGATGGTCGCGCGGGCGATCCGCTCGGTCTGCGTGTCGAGCGTTTGGACGAGTTTCCCGCTGGGTGCGTAGAGCTGACTCAGACTGGTCTCGCCTGGAGCTTCGCTGCTGACGGAAAGCGTGAACTGCGGCACGCCTGCGGGCACCTGAAAATAAAGCGGCGTGGGTTTGCCGAGGTGGAGGCCGCGAGGTTCGGCGTCTGCCGCGAGCGCGTAGGGCGTTCCTTTGATCTCCGCCTCGTAGGGCGAGCTGCCTTTGATCTCAACGTAGTAGATCTGGCCTGCCGAACCGAGGAACTGCACGGGGATGCCGACGCGCAGGATGCCACCGGCGATCTTCGCGCCCGAGGCGGTGTAGGCATCGTATCGCACCAGGGTGCCGGCTTTCACGATCTTGGTGACGGTGACGCTGATGTCCTGATCGGCGTGCGGGAAACAAAGAAAGCGCGTCATGCCGCGCAGCCCCAATGGCTGGACGGGGCGCGGGTGCGGCAGCGCGGGCTCCCAGGCGGCCTGCACGGGCGGGAAGGGTTTTTCGATGCGCTTCATCTTGGGCGCGAACTCGACGCCGAAACCGGGATGCAGGCGGCCCAGCATGGTGTCCACCTCGGCCTCGGCGCGATACAGGGGCGAAGTCTTCGTCTCGGGCAGGAAGCCCGCCGCGCGCAACTGCGACTGCATGAGCACGAGATTGTCGCCGAAGAACTCCAGTCGCGCACGCTGCGCCGGAGTCGGAGTCTCCGCGGCCTGCTTCGCGTCGAGGTAAAGCGCCTCGATCTTCGCGTAATTCGCGGCGAGCACCTCGCTTTGATAACGCGGAGTGGCGGTGTAATTCGCGGTCGGGTCGTGATTGTAGAACACCTTCACCGCAGCATCCACCAGGTGATGAATTTTCCGCACCCGCTCACCCGCAGAAGCACCGTAGGCGCGGCGGTAAAACTCGTCGCAGACTACGTTCGCATCGAGCGCCGGATTCCAAGCCATCCTCGACAGCACATAGTTGTTCACCGCCGCCTGACTCCACTCGGCAGTGCCGTAAATATAAACGCCCTTGATGCCATACTTCACCAGCCGGGGGAACGCGAAGTTAAGGATCTCCGGCGCGGGTGGAGTGATCGCGCCGGTGCTGCCCTTCAGCCAGTTGAAGAGATCGTAATAGGCAATCTGCGAGGTCTGCGCGGCCCAGGCTTTGAGGATGCTCTCCCATTCCTCCTTCACGCCCTCGCGATAGAGCTGGTAGCCATAGCTAATACTCGGCGCGACGACAAGGAAGAGGTTCGGCTCCAGCGGCGGCACGCCCGCGCTCGGAGGGTAGAGATAGCTCGCATAGACATAGCCCGCGAGCTTGCGATCGGGAAACTCCTTACCGACGAGCTTCGCGACATCATTGTAGAATTTAAGGACAAGGGGAGTCACAGAGATCTTGCCGCGCGGGTTGCGGTCATAGAGCGCCTTGCTGGCAGCGCTGGTGCTCCAGCCATCGGAATCGGTGGGCGAGAGCGAAAACACTGGGAGCGTCGGATTCTTGCGGAACGCCTCGATCGCGGCCTGTGCGTAATGCTGGATCAGCCCGGGATTGGTGGTTTCGATCTTATAGCGATCACCGAGGACGGGCGGATGCTTGCCATCCACCTCAGGGAACCAATCTGGATGCTGTTCGTGCAGCGAGGCCGGGACGACTTGCTGCCAGTTATGCGAGTGTTCGAGTTTCATCGTGAACCCAAGCTTCTGGCGCGCCGACCATTCCTGCACGGCGGGCTGCTCGTTCTGCATGCCGGGCACGCGCCGGTTGCGGAAAAATGGATGCTCCATCCGATCCACTGCCGGCACGAGCACAGTCGCCCGCGATGGCACATCCTCGCCCATCGGACCGGGGAGCAGCCAGCGGACATCGAGGTAATCCTCAATGAACGTATAGACACCATTGAGCGTGCCCGTGCTCGTGCCGCCTTCGGGCGTCAACTCCTTGTCGGGTGTGTCAGGTCCGGCGATGAAGAGATTGCCGCCACGGCTCACGAGGCGATAACCTTCGAGCGGCACATCACTCACGCTGAGGCCAGCCGCGCGCCCCTCCGGCGTGTCGCCCAGCGCGATGAACGGACTCTGCGCCGGTGCCTTGCCTGCCACGATTGCCAACTTAGCTTTCGTGGATTTCTCAATGTAGCTCTGCAGCTCTTGCGCCGCCTTCCGGACGGACCCCGGCGCATCCGCCGCATGCACGATGACAAAATGGCTGCGGCTCTCCTGGACGAGCGCGAGTTCGGCTTCCGCCCCATGCGCGCAGCCGCATCCGACAGCAGCCAGGGTGACGGATGCGAGGAAGATGAATAATGAAGTGATGCAGTCTGGGTGGGTCGCTTTCATGATTTGCCCTCCAGGCGCTGGGTATTCTCTCTCGAAAGACCGAAGAGCTGACCTTGTTTCATTGCCAAAATGATTCGCACGGGACGATCCGTCGGCACGGGCGCGGTCGAGCAGATTTCACGGATTCGAAATTATTTTTTCGACGGCACACCTAGCTCGATGCGGGTGATGTTATCGTCGCCCGCACCGTGAACGGTGATGATGGCACCTTCCTTGACCTTGGGCAGAACCGTTGCCGGGTTCCCTGCAAACTCAAATGCTCCGCCATCGATGCTTTCGTAAACGGGCACGTCGTCGGCAAATTTGCTCATGTGGAGTTGGTTGCCGTATTTCTTGGTGTAAGCCGGTCCGAGGTCTTTCCCCAGCATCAGCAGCCGGTCGTTCTTATAGGACACGAACGTGCCGGTGGTGCGGCCCTTTCTCGCACCGATGCGGATGAGCGCCTTGTTCCCGCCCACGATGGTCCATGTCCCGGGCTCTACCTTGCTCAAGACTTCGGCGTTGCCTGCCGGCACATACTTGTTGGCGGCATCATCCCAGCGAACGACCTCGATCTTCTCCGGGATGTTGTTCCAGACCAGGCCGGAGTAGTTGCCTTTGAGCGTGAGCGTGCCGTCCTTGAAGGATACGAATTTGCCGTAGCCAGACTTGTCCTTCTGGTCGATCATTCCCGGTATAGGTGCCTGCGCTAGAATGGGGGCCCACAATGCGGTGCCTAGCAGGGTGGCCATGCCGAGCAAGATGCTGCTGACGATGTTACGAGATGTGGTTTTCATCGGTTATTGGATGGATGAGTTGAGGTTGGTTTAACATTGAAATGCTGACGTTGATTGAGTTGAATCTATTTCTTCTTCACGCCGATTTCGACACGCGTGTTGTTATCATCGCCCTCTCCGTAAACTGCAACATTGGTGCCTTCTTTAACCGTGGGCAGGATCTTTTCCGCGATACCGACAAGTTTGAAGTCCCCGCCATCCACGCTTTCGTATACCGGCACGCCCTCGGCAAACTTATTGAAGTGAAGATTGTTGCCGTATCTTTTTAAGAAGGCTTCAGGCAATGCGGTCCCCAGTATGAGCAGACGCTCATCCTTGAATGAAACAAAGGTGCCAACAATGCGCTCCTTTCTCGCACCGACCCGAATCAGCCCCCGGCCGGCGGTGACCATGACCCACGCGCCGGGTTCGACTTTACCCAAAACTTCGGCGGTGCCTGACGGCTTATACTCGCCCGCGGCATAGTCCCACTGAACCACCTTGGTTTTTTCGGTAATGTCATGCCAGACCAGTCCACCGTAATTACCCTTGAGGATAAGTGTGCCGTCCTTATAGGAGATAAACTTGCCTTGATTTTGTTTCTCCTTTTGGTCGGTTGGGGCAGCGGCTGGCGACTGAGCTCTCGCGGGAGTTCCGGTCATGACAGCCAAGCCCAGGACAAGGCCGCAGGTGAGAGCGATGTTACGAATGATTGATTTCATAGGATATTGGATGGTTAGTTGCTTTTTGTTAGTTACTTATTGGTTAGTTATTTCTTCGCCGGCACACCGATCTCGATGCGCGTGATGTTGTCGTCGCCCGCGCCGTGAACCGTGAGGACGGTGCCTTCCTTCACGGTCGGCAGGATCTTCTCCGCGATACCGATTAATGCGAAGTCGCCGCCATCAACGCTTTCATAAACGGGGACGCCCTCGGCGAATTTGTGGAAGTGAAGCTGGTTCCCATACTTCTTGGTGAAGCTCGGGCCGAGGTCTTTGCCCAGCATCAGAAGCC
>JBBRYC010000139.1:0-7051 GCA_038238025.1 Chthoniobacterales bacterium
ATGCAGTTGAGCAGAGCGCCAAAGTGCGGAACACAGGCTTCCAGCCTGTGCGGCCCGCGGGCTTCCAGCCCGCAAATGCCCGCACCGAATGGTTCGACTCGGCGGCTGGCAAGATGCCTGCCGGCCGCACAGGCTGGAAGCCTGTGTTCCGACGCGCGCCAACTGCATCGTTCCTGCTCAGTGCTCAGTTTGCGGATTTGCTCAATTCTGAGCACTGGGAACTGAGGACCGGGCACTCGCCCGCTTATCCCGCCTTTTGCGACGGCCTGATCAGGAACGTCAGCGCCGTGCCGGCGATGAGCAGCGCGCCGGCGAGCGTGAATGATGACGCGTAGTTGCCGTTGCCCGCGGCGTCCTTGCTCGCGTTGAAAAGGATCTGCTGCAGCTTCGGCAGCACGAAGCCGCCGACGCCCCACGCGGTGAAAAGCACGCCGTAGTTCATCCCGAAACTTTTCAGGCCCCACAGCTCTTTCGTGAGCGAGGGGAAAAGCGAGAGGTTCGCCCCGTAGTTTGCGCCGATGAGCGCGGCGAGCGCGACGATCACGACGGGCAGCGTGCCCTTCGATCCCGTGATCGGAATTGCGGCGAACATGAGCGCAGCCTGCACGATGAGCACGAGGCAGAGCGTCCAGCGGCGTCCAATTTTGTCGGACAGCGTGCCTGCGATCACACGCCCGCCCGCATTTCCGATGGCCATCACGGCGACGGCCACAAACGCGAGCGCGCCCATGCTTTTTTTTGCCATGCCGCTCACACTGCTGATGACCATGAGGCCCGCGCCCGACCCGATGAAGTAGATGAGCCACAGCAGCCAGAAGCGCGGCTGGCGGATGATTTCGCCCGGCGTCGCGCCCGCGGCTGTGGTCGCGACGGAAGACTTTGCCGCGGAAAATCCCGCGGGCGGATTCACGAGAAGCTGGGCAAGGCCGATGACGATGACGGTGAGCAGGACGCTGTAAAATTTCATCGCATACAGCACACCCTCAGCGGCCGTGCCATGTTTCAAAAGATGATCCGTGAGCGGCGCGAGATACACGGGCGCGAGGCCAAAGCCCGCGACGACGAGGCCCGCGATGAGGCCGGTCTTCGACGGCGGAAACCACTTCAGCGCGGGCGGTGTGGCCGACGAATAGCCGAAGCCGATGCCCGCACCGGCGAGCACGCCAAAGCCGATGATCCAGTTCCAATAATTCGTGGACATGGACGCGACGTAAAAGCCGATGCCGACAAGCACGCCGCCGATGGTCGCGGTGATGCGCGGGCCGAATTTATCCTGACACCGCCCGGCGAGGATCATCGCGCCTGCAAAGACGAGGCAGCACACCGCGTAGGGATCATTCGGCTGCGATCCCTTCCAGCCGAATTCCTTTTCGATCACGCCTTTCACGAGGCTCCACGCGTAGAGGATGCCGAGCGCGAGATTGATGCCGAGTCCGGCGAAGGTGACGATCCATCCGCGGTTCGTGGGAGTGTGGGGGGTGTCAGTCATGGTGGGCGTTGTATTTGGAAGGGATGGCCTGCTCTTATTCTTAATCTTAATCCTAATCTTACTCCCTCCACCCCGTGCCGGGCGGGATTAAGATTAGGATTAAGAATAAGATTAAGACGCTGAATGCTTGCGCGATGCTTTCGGCGCGGCTTTTTTCTTTGTGGGTTTCGCGGGACGCTTCGGAGTGATATTGCGCACTTTCTTGAAAAGCCGCGCGTGCTCGTCGAGCAGATAGCGGTCGGTCATGCCGGAGACGTAGTCGCACACGGTGCGGTGCAGTCCGACTTCGTCCACTCGGCGCGCGGTCGCCTCGCCGAGCAGATCCGGCTTTTTCAGATACGCGGCAAAGACATCGCCGAGCATCTTGCACGCGGCGCTGTTCGCGCCGGCCACGCTCGGGTGGTAGTAGAGGTGCTTGTAGAGGAATTTCCGGAGCTGCACATTCGCGCGTCGCAGCGCGTCGCTGTACGCGATGAGCGGACGCGAATACGCGCGCACGTCGTCGGCGCTGCGCACGCCAGCGGCATCAATGCGCGCAGAACTCGTGCGGATGACATCGGCAACCTGGCGATCGATCAGGCACCGGATGACATACGCGCGGAACTCCGCACCCTTCAGCCTCGGAAAATCGCGGCGCACCTGCTCCTCGGTGCCCTGCCATGCCTCCAGGCCGGCGAGTTGCTTCGGTTCCAGCAGTTTGAAGTCGAGGCCGTCGTCGAGGTCGTGACTGTAGTATGTGATTTCATCCGCGAGGTTCGCCACCTGTGCCTCCAGCGAAGGGTGCGCGGTACGCTTCCCGCCGGGCTTTGCGCTCTCGTAAAATCGCGCGTGCTTCTGCAATCCCTCGCGCACCTCGTGGCTGAGATTCAGGCCGGGGAATTTCGGGTAGCGGAGCTCGATCACGTCCACGATGCGCAGGCTCTGCTCATTGTGATCGAAGCCGCCATGGTCGCACATCAGCTCGTCCAGCGTCTCCTCGCCCGTATGGCCGAATGGCGGATGCCCGAGGTCGTGCGCGAGCGCGATGGCCTCGGCGAGATCCTCGTTCAGCCCGAGCGCGCGCGCGACGGTGCGCGTGATGTTTGCCACTTCAAAAGTGTGCGTGAGCCGCGTGCGCAGATGATCGCCGGTGCCGTTGAGAAAAACCTGCGTCTTGTATTCGAGCCGACGGAACGCGCGGCTGTGGATCACGCGCGCGCGATCCCGCTGGTAGTCCGTGCGATGCGGATGCTTCGGCTCAGGATAAATCCGCCCCTCGGAGTCGCCGGACTTTTGCGCATAGCTCGCGAGCATCACGCGCTCCTGCGCCTCGAGTTCGTCCCGCGAACGGATCACTCGCGCTCCCCCTTCGTCTTCGCATCAATGTGCGCGATGTCCGCCTCGATCCGCCGCCGCATCGCGCGCGCCGTGGCGCGGATGATGAGCATGTCGAACACCGCCAGCAGCAGTCCCGCGATCGTGAGCCACGCGCACAGCGCCCAGTACAGAAAGTAGAGCACGAAATGCTTCCGCGCCCACGCGTCGGACATGAGCCACGATCCGGCGAACAGCATGACCATCGCGGCAAGCATGATCCACAGCATGAGATTCCGCCGCAGCCGCGTGTCGCGGAGGATGCCTTTCGTGAGGAGAATGATGGCGCGGAACATCGCGCGCAAAGGTTTCCTTTTCCGGACGCGTGGCGTCGAGAAAAGAAACCGCCAACCATCCGTAGCCGCGTTTGTCAAAACGCGGGCTGATCCTTCCGAAGTGAAATAATGGATGCCCGCGCTTTCACAAGCGCGGCTACGATCCGCGAAGATTCCATTCGCCGCAGACACACGATCCTCGGATATGCTGCGCGCCATGAAACTGCGGCAAAACCAAGTCTGGAAAGTCGGCGATGAATTCCTGCGCATCGTCACGCTCGAACGGCTGGAGGTGCGCTACAAGGCAATGACAAATCTCGCGACCGGCGAAGGGAAGCATGTGACCGCGACAAAGAAGGAATTCTGCCGGCTCATCAAAGACGCGACGCTGCTCACGCCGGAGGACGAGAGCGGCCTGCGTGCCGGTTCAGCGTAGGCGTGAGCGGGAGCCCACGCCGCGCTCTCCCGAGCGCGCCTACGATGTGGGCGCACGCGGCTTCCGCGCGTCGAGAATCGCGGCGAACACAAAGAGTCCCGCAGCAACGAAGATGCACGAGTCAGCGACATTGAACGCCGGCCACGGGTCGGCGAATCGGACGTGCAGATCGAACAGCAGAAAATCCACGACATAGCCGTGGACGAAACGGTCGGTGACATTCCCGAGGATCCCGCCGAGCAGCAGCGGCACCGCGATGCGCGACGCCTTGTCCGTGAAGACGTTTCTCTTCCACGCGATGAGCAGGCCGATAAATGCCGCGATCGAAATCACGATGAACACCCACGGATGATCGCTGAGGAAGCTGAACGCCGCGCCGGTGTTGCCCCAGTGGACGATCTGGAACCAGCCGGGGATCACGTCCGCATAGGGCGGCAGGCGCTCGGTCTTCGCGATCATTTCGGGAAACTTCGCCAGATTCTTCGGGTCCGGGATGAGCGCGTAGTGGGTGAAAATCCACCACTTCGTAAGCTGGTCGAGCGCGTAGGCGGGCAGTGCGATGGCGGCGAGAAATTTCATGGTGTGATCGAGCTTCGCGAAAGCGGTTCATGGCCCGGAGGGCCAACGGAAATTAGCCGGTGGTCGAGCGAAGCGAACACCACCGGATCAACGGGACAATATGGAATGCGCCCCGGCAGGGGCGCTGGAAACGCGTGCTCACGCGGGCAGCGCCTCGTCGCAGCGCGCGCACACGCCCTTCGCGGTGAGCGGCTGCTGACGCCAACAGCGCGGGCATTGCGGCTGGCCGCTGCGGAAGACCTTCGCCGCGGGCTCGCCGCCAGGCGCGAGAGTGAGTTCGCTGATGATCAGGAATTCCTCCAGTTCGGCCTTGTCGGCGTTCAGCGCGGCGTGCTCGGTGTCGGCGATTTCAAGCGTGATGGCGGCTTCGAGGGACTTCGCGATCGTCTTCGCCTGACGCGCGGGCTCGATGGCTTGCTGGTAAATGGCGGCGCGCAGCTTCAGCCACTCGTCCACTTTCCCTTCGATCGTCTCATCGCGGAGCGCGGCGTTTGCCTCGGGGAATTTCTCGATATGGATGCTCGTCTTGTGGCCCGCGAATTCCCACGCCTCGTCGGCGGTGTAGGCGAGGATGGGCGCGAGGAGTTTTGCGACGGCGTCGAAGCACGCGTGCATGACGCTCTGCGTGGCGCGTCGGCGCGGCGAGTTTGCGGCGTCGCAGTAGAGGCGGTCCTTCGTGATGTCCACGTAGAGCGCGCTGAGGTCCACGGTGCAGAATTGGTTCAGCGTCTCGAACACGCGGCGGAAGTCGTAGGCCTCATACGCCCCGCGGCACGTGGCGATGACGCCCTGCAATTTCGACAGCACCCACTTGTCCACCGTCGTCGCACCGTGAAGAAATTTGGAAGCCATGAAACCAGGAATCTGAGCCGCGCCTTGCTCGTCATGCCCCACTTTCATGGTTTCCTGGTTTCCAAATTCAAAACCCGAAATGTTCGCGAGCAGGATGCGCAGGACATTGCGGAAGCTGCGGTACGCCTCGCTCGTGCGCGCGAAGCCGTCCTCCGAAAACGGCACGTCGTTCGTGAACTCCACGCTCGCGGCCCACAGGCGCACGATGTCCGCGCCGTATTTGCCGACGAAATACTCGGCCTCCATCGGCTTCTTGTAAGCGCCCTGCTCGCTCTTGGAAATTTTGCGCTTCGTGTCCTTGTCCACGACGAAGCCGTGCGTGATGACCGTCTTATACGGCGCGTGACCGGTGATGGCGACGCTCGTCATGAGCGACGACTGGAACCAGCCGCGATGCTGGTCGGTCGCCTCGAGGTAAACGTCGGCGACACCGCCGCACGCCTTCAATTCCGGATGCCGCGAAGTCACGGCCTGATGCGACACGCCGGAGTCAATCCACACATCGAGCGTGTCGTTGCGGCGCGAAGTGCCGGGGGGCAGCCCGAGCTGCGCGGCCCACCACGCATCGTCCTTTTCAAACCACAGATTCGTCCCGCCGGTCTCGACGATGTCGGCGACTTTCGCGGCGATGTCCGCCTGCACGATGGGCACGCCTTTCTCGTCGTAGAAAACGGGCAGCGGCACGCCCCAAGTGCGCTGACGCGAGATGCACCAGTCGGGCCGCGCCTCGACGGTGCCGTAGATGCGGTTGCGAGCCGACTGAGGGAGCCAGTTCACGCTATCAATCGCCGCGAGCGCCTCCGCGCGGAATGCTTCGATGCGCATGAAAAACTGCTCCACCGCGCGGAAGACGATGGGCGTCTTACTGCGCCAGCAATGCGGGTAGTCATGCGGGTATTTCTGCTCCGCGAGCAGCGCGCCGCTCTCGCGGAGGAAAGTGACGATCTCCGCGTTGGCATCGAAGACGTATTTGCCGACCCACGCGGGCACGCCGACATCCTCGGTGAACTTGCCAAAGTCATCCACAGGCGAGAGCACGGGCAGCTTCGGAGTCTGCTGCTGCGAGGCGATGTAATCATCCTTGCCGTGCCCCGGCGCGATGTGAACCTGGCCGGTGCCGGTTTCCATCGTCACGAAGTCGGCGGCGATGATTTTGGATTTGCGGTCGAGAAATGGATGCTGCGCTTCGGTGTCGACGAATTGCTCACCAGTCCAATTATCCACGAGACAGCAAAGAGTCTGCGACGATTCACCGAGCGATCCTTGCGTCACTGTCAGGAATTTGTTGCGGAGCTTTGCTTGTTCGCTGGCCCACCGAATTGCATCTAGCCCGGCATTCAATTCGCCAGCCAATACCCAACCCGTTGCTTCGGAAAATGCCGTTCTGAGAGCATCTGCAACGACGAATGTTTCCGTTCGACCGTCCTTTTGAAAATCTGCGATGAGATAATTTGCCTTCGGATCAACGGCAATCGCGACATTTGCCGGCAACGTCCACGGCGTTGTGGTCCAAATCACCATGCTCGCTTTTCCCGTGAGCGGGCCACTGATGATCGGGAACTTCACATAGATCGCCGGGTCCGTCCGCTGCGCGTATTCCACCTCCGCCTCCGCGAGCGCCGTCTGCGCGCCGGTGCTCCAATACACGGGCTTCTTCGACTGATACACGAGGCCCTTCTCCACGAACTTCCCGAACGCGCGGATGATGTCCGCCTCGTAGCCCGGCGCGAGCGTGAGATACGGATCCTCCCACGAGCCGAACACGCCCAGCCGCTTGAACTGCCCGCGCTGGATATCAATATATTTCCGCGCGAACGCCTCTGCGCGACGGCGGATTTCCGCGGGCTCCAGGCCGCGCTGCTCCTTCACCACCTTGAACTCAATCGGCAGCCCGTGGCAGTCCCAGCCCGGCACGAACGGCGCGCGGAAGCCGAGCATCGAGCGCGACTTCACGATGAGATCCTTGAGCACCTTGTTCAGCGCCGTGCCCATGTGGACGTCGCCATTCGCGAACGGCGGCCCGTCGTGCAGCACGAAAAGCGGAGCGCCGATGCGCGCGTCGAGAAT
>JBBRYC010000140.1:0-6983 GCA_038238025.1 Chthoniobacterales bacterium
CCCTGCAGCACGGCGTAGCTGCGATACATGCCGCCGCTGCTCGCGCACGCGCCCATCGCGATGCACCACTTCGGCTCGGGCATCTGGTCCCAGATGCGTTTCACGGCGAGCGCCATTTTGTAGGTGACGGTGCCGGCGACGATCATCACGTCGCTCTGCCGCGGGGAAAATCGCATGACCTCCGCGCCGAAGCGCGAGATGTCGTAACGCGACGCGCCGGTGGCCATAAGCTCGATGGCGCAGCACGCGAGGCCCATCGGCATCGGCCAGAGGGAGTTTTTCCGCATCCAGTTGATGGCGGAGTCGAGCTTGGTGATGATGACGTTGCCCTCGATTTTCGAGTCGTAGGCGGCAGGTGCGATGGTGGTCATTGCGAGAGGCAGGATACTTAAAGGGGGCGCGAATCGCGGCAAGGTGAATCTCGACGCGGGCCGGGAATCCAACGAACGGAATTTCTTGAACCGCAGATGCACGCGGATGAACGCAGATGCCACGTGAGCAGGATGGCCGCGCCGCCGCCCCCCACTTCGCCTTTGCGCCCGGCCTCGCTTCAGGGTATCGGAAGCGATGCCTCGCCTCCTCGCAAATGCGCTCGCATCGCTTGCCCTTTCCACCGCGGCGTTTGCGGCGGACGCGATTGATTCTCTCCGCACGTGGGTCTCCGTGGAAGACCTCAATCTCGCCGAACTCGCAGCCGGAAAAATCGCCACCGGGAAAAATGCCTCGATGAGCCTCGCGCGCGGCATGTCGTGCCAGGCGGTCTTCGTCGTGAATGCGCCGCTGGAAACGACCCACGCGGCGCTGCTGAAATTCAATTCGGTGAAACACCCGGAGCTCGAGGTTTACCAGCATCATGCCTTTCACGATGAGAAGGACTCGGGCTTCGACAGGCTCGTGCTGAATGCGAAGGACGGTGCCACTTCCAAGCTCATCCGCTCGATGGGCGACGCGAGCGAGATCCAGCTTTCAAAGACCGAAGTGCCGCTGATGCCGCGCGCGCGCACTGCGGACGCTGCGCAGCCGTTTCTCGTTGGCATGTTGCACGCAAGATGGACGCGCTTCTCCACGGCTGGCGACTTCGGAAGCGTGGGCACGCACGATGCCGGCGGCGAACTTCGCAGCCTGCTCGCCGAGGAAAACAAGATGACGAAGCACTTCGGCGCACTCCTCGCGCCGCTGGCCGCGAAGGGCGCGCCGGGCACGCCGAAATTCTCATACTGGGATCTCTCAGTCGTGGACAAAAAGGCCGCCGTTTCGCTCGGTGCAGTGTACAGCGTGGAGATGGCGGACAGGCGGCAGGTGCTCGACGTCACCTGGTATTCGTCGAATGGCTATTTGGTGTCGTTCACGCTCTACGAGATGCACTCGATCGTCATCGGCGGAAAGTCATGCACGCTCGTGTGGGAGGGCAGCCTGGTGAGCACCACGGGCATCGAGGGAGGGCTCGGCCTCAAGCGCAAGATCGGCTCGGGCATGATGGTGTCGGACGTGGAAAAGTGGATCCGCATCTTCCGCGCGGATGCGCAAGGCGCACACTGAGTCCTGCGCGAATGCCCCGCGGGCATCAGGCGGAACGGCGGCAAGACCCGCAGGCCGGACTGCCCCGTGTTGACTCAGCGCGCGGGCGGGGATTGAATTTTCAATCATGGAAGCGCAATCTTTCGGCGTCCTCTTCATCGGCCTGATCATCCTCGCCATGATCATTCTGCCTTGGCTGTTCAGGAAGCTCTTCTTCTAGCCCGCATTTCTCACAGGTCGCTTCGAGCGGAGCGGCAGCGGGAAAAAGTAGTCCGGGGCTTTAGCCCGACAGACGCGGGTACGGGCTGAAGCCCAGAACTACTTTGCCTCCCGCCTCACCGCTCCACTCTGTCGCGCACCGCGCTGGGAGTGTGAGAAATGCGGGCTAGGCGGAGGGGCTCCCTCGTAGCCGCGCTCGTGAGAGCGCGGGCTGATCTGCGACACGCACGAGGAGCCTCGGGAAAAATGGCCCGCGCTTTCACAAGCGCGGCTACCGATCAACTCGCGAAGATCTTGTCCGTGCGCTCGGCGAGGAACTTCAGCCGCTTCTCATCGCCGCCGCCGACTTCGAGGATGCCGTAGCCTTCGTAGCCGATTTCATCGAGCGCCTTCATCACCGCGGGCCAGTCGTTGTCGCCCTCCATCAGCTCCACGCCGAAGCCCGCGCCGGGGCCGGATTTGTCGCGCTGCTTCCGGCTGTATTCCTTGATGTGCAGGTTGAAAATCTGCTTCCCGAGCGTGCGGACCCAGTGCTCCGGCCAGCCGAAAGTGATGCAATTCCCGACATCGAAATGCCAGCCAACCCACGGGCTGCCGATCTCGTCGAGATAGCGTTTCGCCGCGACGGGTTCGTTAATGAAACGGTTCCACACATTCTCCACCGCGATGGCGCATTTGCTTTTCTCCGCGGTCTCGATGCACCGCTTGATCCCCTCGATCGATCGCGTCCAGCACTGCTCGTAGGTCACGTCCTTCTCGACGGTGCCGGGCACGAGCAGCACGCGCTTGCAGCCGATCTCGCCGCCCTGCTTCAGCGCAAAGTTGAGGCCGTTCACCGTCTTCTCGCGCTTCGCCGGATCGGGCGAGCTGAGCGGGAAGCTCCAGTGCGGCGTGCAGATGATGCCCGCGATTTCCAGGCCGCTCGCATTCTTGGCCTCGATGATTTGATCCGTCGTAAGTTCGCCGGGAAGATTCAGCTCGATGCCGTCGAAACCCGCATCGCGGATGGCCTTGAACTTGTCCGTCACGCTCCCCTTCACGCCACCGGCCATGCCGAGGTTCACGGCTTTTTTTAGCTTCGGGCGTTTCTTCGCCGCATCCTCCGCGCGGGAAAAAACGGCGCTGGCTGCGAGTGCGGTGCTGGTGGCGAGGAACGTGCGGCGGTTCATGGGTGTGTGGGGTTGGAGGAGATTGCTTTCGACGTGGGGTCGTGCGGCAGTGCGAGCAGGCGCTTCGATTCGGCGAGCAGCCACTTCGCCTGTGTGAACGGCTGGTACGAGATGTCCTGCCAGCGCACGAGGCCGTCGGCATCAATGAGGAACGTGCCGTGCAGCGCCATCGTCTCGAAGTCGTCGAACGCGCGATACGATTTGAAAACCGCAAGCGTCGGATCCGCGAGGATCGGGAATGAAAAGCCGCCGTCGTCCTTTGCGAGCGAATAGGTCTTGTGCAATTCCTCCGCGCGCTCGGTGCCCACCGCGACGATGCTGATGCCTGCGTCGGCAAATTCCTTCGTCATCGGGCCGAAGGTGTTGAGCTGCTCGATGCAGTGCGAGCAGCCGCTGCCGAGGTAAAAAAACATCAGGGTCGGCTTGCCTTTGAAGTCGGTGAAATGCCGCGCCTCGCCGTTCTGATCGGGCAGGCTCCAGTCCTGCGCGGCGTACGGATGCCAGCGGAATGGCCCGAGGCTCGCGAGGTCCGGGCGTTGTCCGCTCCCGGCGGGCCAGTTGAGTTTTGGCCGCCAGTCGGCGGCGAGCTTCAGCTCATCCGCGACGGCGCGCAGACGTGTGAAGACGGGCTGATCGAGATCGGCCTGCGCGCAGAGCGGGCGGAGTTTTTCAAAAGTCTCGATCGCGTCCTTCTTGTCGCCCTTGCGCCAGAGGATGTCGGCGAGATTCGCGAGCGGGAGCACCTGGCCATCGGCCTCCTTCACGGCCTCGCGTGCGAGCTGCGCGGCCTTCGTGCTGTCGCCGGCGAGATCGTTCAGGCGCGAGAGGCGGATCTTGCCTGCGCTCGCCACTGCGCCGATCTGTTTGCGTGCATCGTCGGCGCGGCCGTCGGCGAGCGCGTGGAAAAACTCCAGCTCGGCGATGGACTTCTCGAACGGCTCCAGCTTCGCCTTGAACGATGCCTCCGCATCGGTGACCGCCTTCTTGATTTGATCCTCAGATTTCTTCGCCTTCTTCGCCGCGGCCTCGGCGTCGGCGGACTTCGTGCCGCGTTCCGCCTTCACCTTTTCGAGCATCGTGCGGATCGCCGCGGTTTTCGCCTCGCCGCGCGCCTTGTCTCCCGTGCGGAATGCCGCGGTGCCCATGACCACGAGGCGCTTCGCCTCCTGCGCGGGATCGGCGAGCGCCGGGAGATACGCGCCACCGTCGAGCGAGAGCAGATCGTCCCACCGCTCCCAGCCGACCAGCGCATCGGTGAGCCGCCTGCGGCCCATCACGAAGCCGCCGCGTTCCTCGCCGTAGCCGTTCTTTCCCGCGGCCTTGTTGCCAGGCGCGATGCGCGGGAGCTCGATCATGTTCTTTGCGAGATCGATCGCGTCACGCACGCGGCCGATGAAGCTGAGATTTTCCACGAGCCAGTCATTGTTGTGCGCGTAGTTGTGAATCTGCTCGGGCAGCAGTTTCGTCGCGATCATGAACGCGTGATCCGTGCGCGCCGCGGCCTCCTGCTGCCACGCGGCCTCGCCGTACCGGCGCAGCGCCGTGAATGTGTGCCCCGGCATGTGCCACAGGTGCGCGACGCCCGGCGCAGCCTGCCCGCCGAGCGCGGCACTCTTCAGCGCGCGCCGGTCGTCCTGATGATTCCACAAATGAATGATGTAGTGATGCGCGCCGGGGTGCATCGGGTTCTTCGCGAACACTTCGCCCAGCAGCGCCGCCTGCGCCGCGTGGCTGCTGATCGGGATCCCGTGCTGGCTGTTATCCCATACCTGAACAGCCAGGAATGCCTTCGCCTCGAGGTCGTCGGGAAACTCGAACACGATTTTTTCAAGCGCCTTCACGAGCGCCGTGCGCCGCGCCTTGTTCGCATCGCCGTCCTTTTTTCCGGCGGAAAAATACGCGTTGTATCCATCGAGCCAGAGCTGCTCGCGCGGGCCCGCCTTCGCACGGCGCGTCATCGCCTGTTTCATGAATTCACCGGCGCGCTTCTCGTTGTTCACATTCGCCATCGCCATGCCGAGGTAGGGCATCGGCGCGGTGTCATCGAGCTTCGCCGCCTGCCGGAACGAACGCTCCGCTTCGTAATACCAAAACCCATGGAGCTGCGCGACGCCCTGGTCGAAAAATTTCTGTGCATCGCCGTCCTTCGCCGTGATCGGAAAGCTCACGCTGCCCATTCCATTCATGAGCACCGCCGCCTGCCGCGGGCCTTCATCGAACGCATCGCCGTGTGTCGAGTGCCCTGGCTTGCCGCCCGGCACCACCGGTGCATCGTCGGCGAACGAGATCGCGGGGCAGAGCAGGGTGGTCAGGAGAAAAATACGGGGTGACATCGGCAGCGAAGACAATCCGAACAATGCGCGGTTGCAAGGGACGAAAACAGTTCCGCACTTCAGCGCGGGAATGCTTTGCGCAATTCGCCGGTTGCCCGGCAGTTTCCCGCAGCTAGACTTCCAATCATGAACACGCTCACGACCACAGTTGCGGTGGAGGACGGCGCGGCTCGCATCATCGCCGAGCTGTTGCAGAAATTTCCGAAAGGCCGCCGCATCCGCGTGGCCCTGACGGATGAGGGTGACATTCAGCGCGAAGTGCCGAGCCCCGAGGACTTCGCGGCCCGGATCGCCGCAGCGCGCAAGGCGGTGCCGCCCTGCCCGTGGACAACAACCGATGACGCAATGCGCGAACTGCGCGAAGGCGAGGCGGACTGAATGGCGTGGGTCGTGGATACAGCCGTGGTGCTCGATTTGGTCATCGCTGATTCGCAGCACGGCACGGCCTCGACCACCTGTCTCCGGCGGCACCTCGCCGACGGCCTTTGCGTATGCCCGGTGACACTGGCGGAACTGGGGCCGGCATTTCGCGGAGACGCGGAGGCCGCGCAGTCGTTCCTTCTCGCCGTGCCCATCCTGACCGTTGAACCGTGGACTCACGACGACAGCACACTCGCCCTCCGGCTGTGGCATGAGCATCAGCTTCGCAGACGGCAGCTCGCAGCACCAAAACGCCCCGTCGCAGATGTGCTCATCGCCGCCTTCGCGAGCCGCTTCCAGGGAATCATCACCCGGAACGCAGCCGACTTTCGGAATATCTCAGCGCAGCTCGTGATCGTGGAGCCGTGATCGCTGTGCGCAGGGCGCGCGCGGACATTCGCAGCACTTGCAAAATTTTTCCGCCGTGTTGTTCTTCGCGTCCTCTTTTCCATGAAACCACCCATCCGCATCGCAGTCACCGGCGCCGCCGGCCAAATCGGCTACTCACTTCTTCCGCGCATCGCATCGGGCGCGATCTTCGGCCCGCATCAGCCGGTCATTTTGCACCTCATCGAAATCGAACCCGCACTGCCCGCGCTCGGCGGCGTGGTGATGGAACTCGACGACTGCGCATTCCCGCTGCTGAAGGGCATCGTGGCGACGGCCGATCTTAACGAAGGTTTCCGCGGCGTGAATCTCGCGATGCTCGTCGGCAGCGTGCCGCGCAAGCAGGGCATGGAGCGCAAGGATCTGCTCGGCATCAACGGCAAGATTTTCATCGGCCAAGGCAAGGCCATCCAGGCGAATGCGGCGAAGGACGTGCGCATCCTGGTGGTCGGAAACCCGTGCAATACAAACTGCCTGATCGCGATGAACAACGCGAAGGACGTGCCGGCGGAGCGCTGGTTTGCGATGACGCGCCTCGACGAGAACCGCGCGAAGACGCAGCTCGCGAAGAAGGCCGGCGTGGACGTGACCGAGGTGACGAACCTCGCCATCTGGGGCAACCACAGCTCGACGATGTATCCCGATTTCTACAACACGCGCATCGGCAGCCGGTTCGCGCCGGACGTGATCAAGGACGAGGCGTGGCTGCAGGGCGAATTCATCAGCACCGTGCAGCAGCGCGGCGCGGCCATCATCAAGGCGCGAGGCCTGAGCAGCGCGGCGAGCGCGGCGAATGCGGCGATCGACACCGCGCGCTCATTGCTCGCGCCGTCCGCTTCGAACGAATAGACGAGCGTGGCCGTCTGCTCGCGCGGCGACTACGGCATCGAAAAAGGCATCATCTGCAGCTTCCCGATCCGCGTGCCGACGCCCGGCG
>JBBRYC010000141.1:0-6526 GCA_038238025.1 Chthoniobacterales bacterium
ATCAGCGCCATGTGGACTGACACGCTGTGGACGACATTCGGCGGGCGCTGCGTGCTCTCGACCGCGCTCTTTGCCAGCGGTCTGCTCGCATGGTGGCGATGGCCGCGCGCGTGGTCTCTGCGCTCGCAATGGATGCTCCTGCTCGGCATCGCGATCATTGCGCGCGCGCTCGTGTGGCCGCTGCCCGTTTCCGACGACGTGAATCGCTACCTCTGGGAAGGCCGCCTCGTGCGGCATGGACTCAGCCCGTATGCGGCCCCCGCGGACGCGCCGCAGTTTGCCGCGTATCGCGACGCGGAGTGGCACGCGATGAACCACAAGGACAAGCTCACGATCTATCCGCCGCTCGCGGAGTTGGTGTTCGCCGCACTCGGCAATTCGCCGTGGATGCACAAGCTCGCCTTCACCCTCGCCGAACTCGCGGTGCTGCCATTCCTCGCCGCACTCGGCGGAGCGTCGCGCTTTCGCTGGCTCGCGCTCTACGCGGTGAATCCCGTGCCCGTGCTCAGCTTCGCGGGCGAGGCGCATTTCGATTCGCTGATGGTGCTCGCCAGCGTCGCCGCAGTCTGGGCGTGGGAGCGCGGACGATTCGGCTGGGCCTGGGCGCTGCTCGGCGTCGCGGTGCAGATGAAAATCGCCGCCGTCCTTCTTGCGTGGCCCTTCTGGGCGCAGGGAAATGCACGCAGCCGCCGCGGCATCGCCGCGTTTGTCGCAGCGATCATTCTCCCCGCGCTGCCGTTCGCGACGACGCTGTCAAATCTCCTGCGCGGAATCACGAGCTTCGCCGGGAACACGAGCGGCAACGGCTTTCTCCACTGGCTGCTCGAACTGCTCCTCCGCGGAAAAGCCGTGCCTGGCATTTTGCTGGCGTGCGTTTTCATCGCGCTCGTCTTCGTCATCGGGCGAAAAGTGCGGCCGATGTCGCGCGCCGCGATGCTCATCTTCGGCGCATTCGTGCTGTGCGCGCCGACGGTCACATTCTGGTATCCCGCGTGGGGCCTGCCATTCGCGACGCTGCATCCGTGCGTTCCATTCTGGGTGCTGAGCGCGCTCGATATCCTCTACTTCGCCGCGTGGCAAAAGCGTGAGCTGACTGGGAGTTGGGAGCACCCGTGGTGGGCGTACTGGGCGCTTTGGACGCCCGTTTTCCTCACGCTCACCGTGTGGCTGCGCCGCTACACGAGCGCGCCACCGCAACTCGATCCCGCGCCCGCCGTGCAGCCAAAACAGTGATCCGCCACGCGAATCGGCAACGCGCCGAACGACTGCGGCGTGATGTCCCAAAGGAACAGCGGCTTTCCATTCGCGAGCTGCATGCCGAGCTGCTGATTGAAGTCGCAATCATAGACCTCGCCGCGCCAGCCGACGGAAATGGTGTTGCGACACATGAGACCTTCGACCGCCGCCGGATTGAATGCCGCGATGAGCGTCGCCATGTATTCATCGAGTTTCCCCTCGTGCCGCAGGCTGGAGGCAAAGCGCGCGATCGGCATGTTCGTGATCGTGTAGAGGCGGTGAAAATGGATGCCGAAATGCGCCGCGAGTTCGCGTTTGTAATCGGCCTGCAACTCCGCCTGCTCGCCAGGCAGAAATGAACCGACGGGATTGTACACGAGGTGCAGCGGCAAATCGTCGCTCATGCCGTAGCCGAGTGAGTTCAGCAGTTTCAGCGCGGTGATGCTCGCATCGAAGACTCCATCCCCGCGCTGTGCGTTCACATTTTCCGCCGTGTAACACGGCATGGACGCGACGATCTCCACACGGTGATCGCGCAGGAATTCCGCGAGACCTTCGTAGCCCGGTTCGATGAGGATCGTGAGATTGCAGCGATTGATGATGTGTCGCCCCTGCCGCTTCAGCTCGCCGATGAGCCAGCGAAAATCCGGGATCATCTCCGGCGCTCCGCCGGTGAGATCGACCGTCGGAATGTCCGTCGGCGCGAGCCATGCGAGGATGCGGTCGAGGGTCTCGCGCGTGACGATCTCCTTGCGCTTCGGCCCGGCATTCACATGGCAATGCGTGCATGTCAGGTTGCACAGCTTGCCGATATTGATCTGGAGAATCTCCGGCCGCTGGCGCGTGAGCCGGACGCCGTGCTCCGCGAGATGGGCTTCGAAGCGCGACACAGTTTCTAGCAACATTGCCCCGGCTCGCAGCACATGCTGTCCTGCTCAGTGGTCACGCGATACTCCGCGCCCTTCGTCTCGCGCGGATCGCGTCGCGCATCGCGTCGGCAATCCATCGCCTGCGCGCTGTCCGCAGGCACTTCCTGCGACGGTTCGACCATGACGAACTGCCCGAGATAGGGCGGCTGTGAATAGAGCCGATGCGTCTTTTCACACACCGCCATGCGCCGTCCGCGGATGAGCCGGTGACCGTCATCGTCGAGCACTTCCTTGAACGGCCCTTTGTAGATCACCGCCTGTTTGCGATCCATGCACGCGCCGTGTTTCCCCTTGAATGCCTGCACCGTCACCGAGCGAAACTCGATGCCCTCGACCGTCTGCCAAGGCGCGTCGTCGAATTTTACCACCTCGATCCCGTGAAAGCCCGCATCCGCAAACGCGCGCAGGAAGCCTTCCTCCGTCAGCGCACCGGAGACGCATCCGCTCCACAACTCCGCGTCGCGCTGGAGGTGCGCGGGCACTTCCTCGTCACTCACGATGTCGGAGATTACGGCGCGCCCACCATTCCGCAGCACGCGGAAAATCTCGCGGAAGAGCTGCGGCTTGGCCGAGGACTCAACGAGATTCAGCACGCAGTTCGAGACGACCACATCCACCGAATCATCCGCGACCAGCGGACGTTCACGCCGGAGACGCTGCACGAGCGCTTCGGTTTCGAGGAATGCGTTCGCGCCCGCGACTGGCCGCGCGCGGAGTTCGGCATCGAGCGCATCGAGATCGAGCGCGAGGTCCTGGATGCGGCCCTTGCGAAACTCGACATTGGCAAAACCGATCCGTTCCGCGACAACGGGCGCATTCCGGCGCGCGACCTCCAGCATCGCATCCGTCATGTCCACGCCGATCACCCTTCCCTCCGCGCCGACGATCTGCGCGGCGATGAACGCGATTTTTCCCGTGCCGCTGCCGAGATCGAGCACCGTCTCCCCGACCTTCAGCCACCGCGAAGGATCGCCGCAGCCGTAGTCCTTCTCGATGACCTCGCTCGGGATCACCTTGAGATACTGCGCATCGTATTCGATCGGGCAGCAAAGTGCCGCCTCGGACTTCCCCGCAGCGCGGGCATAGCGGTCGCGGACCGAGGATTCGGGATCAGGATTCATTACGATTAAACACGATATGTCGGAGGAAGTGGGCGAACCTTACAAGGAAACAAACATTTCCCGAAAGGTTTCTGCTCCTTCATCCTTCGCGAACAAAAAAACATCGCTGACCGTGTAAGGAATTCCCGCCTCATCCGACTCACTCAAACGCTCGCTTCTCGGCGCACCCGGGATCTTGCGGGTGACAAACCATTTTATGAAAACCGCCACGAACACCTTCCTGCTCTGCATCCTCCTTCTCGCCACCGCCGCATTCAGCCGCGGCGCGGAACCGTGGGAGGGCGAATACGGCAGGCTCCTCGCGCAATACGTCACGCCCGCGGGCACCGTGAAATACAAGGCGTGGAAAGCAAACGCCGCCGACCTGGCCTCGCTGCAAAAGATCACCGAGCAAATCGGAGGAGGAGGACCATCCGAGAAGTCACGCGATGGACGCCTGGCGTTTCACATCAATGCCTACAACGCATGGATGCTGCGCACCGTTCTGGAGGCTTACCCGATCAAATCCGTGCGCGACATCGCTCCGGACTTCGGCGTGTTTTCGCAACCGCGCATCACGGTGGGCGGAAAGAAGGTGAGCCTGAATCACCTCGAAAAAAATCTGCTGCTCCCGGAATTTAAGGACCCGCGCATCCACGTCGCGATTAATTGCGCGAGCACGAGCTGTCCGCCGCTGCTGAATGTGCCTTTCACCGCGGCAAAGGTCGGCGCGCAGCTCGATGCGCAGGCCAAGGCATTTGCGAACGGCAGCGGCGCGCAGGTCTCCGGAAAGAAGGCGCAGCTCTCGAAAATCTTTGAATGGTACGCCCCGGATTTCAAAACGAGCGGCGACGCGATCGGCTTTCTCAACAAGTACCGCTCCGAGCCGGTTCCAAGTGGCGCGAAGCTCACCTATTCCGAATACGACTGGAGTCTGAATGATGCGAAATAAGGACGAGGACGTCCGCGAATCAATTGCTTGTCAGCCCACTCCCGTGTATAAAAAACAAACTATGAAAACATTCCTCATGTTGCTCGGCATCGGTGCCATCTTCGCAGCCGCCACCGCCTGCGTCTTCCCCGGCGCGAAGAAGGACAAGGCGGCCTCGACTCAAAATTCCGCTCCGGCGGCCGAGTCCCGCTACTAGTCCGCCTTTTTGCATGACTCTCGCTCAGCAAGCTGCTGAGACCCGCGCGGCACTGGCCACCGCTTCGGCGCGGCTGACGGATTCCATGCGCGGCCCCACGCAGTTCATGGGGCGGCAAATTGCGGGTTGTGGCGCGGTGATCGGGGCGATGCCAAAGTGCGATTTTTCCTGCACCGGCTGCTATCTCGGCGAGGATGCGAACAAGGCGCGGCCCCGTTCGGTGGACGAGATAAAGCAGCAGTTGCGCGAAATCCGCGCGTGGCTCGGTCCGGTCGGCAATGTGCAGATCACCGATGGGGAAGTTTCGCTTCGCGATGAGGGCGAGGTGATCGCCCTGATCCGGTACGCGCGTGAAATCGGGCTGGTGCCGATGCTGATGACGCATGGCGAAACTTTCCGCCGCAAGCCCGGCCTGCTCGAACGACTGATGATCGAAGGCGGCCTCTCCGAGATCAGCGTCCACATTGACACGACACAGCGCGGACGACGCGACCACTACGCCACGGCGCGCACCGAGCCTGAACTGGATCCGTTGCGCGCCGAGTTTGCCGGGATGATCCGCGAGGCCCGTCGGAAAACCGGCAGGCCACTCACGGCGGCATCCACGGTGACCGTCACGCGCGGAAATCTCGACGGCGTCGCCGGCATCGTGCGCTTTTTTCTCACGCATGCCGACGCGTTCAAGATGGTGAGCTTTCAGCCGCTCGCGGAAGTGGGCCGCACGAATCCCGAACTGCGCGGAGTGACTCCCGACGAACTTTGGCAACAGATCGCCGAGGGCAGCGGCGACCCGGACATCCTCCGCGGTGAAGGCTGGCTCGGCCATCCCGCCTGCACACGCTTCGTGCAGGGCGTGGCCGTGAACCGCGCCAAGGACGGCGGCCCGCGACTCGTGCCGATTTTCCGTCGCGACCAGCCCGACGAAATGCGCGCGCTGAACGAATACTTTGATCGCGCCGGCGGACTTTCCTTCCGGCTCGACACCGCATCGCAGAAGCTCCGGCGTCTGGCCGGTTTCGCCATGCGACACGGCCTGTTTGCGCTGACGCGACTCGTGCCGCAGTTGATCAAGCTGTGCTGGCGCGCGGGGACTTTGCGGGCCAATTATTTTTCCATCGTGAGCCACCACTTCATGAGCGCCGCCGAGATCGCGACGCCACTCGGGCAGGAACGGCTCGATGCCTGCGCGTTCCAGGTTCCCATCAATGGCGAACTCAAATCCATGTGCGCCGTGAACGCGCTGGGACTGCGCGAGGAATTCTATCGCGGAGAAAAACCCGCGCTCGTCGAAGTGTGAACGCCTACGGCTTTTTCGCCGCCGCCGGTGCCATCACGACCACGCTCTGGGTGCGACTGCATCACCGGCAGATGGGCCTCTCGGAAAATCAATTCTGGGCCGCGCTCTGGCTCATGCTGGCAGGTGGAGTCGTCGGCGCGAAAGGACTTTTCGCCGCGCTCGGATGGCATCACTACGCCTCGGGCGAACTGCGTTTCTGGGCGGACTTCGGCGCGGGGTTTGTCTTCTTCGGCGGCTTGCTCGGCGCCCTGTGCGTGGGCGGGATGTTTGCCTTCTGGCAAAGGCTGAGCTTCTGGCGCGGTGCCGATTATTTCGCCGTGGCGCTGCCGATCGGGCACGCCATCGGCAGAGTCGGCTGCTACTCGCAAGGCTGCTGCGGCGGACGCCCACCGCATCCCGTGCAACTCTACGAATCCGCCGGCCTCCTGCTGATCATGGCCGCGACGTGGCGCGTCCTGAAGTCCGTGGAAGCCGGGCGCACTGCGCGCGGCGTCGCGTTCTGCGCGTACCTCATGCTTTACGGAATTCTGCGCCTCGCACTCGATCCGCTGCGCGCCGACGGACGGCCGGAACGGTTCCTCGGCTTCTCGCATCAGCAGGGCATCGCGCTGGGGCTGATGCTCGCTGGCGCACTGTGCTGGCGATGGCGGATGCGGGTGCCGCCGGTGATCAACGACGCGGCGAGTCGTTCAGCGCCCAGTCGTATTCCGTGAACTTGATCGCGACTTTCTGCGAAGCGCCGAGAGCGTCGCGCTGCACCGCAGGCAGGAAAGGTTTCACATAAGCGGCCAGCGAACCCGCCGCACCGGTGAAGTC
>JBBRYC010000142.1:0-6190 GCA_038238025.1 Chthoniobacterales bacterium
ATTCGCCGCGCTTGATGCGGCGCTTGAATTTCTCGATCGAGAGCAGGCCCTTCACGCCGAATTTCCACATGAAATTTCCAAGCAGCCGCAGGTCGGTGGTGCGGAGGATGCGGAGGGCGAGCTGTGGAAACATCGTGCGGGAGAGTGGAGCATCCCGGCGGCATTTCAAAAGGAAAGCGCGTCACCATTTCTTACTCTTTGTCTTGCTCGTGCTCGTGCTCTCGTCGCTTCCCGTCGGAACTGCGCCCGGAGGAGAGCAGGAGCATGAGCAAGACAAAGAGTAATACGAATTCCACGGTCACAATGCCGGAAGCGCGGGCAAGGAGCAGGGGCGCCCTCGCCCCGCGCCACAAAGACTCGGGGCGAGGGCGCCCCTGCTCCTTGCGCCGTTCCGCCGATCATCACGAAGTCTCACTGTAGAAATCGTAAAAGAGAAGTCAGGGCGGCAACGGTCGCATTTTTTGAAAAAGAAAACCCGGCATCCTTGCGGATGCCGGGTTTGGAATTTTCAGGCGCGCTCAGCCTTCGGGATTCGGACTGCGTTCGCCATCCCGACGCGGACCATCGCCCGGAGGACGTTCTCCACGCGGAGCGCCGTCGGGGCGCGTACCTTCGCGCGGTGCATCGCCTCGGGGCTTGTCGCCGCGTTCCCCGTTGCGGGGGCGATCACCATCCTTGGGCTTCTCGCCATCCCGCGGGCGTTCCGCATTCCGAGGCTGTTCGCCGTCGCGCGGACGGAACCCCTCGGGCCTGCGTTCGCCGTCGCGCGGCGCACCTTCGGGACGCACACCATCACGCGGGCGCTCGGCGTTGCGCGACTGCTCACCCTCGCGCGGCCCGCCCTGCGGCGGTGCGATGCGGCGCGGCCCGCCGTCTTCACGCTGAGCGTCCGGAGTGCCGTTGAAATTTCCGCGCGGCTGCTGTCCGTCTGGCGGCGCACCCGGCGGGTGGATTCCGTCGCGGCGGATGCCATCAGGCGGTGGGCCGAGCAAATCGCGGATGGTGAGCTTGCCGCCGTGCTCGGCTGCGAGCTTGCGGAGCGATTCTGAGGCGGCTGCGATTTCGTCCTCGGAGATCACGCCATCGCCGTTTTTGTCGAGTGCGGCAAAGAAGGGCGGCACGTGTGGGATGGGTGGCTTATCCGCGCGATCAGGGCCGCCGAATGGACGGTCAATCGGCGGACGGCCGTCTCCGGTGGGTGGGCCGGACGGGCGGCCTTCGGGCTGCTGTGCATTCGCAAATCCCGCGGGAAGCGCGAGCGCGAGTGCGATGATGGCTGTGTAGTTTTTCATGGCTGGGTTTTCTGTTTGGCTGGATGTGTGTGGTTTCGCTGTGAGCCGGCTGCCGGGGCAGCGGCGGTGAAGCAAAGACTCAGGCGATTTGCGGGAGGATGCGCTTCATTGCAGGGATCAACCCGCGCGGGATTAAGGGAGTGTGTGTGATTCGGCGGAAAAATGTGAAGGAAGTGTAAAACCGTTTTCCATCTGAAAACGCACATCTCGACGGGCATCGCGCTTTGCATTTCAAAGAAGCGCCGTGCGCGGGACTTTGAACATCGAGCCTCAGATGAAACACAACGCCACCTCCGCCTGCCGCCGTCGCAATCACCTCGCCGCGCTGTGCGCAGCAGCGGTTTTCAGCAGCGCATTTTCCGGTGCCGCGGATGCGCTGCAAAGCAAGAGCACCTACTCGAAATCGTACGGCGCGACGAAAGGCACGGTCGAGGTGGACCCGGCGAAGGATCTGCCGCGCTATCCCGCCGTCGAGCCGAAGGACGCGATTGCGACTTGGAAAATCAAGCCGGGCTTCCGTCTGAAACTCGCGGCGCACGAGCCGCAGGTGCGCGACCCGATCGCGTTGTCGTTCGACGAGCGCGGGCGCATGTTTGTCGTCGAGATGAACGACTACTCCGAGCGGCGCGACGTGAAGCCGCACCTCGGTCGCGTCTCGATGCTCGAGGACAAAGATGGCGACGGGTACTACGAGACGAGCACGGTTTTCGCCGACGATCTGCCGTGGCCCACGGGCATCATCTGCGCGAACGGCGGCATCTACGTCATCGCCACGCCGGACGTGTATTTTTTCAAGGACACAAAAGGCGCGGGCAAGGCCGACGTGCGCGAGATCGTCTTCACCGGCTTCGGCGCCGGGCTGAAATTGCTGAATGTGCAGGGCCTCGCGAATTGCCCGCAGTGGGGCCTCGACAACCGAATCCACATCCAGGCCGGCGGCGGAAATCGCGGCGTGGTCACTTCGCCGAAGCGGCCCGATTTGAAAGGCGTCGAACTCGGCGGAAAAGATTTCTGGTTCGACCCGCGCACGTACGAATTCGGACTCGAAGCGGGTGGCGCGCAGTACGGCATGAGCTTCGACGACTACGGGCGGAAGTTCGCGTGCAGCAATTCCGATCACCTCCAGTACTTCGTGTACGACGACCGCTACGCCGCACGGAATCCGTTCTTCTCGATGCCGTCGCCGCGCCAGAGCATCGCGGCGGATGGCGGCGCGGCGGAAGTCTATCGCATCAGCCCCGACGAGCCGTGGCGCATCGTGCGTACGCGCTGGCGCGTCGCGGGCGTCGTGAAGGGCATGGTCGAGGGTGGGGGGCGTGTGAGCGGCTACTTCACTGGCGCGACCGGCACGACCGTCTATCGCGGCGATGCGTATGGCGATGATTTCAAAAACAACACCTTCACCGGCGACGCTGGCGGACAGCTCGTGCATCGCAAAAAAATCTACCCCGACGGCGTCTCGCTCATCGGCAAGCGACCGGACGACGAGCAGAACTTCGAGTTCGCCGCGAGCAAGGACACCTGGGTGCGCGTGGTGAATTTTGCCAACGCGCCCGACGGCTGCCTGCACGTGATCGACATGTATCGCGAAGTCATCGAGCACCCGTGGAGCATTCCCGATGAGATCAAGAAGCATCTCGATCTGAACAGCGGCAACGACCGCGGCCGCATCTACCGCATCGAGCCCGAGCGCGCCGAATGGCAGCGCCGCACGAGTGTGGATCTCAGCAAGGCGAGCACCGCCGAACTCGTGAAAACGCTGGAGCATCCGAACGGCTGGCACCGCGACACCGCCGCGCGCCTGCTCTACGAGCGGCAGGACAAGTCCGCCGCGCCGCTGCTCGAAAAACTCGTCGGCGAATCGAAGGAGCCGCTTGCGAAGATCCATGCGCTCGCAGCTCTGGACGGGATCGGATCGCTCAGCGAGGAATCCGTGCTGATGGCGCTGGCAGATCGCGATCCCTTCGTGCGGGAGCGTGGCGTGATGCTGGCGGAGGTGCTGCTGACACGACTCGTCTTGGTTCGTGGCGCCGTCAGCGAACGCCTGCCTGCGAAGCTCGCCGTGTTGGCGGATGACCCGGATGCGCGGGTGCGTTTCCAACTCGCATTCACGATCGAGGCCGCCCTGCAAAGATTGCAGACCATGAACTACGATCGAAATGGCATCGCGGAGAGCCTGGTGCCTGCGTTCGTCAAGCTGGCAGTCGCAGGCTTCGAGGACCGCTGGCAATGGGCCGCGCTGCTCGGCGGATCGCCCAGCATCGTCACGGATACACTGTTTCGACCGATGACCCAGGATCCCGTATTGGAGAAAAAAGCCGCGCCATTTATCGCAAAGCTCATCGAGATGCGCGCCGCGTCGAAGGCGGAAGGCGAAGCCGCGCAGCTCATTGAATTTCTCGCGAAGCACGAGCCGAATCCGCTCTGGCTGCGCGCACTCGGGGACGGCTTGCGCCGCCGTGGCAGCAGCATCGAAAAGGCGGACAGCGGACACAAACTCTCCGCCGTTTTCGCGAAGGCTGCGGGCACGGTGCGCGATGCGAAGGCAGCCGATGCCGCGCGCATCGAGGCGATCAATCTCGTGAGTCTGGACGCGCCGAAGCAGGCTATGCCCGCGCTGCTCGCGTGCCTGGAAAAATCGCAGCCCGAAGCCGTGCAGTCCGCCAGCGTCTCGGCGCTCGGGCAGTTCAGCGGCAGCGAAGTGAGCGGTGCGTTCATCGCGCACTGGCCGGATTTGCAGAGGAAGGCGCGCACCGCTGCACTTGCCGTAATGCTCGCGCGACCTGAGCGAGCCACCGCGCTGCTGCACGCGATCGAAGGGAAGAAGATCGCCGCGGGCGAACTGTCTGCCTCGGATGTGCAGGCGCTTTTCAAGCACAAGGCCGCAGCCGTCGCCGCGCTCGCGGACACGGTGCTTGCGGAACTCAAGCCACCGTCGCGCGAGTCGGTCATCGCGAAATTCAAACCCGCGCTCGCGGCGAAAGGCGACGCTGCGCGCGGGCAGCAGATTTACGCGCAGCGCTGCATTTCGTGCCATCGCGTCGGCGGGCAGGGCATCCAACTCGGGCCGGATCTTGTCACCGTGAAAGCGAAGGGCCGCGACGGAATCCTCACGGCGATCCTTGAGCCAAACAAGGAGGTCGCGCCGCAGTTCATCGCCTACACGGTGAACACGAAGGACGGGCAGTCGCTGATGGGCTTTATCACGAAGGACGATGCGAGCGGGCTGACGCTGCGCATGATCGGCGGCGCGGAGCAGACGATCCCGCGGAACCAAATCAAGGGCACCAATTCATCCGGTCTGAGCCTCATGCCCGAGGGAATCGAGGCCGGGATGGACGTGCAGGCGATGGCGGATTTGCTGACATTCATCGAGGAACTCAAATGAAGACAACCATCACACGCCGCTGTTTTCTTGAAACTTCCATCGCAGCCGGAGCCGCGACTCTTGCGCCAATTTCCGACGCTGCAGATTCGCCGAAGCTGCGCATCGCCACGTTCCGGTTCGATGTCACCCCGCCGGTCGGTCATCCGCTGTGCGGCGGATGGATCAAGCCGGTGGTGGATTGCGACGATGCGCTCGAAGCGATCGGCTTCGTGCTGCTCGGTGCGGGAAAGCCGATCGTGATCTGTGCGGTGGACTGGACGGGCATCCTGAACGACGCGCATGTCGCGTGGCGCACCGCACTCGCCGATGCCGCGGGCACGACGCCGGATCGCGTCGCGGTGCAGTGCGTGCATCAGCACGATGCGCCGTTCGTCTGCCTGCACGCGGAGAAGCTCATCGCGGAACAGCAGGCCGGGCTGCGTGTCGTGGAGGTGGAGTTTTTCCACAAGTGCCTCGACCGCGCGCGCGATGCGGTGAAGTCCGCGCTGCCGAATGCGCGCGCGCTCACGCACGTCGCGCACGGCGAGGGGAAGGTGGTCGAAGTCGCGGGAAACCGCCGCGTCGCGCTCGGGCCGGATGGCAAGGTGCGCAAGATGCGCGGTAGCTCTTGCAAGGACGCGGAACTGATCGCGATGCCCGAGGGATTGATCGATCCGATGCTGAAGACGGTCGCATTTTACGACGGCGCGGATAAGATCGCCGCGTGCCACTACTACGCGACGCACCCGATGAGTCACTACGGGAAGGGGCATGTGAGCAGCGACTTCGTCGGCCTCGCGCGCAAGCGGCGGCAGAAGGATGAGCCGGGCTGCGCGCACATTTATTTCACTGGCTGCGCAGGCAATGTCGCGGCGGGAAAATACAACGACGGATCGCCCGAGGCGCGCGTGCGGCTCACGCAGCGAGTTTACGACGGCATCGTCGCCTCCGAAAAATCGCTGAGTCCCGCGCCGGTCGGAGCGGTGTCGTGGAAGACGCACGAGATTCTGCCGCGGACGAATCCGGTATTCGTCGCGGAGAAGCTGCGCGAGATGGTCGCGAATAAGGCGAACGTCGCAGCGAATCGCATCCGTCCCGCGATGACGCTCGGCTGGATGCAACGGCTGGAAAATCGCACGCCGATCATCCTCAGCGCGCTGCACCTCGGCGGTGTCGCGATGCTGCATCTGCCGGCGGAATGTTTCGTCGAGTACCAGCTCCGCGCGCAGCAGAACGCTGGCGCACGTTTTGTGGCGACTGCTGCGTACGGCGACGGCGGGCCATGGTACATCCCGGTGAAGGAGGAGTATCCGAAGGGCGGCTATGAGGTGAGCGTGGCGAATTGCTCCGACGAGGTGGATGCGATCCTCACGCGCGGCATGCGCGAATTGCTCGGGTAGCGCGGGCGTCCCGCCTGCCGTCCGACGCATCTTGCGTCGGACATCGGGCATCTGTGTGCGTGATTTCGAGAGAGACGCCTGTCCTTCTCCGATGTGCCAAGCGGGACGCTTGGCACGGCAGGCGGGACGCC
>JBBRYC010000143.1:0-5727 GCA_038238025.1 Chthoniobacterales bacterium
CAAGCGAAGACGCCCAACATCGACCGATTGGCCGCGCGCGGGGTGCGGTTTGATCGCGCTTACGTGCAGTATCCGGTCTGCAATCCCAGCCGCACCTCGATGCTCACCAGCACGCGCCCGGAGGTGAATGGTGTGGTGGATAACGACCCCAAGCTCAGCGACAGCGCAGTGCGGCGCGGCACCTGCATGGTGGGCGGAAAGGTGGCGGCGGAAGCAGGTGCCGTGACGCACGGAGCTGTTCGCTGCAGCGCATGGTTAGGCGTTGCGGTCATTTGGTATTCTTCGGTAGAAGCTGCCTATCTCTGCCGCCCGTGCTGAAGTGGTGGAAAAATGACGCGGCCACGACGACGACGATGAATCCGCTGATGAAGGGCAACCATTCGGAGGAAGGGCTAATGTGGAATAATGCGTTGGCAGCAATCCTGAGTGCTTGAATGATGATTCCGGCTCCGGCTGCAACCAGTATGAGTCGCGCGATGCTATAGCGACTCAAGCCTTTTGGGTTCGTGATGGGGTTGGAAGCGTTTTGTGGATTCTGGTTGTTGGTGTTCATAGTTTTTTCCGGGCTTTTGGATTTGTGATTTATAGAGCGCGAGCAACGCCTAACAACACCTTCTTTCGCAGAAAGCTGCCGGACACGGTGACGCTGCCGCAGCTTTTCCGGCAGAGCGGCGGACACGCGGTGTCGTATGGAAAGATTCTGCACGCGGGACTCGTCGAAGGTGAGATCGAAAATCCGATGCTCGATATTGGCAAGTCGTGGGAGGACGCCCGCATGTTTCGGACGACGAAGAAGGGCAGTGAAGGACGCACGCGCAATCTTACGGGCAATCTTTTCAAGTGGTGCGTCGTCGGCGACATGGAAGGCGACGACGCGGATCAAGCGGACGGTCAGACTACGGTGCAGGCGGTGGACGCGATGCAGCGGTTCGGCGATCGGCCGTTGTTCATCGCGGCGGGCTTTCACCGGCCGCACGATCCCTTTCTCGTGAATAAGAAATACACCGCGATGTTTCCGCCCGGTTCGTTGAAGTTGAACCGCGATCCCGCAGACGCCACGCCGTTGCTGCGGCATTCTCTCGGAGGCGGGGGCAACTTGGATCAATTCAATAAGTTCACCGACGAAGACCGGATGGATTTTCTCTCGCACTACTACGCTGGCGCCACCCAGACCGATGCCCAAGTAGGCCGGCTGCTCGACACGATGGATCGTTTGCAATTATGGGAAAAGACCGTCGTCATCTTCGTCGGCGATCATGGCTATCACCTCGGCGAGCACGGCTGGTGGACGAAGTTCACGCTCTTCGAGCTATGCTGCCGCGCGCCCTTCATTGTCGCCGCGCCGGGCGTGAAGCCCGGCGTGTGCCGCAGCCTCGTGGAGTTCCTCGATATTTACCCGACCGTCGCGGACCTCTGCGGATTGAAAATCCCCGATGAAGTGAAAGGCATCAGTCTTACGCCGCTACTAAGTGACCCGAGTAAGTCGGTGCACGACTGCGCCATCACTTACAACGTGCGTAACGCCAACGTGACCGGCTACTCGCTGCGCACCGATCGCTGGCACTTGATCGAATGGAACGAAGGCCGCGAAGGCACCGAACTCTACGACTACGACAACGACGCGGGCGAGTATCACAATCTCGCGACCGATCCCGCGCACGCCGCGACTGTGAAAGAGCTTTCCGAATTGCTCCACCGCGAGCGGAAAAAGGCCGGCAGCCTTCCTTAAAGGCCGACGAGCACACACAACAGGCGCGAATCTCCTCACACCCGCCCAACGCCGATCCGCCCATGAAACGAATCCTCCTCCTCTGTGCTCTGGGTTTACTCGACTATTCAGCTCAAACCGCAGCGGCAGAACCGAAGCACCTCACGACCGCCCATTTGTTCGATGCAATGGGTCTGCTGCTGGAGCCGCGCAAGGAAAGTTTCCTCAGCAAAGACGGGAAAGCAGAGTGGACTTTCGCGGATACGCATCGGGGTAACATCACGTTCCTCTCCGGTGGTCTCGACGGCTTACAAAAGACGGAAGATGGCGCGGTCAATTTTGTGCTCGGCAAAGACGGCGCGCTGCTCGGCTGGGGAAACTACGAGGGAAAACAGCCGCACGCCGAGCGCGTGCATCTGTGGGAAGGGCCGATGACCGTGAGTGTCACGCTGCGCGCGGCGAGCGATGGGGACGTGACTTTCCTCCCGTGGTGCGACGGGCGCGCGGGTGGAAAAGTGCCCGAGGGAAAGGCGACGCGGCAGACCAATCGCAAACGGGCGAAGCCCGAGGGCGTGAGCGCGAAACTCAAAGGCGGCGCGGTGTGGCAGACGCTCGCGTTCAAGACTGACAGCATCAAACGTCCCGATGGCTTTGAGCTGGAGTTTGCAGGCGCGGACGGCGCGACGGTGGAGGTGAAGTCGGTGCGGTTTGCGCGCGAGATGCACGAGGGGTTTTGGCGCAAGGAGTTCACGCTGCCGGCGGGCAAAATCTGGCGCGCGGTGGGCGACGTGGGGATGATGTGTTCGCTCTTCGTCAATGGCCGGGAGGTACCGAGTGCGAATGGGATGCTCGTGCGCCCGAGCCTCAATTTCATCGGCGGTGAGATGTTCAGTTGCGAATCGCTCGACCTCGCGCCGCTGCTGCGCGCGGGGCCGAATGCGGTCGCGCTGCACGTCGCGCGCAACGGCGCTGCGCCCTATGTCTATTTCACGCTGACGGTCGTGATGGAGTCGGGCGAAGTCGTGCGCATCGCCAGCGATGGCTCGTGGAAGAATGCGTCGGGCGAGCCGCTAGCCGCGCGGGTGGAGATGAGCGCGCCGGGCTTTGACGATCGCGCTTGGAAGCCCGCGCAAGGACGCCCCGGCACTGCGCTCAACTACAAGCAGGAGACCGCGCGCCCCGCTTACGCCGGACTGATCCTGCTCAGCAGCCCGGACGAGCCGTATCTCTTTTTCCGCGATACCGCGCCGTTGGAGATGCGCGTGAGTGTGCCGCCGGGCATCGCCTCGGCGCAGCTCGCGTGGGAGGTGCAGCGCTACGAGTCAGGAAAATTCGCGCCGGTGAAAAGTGGTGAAGCGAAAGGAACGTCCCTGCTTGCAAGCGTCGGCCCGCTTCCACGTGGCATTTATACTTTTACCGCAAAGCTCACGAGCGGCGGCAAGCTGCTGGAGGACCGCATCCCCGAGCCGTTCGTCGTGGTGGGCAAAGTGTCGATGCGCGAAGTCGCAGGCGACACGCTCACCGACGGCCTCGATCTCTCGGTCGAGGCGGAAATTGATTATACGAAGCCCGACGGCCCGATCCAGTGGCAGGAAGCGGGCGGAGCAAAACGCAGCGGCGTCCTCGTCACGAAGCCGACGATCACCGAGCGCAACGGCCTGCGTTACCGCGAGACGGGGCCGGATCAGGGCGCGCTCATCTCGCACCGCTACGAGTTCAAACATCCCGGCGATTTCTATCTCATGGAGCTGGAGTTTCCCGACGATGTGCAGCGCTGGTTCGGCGTCTCCTGCACGTCGGCGAATGCGCCGCATACGTCGAAGGACGGCCCGGCGACGTGGACGGGACAGAAGTATCCGCTAAGTGGAAAGATGAAGACAATGTCGTGGATCTACCGGCCCGATCCGGGCGCGACGGCGATCAATCTCTCCAACCTCCAGCGCGACGCCGCCGGAGCCGCCGCGAGCCGGCTGAAAATTTCCCACATCAAAAACGGGCTGCCCGCGCTGAAGTTCGCCGATGCCGGCGCGCGCCTGATGGGCCAATGCACCGAGCGCACCGCGGCGATGGGCGGCTTCGGCAAGACGTTCGGCTTTTTCCCTGAGCCTGCGCCAGACGCGGAGAAACGTTTCGGCAAGACCGAACGCGACAACGATCCGGTGCTCGCGATGTGCCGCGCGCTCGCGCACGACCTCGATGCGGCGGAGCACTACGCGCAGTGGCTGCGCTTCACGGGGCAGAACCTTCATGTCATGGGCTGCCTGCAATACTTTGAGTCGAACACCGGCTTCACCGCGCCGCCGGGCGCGGCGGATTCGCGCATCCTGCCCGACCCGCGCGACACCGCCGTGCGCGTCTTTCGCGAGAATGGAATCAAGGTCATCGCGAGCCTCGAATACGTGTGCTCGAACACGCTCATCCGCGCGTTTCCCGTGAACGACGGGCAGGTCGCGCTCGGCGCGGACACGCCCTATCTCGTGGACAAGGCGGGTGCGCAGCCGTGGAACTGGCTCGGCCGCTACGGGCTGAATTTCCTGCACCCGCGCGTCGAGGCGAGCATGACGCAGATCGCGCGCGACCTGCACCGGAAGTTTGCCGGGCAACCGAATTTTCTCGGCGTGAATTTTACCGCGTATCTCGGCGGCGACTTCCTGCCGAGCTTCACCACGCAGGGGCTGAAAGACCCGCTGGGCACGAGCTTCGACGATGTGACCCTCGCGCGCTTCGTCGCGGAGACCGGCGTGAAAGTCCCCGGCGCGGCGAACGACCCGCAGCGTTTCGCGCAGCGCGCCGCGTTTCTCCTCGCGCCGCCGATGAAGGAAAAGTGGCTGCAATGGCGCACGGAAAAGACGCGTGATTTCTTCGCGAAGATGCAGCGCGAACTCGGTCAAGGAGCGGCGACATTCCTGTCGCCGACCCACACTCCGCGCGAAGCGCCAATCTCCCGCGCGGCTGGCGCCGCGAGGACGACAGGAATGTCGCCCCTCCTTGTTTCGCTCTACGTGGACGTGCAGCACGCGCAGGGCTGGAAGGCGAGCGGCCTGCCGGTGCGCGACTACCTGCGGCAGTTCGGATGGTCGCCCGAAGTCTTCCAGAATCAGCCCGGCTTGTGGTTTCCGAAATGGACGCACGCCACGCAGCGCTACGCCTCGCTCGTCCCCATCCCGCGCAACGAGACGTGGCCCGCCGCGTGGGAGATGAGCGTTAGCGAGGAATACAATCGCGCCTTCAACCAGCCCACGAATCGCGCCGCTTACGTGATGACCCATTGGCAGGAGCACGAGACTTTCGCCGAGACGCTGGAGCCGCGCGACGGCTGGCCGCGGCCTTTCCAAATGACCTACCAGGCGCTGCCGAATGGAGACAACGCACGCGAACTCTTCACGCAAAACCTGCTCACGACCGATCCCGAAATCCTTATGTGGGGCTTCTGCGATCTCGTGATGCAGACCGGCCACGAGCAGCCGCTGCGCGAATTCGCCCGGACTTTGCGCGCACTGCCGCGAACGAAATTCGAGCCCGCGCTCGGCACTTCCTTGCAGACGAATCTCGTGCTCCGCGAAGCGCGCGACGCCGGCAAGCTGTGGTTCATCGCCGCCAATCCGGGCTACTGGCCTGTGCATGCCGAAGTGATGGTCCCCGGCGCCACCGTGCGCGACGCCGTGACTGGGCGCAGCGCCGCCGGCCCCGGCGGCATCGCGCTCGACCTCAAGCCGTATGAAGTGCGCGCCTTCGTCGTGGACAGCGCGACCGCGAAACTCGCCGGCTGGAAAAACCAACCCATTGCCGACGTCGATCTCGCGCACATCCGCGGCCTGATCGCCGAAGCCGAAGCGATCCTCGCCGACCGCGCGCGAGCCGCGAAGCTGCTCCTCGAGGAGCGCGAATTCATCACCAAGCAATCCGCCGAAGCCAAGGCCGCACTCGCGAAACAGGAAGTCGCGAAAGCGTGGTCGCTCGTCACCGACTGGCGCTACTTCACCGACATGCGCACCCGCGTCATCCCGATGCGCGCGGCG
>JBBRYC010000144.1:0-5445 GCA_038238025.1 Chthoniobacterales bacterium
AATCTGCGGGTCCGGCTTGAACGTGATGTTCGTCCCAGTCGTATTTTTCTTCAGTTCGCCGATCACCTTCAGCTTCTGCGTGGTCTTCCCGCGCTCAAATCCGATCGCATAAATCTTCCCATCGCGCAGCACCTCGACCTTGAACCACTCGCTCACCGCGTTCACGCACTTCGCGCCGACGCCGTGCGTACCGCCCGAGTATTCGTAATTCCCCTGCCCGTACTTCCCGCCCGTGTGCAGCACCGTCAGCGCCACCTCCACGCCCGGCAACCCCGAGTCCTTGTTAATGTCCACCGGGATGCCGCGCCCGTTGTCCTTGATCGAAATCGAGCCGTCGCTGTGGATGTTCACATCAATGTGCGAGCAGTGCCCCGCGAGAAATTCGTCCACCGAATTGTCGAGCACCTCATTGATGCAATGATGCAGCGCCCGCTCATCCGTGCCGCCGATGTACATGCCCGGTTTCTCGCGCACCGCCTCCAGCCCCTTCATCGTACGAAGGTCATCCGCGTTGTATTGTTTCTCGACTTTCTTGGGCGCTTCCGCGGGCGTTTCTTCGGTCATTTTGATTGGAAAAATATGGGCGTTTTTGCGTGGAAAAATTGCAGGCCGAAAAGCTACCGGATGCCACCCCTCGGCTCAACAGCAATCTCAGTGAAAAACACATCCTATTGCGGAGGCTTACAACGCCCATCCCCAAGGCATTGCGGAACCTCGGCGGAGCCCATTTTCCGAAAACCGCGCTATTTTCCCAAGGAGTCACACATCAAAAAAGCGGGTGACGGCGAACGGCTGCGCGGAGCGCAAAGTAGGCCGACGATCTCGCGATCACGACCATTCACGGAAATGGCGAGCGGCACAGAATTCACATCGTCTCCATTCCGTGCTCTTTCGTGTCTTCCGCGGACAACCCATTCCCCGTTCGCAAGTTCTAACCTGCATTTCTCACACACCCTGCGCGAAGCGCGACAGTGTGTGGCGGCGTGGCCTGCGCAAAAAGTGGCTCGGGCTTCAGCCCAAAAACGCCGTGGGATTGGGCTAAAGCCCAAGCTACTTTTTGCGTCGCCGCCCTTTGCTCCCGCACTGTGTGAGAGATGCAGGCTAGCACTCGCTCTCCCCAGATCA
The DNA here is from genome assembly GCA_038238025.1 of Chthoniobacterales bacterium. GTDB lineage: Bacteria > Verrucomicrobiota > Verrucomicrobiia > Chthoniobacterales > Chthoniobacteraceae > SXWH01. Next base: position 1,126 of record JBBRYC010000144.1, read on the forward strand.
GTATCGTACGACGCTGGGCACCCCGCCAAAAAACGAAAACGCTCCAATCACGAAATGCGACTGGAGCGTTTGCGAAAGGATTGCCCCACCTTTGCCGTCACGGCGGATGCTCCGTTCCCCCATAGGTTACGGGCGAGAAGCCTGGGGCGCGCGTTCGGTCTTCCAATGAAGGCATGACCTAAACACGCCCACCCTGACCCTCTTGTGTTGTTTTAATTACCGGTTCGGATTTTCCACCTTCTACTCGGACAACGCAGGGCAAATTGAGTGGGTTCCGTGCAAAAGCCCCGCGCTGCCCGCGAGCCTCGCACTTCACCCAAAAATCGTTGGGAAAGAACTGCGTGAAAATTCCGCCTGAGCGCGTGTGAAGTCAATCGCGGAGTCGCTGTATAACGGGAAAAATACGGACGAAGCTGACACATCGGAATCACGGCCATCGCGATCTTGAAAATGGGATCTTCGCACCGCGACACGCGATTGGGAGTGGCACGGAGTTCTCGGGTGGAGCACGCGACTCGCGTGCTGTTTCCGGCGACTCGCCGGAAACACCCGACGGTTCCACGATGCAGGCTGCGTGCGCAGATTTGGAGCGCACACGGAAATCTGAGGATCAACGAACAAACACCGATCCTGCGGATGTCTGCGGCGGGTCGCCGCAGACAGCACGCGAGTCGCGTGCTCCACCCGGAACGCTACGGCCCATCCTCGGCGCTCCCCACTTTTGCAAAGCGCCCCCACTTCCACGCGAGCGCGGGGAGCACGAGCAAATTCAGCGCGGTCGAAGTGATGAGCCCGCCGAGGATCACGATCGCCATCGGGCCTTCGATCTCGCGTCCGGCCTCGCCGCTGCCGAGCGCGAGCGGGAGCACACCGAGCGCGGTGACGAGCGCGGTCATGAGGATCGGCACGACACGTTCGCCCGCTCCGCGCGCGATGGTTTCGAGCGTCCACGGCGCGCCTTCGCCGAGCACGAGGTGCTCGTAGTGCGAGATGAGCATGATGCTGTTGCGCGTGCTGATTCCGAAGAGCGTCACAAAGCCGACGAGCGATCCGATGCTGAGCAATCCGCCGCCTGCAAAAACCGCGAGCACACCGCCGACGAGCGCGAAGGGAAGATTCGCCAGCACGAGCAGGACATGCCGCGCCTTCCGAAAAACGAGCGTGAGCAAAATCACCACCGCAACAAACGCGACGAGCGAATGCACAACCAGCTCGCGCCACGCCTTCACCTGCTGCTCTGCCGCGCCGCTCCATTCGAGATACACGCCAGCGGGCTTCTTCACCTTTTCGTCCACACGCTTGCGAGCCTCGGCGACGAAGGACGACACATCGCGCTTCGCCACATTGCACGTCACCGTCTGCCGTCGGCGCGCACCATCGTGCTGGATGCTGTATCGCCCGTTCGTCAACTCCACATCGGCGAGCTGACGCAGCGGCATCCGCAGGCCGTCGCCATTCGTCACGAGCAGATCGCCCACGCTCTCCGGCTCGCGCCGCGCGTCGTCGGCGAGGATCACGGCGAGTTCGAAAATGCGGCTTCCTCGCACCATCTGCGCGACATCCGCGCCCTGAAATGCCACCTGCACCGCATCGAGCACTTCGAGCGGACGGAACCCAAATTGCGTGAGCCGCTCCGGGCGCAGATGCACCGCGAGTACGGGCAGGCCCGGCGGCGATTTCACCTGCACGTCGGCGTTGCCCGTCACCGCGCCGAGCTGCTTCGCGATGTCGCGCGCCGTCGCATCGAGCAGATCAAGATTATCGCCGAATACATTCACCACCACCTGCGCCGTCTCGCCGGTCAGCGTCTCGCCGATGCGGTCGCCGAGGAAAGTGAGCACCTCGCTGGTGATGCCCGGAAATTCATCCAGCATGTCGCGCAGCGCTTTCTGCGTCTCGACCTCCTGCTCCGGCGTCGTGCCGCGCTTCAGCTCGACGTGAAATTCGCTCTTGTGCGGCCCCCACGTATCCTCGCCCGCCTCCGCGCGCCCGACCTGCTGCTCGACAGTCGCGATGTGATCGTTCGCGAGCATCATCGTGGAAATGCGCTCGCCCTGCCGCAGCATTTCGCCGAGCGAAGTGCCGGGCCGCGCCGTGACCTGCACGACGAAATGCCCCTCGCGAAAATCCGGCAGCAACTGACCGCCAAATTTTGTCGCACCGATCCAGCACGCGCCGCCGACCAGCACGAGCGCACCGAGGATCGTCGCGAGCGGCCAGCGCGCAAAAAAGAGACACCAATCACGATGCAGCGACTTCAGCCCGCGGACCCACGCGGGCTCCTCGTGCGCCTTCGCATTTTTCAAAAACACGAGGCACATCGCGGGCGTGACCGTGAGCGCGACCGCGAGCGAAGCGAGCACCGACAGGATGAATGCAACACCGAGCGGCCCGAAAAAACGCCCCTGCAATCCCGACATCGTGAGCACCGGCAGGAAGACGACCGTGACCACGAACGTGGCATACACGACCGCACTGCGCACTTCGATCGAGGCATCGAGCACCACGCGCCAGAGCGGGCGCGGCGCGGCGAGCGCCGCATTCTCGCGCAACCGGCGCAGGATGTTTTCAACGTCAATGATCGCATCATCCACCACCACGCCGATCGCGACGGCGAAGCCGCCGAGCGTCATCGTGTTCAGCGAGACGCCGAACGCATCGAGCACGAGCACTGCCGTGAGCAGCGAGAGTGGAATCGAAACGAACGAGATGAACGCCGTGCGAAAATCGAGCAGGAAGAGCAGCAGCACGATGCCCACAAGCGCGCCGCCGATCATCAGCGACGACTGCACATTCGCCAGCGCCGTCTCGATGAAAGTCGCGGGCCGGTGCAGCGCCGGAAACACGGTGATGCCCTGCCGCGCGAAGAGCGGCTTCAGCTCCGCGAGCGCCTCCTCCAGCGCGTGCGTGACCGTGAGCGTGTTCGCTCCGAACTGGCTCGCCAGCGTGAGCAGGCAGCCCGGCTTTCCCATCACGAGCGCGTCGCCAAATTTCGGCTCGTGCCCGATCACCACGCGCGCGACATCGCGCAGCCGCACGACTGGCGCACCCTTTCGCACGACGACCGCGCCGAGCTGCTCGGGCGTGAAAATCTGGCCGTCCGTCTGAATCACGATCCGCTGCGACGGCGTCTCGATGAACCCCGCGCCGCGCACACCCGTCGCCGCCTTCGCGGCGTCGAGCACGTCGGTGATCGTGAGATCGAATGCCGCAAGCCGCTCAGGCTGCACCTGCACTTGCAGTTGCTCGACTTCGCCGCCGAAGACATTCGCGCGCGCGACGCCGGGCACCGAGAGGAGGCGCGGCTTCAGCGTCCAGTCCACGAATGTCCGCAGCTCGCGCGGCGTCATCTTTTCCGAGAGGAGACCGATCTTCAAAAGATCCATCGTCGAGGACGTGAGCGGCGACATCGCGGGCGCGCGCACGCCGTCGGGCATCTGCCGCGCGAGCGTGGAAAGTTTTTCCGAGAGCGCCTGGCGCGCGATGTAGATGTTCGCGCTAGGCTTGAAGACCGCCGTCACCACGCTCAGCCCCTGGATGCTCTCCGAGCGCACCGATTCGAGATCCGCCGCGCCATTCACCGCGCTCTCGATGGGCCGCGTCACGAGAGTCTCCACCTGCTCCGGCGCGAGCCCCGGAGCCTCCGCCTGGATGGTCACCTGCGGCTGCACGAATTCCGGGAACACATCGAGCGGCGCGCGCGAAGCGACATACGCACCCCACGCGAGCAGCAGTGCCGCGAGCGCGAGCACGATGCCGCGGAAGCGCAGCGAGAGTTGGACGATGCGCGTCAGCATTCGAACTTCGCGCGCAAACACGACGGCGTGCATCGGGTAGCGTGGGCGTCCCGCCTGCCGTGCCGCGCGTCCCGCGTGGCACCCGGCGGATGATCAAAGGCGTTCCGTACGCCAACGACGTTCGAGTGTATTCCGCGAGACGAGGAATACTGCGGGCGGGACGCCCACGCTACCCGAGACATGCCTACCCGCTCTCGTCGGCACGCGATGGCATGGGCTGATTTCATCAGTCCTTCTCCCCGCCGCCCTGCGCCTTCAGTTCCTCGGACAGCAGCGCCTGCGCTCCCGTTTCGACAATCAGATCATCCGCCTTGATTCCACCGCCCTCGGCGACGAACCACCCCTTCTCGCCGTCGAGCGGCGCGACGAGCGTCACGGGTTTGCGCACAAATTTTTCCGTTTCCAACTGCACGAAAATCCACGTCGCCCCGTCGTGCCGCAGCACCGAGGAACGCGGCAGCGCGAAGCCGTTCTGCGGCTCCTTCGCGAGTTCCAGCCACGCCGTGAGCGCCATGCCGGGACG
>JBBRYC010000145.1:0-5328 GCA_038238025.1 Chthoniobacterales bacterium
AGGTGTTCCTTCGGCGTGACGTAGCAGAGCATAGCGCAGCCGTACCAACCGATCATGGCGGCGCCGATGCCGCTGGTGATATGGTCGTAGCCGGGGGCGATGTCGGTGGTGAGCGGCCCGAGGGTGTAGAACGGGGCTTCGCCGCACCATTCGAGCTGTTTGGCCATGTTTTCCTCGATGAGGTGCATGGGGACGTGGCCGGGGCCTTCGTTCATGACTTGCACGCCTTTGGCCCACGCGCGGCGGGTGAGTTCGCCCTGCACTTCGAGTTCGCCGAATTGCGCGCGGTCATTCGCGTCGGCGATGGAGCCGGGGCGCAGTCCGTCACCGATGGAGAAGCTGACGTCGTAGGCGGCCATGATGTCGCAAATGTCGTCCCAGTGCGTGTAGAGGAAGTTTTCCTTGTGATGCGAGAGGCACCATTTGGCCATGATGCTGCCGCCGCGACTGACTATGCCCGTCATGCGCGAAGCAGTAAGCGGAACAAAGCGCAGGAGCACGCCCGCGTGGATGGTGAAGTAATCCACGCCCTGCTCGGCCTGTTCGATAAGCGTGTCGCGGAAAAGCTCCCACGTGAGGTCCTCGGCTTTGCCGTTCACTTTCTCGAGCGCCTGATAGATGGGCACGGTGCCGATGGGCACGGGCGAATTGCGCAGGATCCATTCGCGCGTGGCGTGGATGTTCTTGCCGGTGCTGAGATCCATGACGGTGTCGGCACCCCACTTGGTGGCCCAGCGCATTTTCTCGACTTCCTCCTCGATGCTCGACGCGACGGCGCTGTTGCCGATGTTGGCGTTGATCTTCACGAGGAAGTTGCGCCCGATGATCATCGGTTCGAGTTCGGGGTGATTGATGTTCGCCGGGATGATGGCGCGGCCGGCGGCGACTTCATCGCGCACAAACTCGGGCGTGATCCCCGCCGGGATGCGCTGCGGGAAGCGGCGGAAGATGGACGGCGTGTATTCGCTCTGCACCTGCGCGGAACCGGCGTGCTGCTTGTCGAGGTCGTCGCGGACGATGTCTTGCGACATCTCAGCGAGCTTCGCGCGGCCCATGTTCTCGCGGATGGCGATGAACTCCATCTCCGGCGTGATGATCCCCTGCTTCGCATACCAAAGCTGCGTGACCGGATGCCCCGCGCTCGCCTTGAGCGGACGGCGGCGCTGGCCTATCAGCCCGGGGAATTCCACGAGCCGGTTCTTCTCCGCCTTGCTCGCATACTCGGCGTGCTTGCCGGAGAGGTAGCCGTTGTCCTGCGGCTTCACCTCGCGGCCATCGTATTCCGCCACGTCGGCACGCGCTGCGATCCATTTTGCGCGCAGCGCAGGCAGACCCTCATCGGACGCGCCGGTGAATGCCGGATCGCCCCACGGGCCGCTGCAATCGTACACGCGCACGGGTTCATTCGCTTCGAGTTCGCCGCTAAAGGTCTTCGTCGGCGAAAGCGCGATCTCGCGCACGGGCACGCGGACGCCGGGATGGATGCGGCCTTCCAGATACACGCGCGTGCTGGCGGGAAGCTGGGTGCTGCTGTGCGGCTGGATGGAGTCTTTGGTGGCGATCATTGCGGGAAGTTGAGAGTTGAAGGTTGAGATTTGAGAGGCCGAAGCGGAAAAAGAAAAAGGCCATGCGCGGAAAGGCGGCATGGCTTTGCTTTGCTCCCTTCGGCAGAATTACCCGCATCAGGTTCAAAGGGTTCGCGCTTGCGCGCGTCTCAGCCAGCCGGCTCCCCTGCGTTGGATTTTCTGGACGATAGTCGTGCAGTAATCCGAGTCAAGGTTCGCGCCGTCTCCGGCCAGGGATGACGCATCAAAATCGGATCGCCGGGAAGCGGCTGGCGCGTGGCTGACACTGCACTGGCGCTGGGCATTGGGTGTCGGGTGTCGGTTCCTGATCTGCCGCGCAGATTTTGATGCGTCAGCTCTGGCCTCCATCGGCCTCTGATCCGGTGCGAGAGTTGGGTGTTGGATGTCGGATGCTGAATATTCCATGCTCCCTCCATGACCGTCCTCACCCTCGCCGCCCAAGTCCCCTTCACCACGAAGGACGGCTCGACGATCCGCAGCATTCTCGACCACACGAATGCACCCGTGAAAAACCAGTCGCTCGCCGAGGCCACCGTCCCCGCAGGCTGCGCGACACAGCGCCACTACCACCGGATCAGCGAGGAATTCTATTTCGTCCTCGAAGGCAGCGGCACGATGGAGATCGGCGGTGAGCAACGCGATGTCGCGCCCGGCGACGCGATCCTGATACCGCCCGGCGAATGGCACACGATCACCGCGCGCGAGACGCTGCGCTTCCTCTGCTGCTGCGCCCCGCCATACAGCCACGACGACACGTATTTCGAGTGAGCGCCTCGCTTGCCACGCCGCGTCCAAATCTCCACGCTCCGCCGCCCTATGTCTGAACAAGTCCGCGTCCGCTTTGCACCATCACCCACCGGCTACCTCCACGTCGGCGGCGCGCGCACGGCGCTCTTCAACTGGCTCTTCGCGCGCCACACCGGCGGCAAATTCATCCTGCGCATCGAGGACACCGACGCTGCGCGCAACACCGAGGCCGCCATGCAGGCGATCTACGACGGCATGCGCTGGCTCGGGCTTGATTGGGACGAAGGCCCGCTCGCCGGCGGCGACTGCGGCCCGTATCATCAAAGTGAGCGAGGCGCGATCTACGAGCGCCACGCGCAAAAGCTGCGCGACTCCGGCCATGTGTATGCGGATGAAAATGGGGCGCTGCGCTTCCGCCTGCCGCGCCAGCCGATCGTCTTCGAGGATCTCGTCTGCGGACGGATCGAAGTGGATCGCAGCAAGTCGCAGAACCGCGACGGCTCGCCCGAGGCCGACATGACCATCCGCCGCGCCGATGGCGGATGGATTTTCCATTTCGTGAATGTCGCGGACGACATCGAGATGAAAATCACGCACGTCATCCGCGGCGAGGATCACCTCTCGAACACGCCGAAGCACCTCGAACTTTTTGCAGCCCTCGGCGCGACACCGCCGCGCTACGCACACATCCCGCTCATCCTGAACAAGGACGGCACCAAGATGAGCAAGCGCGATCAGGGTGCGTCGGTGGATGGCTACATCGAGGCCGGCTACGTGCCAGAGGCCGTGCGAAATTTCCTCTGTCTCCTCGGCTGGTCGCCAAAGGACGACCGCGAGATCATGCCGATCAGCGAAGTCATCGAACGCTTCGATCCCGCGCAGATCAACCGCAAGGCCGCGCACTTCGACTTGGAAAAATGCGACTGGGTGAACCAGCAATACATCCTCCAGATGCCGCTCGAAAAACTCGCCGACCAGGTCGAGCCGTGGCTGAAAAAGGCGGGCATCATCTTCGGCACGCGCGCCGAAATGCTCCCCGTGCTCGCCCTCGTGCGCGAGCGACTGAAGAAGCTCAGCGATGCTCCCGCGTGGATGGATTATTTTTTCACCGGGGATTTCCCGTTCGATGCGGAAGCCGTCGCGAAAGTCCTCAGCAAACCCGCCGCGCTCGATCATCTCCGTAAACTCACCGCCGCCTATGCGGGCCTCGGTGAATGGACCGCCGCCGCACTCGAAACGTCGCTCAAGTCGCAAGCCACGGTGGCCGGAGTGAAGGTCGGCGAGTTCGTACATCCCGCGCGCATCGGCGCGACCGGCCGCTCCGTCGGCGCGAGCCTCTATCACACATTGGAAGTGCTCGGCCGCGACCGCGTGCTCGCGCGCTTTGCTCGCGCGCTGGCGAAACTTTCCGCGTCGAACTGAACTCCGTGAAGGAAGTTTACTCGCTCGATGATTTGCGAGACTGGCGCACGGCCACTGCCGACTGCGACCCGCCGCTCCGCCTCGCAGTCATCGGCGATCCCGTCGCGCATTCCGCATCGCCGCAGATGCACAATGCCGCGCTCGCCGCGCTCGGCATCCCCGCGCGTTACACGCGACTGCACATCCGCCCCGAGGAACTCCCCGAGGCGCTCGGCCTGCTGCACGGGGCGGGCTTCATCGGCATCAACTGCACCATCCCGCACAAGCCCGCCGTGCTCGCCGCCGTGGACATCGCCGACGAAGGCGCGAAACGCGCCGGCGGCGTGAATACCGTCGTCATCGGAAAGGACGGCAAGCTCACCGGCTTCAGCACCGACGGCCCCGGCTTTTCGCGCGCAGTGCGCGAGAGCTTCGGCGTCGAACTGCGCGATCTCCGCATCCTCGTGCTGGGCGCGGGCGGCGGGGCTGGACGCGCCATCGCGATGCAGTGCGCCGAGGAACAGTGCCGCGCGCTCACACTGCTGAACCGCAGCCTCGACAAGCTCGAACCGCTCCTCGACGACATCTCGGAAATCTATCCGTTCGACCGTGTGTCCTCCGGCGACATCTCGGATCTTTTTCTGAAGATCGGGCTCGCGAACTGCGACCTCGTCGTGAACTGCACCGCGCTCGGAATGAATCCCGGCGAACGCTCGCCGGTCCCCGCGAAATATCTCACCGCATCGCATCTCATCTACGACACGGTTTACGTCGGCCACCGCACTCCGCTGCTCGCCGCCGGCGACACCGTCGGCGCGAAGGGCGCGAACGGCCTCTCGATGCTGCTGCATCAGGGCGCGCTGAGTTTTCAGCGATGGTTCGACCGCGAGCCGGCGCTCGAAGTCATGCGCGAGGCGCTGGTGAACCGGCGCTAAACGGACCGAGGGCGCGCACGCAGACACCCTCCCGCGCCTGCACTCACGCGCTATTTCTTTTTGAAAATCTGCGGAATCTGGAACGGAAGCACAGCAGCGACCCCCAGGAAGATCAGATTGAATTTCTCCCACGAAATCGGCTTTCCGGTGATCATGCTTCCCCCGAATTCACCGGCCAGAATCGCCACCACCGAAAACAGTGCCACCACCGCGCAGACCGATTTTGGCACGATCTTCTCCGCGTTGTTCTGAGTGACGACGCTGGAACTGAAACCGAAAACAGGGGCGAGCAAAGCAGGAAGCAGAATGATCACGCCCACGAACACTCGCAGGTTTAGCACGTTGAAAATCCCCGTGTATCCCCTGAGCGCAGCCCAGAGAGCCGCGGAAACAATGCAGCCCACGACGCCGAAAACAACCACGCGCTTCCAATTGATAGGTTCCATTTCCAAGATAGGAGCGGTGCGATGAATGCGCGGTCAAATCATTTCCCGGCAGGCTTGGATGGTTCGGCACCGGGCTTCTCCGGCCCGGCTTTTTTCCCGAGCTTCTCGATCTGCTTCTCCAGTTCCTCGGTCTTCTTCTGCAGCTCCTGCATCTTCGTCCACACGTCCTTGAATTCCTGCGGCTTCGCCTGCTCGGCCTCGAGGGCCTGGATG
>JBBRYC010000146.1:0-5304 GCA_038238025.1 Chthoniobacterales bacterium
ATGCAGTATCCGTATCACCCGCGCGGGCGCGGCTTCGGCGAATACTACGGCTTCTGCTCGGGGCACTGGGGCGACTACTTCGACGCGCCGCTGGAGCACAACGGCGAACTCGTGAAGGGCGAAGGCTACATCGCCGACGACCTCACGAATCACGCACTGAAATTCATCGGGGAAAATCGCGCGCGCCCTTTTTTCTGCTACGTGCCCTACAACACGCCGCACTGGCCCGCGCAGGCGCCGGATGAATTTTTCGCGCCGTTCGCAAACGCCGATCTGAAAATGCGCGCGACGAATCCCAAGCAGGAGGACATCGCCGACACACGCGGCTCGCTCGCGATGACGGCAAACCTCGACTGGAACGTGGGTCGCATCCTCCGCCGCCTCGACGAACTGAAGCTCGCGGACAACACGATCGTGATTTATTTCAGCGACAACGGCCCGAACACGTGGCGATGGAACGGCGGCATGAAAGGCAAGAAGGCCGGCACCGACGAAGGCAGTGTGCGCGCACCGTTCCTCATCCGCTGGCCGGGAAAAATCGCCGAGGGAAAACGAGTCACGCAAATCGGAGGCGCGATCGATCTGCTGCCGACGCTCGCGGATTTCTGCGGCGTGCCGATCATTTCGCAACAACCGCTCGATGGCGTCAGCCTCCGCCCACTGCTCACCAATGACGCCAAGGTCGAATGGGTGGATCGGATGATTTTCTCCCACTGGGGCGGACGCGTGAGCGTGCGCACGCAGACGCATCGGCTCGATGCGGCCGGCCAGCTCTTCGACATGCTCGCAGACCCCGGACAGGATCACGACATTGCCAAAGAGCAGCCCGAAATCACCGCGCGCCTCACGAAGGCTGTCGCCGACTGGAAGGCCGACGTGCTGCCCGGCATCGCGAACAAGGATCCCGCACCGTTCACCGTCGGCTACCCCGAGTTTCCAACCACTCAGCTCCCCGCGCGCGACGGCATCCCGCACGGCGGCGTGCAGCGAAGCGCGAAGGCGCCAAACTGTTCGTTCTTCACGCACTGGACGAAGCCCGAGGACAGCATCACATGGGACGTGGAAGTCGCGACCGCGGGGAAATACGAGGCCGTCGTGTACTACACATGTGCCGCAGCGGACATCGGATCGAAAGTCGAACTCAGCCTCAGCGGCAGCCGCGTGGAAAAAATCATCAGCGAGCCGCACGACCCGCCGCTCTACGGCGCGAACCACGACCGCGCGCCACGCGGGGCGGAGTCCTTTGTGAAGGACTTCAAGCCGCTCCCGCTCGGCACGCTCGATCTCAAGGCCGGCCGCGGCCTGCTCACGCTCAAGGCGCTCAGCGTCCCCGGCAAGAGCGTGATGGACGTGAGGCTGATCCTCCTGACGCTCGTGAAGTGATCTCAAACGCGAACGCCGGCCACACCATCGGCGCGACCGACGACCTCGGCATGGCCGCAGTCGAAGGCATCGCGCGCAGCCGTGGTTTCCGTATCTCGCGTTCAACGCCGTCCACAGCCCGATGCAGGGCGCGGACGCCTACATGGAAAAATTCGCGCACATCCCCGACATCCAGCGCCGCATCTTCGCCGCGATGCTCGCGCAGCTCGATGACGGCGTGGGCCGCGTGCTCGCGAAACTCCGCGAGAGCGGTCTGGAGGAAGACACGCTCATCGTTTTCCTGAGCGACAACGGCGGACCGGCAAAGGAATTCACATCGAGCAACGCCCCGCTGCGCGGCGGCAAGGGCGATCTGTGGGAAGGCGGCATCCGCGTGCCATTCATCATGTCGTGGAAAGGCACGCTGCCCGCGGGACGCGCTGCGGATGCTCCGGTGATTTCGATGGACGCAGGGGCCACCGCGCTCGACGCCGCGAACGTGGCGTGGACTTCATCCCGCGCGAATGCTCCGACGAACACCAACACCGCCCCGGACGGCACGAGCCTCCTCCCGCTCCTCGCAGAAAAATCCGCGCTCTGGGACAAGTGGAATTCAGAGCAAGCTGCGCCGCTTTGGAAATAGCATGAGTCGGCGTGGGTGGAAGCCCGTGTCCGCACCCTCCCGAGCAAGTCTGCGAGCGCGTCATCCGTCTTCGGTCATTTTGATCAGCCCGCCTCCTTCCGTCGGCGGCTGCGGAGGATGCGCCACTCCGCTCATCGCTCCGAATTCCGAATTCAAAACTCCCAACACGCTCGCACTTGCCTTGCACGGCGCCACGCGGCACTCCTTCGCGGCTCATGCTCCTTTATCCCGCCATTGATCTCATGTCCGGCCAGGTCGTCCGCCTGCGTCAGGGCCGTGCTTCGGAAAAAACGATCTACTCCTCCGACCCCGCCGCATTTGCGCGGCAGTGGGAAGCCGAGGGCGGAGACTGGCTGCACATCGTGGACCTCGACGCTTCGTTCTCGGGCACACAGCAAAATCTCGAATCCGTCCGCGCGATCACGGGTGCAGTCGGCATCCCGTGCGAACTCGGCGGCGGCATCCGCGATGTCGAAGCCATCCGCCGTGCGCTCGATGCAGGCGTGGCGCGCGTGATCCTCGGGACGAAGGCGGCGGAGTCGCTGGAATTCGTCGGCGAGATGGCGCGCGAATTTGGCCGCGAGCGGATCGCGGTGGGCATCGATGCGAAGAACGGCATCGTGAGCGTGAAGGGCTGGACGCAGGAGACCGGCCAGAGCGCGCTCGAACTCGCGGTCAACGCTGTGAAGGCCGGCGCGGGCACTATCATTTACACCGACATCGCGACCGACGGGATGCTGCAAGGCCCGAACTTCGGGGAGACGGAGCGCGTGAATGCGGCCATCGTCCCGCTCGGCGGGCAGCTCATCGCGAGCGGCGGCGTGGGCACCGCGACGCATGTGACGCACCTCGCGACGATCCCCGCGCTGCACGGCTGCATCATCGGAAAGGCGCTGTACGACAAGACGCTCAGCCTCCCCGCGGTGAAGTCGGCGCTGCTCTCCGGCACGAAATAGCGCTGCGGAGATCGCTGTTTGCATCCGCAAAAAACCTGACAATTCTCCTCTTATGAAAGCTCTCTACCTCGACTGCATCTCCGGCATCAGTGGCGACATGATGGTCGGCGCGCTCATTGACCTCGGCGTGAAACCCAGCGCGCTCGAATGGGAGCTGAGCAAGCTGCACATCGGCGACTTCCACATGCACTACGACCGCGCAAAGCGGAAGGACATCGAGGGCGTGAAGTTCGACATCCACGGCGGCGCGACACACCATGAGCACGGCGAACATCATCACGAGCACGGACACGAGCACGGACACGAGCACGGGCACGAACACGGGCACGAACATTCTCACGAGCACACGCACTCACATTCCCACGAACACAAGGACGAGCATCAGCACGGGCCGGGATGTTCGCACGAGCATGGCGAGGAAGGTCACGTTCATCATCACCACGAGCACGACCACGACCCGGAGCATCAGCACGCGCACGAGCACGCAGAGGGACACGCTGCGCTGAAACACACGCACGAAGGGCACACGCACGAAGGGCATGAGCACAGCCACGAGCATGGGCACCACGATGAGGAATGCGACGAGCACGGGCACGGGCACGAGATCAGCGATCAGCACGCGCATGAGCACAACCATCCGCACGAGCATGTCCACGGCCGGACGCATCGCCAGATCCGCACGCTGATCGAGGCGAGCGACCTTTCTCCATTCGTGCAAAAGCACGCGCTCGGGATTTTCCGCCGCATCGCCGAGGCGGAGGGAAAAATCCACGGCATGAGCGCGGAGGACGTCCACTTTCACGAGGTAGGCGCGCTCGATTCCATCGCGGACATCGTGCTCGCGTGCGTCGGCATCGAAGCGCTCGGCGTGGAGAAAGTCTTCGTATCTAAGCTGCACGACGGCCACGGCACGGTGAAGTGCGCGCATGGAATTTTTCCCGTGCCCGCGCCCGCGACGATGGAGATTTTGAAGGGCATCCCGCTCGGCCAGATTGACGAGCCGCACGAACTCATCACGCCGACCGGCGCGGGCATCGCCGCGGAATTCGCCGCGGGCTTCGGCCTCATGCCTGCGATGAAAATCGAGCGCATCGGCTACGGCCTCGGCACGCGCGAACTCGCCAACCGCCCGAACGTCCTCCGCGCCGTCCTCGGCGAACTCGCATAACTTTCACCGCACGCAGCCATGCCCGGCTACGAGACCGATACCGTCACGCGCATCGAGACAAACCTCGATGACGTCTCGCCGCAGATCCTCGGCGCGGTGATGCAGCAGCTCCTCGCCGCGGGCGCGCTCGACGTGTGGTTCACTCCCGTGCAGATGAAAAAATCGCGCCCCGGCACGATGCTCTCCGTGCTGTGCGATGAGGACGCGGCGGAAAAACTCGCCGACATCATTTTTTCCGAGACGACCGCATTCGGACTGCGCGTGGCAAAAATCCACCGTCTCAAACTCACGCGACGCTTCGAGACGGTGAAGACGCGGCACGGCGAAGTGACCGTGAAGCTCGGCTTCAAAGACGAACGACTGCTGCAGATCGCGCCGGAATTCGAAAGCTGCCGCGCCATCGCGGAGCGCGCGGGCGTGCCGCTTCGCGAAGTGCATCTCGCCGCGCTGGAAGCCGCGCGCGCCGCACTCGGCGGAAGCGGCGTGAACTCCTGAGTCTCGCGCAAGCCGCGAGGAAGTCCGAGGCGCACTGGGACCGGCGACATTCCTGTCGCCGTCTTCGCTGCGCCGAAGTCGCGACAATTTCCAATCCCGCAGGGTGCAGGACAATCATCAGCGCAGCCGCCACTTTTTCGGGAAATGAGCGCCTCCGGCGCTGTCGGAGGACGGCGACAGGAATGTCGCCGCTCCCAGTGCATCCGTGCTTGCCCGTCGCGGCGGCGGCTCACATCTTCCGCGCCCTCATGATTGACCGTTACACGCTGCCCGAGATGGCGGCCATCTGGACCGAACAGCGCAAATACGAAATCTGGCTCGAAATCGAGACGCTCGCCTGCGAGGCGCAGGCGGAACTCGGCCACATCCCGAAGGAGGACGCGAAGACGATTCGCGAGAAGGCGAAGTTCGTTCTCAGCGAGGTGATGGAGATCGAAAAGCGCACAAATCACGACGTGATCGCGTTCCTCGAAAATGTCGCGAGCTACGCGGGCCCCGCGTGCCGTTGGATGCACCAGGGCATGACGAGCAGCGATGTGCTCGACACCACGCTCGCCGTGCAGACCGCACAGGCATCGGACATTTTGCTGAAGGATCTGCGCGAACTGCGTGAGGTGATCGCGAAGCGCGCAAAGGAATTCAAGATGACGCCGATGATCGGCCGCAGCCACGGCATCCAC
>JBBRYC010000147.1:0-5085 GCA_038238025.1 Chthoniobacterales bacterium
GTCGCTTGTTCTTCCGCCCACTTACCCACGGTCAATTGCCCATGAAACACTCTGAAACACACCGAACCCACCGCGTCGGCTGGCTGCGCGCCGCCGTGCTGGGAGCCAATGACGGCATCGTTTCCACCGCTAGCTTGATCGTCGGCGTGGCCGCGGCCGAAGCCAGCCGCAGCAGCGTGCTGGTCGCTGGTCTGGCCGGGCTGGTGGCGGGAGCGATGTCGATGGCGGCCGGCGAATATGTTTCCGTCAGTTCCCAAGCCGACACCGAGGGCGCGGATTTGGAGCGCGAGCGCAAGGAGTTGGCGACGGACGGCGACAACGAGCATGCCGAACTCGCGGCCATCTACGTCACTCGCGGACTCGATCCCGACCTCGCCAAACAGGTGGCCACGCAATTGATGTCCAAGGATGCACTCGGCGCCCACGCCCGTGATGAACTCGGCATCTCCGACACGCTGAGCGCCCGGCCCGTGCAGGCCGCCTTCGCGTCGGCGGGCAGTTTCACCGTCGGGGCGGTGCTGCCGCTGCTGCTGGTATTCTTCGTGCCGCGGGCGGCGTTGACGTGGACGGTGTCCGGCAGCTCGCTGCTTTTCCTCGCGCTGTTGGGCGCGGTGGCCGCCCATGCCGGGGGTTCATCCGTCGGCAAGTCTGTCGCCCGAGTGACTTTTTGGGGCGCGCTGGCCATGGCCCTGACCGCCGCCGTGGGCGCCTTGTTCGGCACAACCCTTTGACCGGATCCATCACCTTACTCGCGTTTCTCCTCCCGGCTGCTGAAGCCGCGTGAGCCCGCGCCCACCATTCCGAATCAAACCATCCCAATATGAAAACCATCCAAGTCTATGACCCGCCCATGTGCTGCGCCACCGGCGTCTGCGGCACCGGCATCGATCCTGATCTCGTCAGCTTCGCCGCGATGCTCTCGCAGCTCGGCACACACGGCCTCAAAATCGAACGCTACAACCTCGGCCAGCAGCCGATGGCCTTCGTGCAAAATCCAGCCGTCAAAGCCTTGCTGGAGGCGGAGAAGACGGAGGCGCTGCCGCTCATCTTCCTGGATGGCGAGCTTCGCCTGAAGGGTCGCTATCCGACCGCCGAAGAGCGTCCAGCCTTCTTACGCGCGGCGCTCGGCAAGGATGAGGCGGTGGCCTCGTGAGCCTGCCGACTTATCAGCCCGATCCTGCCAGGACCACGCGCTTTCTCTTTTTCACGGGCAAGGGTGGCGTGGGCAAAACTTCGCTGTCCTGCGCCACGGCATTGAAACTCGTCGAGGCAGGAAAGCGCGTGCTGCTCGTGAGCACCGACCCCGCTTCCAATCTGGATGAAGTGCTGGAGACGAAACTCACGAACAAGCCCACGCCCATCGCCGGTGCGCCGGGGCTGGATGCGGCGAACATCAATCCCGTCGAAGCCGCGGCGGCGTATCGCGAGCGCTTGATCGGACCCGTGCGCGGCCTCTTGCCGGAGGCGGCGCTGCGCAGCATGGAGGAGCAGCTTTCCGGATCATGCACCGTCGAGATCGCGGCCTTCGATGAGTTCTCCGGTCTGATCGGAAATCCGGCGGCGGTGAAGGACTACGATCATGTGGTCTTCGACACCGCGCCCACCGGCCATACGCTGCGGCTGATGAGTCTGGCGAAGGCGTGGGATCAATTCCTCGACACCAACACCAGCGGCACGTCCTGTCTCGGCCCGCTCGCGGGTTTGGAAAAACAGCGCGTCATTTACGAAGCCACCGTCAAGACGCTGGCCGATGCCGCGGCGACGACGCTCGTGCTGGTCAGCCGTCCGCAACTCGCGGCCCTGCGCGAAGCGGAGCGCACGTCCAGGGAATTGCGCGCCCTCGGCGTGAGCAATCAGTGCCTCATCAACAACGGCATCTTTGCAACGAAGTGCCCCGAGGATGGAACCGCGCAAGCGATGCAGCAACGCGGGTCGTCTGCCTTGGCGTCGGCGAGTGCATTCGTGGGCAGCCTGCCCAGTTTCACCGTGCCACTGCGGCCGATCAACATTCTCGGCATCGCCGGACTGCGCGTGCTGCTGGATGGCGATGAAAGAGCGATCGGCACGACGCCGCTGCGCGATGACTGGACGCTCCCGGAAATGGAAAGCCTGGAAGACCTCGTCGCCGCCATCGAGCAGCAGGGCAGCGGCGTGGTGATGACGATGGGCAAAGGCGGCGTGGGCAAAACCACCGTGGCTGCCGCCATCGCCGTGATGCTGGCGAAGCGCGGCCATGCCGTGCATCTCAGCACCACCGATCCTGCCGCGCATGTAGCGCAGACGCTGGCGGGTCAGGTGGATGGGCTCACGCTGGGCAAGATCGATCCCGCCGCCGAAACCGCTGCCTATCAAGCGGAGGTCATGCGCGCGCAAGGTGCGGCGATGGACGAGGCCACCCGGTCCTTGCTGGAGGAAGACCTGCGCTCGCCCTGCACCGAGGAGATCGCCGTGTTCCGCGCGTTCGCCCGCGAGGTCGGAAAAGGCGCGGATCGCTTCGTGGTGCTCGATACCGCGCCCACGGGTCACACGCTCCTCCTGCTGGATGCGAGCGAGGCGTATCAGCGCGAACTGGAACGTCAGGCCCGCACCATCCAGCCCGAAGAAGTGCTGCGGCTGCTGGAGCGTCTGCGCGATCCGGCGTTCACCCGCATCCGGCTCGTCACGCTGCCCGAAGCCACGCCCGTGCATGAGGCCACCGCTTTGCAGGAAGATTTGCGTCGCGCGCACATCGAGCCGTTTGCGTGGGTCATCAATCAAAGCCTGCTCCAAAGCGGCTCCTGCGATCCGCTGCTCCAGCGACGCGAAGAGGCCGAGCATCGCTACCTGCGCGAGGTCGTGGAAAAGCACGCCACCCGCACCGCCTGGCTGCCCTGGCAGCCGGAGGAACCCATCGGCCCCGATGCGCTGGCGCGTCTGGCATTATCCAGCCTCGATCCCGCACTCTCATGATCGCTGAACCTCCGCCCGCTGAGTCTCCCCCGGCAAAACTGGAACCCAGCGATTCGGAGCACGATCACGGCGACGCTCCGCACTTCCTCCCGCACTGGATGCAAGAGCGCTGGGCCGTGTTGACGGTGGCCATCGCGGGACTGGCGCTGGCCGTTGGATTCTTCGGTGAGAAATTCTTCGGCCTGCCGCATTCCGTCGCGCTTGGGTTCTACCTTTTGGCGTATCTGGCGGGTGGCTACGATGTCGCCTGCGCGGCTTTGCCGGCGCTCTTTCGTGGGAAGTTCGACATAGACCTCCTGATGATCGCCGCGGCGGTCGGAGCGGCGGTGCTCGGTGAATGGGCGGAAGGCGCTTTCCTGCTGTTTCTGTTTTCGCTCGGTCATGCCGGGGAGCACTACGCGATGGATCGTGCGCGCAATGCCGTCGGAGTTCTCGGAAAACTCATGCCCCGCACGGCCTTCACGAAGCGTGGCGACCGGCTGGAAGAAGTGCCGGTGGAACAACTCGCCGTGGATGAAATCGTGGTCGTAAAACCCGGCGAGCGCGTGCCCGTGGATGGCGTCATCACAGCGGGCGAAAGCAGCATCGATCAAAGCGCGATCACCGGTGAGAGCGTGCCGGTGAGCCGCAAGCCCGGTGACGAAGTCTTTGCGGGCACGATCAATCAGGACAATGGGCTCGACGTGCGCATGACCCGGCTGGCCCGCGACAACACGCTCGCCCGCGTGATGCAGCTCGTCGCCGAAGCGCAGGAACAAAAGAGCCCGACCCAGCGATTCACCGAAACCTTCGCGCGCCGCTTCGTGCCGGCGGTGCTCATCGGCACGCTCCTCGTCATCGTGCTCCTGCCGCTCGTGTTTAGCTGGACGTGGAGCGCGAGTTTCTACCGGGGCATGTTGTTGCTCGTGGCCGCGTCACCTTGCGCGCTGGCCATCGGCACGCCGGCGGCCGTGCTCGCGGGCATCGCCCAGGCGGCCCGCCGTGGTGTGCTCATCAAAGGCGGAATCCATTTGGAAAGTCTCGGACGCCTGAACACCGTGGCGCTCGACAAAACCGGCACCCTCACTACCGGCAAGTTCGCGGTCTCGCAAGTCATCGGCCTTGACGGCACACCGGAGGACGAAGTCCTGCGCGTCGCCGCCGCGGTCGAGGAGCAATCCAGCCATCCGCTGGCCGCCGCCATCGTGAAGACGGCCCACGAGCGCAAGCTCAGTTTCCCCTCGGCCACCGACATCGAGAATCTCGCGGGCAAAGGCATCCAGGCGCGCGTGGAGGACGCGGAGGTTCTGGTCGGAGCCATCCGCGCCTTTGCGGGAGATGCCGCAGCCGAGAAAGGGAAACCGCTGGCGGAAACCATCGCCCGGCTGGAAGCCGATGGGCAGACCACGGTGATCATTCGTCGCGCGGGAAAATTCATCGGCGTCATCGCCCTCGCCGACGAGCCGCGGCCCTTGGCCGGAGAGGTGATGAAACGCTTGCGGGCACAGGGCATCGAACGCCTCGTGATGCTCACCGGCGACAACACCTCCGTGGCCCGCCGGATCGCGGAAAAGCTCGGCATCACCGATGTCCGCGCGGAGTTGCTGCCCGGACAGAAGCTGACAATCGTTCATGAACTGGAGCAGGATCGTGGCGTCATCGCAATGATCGGCGATGGCGTGAACGACGCGCCCGCGCTGGCTGCGGCCACGGTGGGCGTGGCGATGGGTGCCGGAGGCACCGCGGTCGCCCTGGAAACCGCCGATGTCGTGTTGATGGGCGACGATCTAGGCAAGCTCTCCTTCGCCATCGGCCTGAGCCGGGCCAGCGCGCGCATCATCCGCCAGAACCTCGTGATCGCCCTCGGCGTGATCGCCCTGCTCCTGATCGCCTCGGGGTTTGGGGTCATTCCGTTGAGCGTCGCCGTGGTCCTGCACGAGGGGAGCACCATCGTCGTCGTCTTGAACGCCCTGCGCCTCCTCGCCTGGCACGAACCCGCCGCCGTCGCCTGATTTTTCCTCACCACTCCGCCCCATTTCCCATGTCTGATTCCGTCTCCAAAAAGATGTCCTTCCTCGACCGTTACCTCACGGTCTGGATCTTCTCTGCCATGGCGCTCGGCGTCGCGCTCGCGCATTTCGTCATTGCCGATCCCGA
>JBBRYC010000148.1:0-4599 GCA_038238025.1 Chthoniobacterales bacterium
ATGGCGATGGACAGCCTGAACCTCTCCGCCCGAGCACACGACCGCATCCTCAAAGTCGCCCGCACCATCGCCGACCTCAGTGACAGCGCCGACATCGCCCCCGACCACATCGCCGAGGCGATCCAATACCGCACGCTCGACAGGAAACTCTGGCGATAAATCAGCGTCCTTCGATCCGTGGCCGACACCCCGCCAGCTTCACTTATTCAGATTGAGAAGACTCAGTTTGCCGTTCTCCTTTTCACGGACATCTGCGACTCGACGACCCTGAAGGCGAAACATGGCGCGATGGCTTACAAGGCCGCAGCGGAATTGCACAACGCGCTCGTCGAGCGACTCGCAGCGGAGGAGCATCTGACGCTCATCAAGAACACCGGCGACGGATATTTTGCGCGCACGACGAGCGTCGCGGCAGCGGTGCGTTTCGCGCTGTGTTTGCAGTATCATTTGCGGACGATGCCGTGGCCGTCGTTTCCGCTCACCACCCGCGTGGGCATCCACGCAGGCGAGGTCGCGGACATCACCACGCTCGGCCAGGCCGATGTGCTCGCGCCGGCCGCGGACCTCGTCGCGCGCGTCATGTCACTCGCGGCGGGCGGGCAGATCTTGCTCACGCGTTCGCCGTTCGATGAAGCGCGGCATTTCGTGCGCGCGCATCCCGATCTTGTCGGGGATGTTTCGCTTACCTGGCTCGCGCACGGGCCGTATCTTTTCAAAGGGTGCGAGGAGCCGATTGAAGTCTTCGAGGTCGGGCTCTCGGGCTGTGCGCCGCTCGTCGCGCCGCCCGATGGGGAAAAGGCCAGGCGCGCGCTGCGGCCCGGCGACGAGGAGACGCTCGGCTGGCGGCCGGCGGAGGGCTTGGAAATCCCCGGCCGTCCCGGCTGGCGCATCGCGGGCAAGCTCGGCGCGGGCGGCTTCGGCGAAGTGTGGGCCGGCGAGCGCGACAAGACGCACGAGCGGCGTGCGTACAAGTTTTGCTTCGACGCCGAGCGGCTGCGCGCGCTCAAGCGCGAGGTCACCCTCACCCGCCTGCTGCGCGAGACGCTCGGCGAGCGCGATGACATCGTCCGCATCTTCGATCTCCGTCTCGACGAGCCGCCTTACTTTTTGGAAAGTGAACTCGCCACGGACGGCAATCTTCTCCAATGGGCGGAAAAGCAGGGTGGCCTCGCGGTGATCCCGCTCGCCGATCGCATCGAACTGGTCGCCGCCACGGCCACCGCACTCGCCGCCGCACACTCCGTCGGTGTGTTGCACAAGGACATCAAGCCGACAAACGTGCTCATCTTCACCGGCAAGGACGGACGCTCGCGCCCTCGCCTCGTGGATTTCGGAATCGGCACGCTCGCCGACACCAGCGTGCTCGCGCAGTACGGCATCACCGGCGCTGGCTTCACCGGCGCGACCATCCAGCACAGCAGCGGCACGCCCACCTACAGCCCGCCGGAGTATCTCGCGGGCAGGCCGTTCACCGTGCAGGGCGACGTGTATTCGCTCGGCGTGATGCTCTGGCAGCTCGTCACCGCGAAAGCGGACGCCCCGCTTGCCGAAGGCTGGCAGCGCGACGTGCCGGATGAACTCCTGCGCGAAGATATCTCCCTCTGCGTGGACGGTGATCCCGCCCGCCGCCTGCCCAGCGCCGCCGAACTCACCACCCGCCTCCGCGCGCTCGGTGAACGCCGCGCCGAACTCACCCGCCAGCGCGAAACCGCCGCCGCCGAGCAGACCCGCCGCAAGCGCCAGCGCACCCTCAGCTTCGCCACTGCTGCCGCCGTCCTCATTGCCGCCGTCACCATCCCGCTTCTACTTTGGGCGTTGGGAGAAAAGGAGCGTGCTATCGCGGCTAGAGACGCCGCCACCAAAGCCGAAGCCAAAGCCCTCGCTGCCAAAGACGCCGCCACCGCAGCAGAAGCCGAAGCCTCCCGCCAAAGAGAACTCGCAGAGCAGGACAAACTCACAGCCCTCACTGCAAAGCAAAAAGCCACCGAAGCCCGCACCGCCGCAGACGGAGTGGTGAATTTCATGCAATACGACCTTCGCGACAGTCTCGGCAAACTCGGACGCCTCGACTTGATGAAATCTATCAACGACCGCATCGCCCGCTACCACGAAGAGCACCCGTCCGACTCCACCGACCCGACTGCTAAAGCAAAGGCCGAGCGGGAACAAAGCGCCATGCTCCACCAGCGCGGAGATATCGCCCGCGCCGCCGGCCAGCTTGCCGCCGCGCTGGAGAACTACCGCAAGAGTCTGGAAATCGGCGAGCGGCTGGCGAAGCAGAACCCCGGCAATGCGCAGTGGCAGCGCGACCTTACCATCAGCTACAACAAGGTCGGCGACATCCAGAGCGCGCAGGGAGACAACGCCGCCGCGCTGGAGAACTACCGCAAGAGACTGGAAATCGGCGCGCGGCTGGCAAAGCAGGACCCCGGCAATGCGGAGTGGCAGCGAGACCTTACCATCAGCTACAATAAGGTCGGCAGCATCCAGAGCGCGCAGGGAGACAACGCTGCCGCGCTGGAGAACTACCGCAAGAGTCTGGAAATCCGCGAGCGACTGGCAAAACAGGACCCCGGCAATGCGGAGTGGCAGCGCGACCTCACCATCAGCTACCACAATGTCGGCGGCATCCAGAGCGCACAGGGAGACAACGCCGCCGCGTTGGAGAACTACCTCAAGAGTCTGGAAATCGGCGGGCGGCTGGCGAAGCAGAACCCCGGCAATGCGCAGTGGCAGCGCGACCTTACCATCAGCTACAACAAGGTCGGCGGCATCCAGAGCGCGCAGGGAGACAAGACCGCCGCGCTGGAGAACTACCGTAAGAGTCTGGAAGTCGGCGAGCGGCTGGCAAAGCAGGACCCCGGCAATGCGGAGTGGCAGCGTGACCTTACCTTCAGCTACAACAATGTCGGCGGTATCCAGAGCGTGCAGGGAGACAACGCCGCCGCGCTGGAGAACTACCGCAAGAGTCTGGAAATCGGCGAGCGGCTGGCAAGGCAGGACCCCGGCAATGTGCAGTGGCAGCACGACCTTGGATTCGTTTATCAGGAAGTCGCTGAGGCTCAGAAGGCACAGGGAGACAACGCTGCCGCGCTGGAGAACTACCGCAAGAGTCTGGAAATCAGCGAACGGTTGGCCAATAAGGATCCCGGCATTGCTGAGTGGCAGATTGATGTTGCCGATGCCAAGGGCAGGACTTCCGCGATGCTGATCGAGCTACCAAAAGGCGACAAGAAAGAGGCAGCGAGGTTGATTCAAGAAGGACTTCAGCGGCTCGAAGAACTTAAGAAGCGCTTCCGACCCGACGCATATTCTAACCGCGTGCAGACATACCTGACCAACCTGCAAAGGAAATTGTGAGAAAGTTCCGTGTGAAGCGGGCTATTGATCACGGTATAAAGCGCCTGCCAGCCTACACCGACGGCGAATGCTACTTTATGGGCAGCATCCGCCCATGCTTGATGGTGCTCTTGCATTTCACCCATGACGCGAGCATCCTCCGCGCATAACCGCGATGCAATTTGGTACCGAAATCCGCGAAGGGTTGCTAGCGTTGCCATTTGAGGTGAAGGGGGCTTTTGAAGGGCCGGGGCATGTCATCCTCGTGAAGAAGGACGACGGCACGGAGGAGGATCTTATTTCCAAACTGCTCGCTTCACCGGTGGATGTGCCCGGCTTTCTCCCGCTGTCCCGGGATGAGGCGAATGGCCGGGGGCTTTGAGGCGCGATGGATTTCGTGGATTCCAACGTGTGACTGGATGCGCTGATTCGCGGGACCGATCCGGTGAAGCGCAAGGCGGCGGCAGCGGTGGTGCCCGGCGGGGCCCGCGTGGTGAGCAGCCAGGTGGTGAACGAGGTGTGCGTGAATCTGATCCGCAAGACGGGCTTTGACGATGGGAGGATCGGGCGGCTGGTGCGGGCGTTTCACCGGCGCTGCATGGTAATGCCGGTGGATGAATCCGCGATGCTCTCGGCGTGCAAACTGCGCGGGCGCCATTCGCTGTCGTTTTGGGATTCTCTCATCGTCGCCGTCGCGCTCAGGGCCGGGTGTGCCCGGCTGTATTCCGAGGACATGTGCGAAGGGCAGGTGATCGAAGGCTCGCTGACGATTGTGAATCCATTCCGTCAGCCGTCAGGCGGCGGATGAATCAGAAGAATCCCCATTCGTGCTGTCTCGGGTGGTGATGACGGAATGAAGCGTTTCCCCGCCGACATGGGTGCAGCCGACTTCCGCTCTCGTCGCCAAGAGCCTCCCCGCGCAAAAGCCCGTCGCCCTCGCCCTTCTCGATCATGCCACCAAGCTCGCACCGGAGGACGAGAAGACAATGGCGCTTCGACAAGACTTGTCGAAATAGTTCAGTGGTGAAAGGTACCACTTGTTCTGCGGCCCACGGTGAGATTTCATGCTCAAGTCACCGTCGCTGGAATCCCTACCCTTGCGGCTTCCACGGCGACCAGAAGCGCCAGTGCCGCTGCACGCCGCAGCAGGTGGAAAAATATCGCGAGCGCATCTCCGGCCCGCTGCTCGATCGGATCGATCTCCACGTCGAGGCGCCCGCCGTCGCCTTCGACGAACTCCGCAGCACCGAGCGCGCCGAG
>JBBRYC010000149.1:0-4584 GCA_038238025.1 Chthoniobacterales bacterium
AGCCATGCATTGGCCAGTGCGCCGTCGAGCGCGATGGCTTCCTCGAAGGACTGCCGCGCACGGCCAATGTGATTTTCTGCGGCGAGCAGGAAGCCCCGCAGCGCGTGCGCCTGCGCGTTGCGCGGCGCGAGGCGGATGCCGCGGTCGAGGGCCTTCGATGCGTCCTGCGTTTTTCCAAATGAGAACAGCAGTTCGGCGACCCGCGTCCACGCGTAGCCGGACTCCGGCGCGAGGGCGGCGGCCTTTTTCGCGGCTGCGAGCGCGGGGCCGAGCCTTGCGCGCGACTGCTCGTAATAGGATCGCGCGAGCCATTCGCCGGCGGTCGCGGGTTCGCGATCCACGCGGCGCTCGGCGTAGTTCACCGCGTCCATCATCTCCTCGATCGCATGGCGTCCCGGCGCATCCTTTGCCACCCCGGCAAGCGCGGCGCGAGCCTCATTCACCTGGCCGACGCCGAGCACGACCATCGCGCGGAAGAGCTTTCCGCCCGGCGAGGCGGGATGGTAGCGGCCCGGCCATTTGTCGAGCGCTCCGAGGACGTCGCCACTTTGATACGCCGCGATGGACTCGTGCAAAATCCGATCATCCGCCGCGCTCAGTCCAAGCTCCGGCACATGCAGCACGCCGGGGTAGTACAGGCACCACTGGATGCTGTTGCGCGCCTCGATCACCGCCGTCTTGCGCGGCGCGCGCCCAGGCTCGATCACCGCCTGCTCGTTGTTGCCGAGGCGCAGGCGGCCGTGCGCGTTTTCCAGCTCCACCTCGCCGTCGAACATCGTGAATGTCGTCGTGCCATTTGCCTCGACCCGCACGCGGAACTCCGTGCCGTGCGGCGTGCCCGTGACGACCGGCGTCCGCAGGCCCAGCTCCGTCGGAAGACCGCGGCTGTGCAGGTAGATCTCGCCCTTTTGCAATTCCACGCCCAGCGGTTTGCCCGCGATCAGCGAGGGCAGGATGACGAGCTGGGTGCCTGCGTTCACACGCAGCAGGTGCTCATTGGACAGCCGCACGGTCGCGCGGCTTAGTTCCCCGGTGCGGACCTTTTCGCGCAGCACAAGATCCTTTCCGACCTCCGCGGGTATCCACGGCCGAGCGGGCGGAGGCGATGCCTCCACGATGCGCTCCTTTTCCTCCACCTTTGCCGAAGGACGATCCTCGGCAGCAACAAGGGCAAGGGGGAACAGACCGCAGGCGGAAAATGCAACAAACCGATAAGCTCTGAACCGCATCGTTCCTTATGTTGTGATATTCAATGTCATTGTCGGCCCATTTTATGTGTCGTCGGGACACACCAAACGGTGCAAATTCCAATCAATATCAAAAACCCGCATAGCCCGATCGGCGGATTCCATGAAGTTAGCCAAGCACGGATCCCGGCACGCGGGAATCCTGCCCGAAAATTAACGGCTGTGTGCACCAGTTTTCCGACAAGTCCGAATCAAGGCCCAAAGGTGACTGTGACCGTAGTTGTCAGACCCTTGACGACCGGCACAGGTGATGCCGGCCCGGGCGCTGTGTGATTGACCGGCGCCGTAAATGACACCGTGTAACCAGACGAGGGTGCCAATGCAAAGGTGGCTTTGATCGTCTTCGTGCTCGTGCCGACTGTGGCCGTGCCTCCAGTCAGTCCGGGATTGTTCACGGCGTCGTTCTGGACGACGAGAAAGCCGTAACCGGCGGGTGGGGTTGCTCCCTGGGTGGGGGTTCCGATGGTGACTCCTGCGTTTGGCATATGTTCCGGGGTTCTGTTTGTTGGGTTTTCGGTCAGTGAAAATGCGTCCTGTCAGATTCCGCTCGATGTGGGCAAGGGATCGCTCATTGCGATTGCCTTCCACTTCGCTGTATGAAGCGGGGATGCAGCCCGGAATATGAAACGGAGTCAATCATATATTTTGAAAGGCCGCGCTGCGTCGTGAGGCGCCTCAAAAAACGAGCTTGCACCGCACCATGAACGTGCGTTCGCGCGGGAGTTCCGAATACGGGTTCACCGGATTCAACTGGTAGTCCTGCCCTGTGAGGTTCAGCACGCCGCAACTAATCTCGCATTGGTTGCGGTAAAAGCGGTATCCGGCGAGCATATTGAACTGCCAGAAATCCGACCTGGGGAAGCCGAAGTTTGTCGTGCGAACAACGGGGATCACCTTGCCGGTATCCGGGTCTGCTGCGGATTGGAGGTCGTCGTTGGTGAAGCTGGCGTTGTTTTGCTGATACCAATTTGCTTCCGCGCGGGCAAAGAAGCCGCACGGATGGTTGTAAAGTGCGTAGAAACTTAGCTCATGAAGGTTCGACGAGTCGTGCCTTGAGGTTCTCGCGAGATTATCCACCGCGCCGGGATACTGTGCATTGGCGACCGCGGCCCCCAGGGGCGACCACTCCTCGAACTTTGACCGGGTGTAGCGGTAGCGCGTGCCAAATCCCCACCGCTCGCCGGCAAGCTGGTTCAGGGTGATGGTGAGCCTGTCCTCATGATAACGATCCTTCACGTCGTAGGAGGATGGTTCGATTCCGGCAAGATTGCCCAGCACGTTGAGGAAATCGTAGCCGCCCACCGTCCGGTCCACGCTTTGCACGAGACGGTCATACTCGACTCCGAAGTAAGTCCGCGTCGGCAGCTTTTGCTCGAGGCTCATGCCTGAAAACCGATACTTGCTCGCAGCCACCGAACCCATGAGCGATTCCGATGCGATGGACCGGTATGCCTGGAGGAATCCGGCGACCTGCGTTGGTTCCAGCCGGACGCTTTCATCGAAGCTCGTGCCGCCGATTGCCTCCGCGTAGGCCGCGCGGATGGTCGCACCGCGCCACGGCTGGATGACGAGGCCCACTTTCGGCGAGACTTTTTCGATCTCGGACTGGCGGCCATTGGTTGGTGCGCTCCGATAGTTATCCGGATAGTGCATGCTGTCATAGGTGATGCCGCCGGTGATGGAGAGCCAGCGCGCCACGCGGACCGTGTCGTAAAGATACAGGTTGATCCGCGTGAAATTCACCACATCGCGGCGTTCGGATGCCGCCGTGTCAACCAATCCGGCCAGTGCGGGATCGCCGACATTCTTGAGGCTCGTGGTGGTGTCGAACTGCCCGCTTTGATAGCGGCCCCCAAGTACGAACGTCTGAATGCCGAGGGTCGCGATTTGCTGGAGTTCCGCGGAAAAAATCTCGATCTGCGAGTGATAGTCGAGGTCGAACGTCGCGCTGCCGACGTCCTGTATTTGTCCGCCGCCCGCCAGTCCGCGGATGACTGGAAAGTGGGGCGTGAATGCGAATGTATCCGGATCAAGGTCCGCAATCGCACCGTCCGGCGCGGTCGGGCCCAGGTCGCGTGTGATGACATTGAGCGGCAACTGCCTTACGGTCACGTCCTGGTCGCTGGCCAGCCTTCCGAGCAGGAGCAGGGTGTGGTTGCCGGGGCTCCACTCGTGGTGCCAGCCGAGGAGCATCAGGCCGGGACTTTGCTCCTCGTGCAGGCGATAGGTGAGGTTAGGCTGGTTGGCCACTGTCTTCGACACCAATTCGCCATTGTCGTCCAACACTTGGATCGTCTTGGCATGGGCCGAATTGGGATCGTGATATTGAAAGACATCGCCCGTCCTCAGATCCGAGAATCTCACCTGGAAGAACAGCGAGTCGGCGATGCCTAGCTGGAACTTGAACGTGCCGGTGTATTCCAGATTCGAGAGGTCGTTATTCAGGCGGACGCCGCGCCTGTATTGGTAGTCCGCGTCCAGGGCATAGCTGAAATTCCCGTGCGTGCCAAATTGCGAGGCGGTCTCATGCAACTGGCCGGTGCTCAGATAGTCAAAAGTCGAGCTAATGCCGACGCCGTCCTTCTCAAACAGCTTCGAGTATTCCTGCTGGGAGACGAACTGCGAGAGCGAGCCGCCGCCGACCGGGGAGAGGAGGTTTGAGAGCAGCAATTCATTGAACCACGCGGTCTCATAGCGCAGCACGACACGGTTTGGGTCGCGGAGGGCGTCATAGCTGTTGGCGAGGAAGAGGTGTGCGGCGGCGCTGCCGTAGTCGCTGTTCACGGCGCGGACGGCCTCGCGCACGCTTTGCTCCTCCATGCCTTCCTTGAGATAGATGGATGCAAGATTCGTCCCGCGCACGGCGCGATCCTGATCCAGGAGGAACTGCGAGCGGTAAACGCGGCGGTTGTCGTTGAGGTCGAGTGATTTTTCGAGGTCGGCGACGGCCTCGTTGTAGCGGTTCTCCTGCTTGCGCTGGATGGCGGAGTAGAGCCACGGGGTGGGATCGTTCGGGTCGAGCTTTTTGGCGCGGTCGAATTCCAGATTCGCCTTGGCCTTGCTGCCGACCTGGCTGGCGGCCTTGCCGAGATAGCTGCGCAGGATGGAGCGGTTCGGCTCCAGCGCGGCGGCCACCTGCATGTCGCGGCGTCCGTCCTGCTCGTGGCCCGCGCGGATGGAGGTGAGGCCGCGGCCCAGCCATGCATTGGCCAGTGCGCCGTCGAGCGCGATGGCTTCCTCGAAGGACTGCCGCGCACGGCCAATGTGATTTTCTGCGGCGAGCAGGAAGCCCCGCAGCGCGTGCGCCTGCGCGTTGCGCGGCGCGAGGCGGATGCCG
>JBBRYC010000150.1:0-4039 GCA_038238025.1 Chthoniobacterales bacterium
CTGCCACGCCTCGGGATGATGAAATGCCGCGAGTGCCTCCACGACTTCACGCCGCACGCGCGCATCGGGCTGGCTCAGGCTCTGCGCGAGCGCCGCGCGCGCATCGTTCGTGTTCATTTTCTTCAGCGCCTTCGCGGCCTCGCTGCGCACGCCGTGGAAGGCGTCGCCGTTCAGCACGCCCTTGAGCTGCTCCGCGCTCGCAGCGTCCTTCTTGCCGCCGAGCGATTGCACCGCGAGCATCCGCCCGATCATGTCGGAGGTGAGCTGGCGCTTCAGCATCTCCGGCGGCGGCTGGAATTCGATCTTCGCGAGCAGCGTGTAGTCCGGATCCACGCGCACGAGATCCGGTGCGGAGGGCAGCGGGAAAAAGAAATCCTCCTCGGCTTTGCCCGCGCTCACTTTGAAATCGAACGGCTTCTCCTGCCCCTTCACGAAAAAGCGCACCGGCACGTCGAGCTGAAACAATATCACCTCGGCGCTCAGTTTTTGCACCTGCTTCACATTCAGCTTCGCCTGCTTCGTCGCGGCATCCCACGCATAGTCCACCTTCAGCTCCGGCACGCCGCCGTGGTGGAGCCACTGATCGAAAAATTGATCGAACGACAGCCCCGACTGCTGCTCCAGCGCCTCCTGCAAATCGTCCGTCGTCACGATGCCGTTGCGGTGGCGTTCGAGGTAGGCGTGGATGCTTTTGCGATACAGCTCCGGCCCGAGCCTGCTGCGGATCATGTGCAGCACCCACGCGCCTTTCGGATACACACGGTAGCCGAATTGCTCCATCGGATCGCGGTAATCGCGCCACACGATCGGCTTCGTGTCCGGCGCGGTGAGCACGCCCTGCGCGTCATTCCACAGCGTGAAGAGCATCGCATCGCGTCCGTCGCGCTGCTCGTCGTAGAGCGCGGTGTAGTAAGTCGCGAATCCCTCGTTCAGCCACAGGTGCGACCAGTCGCGGCAGGTCACCAGATCGCCGAACCACTGGTGCGCCGTCTCATGCGCGTCGAGCCAGTGCAGCGAGCGGAGCTGCTCCGTATCGTTTTGAAAAAGCAGCCGTGCCGCCTGGAATGTGCAGCTCGTGTTCTCCATGCCGCCCGCGCTGAAATCGAGGCAGTACACTTGGTAATATTTGTCCCATGCAAAAGGCACGCCCGTCTCGCGCTGGTAGAACTCGATGATCTTCGCCGTGTCGCGGAACGCATTTTCCGCCTGCTCCTTTTCCGACGGCGGCACGAGCACTGCGAGCGGCAGCGCGCCGACCTTGCCCTCGATCTTGTGAAAGTATCCCGCAGCCATCGCCACGAGGTAATTCACATGCGGCTTGTCCTGCTTCCAGTGCCACGCGGTCAGCTCGCCGGCCTTCTCTTTTCCGATCAGCGATCCATTCGACACCACCTCCATGCCCTCCGGCACATGGCAGATCACCTCGCTCGTGAAACGCATGTTCGGATAATCATAACTCGGAAACCAGAAGTGATGCTGCTCCGCTTCGCCCTGGCTCCACACCTGCGTGTCGCCCGCCTTGTAGCCCATCTCCGGCGTGCGAAAATGCAACCCGACCGTCGGCTGCGCATGATACGCGATGCTCACACTCGCCTCCGTACCCGCCGCGATGGGTTCCTTGAAAATGAGGATCAGCTTTTCATCCGTCAGCTCATACTCCGCGAGCGCCGTGCCCTGCGCCGTGATGCCGTCAATCGCCAACCCCACCGCATCGAGTTCGAGCTTCGTGAGCGGCTTTGCGATCGGCTTGAAGCTCAGCGTCGCCGTCCCGCGCACCGTGCGTTTGGCAAAGTCGGGCGTCACATCGAGCTTCAGGTGCAGGATGTCCACGAAGCGGTCGCGCGCATACTTGCGCCCCGGCTTGTCCGTCAGCGGCGTCGGCAGCAGATGGCCGTCGCGGCGGCACACCGCATCGGATTCCGCAGCGAAGCCACCGGCCTCCGTGCAGAGAATAACGGCGACGAAGGCGCACAAAAACTTTCGGATGATCATACCGCATGTAGTTGCCGTTCGATGGCAGTGTCCATCGCATCTTTTTTCCACGCACGCCGGCGGGAGAAAGAACGCGCAGCTACTTCTTCTCGCCCTTTTCGGGACCGGCGTCACCGCCACCTTTCTTGAACACCTTCCCACCCTTCTCCGATCCCTCTTCCTTCCCGCTCTTTTCCGGGGCTGCAGGTTTTTCCATCTTCTTTTCGAACTTCTCCACCCGCTCACCCTTCTCGGTCTTTTCAAATTTCTTCTCCGGGCCCTCGCCCTTCTTCTCCACCTTCCCGCCCTTTTCACGCTTCTCGGTGGTCATCTCCTTTTTCTTCCCACCCTCCCCGCGCAACGCCTGCATCTGCGCGCGCAGTTCCTCGACGGATTGCGCGAGCTTCTGCATCTGCGCACGGATGTCGCCACCGTCAGCAGGAGCGCCGGGGTGCCGTTTGCCGCCGGACTCCGGCAGCGCGCCATGGCGTCCGAGGTTCTCTTTCATTTCACGGGCCACGCCTTCGAGGCTCGCCGCGGGATCATGAAGTCCCGCAGCACGGAGATGCTCGATCGCCTGGACAAGATGTTGCAGCCGCTCCGTCCCCTCGGCCTGGGCGCCGCCGGGGCCACCGCCGGCCCCCTTCTTTGCGAGCCGCCCGGCCTCCTCGTGTTTGCCCGCTTTCTGCAATTCCTCGTTCTCGCGGAGAACGCCCGCCGCCTTGTCGTGCTCGGGCTTCTGCGGCGCACCCTCGCGCAATTCACCCTGAAGCTGCTTCAGCTTGCGCATGATCTCTTCGGCCTCCTCGCCGCGTCCCTCGGCTTTCGCGCGCCGCGCCCGGTCCGTGAGTTCCTCGACTTGCGCGCGGTTCTTGTCGGGGCCTTGCGCAAAAACCGCAGCGCTCGTGGCAAAGATGGCGATCAGAGGGAGAAGACGGGAGATTTTCATGGGGTTGGGGGATTGGCGCAAAGTCTGGGCTTCCCGATCCGGCACGCCAGTACTTTTTTCCAGTCAGACGCGCGGGAGCACTGGCGCCGTTTCAAGACCACCGAGAAGATTCAGGCGACGCGAGCAGCGCGGACCGATGCGACATCGCTGGCGATCTGCGCGCGAAGGGCGTCGAGACTTGGAAACTTCTGCTCAGGGCGGACGAAGCATTCGAAGAAAACCTCGATGTCACGTCCATAGATATCGCCGGAAAAATCGAACAGGTGAACTTCAACGAGACGTTGCGCGCCTTCTCTTGAAACGGAGGGGCGCACGCCAACGTTGGCGATGCCAGCACGGAATCCTCCATCAAGCGCGACGCGTACGGCATAGACTCCGTTCGGTGGGAGTTGCTCGCTCTCCGGGCGGATATTCGCGGTGGGAAAGCCGAGTGTGCGACCGAGCCTGCGGCCTTCGATGACGGTGCAGAGCAGGCTGAACTCACGACCAAGCAGACGTGCGGCGTCTTCGAGTGCGCCGCTCTCGACTGCGGCGCGGATGGCGGTGCTGCTCACGGCCTTTTCCTCCACCATCACGGACGGCAGGCCGATGGCGTCGAAACCGAGTTTTTTCCCGAGCGCGGAGAGGAGCGAAATATTTCCCGCGCGGTCTTTTCCGAATGCCCAGTCCTCACCGACACAAATCTCGCGCAGCGGGCGGCACGCGGCGGCGATGTCGGCGATGAATTGCTCCGGCGGCTTCGCGGCGAATGGCGCGTCGAAATTCAACACGAGCACATGCGCGATGCCCGCATCGGCGAGCAGGCGGATCTTGTGGCGCGTGGACGTGAGCAGCGGCGGCGCGCTCTGCGGGCGCAGCACGGCGGCGGGATGCGGATCGAAAGTCAGGACCACGGGCGTGCCGCCGACTGCGCGCGCGTCTGCGATGGCGCGTTCGATCACAGCGCGGTGGCCGAGGTGGAAGCCGTCGAAGACCCCGGCGGCGAGCACGACAGGGCCGGCGATGTCCGCGAGTTCGGAAATCGAATGGAGGACTTTCACGCGTAGTGTAGAAACCGAGGACGCTCGTTAAAGCGGTTCAAGAATTGTCGTGGCCGCAGCACAAGGAGCAGGGGCGCCC
>JBBRYC010000151.1:0-3990 GCA_038238025.1 Chthoniobacterales bacterium
CCCCTCCAGCTGCGCGCATTCGCCGCGCTGCCGCCGGGTTACCGGCTCGCGATTCTCGGCGCGACCGCGGGCCCCGACGACGAACTGTTTGCCCAGGAACTGCGGGCGCTCGCCGCAGAGTTGGGAATCGCCGAGTCCGTCACTTTTGAAAAGCCCGTGCCCTCGGAGCAATTGCCCGCGCACTACCGCCGATGCGCGGCGCACATCAATCTCACTCCGGCGGGCTTCGGCGACAAAGTTGCGTGGGAAGCCATGAGCTGCGCGCGCCCGTGCCTCGTCGCGAACAGCGACTTTCGCGAAACGCTGGGCGGCCTTGATGACCAACTTCTTTTCAAACTCGGCGACTCCGCCGACCTCGCCGCAAAGCTCCGCGCGGTCCTCGAAAAAACTCCCGCGGAGCGTGCGGAAATCGGTGCCACCCTCCGTGCACAGGTGCAGAAACTTCACTCCCTCCCGCAGCTCGCAGACCGCATCCTCGAAACGATCGCCCAATGCCGGGCACGCCGCACGTAGCCATGGCCAGCTCCTCGAAGATCCTCTCCGCGCTGCACGCCAACTGGTGGATCAACCTCGCCGGTGTGGTCGTCGCATTCGGCACGTCCATCGTCCTCGTGCGTTCGATGCCGTCCACGCTTTTCGCCGAGTACGGCGCGGTGCTCGCGATGATCGGCCTCGCGACACTGGTCTTCGAGGCCGGCGCAAACAGCGGCCTCACGCGCTATCTCACCGAGGCTTCGCAGCTCGGCGCGCGCGGGACATTTTACCGGCGGATGCAAGCCCGGCGCTGGCTCGCGGGACTCGCCTGCGCGGTCGCGCTCATCGCGTTCGGCCCGATGTATGCCCGCTCGACGGAACTCGCATCCATGTCCGGCCAGCCGTGGCTCTTCGTCATCATCGGGATCAATGTGGCGTTCATCCTCACGAGGCTGCTCGCGCACTACGGACTCCTCGCGCTTTTCGAGACGAAGACCGCGCTCCTGCGCCAGCAATTCTTCATGGCGCTGCGATCGCTCACGCTCGCGGCGCTCGCGCTCGCGGGCTGCACGCTCGTGCATCTGCTCCTCGCGCTGCTCATCATCGCGGTCGTGGAGGCGGTCATCGTCCACCGCAATTTGTGGCGCATCATCGGCGCTGAGCGCGCTCCGCTGCCTCCCGGATTTGTAAATCGCGCGCAGAGGTTCGGCCTCGCGACGGTCTTCGACAAAGCGTGCGCGATGCTCGGCAGCGGAACCGTGCTCCTACTTTTCCTCGCGCCGCAACAGCCGGCATTCGTCATCGCGCTGCTCGCGCTCTCGGTCGATCTCGTCGGAAAAGCGATCGGCCTCACCGTCATGCCGATGGGCAACCTCGTCGCACCGTACCTGAGCCACACGGGCGACGGCCCCGAGGAGCAGGCCCTCGCCGTGGCCCGCGTGGTGAAGCTTTCGAGCCTGCTTTACAGCTTCTGCATCGGTGCGGCCATTCTCCTTCTCCCGCATTTTGTGCCGGCCTTTTACGGTGCCACTTATGCATCGGCCGCGAAGCTCACGCTCCTGCTCCTCCTGCCTGCCGCGTTTGAAAATTGGATTCGCGGATGCTGCTCGCCGGCGCTGCTGCGCAATGGCCGTTCCGGCGTGCTGATGAAGATCAACGTGCTGCAGGCGGTGACCACGGTCGCCACGCTCGTGCTCGTGCGGCGGCAGTCCGTCGAGGTCGTGATCGTCGCCGTTGGCAGCGTGCGCGCGGCGGTCGCGTCGCTCAATCTTCTCGCGCTGCGCCCGCTGGTCCCGCGAGGGAGCTATCGCGTGCCGCTGCAAAGCGCGCTCCTCGGCGCACTCGGTTGCGCGTTCGCGTATTCGTGGATCTCGGTTGCCCAGTTGCCGCCGATCGCGCAGCTCATCGTCCAGACAGCCACGTTCGCACTGCTCTTCTACCTCGGCCTGCGCTGGGTCGTCCTGCGCGATCGCGACACCCTTCACCTCGCACATCGCATCGCAGGAAATCGCATCCGATTCCTGAGCCGGCTGCTGCCACCGCTCCCGCTGCCCAACGCATGAAAGCGCTCATCTTCGCATTCATCGGGCTTTGCGCCTTCATTCCGAGTCGGCTGCTCGTCGCGATCCTGCTGCCGCTGTGGGTCGCGCAGCGCCTCCTGCCGACTGAACTTCAGCCGCTCACATACGCGGGGCCGATCGAGGTTTCGCCCGCGGACCTGCTCATCGTTCTGCTCATGGGCAGGCTGATTTTCTCGATCGCGCAGGGACGCCGTCTCGTGATCGATCGCCCGCTCTATCTCGCCCTCGGCATTTACATCCTCGTGAATCTGATGGCGGCGCTCGCCGCGGGATTCAAGTTCGGCGATGCGCAGTTTGCCCGCTGCACGACTTCCATGGTGCGCTTCGTCTCGGAGTTGTCCGTCCTGCCGATTGTGGCGCAGATGGTGAAGACGCAGGCGCAGGCAAAATTCTGCATTCGCGTCCTGCTCGGCACACTCGGCGCGCTGGCGCTGATCCAATTCGCGAATTATTTCGGCGCGAGCCGGGGCATCATGATCGGGGAAGTCCAGGGCCTGGAGCGCGGCGAGATGCGCTGCTTCGGGCCGGTCGGCGACTCGGTCGGAGTGGTGCTCCTTCTCGGATACCTCGCATCGCTCTGCTTCGCGAATCTCCCGGCCGCCGCGCTCTTCCTCGGCGGCATCCTGCTCACCGCGGGCGTCGGCGCGATCTTCGCCACGGCGGTGGGGACCGGCGTTTTCGCGATATTTGGGACACGAACGATCGCCGTCCGCGAGTACGTGAAAAAGCGCCTTTGGTTGCTGCCCCTGATCGGGCTGGTCGGAATTGTCGGAGCCATCGTCGTCGCCAGACCCATGACGGCAACACTGCTCGATCGCGTCGGCACCGGAACCTACGCCAGCAGCGGCGCACAGCGCACCGTCTCGGCAAAACTCGCCGCAGCGATGATCGCCGACAATCCGCTGCTCGGGGTCGGCTACATGGGCTACGAACGCATGCTCGAACGGTACGGCGGCGACCAGTATTTCGATCTCGCTCACCCGGACGGCGCGACCGCCAACGCGAACAATCAGATTCTTCAATCACTCACCGACAGCGGATTCATCGGCCTGCTCGCGTTTGGGCTGCTGGTCTTCTGCTCGGCACGACTTTTGTGGCGGACCGCGGCGCGATGCGACGACCGATTGATCGGCACATTTTTCTTCGCGGCTTGCCTGTGGCTGCTCACGCAGCTCTTCGGAAATATCGCGGCGGTCTGGCTGAACCCGGCGTCCTTCGTCGCACGACTCACATGGATCGCACTCGGCCTCGCCGTCGCCGTCGCGCGAATGATTCCCGTCGAGGAAACGCGCGCCGCAGCGATGGCCCCCGCGTCCACGGAACCTCAACCTCTCGCCGCATGAACGCACCGCTTCGAGTCCTGCATGTCATCACCGCGTTCGACCTCGGCGGCGCGGAAAATCATCTCGCCGATGTCGTCCGACATCAGCGCGGGAGTGGCGTGGAAGTAACGGTCGCGTATCTGCGCGGCACCGGCGCATGGGCTCCCGAAATGCGGGCGCTCGGCGCATCGGTCGAGGATCTGGCGCTGCGATTTTACGGAGACCCGCGGCCCCTCCTTCGCCTCAAGCGCCTCATCGCCCGTGGCTCGTTTCATCTCGTCCACGCGCATCTGCCCCCGGCGGAACTGTACACACGCCTCGCATTGCTCGGCACTCCCGCGAGTGCGCTGCCGCTGATCATCTCGAAGCACAACGACTGCGCATTCCATCGCCTGCCCGGCGAACTGCTGCTCGAACGCTGGGTCGCGCGCCGCGCGTCGGCGATGATTGTCATTTCCGATGCGGTCAGCCGCTACATGAAAGACAGGCGCGTGGGTCTTCCGCCGTGCCGCATGGAAACCATCCGGTACGGAATTGACGTCACGCCTTTCGAGAATGTCGCGCCGAGTGCGGTGGCAAATCTCCGCGCTGAATGGGGCGCGAATCCAGACACG
>JBBRYC010000152.1:0-3878 GCA_038238025.1 Chthoniobacterales bacterium
GCGATGGTGCGCGAGGTGACGCTCGACAAATCCGGCAAGGCGACGGGCGTGCTCTACATGGACAAGGCCTCGGGCAAGGAAGAACGCGCAACGGCGCGGGTCGTCGTGCTGTGCGCGAGCGGCTGCGAGAGCGCGCGCATTTTGCTGAACAGCAAGTCGGCGCTTTTCCCGAACGGCCTCGCGAACGGCAGCGGCAAGGTCGGCCGCTACCTCATGGACACCGTGGGCAGCAATCTCGGCGGGCACATTCCCGCGCTGGAAAATTGCCCGCCCTACAACGCCGATGGCACGAGCGCCATGCACGTCTATACGCCGTGGTGGCTCTACCAGGAGCAGCTCGCGGGGAAGCTCGATTTTGCGCGCGGCTATCACATCGAGATCGGCGGCGGACGCCACATGCCGGAGTCGAGCGTGTCTTTGCCGGATGCAAAGGCGTACGGCAAAAAAATGAAGGACGACGCGCGGCGATACTACGGCACGAGCGTGGGCTTCAGCGGACGCGGCGAGATGATTCCGAACGACGACAGCTACTGCGAACTCGACCCGGAGAAAAAGGATTGCTGGGGCATTCCCGTGCTGCGCTTCCACTGGAAATGGAGCGACCACGAGAAGAAACAGGCCGTCCACATGCAGAAGACTTTTGCGGCGATCATCGAGGCGATGGGCGGCAAGCCGGGCAAGGTGGAGACGGATCCGGAGAAGGCGATCATGGGCGGCGGCACGATCATCCACGAAGTCGGCACGACGTGCATGGGCGCGGATCCGAAGGCCAGCGTGCTAAACGAATGGAGCCAGGCTTGGGAGGTGAAAAATCTATTCGTCACCGACGGCGGCCCATTTGCGAGCAACGCCGACAAGAATCCCACGCTCACCATCATGGCGCTCGCCATGCGCTCCTGCACTTGGCTTGCGGAGGAACTGCGAAAGGGGAACATCTAACCAGCAATGAAGGCCAACGGTTTGCTCGCAATGGTTGCCGCTCTGTTCACGAGCCAATTCTGCATCGCAGAAAACTCGGAAAAGGATCCGTGTTGGAAGCTTCAGCTTTCTGCTGTGCGCGTTGACAAGCTTCGGTTGAGCGAGGCGCTCTTGCAGATCAAAGCTCAACTCCAGCACGAACATCCGGGCGTCAGGTTCGATTTTGTGCTGACCAATTCTCCATCGAAATACAAGGGCTTCCGGGAAATCACCCACAAGCCAGCTCATGAGAAGGGTGAATCTCCGGCAGAGGTTCCGAACGATGATCCAATTGTGCTGAACCTCAATGCAGTTCCCGTGAGCGAGGTCTGCAAGTATCTCGCCTCAATGACCGATTTCCGTCTGGAGACTGTCGGTTCGCGCGCGTATTTTTTTCCCAATAAAGGCGGGACATTTGAACGCTCCAAACTATCCATTTTTGATGTGGTCACAGGTGGAGATGAGTTTTTCAGGAATGCGCGGTGGAAAAATCAAGCTGGCAAACGATGCCGTGACGCAAGGTTGGCACTCGCGGGTATTGGCTGCGTATTCTGCGAAGGCGACACGGCCACATTCGATCCCAAACTCCAAAGGCTTGTTGTCTGTGCGACAGAGAAAAATATCGAACCACTGCTGCGGCTTTCCTGCGTTGCAAGCGTGGAATACAATCAGAAGTGGCTTAGCCGTCAGCCCAAGTGGAGGATTGATCAATTGGCGAATGAAGTGCCGTTGTATTTAGACATGGTCCGTCCGGAGAGTGCGAAAAAATCCCGATGAATTTCTTCAATCATGCTCGGCATTTGTTTCTGCTACCGTTTCCGCCCAAGTCTCAATGGGCCAATCAAAAGCAGTGCGCGCAGTTCGACTATGACAGCTAAGAAAACTTAATGATGACGACACGCATACTTACACGTCGCGAAGCGCTCAAGCGCGTCATTGGTGTCTCCGTCGCGCTGACTGCGATGGAGCTGAACGCATTCGCCGCCACGCCGGTGCGCGGCATCGGCACTGATCCGAATTTGCTGAAGAAGGAAATCCCGTGGCCGCTCGTTTTGAGCGATGCGGAAAAGCGGATCGTCACGGTGCTCGCGGATGTGATTATTCCTGCGGATGAGCATGGCCCGGCGGCGAGCAAGGTCGGCGTGACGGAGTTCATTGATGAATGGGTGAGCGCGCCCTACGAGGCGCAGGAGAAGGATCGCGCGGTGATTCAGAAGGGGCTTGCGTGGATTGATGAGGAGTCGAAGAAACGCTTCGGCAAAGGTTTCGCCGACGCCGCGCCCGAGCAGCACTCCGCGCTGCTCGACGACATCGTGAAGGACGGCACCGACGCGCACAAGAAGGGCTACGATTTCTTCAAGCTGTTCCGCGATCGCGCCGCGGGCGGCTACTACTCGACGCCCGAGGGCTGGAAGGCGATCGGCTATGTGGGCAATCTGCCGATGGCGGAATTCCCCGTGCCGCCGCCGGAAGTGCTGAAGCATCTCGGGTTGGCGTAGAAATTTGTAGCCGCGCTTGTCAAAGCGCGGGCTGACTTTTAGAGCGGTTAAGTTCAATTTGCCCGCGCTCTCACGAGCGCGGCTACGGATTACGCCTGTCCGCAGAACTTGAAGAGGAACATCTCCGCGTGGCCGTCGCGGAGGTAGAAGCGCAGCGCGCCGTCGTGGCCGATGATATCCGTCTTCACCGCGAAGCTCGCGCGGCGGCTGTGGATCTGGTGCAGGCCGAGGTGCTGCTGCCGGTAAGTCTCGCCCCACGCCTCGACGCGCAGCGCGGTGCGCGCTTTTTCAATGAGCAATGCGGAAAGCGTCTCGCGCTCCTGAAATTCCCAGCGCGGATGGAACTGCGCCTCGACGGTCGCGTAGTCGAGGCCTGTCGCCTCCTCGATGAACGGCTCGGGCATCCCTGCGTAGCTCGTTTTCACCACCGCGATGCTGACGCGCGGCTCGAAGCCCGCGTTGCGGTTCACGCGCGAGAAGGTGTTCACGGAAAGCCGCACCGTGCCGCACGGCGGAACGTCGAGCGTGATCAATACGTGATCCAGCCGGTCGGGCGGCTCTGTGACTTCCATTTCCACCTTCGAGACTGTGCCGACGACGTGCGCGTAGAGCGGCTTGCCGCTGGCAAAAATCTGGCAGACCCAGTCTTCGCGCGAACGGTGCCGGTCACGGCTTTGCTCAGGCATCTCGCTTCGTCCCCGTCACGCTGCGACCGCTGCGGCCCTTCACTGGCTTCTTCTTTTTGTCGAGGTCCGTGCGGTGCTCGATTTTCGCGACGCGGCCGTGCTTGAAATACATCTCGCGCACCTTTTCGAGCATCGCGTCGCGGCGGTCGTAGAGGCGCTTCAGTTTGCGCGGCTTCACCTTCGTGAGCGCGTAGGCGGTGATGATGGGCAGCGTGATTGTCGAGTCCGCGTAGCACACCACGCAGTCGGGGAGATTGTCGGGATCGATCTTGCCCCAGCTCACCGCCTCGGCGGGCGTC
This sequence comes from Chthoniobacterales bacterium, assembly GCA_038238025.1. Taxonomy (GTDB): domain Bacteria; phylum Verrucomicrobiota; class Verrucomicrobiia; order Chthoniobacterales; family Chthoniobacteraceae; genus SXWH01. The sequence continues at coordinate 3,442 of JBBRYC010000152.1, forward strand.
GCGCCGCTCAGGCCGCCGGTGTCGGGGCGCGCGTCGGTGCATTGCAGGAAGTAATCGTGCCCGCGCTCCTCGATGCCCATGACCTCCTGGATCTGCGGCTCGGTCTGCAGCATGAAATTTTTCGGCGAGCCGCCGCCGAGGATGAACACCGAAGACTTTTCGCCGCTCGACTTCGCCGCATACACGATCGCCGCCGTCTGGTTCACGTCGCGGTTCACATCCATGAGCAGCTTCGAGTCGCGCAGCGCCATCGCGGCGACATTCATGCCGATGCTGCTGTCGCCGGGGCTGCTCGTGAAAATCGGCACGCCGTAATGATACGCCGCGCTCAGCACGCTCGTCTCCTTGATGCCGAGTTTCTTCTCGCGAGCCGCGACATATTTCCCGAGCAGGTAGTGGAATTCATCCGTCGCCATCGTGCGCTGAAACTCCGCGCC
>JBBRYC010000153.1:0-3686 GCA_038238025.1 Chthoniobacterales bacterium
CGGCGAGCAGGGTCGTCGCGCCATAGCGGACGATGAGGCCATTGGCGCTGACGACGGGTGTGGCGTTTGCAGGTGCGGACATGAGGGCGCGGAAGCTAGCGGGCTTTCCCTGCGACGCTAGCGGCAATGCCAAAACAATCGCCGCCGCCGATGGCAGGCGGCGGGCGACGCTTGTAGCCGGGACTTTCCAGTCCCGACGCATGAAGACCGGGACTGGAAAGTCCCGGCTACGGACTACCCGCCGACTGCCGCACGCGCTTCAGCCGCGAGCGCGGTCGAGAGGTAGCGCTCGCCGGTCGAGCACGCGATGGTGACGATGAGCTTGCCCTTGTTCTCCGGGCGCTTCGCGACCTGGATCGCGGCCCAAAGATTCGCACCGGTGCTGATGCCGACGAGGATGCCTTCCTCTTTCGCAAGCCGTCGCGCCATCGCGAACGAGTCGTCGTTCGACACCTTCACGCACTCGACGATCTGCGCCTCGCCGGTCTTCGGGTTTTTCAAATGAAGATTGTTCGGCACAAAGCCCGCGCCAGTGCCCTGGATCTTGTGCGGGCCGGGCTTCACCGGCTCACCCGCGAGCGTCTGCGAGATGACCGGCGAATCCGCGGGCTCCACGGCGATCGCACTGAACGACGCCTTGCGCGGCTTCAGCACTTCGGTGACGCCGGTGATCGTCCCCCCCGTGCCGACTGCGGCCACGAAAATATCAATCTTCCCATCCGTGTCCGCCCACAGTTCCTCCGCGGTCGTCTTCGCGTGAATGGCGGGGTTTGCCTCGTTGTTGAACTGCTGCGGCATCCACGCATTCGGCGTGTCCTTCACGAGCTGTTCGGCGCGAGCGATGGCACCCTTCATGCCCTCGGTGCCGGGCGTGAGCACGAGTTGCGCGCCGAGCATCGCGAGCAGCGTGCGGCGCTCGACGGACATCGTCTCGGGCATCGTGAGGATGAGCTTGTAGCCCTTCGCCGCCGCGACAAACGCGAGCGCGATGCCCGTGTTGCCGCTCGTGGGCTCGATGATGGTCGTGTCCTTTTTCAAAATGCCGCGCTTCTCCGCGTCCTCGATCATCGCCGCGCCGATGCGGTCCTTCACCGAGCCGAGCGGATTGAAGAACTCGCATTTGAGCGCGATCGTCGTGCTCGGGTCCACGCCCTCAGAGGCGGGGATGCGGTTGAGTTTCACCAGCGGCGTGCGGCCGACGGTCTCGATGATGTTGTTGTAGATGTTGCCCATAATGTCGGAGGAGTTGTTGTGAAAGGAGTGCCGTGTCTAGCGGCCCGCACGCAGAGCGGCAAGGCGGAGTTTTTTTGGAGAAAGGCTACGCAGACTTGAATCTCGCGCGCATCTCTAACATGCTCCGGCGAAATCAACCGCCATTCACCATGCTTACAATCACCCGCATTGCCGTCGCATCGATCCTCACCGTGCTCGTGACGCTCGTCGCCTTGGCACCTTCATCCCTGTCGGCAAAAGACGGAGATCCCGCATCGGCGACCAAAGATGCACCGTTCATAAATTCCCTCGGGATGGAGTTTGTCCCCGTACCGGGAACGAAGGTTCTCTTCTGTCGCACAGAAACGCGCGTGAGAGACTTTGAGGCTTGCGTCAAGGACATAGGTTATAAGCAAGACAGCGGGATGTTCGTGATAAGAATAGAAGAGCAAAAGAATACCCATTCGTTTGGGGTGAAATATGATGATAAAGCGAACTGGCGAGAACCGGGCTTTGAACAGGGACGAGATCATCCTGTCGTCGGCGTAAACTGGAATGAAGCACGTTCCTTTTGTGCATGGCTTAGCCTTAAAGAAGGGAAGAAATATCGATTGCCGACCGATGAGGAATGGAGTGCGGCCGCGGGGCTTGGAAAGTATCCTTGGGGTAGTGCATGGCCACCACCGAAGAACTCTGGAAACTACCACGACGAAACCCTCGAAAAAACTCTACCGAAACTAGACTGGAAGGGACTGCTAAAAAATGAACAAACTCTCCATGATTACAACGATGGAGAAGCGCACACGGCACCGGTGGCGAGCTACATGGAAAACCGGCTCGGTATTTACGACCTCGGAGGAAATGTGTCGGAATGGTGTGAGGATGAATACAAGGATTCCATGAATACCCCGGACGTCCTTAAAATAATCGGGTTAAAAAAGAAAGAGACGGATGGAACGGTTTCCAGGGTGCTTCGAGGCGGATCTTGGAAGGATCAATATCCTTTCTCGATGCGCTCCTCTTACCGCCAACGGAATTATTCAGGAAGCCGGATCAGCACCGCCGGTTTCCGTTGTGTGCTCGTCGTTTCCGATTGATAGCGCATTTTCTGAGACGACAAACCTCGGGACTTTACCCTGCATCGGCTGTTACGGGGCCAACCAAAACCCGAAGTGCTGCAGCGCCTCGACCACTCCCGCGCTGGCCGCGCCTTGCGCGAGGTAGCCGCCGGCGGTGCGGACGGTGAGCTTCACTTCCTCGCAGGAATTCGACGGGCACGCGACCCAGCGCGCGAAGCTGCCGTCGAGCATCGGGATGTCGTTGTGATGATCGCCGGCGGCGAAGATGGCATCGCGCGGGATGCCGAGCATGCGTGCGAGTTCGCCGAGTGCGGTGCCCTTGCTGTAGGCCTCGTGGCAGAAACGGATGTAGATCGTGTTGCGCTGGTAGCTGAACATCGGCAGGCGCGCGCGGAGGCCGTCGAGGAAACGGCAGAGGCGATCCATGTCATTGTTGTTCGCCGTCACGCAGCCGATGTAGCGGCCCTTGTCGTAGAGATTCTGCACGCCCTCGAAGCGCTCGAGAAATGCGAGCACCTCCGCGAGAAGCGGCCCGGCGAGGCGGAACATCTCGTCGTGCGCGACCACGCCGCGCTCATTCCAATCGCCGAATGGCTTCCACCGTCCGTCGGCGTCACGTCGGTAAACATCGCGCTCCTCGACGATGGCGTAGTCGGGCTGCACCGGCAGCGCGAACTCGCGCACAAGCCCGTCGTCCATGTGCCAGAGCGTGCGGCCCGTGTTCACCGCCCACTTCACGCCCGCGGCGCGGAGGTCGCGCAACGCGGCGATCATGTCGGGCACGACGGAGGGTTTCGCGTCGTGGTTGACGATGGTGCCGTCGAAGTCGGTGCTGATGAGCTGGAGCATCCGTGGAGAGTTGGTGGTTGAGAGTTGAGAGGCGCGTGGTTTGATTCGGCATTCGCCAAAAAGGACGGCGAGACTCAACTCTCAACCCTCATCTCTCAACCAAAATGAAAAGCGCCTACGAACTCGCGATGGAACGCCTCGAAAAACAGTCGCCGACGTCGAAGCTGACCGACGCGCAGAAGGCGCAGATTACCGAACTGGAAGCGCTCACGAAGGCGAAGAAGGCGGAGAAGGAACTTTTTCTGAAAGGCGAAATCGCCAAGGCCGAGGAGAAGGGCGACTACGAGGCATTCGAGCAAATGAACAAGCAGCTCAAGCACGAGATGCAAAAGCTCGACGAGGATCTGGAGAAGAAGAAGGACAAGGTGCGCGGCGGGAAGAAGTGAGCCGTGCTCAGCCGGAACTATGCAGTTGAGCAGAGCGCCAAAGTGCGGAACACAGGCTTCCAGCCTGTGCGGCCCGCGGGCTTCCAGCCCGCAAATGCCCGCACCGAATGGTTCGACTCGGCGGCTGGCAAGATGCCTGCCGGCCGCACAGGCTGGAAGC
>JBBRYC010000154.1:0-3611 GCA_038238025.1 Chthoniobacterales bacterium
ACCCTCCTGGCCGTCTTTCTGTCCATCGTGAGCGCGCAGGCTGAGCCGCTGCGCGTGTTCATCCGCGGCGGGAAAAAATCGCATGGGCCGGAGCAGCATGAGCATCAGCGGTTTCTTGAGAAATGGACGCCGCTGCTGACGGAGCGCGGGATGAAGGTGGATGGGGCGCTGGAATTTCCGAGCGAGGCGCAGCTCGATCAGACGGACGTGCTGGTGATGTATGCGCAGGATGGCGGGAACATTTTGCCGGAGCAGCGGCCGCGGCTGGAGAAGTTCATCAAGCGCGGGGGCGGCATCGTGGTGATTCACACGGCTTCGGTCGCGAACAAGCCGGACACTTCGCCGTATTGGAAATCAATCATCGGCGGCTCGTGGGTGGCGGGGCAGACGAAGTGGAAGGAGGGGCCGATGGATCTCTACTTCACCGAGAACCAGCGGCTCGATGGCGGGCATCCGATCACGCGTGGGGCTTCGAACTTTCATTTCGACGACGAGATTTACTACGACATGGACATCTCGCCGGATGTGCGCGTGCTCGCGACGAGCTACACGCCGAATGTCAAAGACGGGAAAAAGCCGGCGGCGGGCGGGAAGGCGAACATCTACGACATCCAGCCGCAGATGTGGACGTATGAGCGGGTGTTGGCGAAGGAGGGAGAGGACGTGACGAAGGGCACGACCTATCGCGCGTTTGTCGCGATCCCGGGTCATCTGTGGAGCACGTTTGAGCGGCCGAATTTCCGCGCGCTTTTGCTGCGCGGGATCGCTTGGGCGGGGAAGCGGGCGAACGTGGATGAGTTTTGCAAGCCGGAGGAAATTTCCTCGCTCACGTATCCCGATGGCGGGCCGCAGAAGCCGGAGCAGACGCTGGCGAATCTCGAAGTGCATCCCGACTTCACGATGAAGATCGTCGCGTCGGAGCCGCTGATCACGAAGCCGATGAATTTTGACTGGGATCCCGCGGGGCTGCTGTGGGTCGCAGAGACTCCGGAGTATCCGAATGGCCGTCGCGGGATGCGGCCCGATTATCGCGGCAAGGAGTGGAAGGATCACGGCGGCATTGATCCACTCCCCGGCGAGCAGACGCGCAAGGGGCAGGACAAGATCAGCATCCTCACGTCGAGCAAGGGCGACGGGGTGATGGATGCGAAGCAGGTTTTTTACGAGGGGCTCGAACTCGTCACGGGCTTCGTCTTTCACAAGGACGGCGTCATCGTCACGCAGGCGCCGGACATTCTTTTCATCCACGACGCGGGGCCGGATGGGAGGGCGCGCAAGGTCGAGAAGCTCTACACCGGACTCGGCACCGGGGACACGCACGCGGTCATCAACAACCCGCGCTGGGGCTGGGACGGGTGGATTTACGCGACGCATGGCTACAGCGGCAGCGGCGACGTGACGAATGGCGATGGCACGAAACACTTCGGGCGCATCGGCTCGGGCGTCGTGCGCTTCAAGCCGGACGGCTCGGCTTTTGAACAATACTCGTCGAAGGGCGGCAACACGTGGGGCCTCACGATCACGGCGGACAACCGCGTGATGTGGACGCAGCCCACGAGCGGCCAGCTCCTCATGCAGACGGTGCTGCCCGAGTATGCGCTCGCACGTGGAAAAATCGGCAACACGCCGAGCTTCAACGTCGTCGAGCCGTCGCTGAAAACTTTTCCGCTCATGTCGTGGGAGCAGATGGCGTATGTGCAGATTGACTGGGTCGGCAGCTTCACCGCGGCGGCGGGCTGCGCGATTTACGACGGCGGCACGTGGCCCGCGGAATACAACGGCGACTACTTTTGCACCGAGCCGACGATCAACATCATCCATCACGCGCGCCTCACGCCGCAGGGCAGCAGCTACACGTTTCACAAGCTGCCGGGGCGCGAGGAGACGGAATTCGTGCGCAGCAAGGACATGTGGTGGCGGCCCATCGAGGCGCGCGTCGGCCCCGACGGCGCGCTCTATATCGCGGACTTTTACAACCAGGCCGTCATCCACAACGACACGCGCGGTCCCGACCACAACAAGGTCAACGCCGCCGTGCGCCCCGACCGCGATCACTACTTCGGGCGGATCTGGAAAATCGATCACAAGGACGCGAAGAAGATCGCGGTGCCGGATTTGTCGAAGGCATCTTCAAAAGAACTCGTGAGCGGGCTGGAACACCCGAACAAAGCGGTGCGGATGACGGCGAGCAGGCTGATTGTTGAGAGGCACCATGTTGGAGAAGCGGCTGGTCCAAACGCGTGGACAGATGAGCATAGAGAGTTGGCCCTTGGCGCTAATCGCTTGGCTCGCAATCCGAAGACTGCACCTGCGTCTCGAATTGCTGCACTGTGGACGAATTTCCGAATCCGCATGAGGTTGGATTCCTTGCTCCTTGAGGGTGCTTTGATGGATGGTGATCCTAGCGTCCAAAGAAATGCGCTCAGTATCGTGGAAGAGGGGCTAATGTCTCTTCCACTTCCAAACCTTTCCGGCAGTTACGGGATATTGCAATTCACCACGGCGCCTTTCGCGGCCAATTCTGATGCACAAGTCCGTATCGCTGCCTTGCGCGCTCTTTCCGCGGATGCTGTCACCGGTGACGCCATAAAACCTCTCATCACCGCATGGCCGAAGCTCGACGACGACTTCCAGCGCAGCGCCGCCGTCGGCGCTGCTTCGCGCAATCCGGTCGCGGTGATCTCGGCGGCGCTCGACAGCACGACGGAAATGGGGAGCGCACGCGCCCCGCGTGCCGTTTCCGGCGCCTCGCCGGAAAAATCGGACGTGAAGAATCGTCCGCAGAAGGATCGGTCCGCAGACTCGCGCACAAAGACGCCCGATGCACCCGGCGGGGCGCCGGGCGCTGCACGCGAGGCGCGTGCGCTCCCCGATGCAGCCTCACTCGCTCCGCTGGTCGCGGCTTTGACTGAGGGCATCACCTCCGCGGATGATGCGGCGAAACTCGTCATTGTCCTCGCGGAAAAACCCGCCTCAGCGAATGCGCTGAAACGTTCGATCCTCGACGGCCTCGCCCGCAGCGTGAAGGACGCCCCAGCGATGACGCCCGAACTTTCCTCCGCGCTCGGCAAACTCCTCGCCAGCGGCGCGAGCGGCAGTGCGCTCCCGCTCGCGGCACGTTGGGACAAGGCCGGTGCGCTGAAGTCCGAGGTGCAGAAACTCACCGGCACGCTCCTCGCGCAGCTTGCCGACGCGAAGGCTGCGGACGATGCGCGCATCAATGTCGCGGGCAGCCTCATCGGTATGCGCAGCACGAACGCGGAGATTTTGCCCGCGGTGATCCGCCAGCTCGGCGGGGAAGGCAGCGCGCCGTTCAAGCGCCAGCTCATCGTCGCGCTCGGCGAGACGGGCGATGCTGCTGTCGGCAAGGCGCTCGCCGCGAACTTCGGCAAGCTGCCCGCCGACTCGCAGACCGCCGCCTTTGACACCGTGCTGAAGCGCTCCGAGTGGGCGCTCGCATTTCTCGACGCGGTGGGGACAAAACAGATTGACGCGCTCACGCTCGGCCCCGCGAACGCCGCGCGCCTGCGCACGCATCCCGACCGCGCCGTGAGCAAGCGCGCGACGCAGATGCTCGACGAATTGAACCCGCTCGCGAAGGCGAAGAAGGA
>JBBRYC010000155.1:0-3528 GCA_038238025.1 Chthoniobacterales bacterium
GGCTTGCCAGTGTCGCCGGGGAGGCGCAGGCGGTTTTTGTAGAGACCGGGATTCGGCATGCCATACGGCGCGCCGACGATCTTCTCCCACTCGGCCTGCGCGCGCGCGATGTCGCCGTTGTTCTTCGCCCACGGCTCGGTCGGGAAAAAGTCTGTGTCATCGCCGATGAGCGCGAGCCAGTCGTCGCCCGACACGATGCGATACGCGCCGTCCTTCAGCCCGTCCGCCGTGACCTTCAGCGCGTCCGTGTACGGGCTGCGGCCGATGAAGATCTTCGCGGCCTGCCCGCTCGGCTTCGTCACGATCGGCAGCGTCGCGCCGGAGATCTTTCGGATGCAATCGCGGAAGTCCTGCGCCGCGATCCGCACCGTACGCTGCGGCTGCTCCGCGATGACGATCTCCGCGCGGGGCTGGCCGTCCTTCACGAGGAAGGCGTCGGCAGCGCGAACGGAGGACGACGCCGTGAGGAGCGCGGTGAGAGCGAAAAGCGGTGCCAGTTTCACTTTCATGGTGAGGCGGATGATTGCTCGCGCGCTCAGTGCTCCTTCTTCAACTCAGCGAGCATCTCGATCAGATTGTCGGTGAGGATCACGGAGGTGTCCTCCTGCACGACATTCGTGCCGAGCCACGTCTCGTATCCGCCGAGCTTGTGCTGCGCGGGTGTCGGGAGATAGCCGTGGCGGCCATTGGCGAGGCCGATGACCATCGTCTGCGGAAAGGGGCTGCGCTTTTTCACATCGAGGCCGGTCTCCGCAAATGTCTCGAACGGAAAGCCGCACACCGCGAAGTCGCCGATCCGGATGGCCTGCACCTTCACGGTGATTGTCTTCTCCGCGCGCTCGGCTGCAGCGACGGTGCCGCGGGCGTAGTTCTGCGCGAGGCGCGGGAGCTTCTCGATGGCTTCCTTGTCCTTAATGGCGACCACGGCCTTCGCGGCGGTGAGTTGCTCCTCGGTCGGCCTGCGGTAGTTGAGCGTGATCTCGCGCTGCAACATGCCGAGGCGCACGTCGGAGCGGTGCTTCCCGATTTTCCGGTGCGCGAGCCACGCGGCGTCGGCGGCTTCCTGCGCGACGATGCGGATTTGCTCGAACGGCTCGCGTGGTGGCCGCGTGATGCCGAAGGGGATGTTGTTGATGTCGCCGGACGTGCCGTTCGACATCATGGCGACGAAATTTTCACCGCCGCCAAGGCGCGAAGGCATCACGCGCGCGAACTCGCCGAAGTAGTCGGCGGACATCTGGCCGTGCGGTGCGCCGCCGACGTAGTGCAGCGAGTAGTTGGCGAAAAGCGCGAGCGGCTTCCGCTTCGCATCCTGCACGGAGAGGATGGTGATGTCGGGATCGGTCGGGCCGGCGGGATGATCGAGCACGTCGGGGCTGGTGCCGGGGTTCATCTTCACGGCGTCGAGTTTGCCATAGGGGTTGAGCGGCATCTTGCCGGGCTTGAGATACCAGCGGCGGTTGAAGACTTGCGTCGGCAGCGGCTGCGCCGCCGCGCCGACTGCCGCCGGGCGCAATGCCGCGTGCGCGCGGATGATGGATTCTGCGATGCCGTCCACGATGACCCTGCGATATGCGATGGCATTTGCAGGCGCGTTCTCCCTCGTGCCGACAGACGGTCCGCTGTGGGTGTGCGTGGAGGAGATGAGCATCTTGTCCACCGCCATGCCGGTCTTCTTCGCGGCGATCTCCTTCGCCTCGTCGAGCACCTCCGGGCCGGCGCCGAGATTGTCCACGACGACCATCGCGAGCGTGGTCGTGCCGTCATCAAGCACGAGCGCGCGGGCGTTCAGCGGATCGTGCGCGCTCTCGGCCATGTTCGCGCTGAAGCCGCCGGGCATGTTGAGCGGAAATGCCTTCGGCGTGATGTCCACCACAGCGGCCCCGGCTCGGAGCGCGGGCGCATTGGCGGAATGAAGCGCTGCGAGCGGAGCCAGCAGCGCGGTGGCGAGGGTGAGAATGGTCTGTTTCACATTGAGACGGTGGGATTATGCCGGGAAAGGAATGTGCGTCGGGCGAAGCCGGACGTTCACGGCCGCTCCGGTCGTTCGCCGAGATACTCGCGAACGGCGGCGGCGAGGTTCGCGCCGACGGCACGATAACCCCCGGTGGTGCTGTTCTTGTAGTTCCAGATCGTCTCCAGACACAGGCTCAGCGTGTGCGGATTGCCATTCATGCACACCCAGTTCGCGCTGATCTGCCGCCAGAGCGGATGATACGCGGGGCCGGTCGTCTTGGGTTTGCTGCTCATGGGAATCAGCGGCGTTATTTTGCTGATGCGCGAATACGCGAGCGCGATGAAGCGGTCGCGCAGCGCGATCATCGGCTCCTTCAGCAGTTCATTGTTCAGGACGTAGAAAAAGGTCGGATCGCCGGGCGCGGGATTGTGCAGGTCGAGGAAGACATCCATGCGGCCTTCCTTGATCAAATCGGTCACCATTCGCTTCGCGGCGATGACTTCGTTCCAATGCGGCTGCTCGGACCAGTCGCGATTGTGATCCTGCGGCTGCGCGTCCTTGCCGCCGTTGCCGGTCGCGGTGTTGTCAATGTCCATGATCGGGACGATGAAAATCTCCGCGTGCTGCCGCAGCCACGCCGCATCGGGATTGTCGCCGGTGAGCCATTCGGCGAAGCCCTGCGCCACCCAGCTCGAACCGCTCTCCCACGCGTGCTGCCGCGCCTGCACCCACACCCCGAATCGCTGCTCCTTCGTGCGCGCACCTTCCTGCACATGCAGCATGGGCACGGCGCGATTTTCCCGCGAGCGGCACAGCTCCACGGCCTTTGCATACGGGAATTTTTCACCCAGCTCGCGCACCAGATTCGCCGCCGTGCCCGGCGTGAACGGCGGCCCCCACGCGACGAACACGGACGCGGCATCCGGCTTCAGCGTGTAGATCATCCATTCGCCGTCCTTCGCGCCCGCGTCGGTGTGCAGCCATGTCTTCCCGTCTGTGGAAAAAGTCGCCTGCGCCGGCATCGCCCACGAGGACGCGAGCGGCTTTGACGGCGCACCGCCCGGCTTTGGCACGGTCGCCGTCGAGCCGCGCAGCCGCAGCGTGATCGTCTCGCCGGGAGTGATCCCATTCACGCGGAAATACCACCAGCACGGCCAGCCGCGCGCGGGATCACCGCCCGGCATGAAGCTGATGCTGCGCGCCGCCTCATCAATCCCGACCCCTGCGACCGACGCTCCCTCGAAGTCCGCCGCGACCGTCAGCGGCTCCGCCGACGCGACGCCGAGCCATGCGGCGGATGCGAGCGCGAGCACGATGACGGATGAAAATTTGGACGGCACTTTCATGAAAGGGAGTTTTGCCCGGTTGCTGGGCATTTTGAATACAACCCCGTCATCCGCACATTCACAAAGTTCCTCGCAAAGAAATTGAAGCAGAGCCTGCCCGCGCGATCTTCCGTCCGCCTACGATCAGGACATCCATCGCAGCGAGTCTGGAAAGCACCACGGTGACGTTCGTGGCAGGAAAAAATGGTCTGAGGTGCATGGGGAAATAGAAACAGCCTTGCGAAC
>JBBRYC010000156.1:0-3474 GCA_038238025.1 Chthoniobacterales bacterium
GGCTGCCTCCGCTACGCTCCGGCAGCCGCAAGGCTGCGCACCTTCCCCCGAACAACAAACCCACAACCCAAACCCCGAAACCCACGAAAAACTCTCATAGCGAGTGGATCAAAAACCGGGGGCAGGCCACTCCCAGCGCCGGCAGGCAAAGATGCGGGTGGCATTGGACAAGTGCGGTCGTTGACGCTCCGGCGTGGTGGCCCGTAATTTGTGCCCCGCCGGTGAATCCCGCCCGACACGCCACGCAAATTTTCCACACCTGCACCGCCATCGCGATCGCAGTCGTGTTCGCTGCGCCATCGCTTGCGGACGAATCGGCAACGCCCGTGCTCGCAGCGATCGCGCCGCAGCCGGAGCGCACGATCGCCGAGGAGACTGCGGTGCTGGAAAAGGGGCGGCTCTCCGCGAAGCAGCGATCCTTCGCGCGGCTCGCCACGCATCCCGATCCTGCGGCGGATGATTTGCTGCGCGCGCAATTCGCGCGCTACGAGTCGCACGAGCTGCCGCCCGCGCTGTGGCTCGATCTTTTCGAGGCGATGGCGAACCGCGGCACGGCGGAGTTCAAGTCGCTGCTCGCCGAGCGCGAGGAGCGGCTCGCGAAGTCACCCGATCCGCAGCGGCGTTTCGAGGAGTGTCTCGAAGGCGGCGATGGTGACTCGGGCCGCGCGGTCTTCGAGAAAAAGCCCGAGGCCGGCTGCATCCGCTGTCACTCGATGGACGGCAAGGGCGGGCAGATCGGCCCGGAGCTGACATGGCTGCGCCACGCGACCGAGCGCACGCACATCCTGGAATCCATCATCACCCCAAATTCCACGATCGCGACCGGCTTCGACAGCGTCGCGCTGAAGCTGAAAAACGGCGAGACCGTCGCGGGCGTCGTGCGCGGCGAATCGGCGACGGAGATCACGCTCGCGTCATTTGCGGATGGCAAGCGCACCACGGTGAAGCTCGCGATAGTCATCAAGCGCACGCCGCTGCCGAGCCCGATGCCGCCGGCCTTCGGCCAGGTTCTCAGCAAACGCGCGATCCGCGACCTCGTGCAGTTTATCGCGGCGGGGGATTGAGCATTCACGCGCAATGTCAGGACGTCCAAGCGGACTGCTCTGACGCTCGCGCTCAACGCCTTGATGTCCCGGAGGGACCACGGAAATCAGCCCTCAGGGCAGTCAGCAGCCCAACCAGCACGGACAGCGCATCACGAAAAATCTCCCCGACCGCGCAATCAGCGCGTGAAGTGCCCGATAGCACGCAGGAAAGTGGGAGCACACGCTTCCAGCGTGTCCTTTCCGGCATCCTGCCGGAAAGATGCACCGGGCTGCGCGCCTGCGACTTTTTTCCTTCGTCGAGAACGGCAAACCCCACCGCCTTCGCCCTGCATCCGGCAAGGATGCCGGACGCGGCACGCTGGAAGCGTGCGCTCCCGTTTTCCTGGGTGCATCCGAAACACGCGATTGCCCCAACCCGGAGGGTTGCCGGAGATTAGCCGGCGGTGATTCGAGCGGAGCGAGAAGCCTGCCGAAGGCAGCCCGAAGGGCGGGCGCGGCGGCGCCCGGCAACCGAGCGCAGCGAGGGAGAACCACCGGATCACGTCATCAGGAAAACATGCGCCCCGGCAGGGGCGCTGGAATGTCGGTGGAGCGGGCGCTCCGCGCACGCTTCTGCTTTGTCGGGCGCGACGAAACGCGCGACGGAGCGCGCGTTTCACTTGAGACTGATGCATTAATGCGCAGCCTAAGATGCAAGAAAAACCAACGAAGAGCCTTACTCAGGCTGCACGTCCGGGAGACGAATGACCACGCAGATCCGCGCAGCGACGAGCCTCCATTCCACGTGGATTTTACGACCGAAAGACTGTGCTTGCTGGATCAAAAAGGCCCTTCCCGCACCGATCCCGTTTTTGCGCAGTTCATCGAAATAATGGTCGCGAAATTTTTCGGCGCTTTGAAATGGCGATTCCCGGAGCAGGCGATGGATCGTCTCGCTGGAGACCAGCAAATCGCGCAGGCCAGGAAGCAGGCGGATGTTTTGCTCTTCAGAGTCCATCCAAGGCAGCCGCCTTTCAAAAGCCGCGATGGTGGCGTAGAGTTTTTCGCGGTTGAGGACGGTGCGCGGCTCGCGGTCGCAGTCGAAATTAAAAATGTCGTAGAGCACCTCGAGCCACTCGTGAGCGAAGATGCATTTGCGCTGCTCAGCCTCAAAGCTCGGCTCGAGGGTGCCAGGGGTGTAAAGCAGTTTGCTGGCGGTAATCCGTCCGACGAACGTTCCATCCGCATCACGTTCGACGAAGTTCAAAGCCCAATGGTCGATGTGCAGATCCGCGTAGTTGACGACGATGTAGCTGTGGAGCGCTCGCTCGGTGACCCAACCGGGTATCGGGTCGTCTTTGGGGTTCTTGTCGAGGGTGCGCAGTGAAATCTCCAGTTGCGGCCAGCCGTTTTTAGACGCATCAAACAAGGTCTCGCGCATGTAGAGTTCGCGGTAGGTGCGTCGGAACAATGTCGATAAGCCTGTGTATTCGTAGTGCATCGGGAAGGAATTCGAGGACCGCCAGCCGTGTTTCCAGCGAATGTCACCGCTTAACACTCAGTGCTCAGCACTGCCAACACGCCCCACTCTCGCCACATTACTCAGGCAGCGTCTTGGCTCTTTGGAAAAGCTCCTGCCGATGCCCGCGCGCTTTCTTTGCTTCGTTGAGGGCGAGGATGACGGCGTCCACTGCGGCCACGGGATCTGGCAGATGAGAGGTTCCCGTCTTGTAAACGCTCTCCTGCCCGCGAACGGCGAAGTTCACGCCGCGAGGCGCGATCTCCGCTTCGAGTTTGGCGACTTCATGGAGCTTCTGCTCCAAGGTATCAGCGAGGGCTTTTTGTTCGGGATTCATCTGGCGAAGCTAGGAGTTTGTGGAGGGAATGAAAGTGTTTTTAAGCAACTGCGGTGCCTGTGTCGCCGGGGAATGGGAGACTTGGCAAGAAAAATCACAGGTGCCTCCGCCAGCAGAAGTGCGGCGCACCTTGTCGTAACCACAAAATAGCCGACAGCACCTACCCCAGCGTCCACCCCTTGCGATACTCGCGGCGGAGGAAGCGCTCGGCGTCGGGGGCGTTCGGGATGCGCATGGCGGCGGTGTCCCATTCGAGTTTCTTGCCCGCGCGGTAGGCGACGTTGCCGAGGTGGTTGGCCTCGGTGAGACGGCCGCTGTAGGCGAAGTTACACGTCGTGGGCGAGCCGGTCTTGCACGCCTGGATCCATTCGAGGTGATGGCCGATGGACGGCGGGATGGTCTCCGAGGGCGGGACGAAGCCCTCGAATTGTTTCTCGGGCAGCAGCGCGTGCTTGCCGTATGTCGAGACGAGCATGCCTTTGTCGCCGACGAAGAGCACGCCGCTGTCGGCCCACGCGGGGATGATTTTTTCCTGCCACTGCGGCGGCTTCATCTGGCCCTGATACCAGGTGAGCTTCACGGGCGGCATGGTA
>JBBRYC010000157.1:0-3418 GCA_038238025.1 Chthoniobacterales bacterium
CGTGCGGCCATCTTTGATTTTCACTCTGCACCGCCGATAGATGTCCCGAAATTCACCCCGTTTTCCGAGCGCGATCAGATTCGCGATTTCGTCCGCGGGAAGTTCACGCGGTTTGCGGACGAGATAGGTGCCCTCGTCATTCGTGACCACCAGCGAGACGGTCTGCAGCCCGTCGCCGCTGGCGATCGTACGCCCGACCAGCCCGCCCATGATGCTCCCGCCGCCATCCCGCTCGTAACACAAATCCGCCAGCGCATGCCCCGTGATCCCGCACGCCGCAAACACGAGCGTCGCCTCCTCATCCTCAGTGAGCGAACGCGGGCTGTGGCGGCTCTCGAATGCCAGCGGACCGCCGGGCATTTTCATTCCCAGACCGAAGCGCCGGGAACGCCGGTCGCGTAATGCACTCAGAAGTGGAAAATCATCGGGAGTGGGCATGTGGAAATGGCGGCGACCCATTCGTCTGCGATGGCGGGTTGGATGCAATAAACTTCTCACAAGTCCTGCGCCGTCCCGTTTTTTCCACCGCCTCCGAGACCGAGATAGCTCGCGCTGCTGCCCCCGCAGACGCGGTGCGCTGGAAATTAATTCAACGAATAAAATATTAGGTGCATCCGATCGGCACTCCAAATTCGCAAAGGAGCGTGAAACCAAACAACCATAACCCAGCACCAAACATGAAAACACCCATTCACCCCACCCGAATCACCGGCCAGCGCACTTCTGCGACGCGAGCCATCAGACTCGTCGCCAGTGCCGCTTGTGCGGCCGCTTTCTGGCTGGCTCCCACTCCGAGCGCGCTGGCTTCCAGCCATAGCGACGCGCCGCTCATCAAACTCGATCCTCAGGCGAACCTCTCGGACGTCTATGCCTTCGTGCGCACGCGGCCCTCGGGCGAGCGCGTGCTCGTGGTCGAGGTGAATGTGCATCCTTTCATGGAACCGGGAGACGGTTTGATGTTCGACGCATTTTCGCCGGACGCACTTTACAGCATCCACATCGCGAATCCCGTCACGGGCGCGGAACTTCAGCGTTACGACTTTCAATTTTCCGCCGTGGATGCGGTGAACGGCAGTTATAAGAACACCAATACCATCCTGCGCTATGGGCGCGGTGCCAATGTGGGCGGGAATCCGGATGTCGGCTCCATTCAGACGGTCGGGGACGCGCATCAAAATTTCGTCCAAAGCTACACCGTCACCCGCACGACGAACGCTAGCTTCGCGCGCACCGCACTGAACACCACACCGCTGCTCGTTGCCCCGCCAAATGTCGGGATGAGAACGACGCCCCGGTATAATGACGCGAACGGGCGTGCAGTCTCCGGCGCAGTCAGCCGCGTAACATTGGATCCCTACACCGCGCAAACGACGGTGGATGTAATCTCTGGCGGTGCCACATATACGATGTTTGCCGGCCCGCGCGACGACAGTTTCTTTGCCGATATCCCCGGCATCTCCGATCTGCTGGATGCCAGAATCCTCGGCAACAGCTTCGGACAGGCAGGCGGCGGAGTGGATGGGTTCAAGGGATTCAATGTCATGCACTATGCCATCGTCATCCCCCTGACTTCCCTGCCTAGCGTCGCCTACACGGGTGCGCTCCAGCCTGCGAGCACGGGAGTCGGCGTCTATGCTTCGGTCAGCCGCCCCCGCATCACACTGCGTGGCACGAACGGCCCAGATACGCCGTCAGGCCAATACGTCCAAGTCAATCGCCAGGGAAACCCGCTTTTCAACGAAGCTCTCGTGGCGCTCGTGGATAAGGACAACTACAATCGCACTTCACCGGTGAACGACGCCGCGAACTTTGCCAAGTATGCGCTCAACCCGGAGCTAGCCGTGCTGATCAATGCGGTCTTTGGCACGAACTTCCAGACGACCAATCGCACGGACTTGCAGGCGATCTTCATCCCCGATGTCATCCGTGTGAATACCACGACGGGCAAGGTTCCGACGCCCGGAGAAATGGGTTTCAATCGCCTGAGTTTCATCGGCGGTGACACTGTTGCAAATGGTGCCGGCACGCAGATTCCGTCCGGCTGGCCCAATGGCCGGCGCTTCGGCGATGACGTCGTGGACATCGCACTGACGGCCATCGCCAACGGTCCCAGTTTCAGAATGCCCCTCACCCTCGTTGGCGACAATGTGCCGGCAAACGACACTACTTATAACGTCACCTTCCCCTATGCGGCGACGCCGAATTCAGGCACCCGCAATAGCAAGGACTCGGGAGTCAACGTCGGCTTCTAGGCTGGCGATTCCTATCCGGCAAATTCGCGCCGGCGTGTCTTTCAATCAGACGCGCCGGCGCATGCCTGAATCATATTTTGAATCCTTCTCCACAACCCGCTCTGCAGCAAAACTCCCGTCGTGTGATGTTCCGTATCGTCATCATCGGCGCGTGCATTGCAGCGGCATTTGTCGGCGCGATCCTCTCACGCAAATCGTCGCAGTCGGCGGGCAAGGGCGACGCAATTCCGACCGCTCCGGCACCGCAGACATCGCAGCAAATCCTCGCACAGATTCCAGCGCCTGCAGGAAAATCGGCAACCGATCAGGCTCTGGGCGCGGCACTGGCGAAAGTGCAGGAGAAGGATCAGATCGCTGCGAGATGGGTGGTGCTCGGCGACGTGCTTGCACAGGTCTTGCGTGATACGGCGGATGAGCATTATTACGATCTCGCCGAGGCTGCCTACGAGTATGCGCTGCGACTCGATCCAAAGAATGTGGACGCGATGACGGGAATGGCGTGGGTGACCGGAGGACGGCACATTTTCGACAAGAGCCGCGACTGGGCGAACCGCTCGCTCACGCTCGACGGCACCAACGCCGCGGCATACGGAATCCTCGGCGATGCCGATGTGGAACTCGGCGACTACGAGGCGGCCTATGCGCATTATCAGAAGATGATGGACCTGAAGCCGGATCTGTCCTCATGGAGCCGTGGCGCGCATTTGCTCTATCTGACCGGTGACACGAAGAAGGGGATGTGGCTGCTGGAAAAGGCGATCAAAGCAGGCGCTCCATTCGCCGAAAACACCGCGTGGTGCCGCGCGAAACTGGCGATGATGCTTTTCAATCAGGGTGCCCTGCTCCCTGCCGCGCAGAACTTGGAGAATCCGCTGAAAGCAGGATCGAAGAACGCGCATGTGCTGCTGGCTGCCGGGCGCATCGCTGCGGCACGCGGAGATTTTTCCGCTGCGGAAAAACACTATCGGATG
The DNA here is from genome assembly GCA_038238025.1 of Chthoniobacterales bacterium. GTDB lineage: Bacteria > Verrucomicrobiota > Verrucomicrobiia > Chthoniobacterales > Chthoniobacteraceae > SXWH01. Next base: position 3,224 of record JBBRYC010000157.1, read on the forward strand.
ATCCTGGAGGCGGGGCCGAATCACTTTGCGTTCGTGGAATTGGGCGATGTCCTCGCGACGACGGCTCGAAAAGCTGAGGCGGAAAAATGCTATGAGCAGGCGGAGGAACTCGACAAGGCGCAGACGGCGCGCGCGGGGCACACGCACATGGCGATGGCGAAGTTTTACGCAGACCATGATCGCAAGCTCATCGAG
>JBBRYC010000158.1:0-3411 GCA_038238025.1 Chthoniobacterales bacterium
AGCCCGCCTTCCTGGCGAAGGCGCGCAGGTCCAGCTCCTGGCGGGCACAGGTCTGATCGGCGGTCGATACCCGGCAATACAGCGCTGCGGTGTGTCCCAATTGAACCCTCGGCGCAAAACACCCCGGAAAGCCAGCGTTTCCCGTGGCACAGTGTTGGTCTGTTTAAAGTGTACTTCAAAAGGGACAACCATGCCGCGCCGAGAACTCTTGACCGAGCCGCAGCGGCTCGCCTTCACCGAACCTGCGACCGACGAACGCGGGATGGTTCGTCATTACACCCTGAGCGCCGAAGATCTGGCACTGATCGATCGCCGGCGTGGGGACCCTAACCGACTTGGGTTCGCGGTCATGTTCTGTTACCTGCGATTTCCGGGGCGGACGCTACGGCAAGACGAACAGCCGCCGGCCGCGATGCTCGCGTTCATCGCCGAACAGCTGGCGCTCGATCCGGCGAGCTTCGGCGACTACGCCGAACGCGATCAGACTCGGCGGGCGCATCTGGTCGAACTTCAGGCCGCGCTCGGCTACCGGCTCTTCACGCGCGGACTGTACCGGGAACTGGCGGCGTGGCTGCTGCCGACGGCGCTCGCCACAGAAAAGGGTGCGGCGCTCGCGGCGATGGCGCTCGATGAGCTTCGGACGCGACGGGTCATGGTCCCGCCGTTGCCGGTCATCGAACGGCTCTGCGGGGAGGTTCGAGCCCGAGCGCACCGACAGTTGTGGCGCGCGCTCACCGATGGGCTATCGAACGCGCAGCGCGACGCGCTCGATCAACTCCTCACCGTGCGCGCCGGCGGTGGTCAAAGCACGCTGGCGTGGTTGCGGCAAACGGCGTACGCCGCGACGGCGGGCAATTTCCCCAAGCTCGTGGAGCGGCTGCTGCAAGTTCGCGCGCTCGGCATTGAACCGGAGCGCGCGGCTCGCATCCATCAAAACCATTGGCTGAAACTCGCGCGTGAGGGCGGCCAGAGCACCGTGCAACACCTGGCCGAACTCGAACCGCTGCGCCGCTATGCCACGCTCACCGCGTTGGTGCTCGAATTGACGGCGACGTTGACCGACGAAGCGCTCAATATGTTCGAGCATCTGATCGGGAGCCTGTTCAAAAAGACCGAGCGCGCGCACGCCGAGGCGTTCCACAGCAGTGGCAAGGCCATTAACGAGAAAGTGCGGCTCTACGCGCGCATCGGCGAGGCGCTGATCGAGGCCCGGGCTGCGGGCGGCGACGCCTTTGGCGCGATCGAGGGCGTCCTGCCCTGGAACCGATTTGAATCGACGGTGGCGGAAGCTCAAAAGCTCGCTCAGCCGGAGGAATTCGACTACCTGGCTCTCTTGGATGATCGGTACGCGAGCGTGCGTAAGTTCGCGCCGCTGTTGCTGACGGAATTTGAGTTTCATGCCGCGCCGGCGGCCGCGGATCTCCTACAGGGGCTCGATCTGCTGCGTGAACTCAATGCCAGTGGCAAACGCACGATGCCCGATGCGGTGCCAACGAGCTTTGTGAAACCCCGGTGGCGGCCACATGTATTCGAGCCGGGAGGCTCGATTGATCGGCATTTTTATGAGTTGTGCACCCTCTCGGAACTGCGCGATCGGCTACGCGCCGGCGATGTGTGGGTGCGCGGCAGCCGGCAGTACCGGGACTTCGAGACCTATCTGATCCCGAGCGATGCGTTCGTGAAGATGCAGCAGGAGCCGCTGCCTCTCGATATCGACACTGACCTATCGTTGTATATAGCAGAGCGTCGACAATGCCTTCAAACCAGGATGTACGAGGTGGCGGCCAAGGCGCGCAATCAAACCCTGCCGGACGTCTCGCTCGCGGAGGGCGAATTGCGCATTTCGCCCCTGAAGAAAAACACTCCGGCATCCGCGGTCGAGTTTGCCGAGCAGGCCTACACGTTGATGCCCCACGTCAAGATCACGGAACTGCTGGCGGAAGTGGACAGCTGGACGCGTCTCGCCGATCGCTTTGTGCATCTGCGAACGCTGGCGCCTCCCAAATATCGGCATGCATTACTGACCGCAGTGCTCGCCGACGGCATCAATCTGGGGCTCACGCGCATGTCAGAAGCGTGTCGCACGACGAGCTGGCGGCAGCTCACCTGGACGGCAGACTGGCATATCCGCGATGAATGTTATGCCCAGGCCCTGGCAGGGTTAATCGATGCTCAGCATCGTCAGCCCCTTTCCTCTCACTGGGGGAGCGGCACAACGTCTTCATCGGATGCGCAGTTCTTCCGCGCCGGAGGGCGCGGTGAGGTCCGCGGCCACGCCAACCTGCACTATGGCCAAGACCCCGGTGTGAAGTTCTACACCCATTTGTCCGATCAGTTCGGGCCGTACCACACCAACGTCATCGCGGCGAGCGCCCACGAAGCGCCGCATGTCCTGGACGGCTTGCTGTATCACGAAAGCTGTCTCGTCATTGACGAGCACTACACCGACACCGGCGGCTTCTCGGACCATGTGTTCGCCGTGTGCCGCCTGCTCGGCTTTCGCTTCGCGCCGCGTATCCGTGATCTGAAGGAGAAACGTCTCTACACCATACCGGGCGTGATCGTGCCGCTGGAACTTGCACCGCTGGTGGCGGGCTCAATCAATATGAAGGCGATCCATGATCACTGGCAGGATATTCTGCGCCTCGTGATGTCGATCAAGACCGGAACGGTGACGGCCTCGGTCATCCTGCGCAAGCTCGCCGCCTATCCTCGGCAGAATGGTCTCGCCCATGCGCTGCGCGAGCTCGGGAAACTCGAGCGCACGGTCTTCACCCTGGACTGGCTGCAGGACCCCGACCTACGGCGCCGCAGTCACGTCGGGCTCAACAAGGGCGAGCAGCAAAACGCGCTGCGCCGTGCCGTGTTCTTCAACCGTCTCGGGGAAATCCGGGACCGATCCTATGAGAACCAACGCTATCGAGCGAGCGGCCTCAATCTGTTGGTCACCGCCATCATCTTATGGAACACCGTCTACCTACAGCGCGCCGTCGATCACCTGCGAACCCTCGGCCATGAACCCGGACCCACTGACCTCGCGCACCTGTCGCCATTGGGCTGGGAGCACATCAATCTGACCGGCGATTACCATTGGGACGCCGAGCAAACGATGGGTCCAGACCGATTTAGGGCGCTGCGCACCCGATCGACCGAGCTCGCGATGGCGGCTTAGGGTGCGTAATATTCCGTTTCGTGTCTTCTCCTCCGTTTGACGGGCGCCCGTCCGTTGCTTCGTCGTAGGACGGGGGCCGCCTACGACCGTTCTGGCCGCCTGCGATGGATGATTCTCTTCCCCTCCCCCGTATCCGCTACGCGAATCATTGTTTCGTGCTTTCGTGAATTAACGAATTCCGTTATTCTTGATTCTATGAGAACAATGAAAATCATCGTCACGGCCAACCAGAAAGGCGG
>JBBRYC010000159.1:0-3294 GCA_038238025.1 Chthoniobacterales bacterium
GTCGGCGTGCTCGGTGTTGGTGTCGGCGTGCTCGGTGTTGGTGTCGGCGTGCTCGGCGTGGGTGTTGGCGTGCTCGGTGTTGGTGTCGGCGTGCTCGGCGTCGGTGTTGGCGTGCTTGGTGTTGGTGTCGGCGTGCTCGGCGTCGGTGTCGGCGTGCTCGGCGTCGGGGTCGGTGTGCTCGGCGTTGGGGTTGGCGTGCTCGGCGTCGGAGTTGGGGTGCTGGCAGGAGTCGCCGATGGCACCGGCGTGGGCTTACCTACCGGAATGGGCGGAGTCGGTTGTGGATGGTTCGCGACGAAAATAGGCTCGTCGGCGTCCCTCCTGCGCTCGATCTTCTGCAAAACGTCATCCGAAGCCATCGCGACGTTCGTGCCGCCGCCCAGAATAACGAGGTTAGTATCGACGAGATTGTGGCCGTCCTTCTGGCCTGCCTGAAGATCAATCTCATGCTGCACGAGCGGCATGCTCGGCAGCGGCGCCTCCTTTGGTTTTCCCATCTGTACGAGCGTGGAAGTTTTCACCACTTTCGCGATGTCGACGGAGACCGCATCCGGGATGCGCTTCGCGTCCGGCCGCATAATTACCATCTTGCCTGGGAGCAGCAGCAGCGAATCGCCGAACGTGCCGTTCACCGAGAGCCGCAAGCTCCCTTCCAGCACGAGCACCTTGATATGCTTTCCAGGAACGTGCTCCATCAGGATCGTCGTGCCGGTGATCGCAGCAGTCACAGCCGCAGTGCGAATCTTGGCGCCGCCAATTCCTTTCGGCACTTGCAGCAGCATCGTCCCTTGCTGCAATGTCATGTCGCGCGTGCCGGGCTGGAAGCTGAAGTAACTCTCCGGCCCGAGGCGTGTGAGCGTGCTATCCTGAAAAAGAAGCTCCGAGCGCGATTTGATCCCGGTTTTGAGTCCAGTCTGGTCCTTGATGACCTCGTTCAACTCCGCCCGCCGCGCACCGGACCCCGGGTTCATCACGGATACGTCGTTGATGATCTTGTTCACTCGCGCCTCCGTCAGAGGCCCGGCCAAGATCGGGTTTGCGAAGAGCGCGAGAGCGACGGAAAGGACGAGGATCGGTTTCATTTAAGGGCGGGTTGCTGGAGGTTGATGAAAGCACCCGGTGTGCCGCCGGTTTATAATTTCTAGAAACTGCTGCGGCCACTGTCAGAACCGGATGTTCACTCCCGCGCCGCCGCCCGCGCTCAGCACGTTGTAGTCGAAGACGGAATGGTCGGATCGGTTTGCGCCGTAGCTAAATGAGGCAATCAGTTCGGCCCACTCCGTGAACCGATAGCGCAGGTTCAACGAGAAGATCTGATTGAAGTCGACGCGGCCGGCGTCGGGGTAAAAATGCAACGCCGGGCGGTAGAAGATGTCGGTATCGAGCTTCCGCGTCAGCTGGAGATGATAGTTGATGAGCGCGCCGATCTGATCACGTTGCGCGACACCAGGGTCAGCCAACCCGACAACTCCAGTGACGCCGGCACTAATCCCATGCGAGCGGCCGAGCGCGAAGAACTTCTGAGCGCCAATCGTGAGCGAATGGTCCATCAAGATCTGCCGACCATTCCGCCCGAGCAGCTCGGTGAAATCGTAGCGAGCAAAAAGGCCGACCCCCGGCAGTCGCGGCGGATTCCACACGATCCCCGCGCCGAAGCCGAGGTTCTCGAAATCGAGCTCCGGTGTCTTGTCATATCGAAAGAGCGACGCGTGGAAACTTACAGACGCCTCCAGATCCTTCCCGATCCGCGGCGACCAATTGATGGCGGCATCTGCGACGGCGAATGCGTCCTCGCGTTCACCGCGCCGAGTCAGCCCGACGTTGCTTGTGTAGAACGCCGAGGCTCCGCCGCTCACCACCACCGTCCGGGCGCGCTCCTGGTTCTTCAGGATCTGCTGGGCGCCAAAGCTGTCGTCGTCGGATGAAGTCGACTCCGTCTCCGCGAGAGCTGTTCCGTTCGCGTCAACGCCAATGCTGACCGGCGGGATCGCCTGCTGATAAAGTCGTGCTTGCTCGATCGCAGCGTCGTTTTGCGCGAGCGCCATCCCGTCCGCCGTGACGGACGGGAGCAGGAAATCTTGCGCCTGCGCTGAGAGTGCGGTCAGCAGGAGACATATTAATGGCGCAAGGGTGCCTAAAGGAAAAGCCACGTCTCGCGATTTAGCAGCCGCCGTGCCGCGCTCGGAAACCGATTACCTTCACCAGCTCTCGGATGGCGGGCACGATTTCCGCTCAGAAAAGCGCGTGTCCGCCAAGCGCATCCTGGTCATCAGCGCGATCGCGTTCACGTGCCTCGGCGCGCTCATCTTTCTCGATTCAGCGGCGCCGTTCGCCTACGTGCGCACGCGTGATCTGCTTCGGGATGCGATCGCCCGCGCCGGCCGGACGACTCCGCCCAATCCTGATCTTGTCTTCCTCGCAATCGACTCGGATTCCGTCAGCCTCGAGGAAGGTGCGGACGTTGAAGAGCTATACGGACTAACCGACACCGCTGGAATTGAAGCGAAGGCGCTTCGATTAATGAGCAAACGCTGGCCCTGGTCGCGCGAGATTTACTCGCTCGTCATGGAACGTCTTCTGGGCGCGGGCGCCAAGGTCGTGCTCTTCGATCTCACGTTTCCGATGGCGAGTGACGACGACAAACCCTTCGCGCTTGCGCTGGACAAATACCGCGATCGCGTTGTGATCGGCAGCAACTTCGTCTCGGGCACATCGCGCGGCTTCACGACAATCGGCGCAAGTCACACCCGTCCGCCCGACTCGCTGGTGCCGCAGACGGTGCCGATGGACGACCGCGTGGCGTTTACCAACTTCTGGCCGGACGAAGACGACGCCGTCCGCCGCGCGCAATACTGCGTCACGTTCGAGCAAGTGCAGGGCCGATGGCCTGAGGCGGGCTCGGAGCGATTCCTGTCGCTCGGCGCACGCGCGCTGGTGAAGGCGGGATTCGGCGGCGCAGTGCCCGCCGGTCTCGATGATCACCTCTTTCGCTACACTGCGCCACCGCGCCGCGGCTTCGCTCCACATTCGTTGTTCGAGATTTTTGTGCCGGATTACTGGCAGCATAACTACAAATCCGGCGAATTTTTCCGGGACAAGATCGTGATCGTGGGTGCTGAAGGAAATTGGCAGCACGACGAACACCCAACGCCGTTTGGTTCCATGCCGGGGCCGGAGGTCCATCTGAACGCCATGAACGCAGCGCTTCATCATGAATTCATCCGCGAAGTGCCGCTCCTCGGTCGGATCGTGATGGCAGTGATCGGGGCGGCAATTGCGGTAGCGTTGTCGCTA
>JBBRYC010000160.1:0-2931 GCA_038238025.1 Chthoniobacterales bacterium
GGCCGGTCTTCTGCTCGTTAGGTGTTATTCCCGTGAGACCACTCGTCGCGCTGCTGTGCCTCTCCGCTGTCGCATCTGCAGTGTCTCACGCAGCAGCTGGCGATCTCGTACCGCCGTCCGTGCCTTGAGTTCCAGATGAGCAGCGTCCTTTCAGCTCTGCGTCAGCGCGCGGTCGACGTGAAACCGGACGAGCTGCGCGCGCTCGGCCTCGCGTTCGTTTTCCACTTCATCGTCCTTGGCAGCTACTACGTCCTGCGGCCGATCCGCGATGAAATTGGAGCCGCGGGTGGGCTGGAAGGTCTCTCGTGGATGTTCACCGCCACGCTCGTGGCGATGCTCATCGCGAACACCCTTTTCGCCGCCATCGTGGCACGGCTCTCACGGCGGCAGTTCATCCCGCTCGCCTACCGCTTTTTCATCCTGAACCTAGCTCTGTTTTTCGTCCTCATGCGCACGCTCCCGGCCGGGCAGCAGATGTGGGTTGGCCGCGCGTTCTTCGTTTGGGTCAGCGTCTTCAATCTCTTCGTCGTCACCGTCTTCTGGGCTTTCATGACGGACATCTTCAACACCGAGCAGGCCAAGCGGCTTTTCGGATTTATCTCTGTCGGCGGCACCTTGGGCGCGATCGTCGGCGGGTCACTGACCGCCTCCCTCGTGCACCGGCTCGGCACCGCGAATCTGCTCATCATTTCCGCCCTGCTCCTCGAAGGCGGCGCGTGGTGCGTGCGCTTTTTCCCGACGGAATTCAAAGGTGAACACGCGAGCGCGTACCGTGATGAGACAGGAAACGCGGAGCGCCCGATCGGCGGCACGTTGTGGTCGGGGATAACTCATGTAATCCGATCACCGTATTTGTTAGGCATTTGCGCATTCATGCTGTTGCACGCAGTCACGGCGACGCTGGTTTACTTCCAGCAGGCGGACATTACGCGAGCCGCAATCACCGATCGGGTGGCGCGCACTGCGTTTTTCGCCCACCTCGATATCTGGGTGAACGTGCTCACCATCGTGGTGCAGATTTTCCTAACTGGGCGACTACTGAAGTGGCTCGGCGTAGGTCTCACCCTGGCGATGTTGCCGGCGATCAGTCTGGCCGGCTTTCTCGCGCTCGGCCTCATGCCGGGGCTGGGGCTGCTTGCGTTTTTCCAGGTGCTGCGCCGCGCGATGAATTACGCGCTCTCGCGGCCTGCGCGCGAAGTGCTCTTCACCGTCTTGCGGCGCGAAGACAAATACAAAGCGAAGAGCTTCATGGACACATTTGTGTATCGCGCGGGGGACCAGATAGGGGCTTGGTCCTATCCGCTGCTGACGTGGCTCGGGCTTGGGCTCACCGGCATTTCCTTTGTCGCCGCGCCGCTGGCGGCCGGATGGTGTGCGCTAAGTCTATGGCTCGGGCAGCGGCAGATCGCACTGGCAAAGCAACGAAAAACCGGACGCGCTATATAGGTCCGCGCTTTTGGGGTCAAAACGCCACGACCGGTGAGAAAGATGCTCGATGGGGACGAGGACATCCTAATTTGGGGAGCCCGCCCCTAAATCAGTACCTCGAATATTGCAGAAAACGCCCCGATTAAACTGGTCGCTTCTGCTGGGCTGGGGCGGTGGCACGCAACGGCAAGCTGCGGCGAGCGGGGTGACAAGACGGTCGAAGATCGTATCATTTCGAGCCATGAATGACACACCGGAGGATGCGGCCTGGCGAGAGCAATGCCGTTATCAGCTCGACCGCGATGTCGTGACGCGGATCAAGTACGGTTTCTGTCACGTCCACAAGCCGGTGCTCGATGATACCCCGGTGCGCACATTCGCGACCATGGCGGAGTATCGTCGCTGGTGTGATCTGTCGCTCCCAGCTTATCTGGGATATGACTCGCTCCGCCCGATCGATAGCACCCATGCCGGAAAGCAAATTCACCCCAACCCAGGCCGAGGAGTTGGCCGCTGCTTTCGCGCGGGAAGGAGTCGATCATCTTTTTATTGGCAAGAGTGGCGCGATCCTACTGGGTTATCCGGATACCACGCAGGACGTAGATATTTTTCTGCTCAAGTCTCTGGAGAATGCCGAGCGGGTCCTGTGCGCACTGCGGACGCTTGGCTTCGAGTTGGATCCAGCTTTAACGGTCTCGATATTGACCGGCAGTGAAATCGTCCTTTTGAAGACAGGACCCCTTCGCCTTGGATTTGATTCACGCGCCGGATGGCATCGAAAGTTTCGAGGGAGCGAAGAGCCGCTCCGACTTTGGAGGGAGGCCGCTTTCCGGTCGCATCGCTTGACGACATCATCGCAAGCAAGCGCGCGACGGGACGGAAGAAGGATATTTACGATGTGGGCCGGCTTGCGCAGTTCAGAGTCGAATATCTCAGGCGACAGCAGCCATGACATGCGCGATGCAGGGTTCGAACCCCCCGCCCGCATCGCTACGCGAAGCGGTGCGACTAGGTCAGACGCCGCTTCAGATATGCGCGTCCGAAACCGGTTTTGAGCTGCTTTCTCGCGGAGGCGCACCTCGGCTCCGGAACGGCACTCCTCATAATATTCCAGCGTGACCGGCAACTGAGACGCAGTCGCGGTCACACGAGCAGCTTGATGTTCAACGACGCGCCTTCGAAGATTACCTGTTGAACCGACATACACATTCCCGTCACCGCATCGCAGCACGTAGGTGTAAAACATGCCCTAGCTCGAGATGATGCGCGATGCAGGGTTCGAACCTACATTTCACCCGCTCAACCTCAAGGACTTGCAGTTGCTGACTCACAAATAGACTCACAAGAAATCCGGCACGGTTTGGAAATTTGCGAGGTTATCCGGTGCTGGACTGAATTGCCTGGGCCGTTGCAGGCCGCGGTTTTGGCGATCATTCGGACACACACGCGAGACTTGTCCATAGCCGTGCGCCGGCAGGCGTTGACCGGTCGCCCGAGCCCCGA
>JBBRYC010000161.1:0-2813 GCA_038238025.1 Chthoniobacterales bacterium
GCAGATGCTTCGAGGCGTTGTACTGGGAAATGCCGAGGTCGTCCGAGAGAGCGTTCACGCTGTGATCCTTTCCCAGCAGGAGCTTCACGAGCCGCAGGCGGGTGCGGTCGGAGAGCGCCTTGAGGATGCTGGTGCAGTCGGCGGCGGGCATGGCGGAGATGAATGCCCGAAAAAAACTCCAATGCAACGATTGCCGTCTATGCGTCCCAGCGCATGCGCGCATGAAGCAGACCATCCCCGGCTTCATCCCCCTCGCCGGAATCGCCGCCGCCCATGCGACACCCAGCGGACTGAACAACATCCGCACCGCCGACACCACGCCGCAGGGCACGTTCGTGCTCCAGGGGTTCACCACGCTCGGCGGCAACCGCGATGCCGACTTCAATCTCGGCTTCAAGACCGGCATTGACCTCAAGGTTGCGAAGCTCGAACTCGGGCTCGCGAGTCATCTTGTGCCCGGTAAGGGCGGCCCAGTGGAACCGCCTATCAAACTCGCCGTACCGCTCGGCGAAGGACGGCCGACGATAGCGGTGGGTGCTGCAAACAACTCGTTTGCCAGGGCTGACCGCCGCTGCGCGGGCGACTCGTTTGTCTATTTCTACAAGGACTACTTCCGGGGCCACCGGCCGACGGCGCACCACATCAACTTCGACACGTTGCGCGGCTGCGGTTTGATCTTTCTCACGAGGAGTGGGAGAGATATTCGACGACCTCGCGGCACTGCGGGTTGCCGAGGACGGAATCGCAGCAGGCGCTCTCGACGATCTCGCCGGCGCCTTCGCGGATGCAGACGCAGGCGAGCCAGTCGGTCACGCGGCGCGCTTGGGCGATGTTGTGCGTCACGAGCACGATCGTGTGGCGCTCTTTCAGGCGGAGGATGAGATCTTCGATGGCCTGCGTGGACTTCGGATCGAGCGCGCTGGTGGGCTCGTCCATGAGGATCACCTCGGGCTGCACGGCGAGGGTGCGCGCGAGGCAGAGGCGCTGCTGCTGGCCGACGGAAAGGGTGAGCGCGGAGGCGCGCAGGCGGTCGCGCACTTCATCCCAGAGCGCGGCTTCGCGGAGCGCGTTTTCGACGACCTCATGCCGCTCGGCGCGATTCATCCGGCGGAGTCGCTTGGCGCCGAAGAGGACATTTTCCCCGATGCTGGCAGGGAAGACGACGGGCTGCTGGAAGAGCATGCCGATGCGCGCACGGAGGGCGTCCACGTCGGTGCCGGTGGCGTAAATGGATTCGCCGCGGAGCCGCACATCGCCGGTGACGCGCAGGCCGGGGATCAAATCTGCGAGCCGATTCAGCGCGCGGAGCAGCGTGCTTTTTCCGGAGCCGGACGGGCCGATGATGCCGAAGACCTGTCCGGCGTGAACGTCGAAGCGCGCATTGCGCAGGAGCGGTTTTCCATTCGCGTGGACGGCAAGATCGCACACTTCGAGCACCGGCTTTGTCGCAGGTGGTTCTGCGCACGTGGCGGATGGCGGGCGTGGATCAGACATTGGCTTCCTCGTGCATTTTCAGGCGGCTCGGCAGGGCGATGACACTGAGCAGCAGCACCAGCGCGAGCAAGACCAGCGCGGCTCCCCAGAGCTTCGCCCCGACCGCGGGATCGAACGAGTCCTGCGCGAGAATGAAGATGTGGTAGGGGAGTGTGAGCACCGGGCTTTCCTTCACCCCGTGCGGCAAGGTGGCGCCGGCAAAAATAGTCGCCGTGAACATGATCGGTGCCGTCTCGCCGGCGGCGCGCGCGAGGCCGAGCAGCGATCCCGTGAGCAGGCCGCTGCGTGATTGCGGGAGGATGACGGACCAAATGATCTGTGCCTGATTCAGCCCGAGCGCCGACGCCGCCTGCGCGTATGCCGAGGGCAGCGCCTTGATCCGCTCGATGAGGGCCACGGTGACGGTCGGGAGAATCATCATCCCGAGGAGGATGCCGCCGCCGAGCCACGACTTTCCCCAGCCGAGCCATTTCACAAAAAAGATGAACCCGAAGATGCCGAAGACGATCGAGGGCAGGCCGTTCAGCGTGTAGAGAAAAACGCCGAGCGCGCGCCGCCAGCGTTCGCTGCTGACGTACACGCGCTCGAGCAGCGCGAGGCCGATGGCGACGGGCAGACACACGACGAGCGCGGTGCCGATGAGGATGACGGTGCCGACGAGATTGAAAAAGATGCCGCCCTGCGCGCCGACCTGTCGGATTTGCTCGGTGAGAAATGTCCAGCTCAACGCGGGTGCGCCGCGTCGGCAGATGACGACGATCAAACCAAGGAGAAGCGCGCAGACGAAGACTGCCGACGCGCCGCAGGCGAAGATCAGAAGCCGGTCGAGGAGCCTACGCATCGTGCCCCGCTTTCTTCCACACACCGGCGATCGTCGTCCCGGAGACGATCACGAGGAGCAGCAGCCCGAGGCCCACCATTGCGGCCCAGTGGACGGGATCACCGTAGGCGATGTTTGTCTCCGAGCCGCCGAGTTTGCTCGTCAATGTCTGGCCCGATTCGAGGAGCGGGCCGGGCGAGAGCCAGTGCTTCGGCAGGTTGTTGTCCTGCCGGCCCACGACGAGAAAAACGGCGATCGTTTCGCCGAGCGCACGGCCGAGGCCGAGCAGCAGCGCGGACATCAGCCCGCGGGCGCTCTGCCGCAGGCTCACCGCGAAGATGGCCTCCGCCTGTGTGAGCCCGAGCGAGCGGGCGGCGTTGCGCGGGGCCCACGGCACAACCCCCCGCGCCTCGGCGCGGGGCGTGTCGACCGGGGGGAGGATAAAAACCCCGCGGGGGTCACCCGCGGTGTGGAGGGTGTGGCCGCGGGAAAATTCGAA
>JBBRYC010000162.1:0-2515 GCA_038238025.1 Chthoniobacterales bacterium
ACCTCTACCAAATCACGTTCTTCGACCTCCAACACCGTGCGGCACTCGGCACAGACCGCAAGAGCGCGACGCGACATTTCTTCTGGCAATGATCGTCGCCGACGCATGGAACAAACTCGTCGCGCTGGCGAAGCGTGCGCGCCCGCTGCGCGGCGTTCGTGCCGACACGAAGGAGCAGCCGCGCGGAGTGATTGTCTCCGGCGATGCGAGTGCGTTGTGGCGGCATCCGTGGCACATCAACGCGCGATGGGAATGGAAAGAGGACGGCACCGGCGAGTGGCGAGCGTTCATCCGGCCCGGCTTCGTGAATGGCCGCGACGCCTACATCACGATGCCCGCTGACTGGCCCGAAGGCACGCCACCGGACGAAGACGCCAAGCCTCACGACGTTGCGCTCACCGATGATCCCACGCCGTATCTCGTGCTCGGCGGCTGGCGCAATCCGCTGGCATCGGAAAGCTTGAGCGCGTCGGCTTCCGGGCAGCTCATTGCGTCGGCTGCCGAAGGCTATCCGAATTTTTTCGAGAAGCTCGGTGTAAAGGCTGCGGCGAAAGGCGGTGACGTGACCAAGCCTGGCGCACTCGAAGGCGAGTTCGACGAGAATCGCACGCGCGAAATCCGCGCGATGGACGTAGTGCTCTCCAAGGCCCGCATTGGCACACGGCTGCAAATCGACGTTCACGATCCGCTGGTGGACGCGCAGACCGAATCCATCTCGACCGTCTTCCTCAATGACGCCCTCCGCGCCACGGGCGGCCGGGCGAAACTCCGCGCCACGGCGAAGTATCAGCCGCCCGAAGAACAAAGCCTCGCCCTCATGTATGGGACGCTGCTCAACGCAGGGGACACGCAATACGATGAGCTGAAGATGGCGACAGTGTGGGTCGTCTCACCGCCGGGCGCGGCAGCCGACGATGAGCCGGACGAAACGTGGACGCCTTACCCGCAGCACTTCGTTTTCTGGAACCTGCAACACGCCTCGCGACTCATTCCGCCCAAGGCCCCGAATCCACCGCTGCAATTGTTTGTCCCACTCGCTGGCGGGATCGCGCAGCCGGTGATCAACGCGCTGCTGAGCTTCGTGAACGACAGCAATGCGGAGGCCGAGGCGTTCTTCAATCAGGCCGACGCCCGCGGCATTTTCTGGAGCACCTGATGTCTCTCGATCCGAAAACCAATCGGCAAACCCGCGAGGCGGAGAAGGCGAAGAAGGCTGCGGACGAACCGCCGCTCAATTCACCGTTCCCGCACAAGCGACAGGGATTCGATCCGTTCTTTTTTTCACTCGAACGGGAAACGCCTGACGAGGAGGCGGAGCGAAAGTCGGCGCGGTAGGGCGGCGCGTCCTTTGACAAACCGCTCCCGGCGTGAGCGATCTCGATCTCTACGCCGACCTCATCACCCGCAAGCTCGTCTCCCGCGACGGCGGCGCGGTGACTCTTGCGCCCTTTGTGCTTGGCGACCAGGTGCGCTGCACGCTCCGGACCTACGAGCGGAGCGAGAGTGGCGATTTGCGCGAGCGCGATCTGCGCCTGCGGACTCTGAGGGCGAGCATCGGCAAGGTGCTCGCGGCTCCGACGACCGGCTGGTTCAAGCTGTGGATCGGCGACACGGACACGCCGGAAATCAATTTCGACGCCTCCGCCGATGTCTTCAAAACGGCGGCACAGGGTTCGGGCATTATCGACACGGTGGAATGTCCGGTAACGGGAACATGGGTCGTGAAGACGACGCGGCCGGATTCCGAGGGGCCATGGCCGATTTACGTTCACACCAATAAGCTCGGGCCGATTTCCTTCGTCCGCGTGCGGCAGTTCAAGCAGCTCGGCGTCTGGTGGTTTGAATGCCGGCTGATTCAGGCACCGTTGGCGTTCAACGCCGGGCATGAGCGCGTGCTCCCAACGCCTCCGAGCATCCGTCGTATCCGCTCGGGCGATTCCGGCAGCGAGACGGAGCCGCCGAGCAACGAGATCCAGGCGCTCTATCTGCCGCAGGATTTTCGCGGCACGTATTTCCTGCGATGGAACTACCGCGTCTCGAAGCTGCTCGGCATCGACGACGGGCCGGACGAAATCGCCGCCGCGCTCAACGCGATGTTTGAGAAGGGCAAGCGGTTCGAGGCGACCAACCCGGAGCCGGACAACGCCTATGTGGAGTTCATCGGTGAACTTGCTGGCTCACCGCAGCCGCTCATCACCGTCGAGGTGAACACGTTCGCGCCCGGCACGCTGACCTTCACGCTGCCGCTGGACCGTGCGGAGATGGCCGCTGCGCTCCGGGCCGTGGCGGAAATTGAAGTGCCGTTCGAGGTCGAGGCCGAGATCGTGGACGACGGCGACGACATTGCAGATCCCGCCGTGCCGGGACGCATCATCACGCTCTTTCAGCAGCCGGTGAAAGTCGTGCGCGAGCAAATCTGGGAGGAAATGCAAACGGTGCAGCCGATGGACTGGCTGCGTCCGCCCCAGCCGCGCGACTACATCCCGTTCACGCCGGATCAGATCATCGTCGGCGT
>JBBRYC010000163.1:0-2269 GCA_038238025.1 Chthoniobacterales bacterium
CGCCCGCGCGCGGGTCGAGAAGGCGCGCAATCTTCTGCAAACTCCGAACCTGCGGATCAGCGAGATCGCCTTCGACGTCGGCTTCCAATCGCTCTCGCAGTTCAACCGCGCGTTCAAGCAGGTGACCGGCGAAGCGCCGAGTGAGCATCGCCGGAAGATCGCGCGGATCTGAGGCGCCGGAGCGGCTCAATCCGAAAAAACGCGGAGTCTTTCCGGGCGGATGCGGAGTAATGAGCCGGGCATGCTGCGAAGGTAGTATCGTGGAGTTGGCAAACGCCGCTCCGTCTAAAACAAAAGCTAAAAACGAAAACTGGATCAAACACACCAATGAAAACGAAAATAATCATGTCTGCAGCCGCGTTGGCACTGCTTCTTACCGGCTTACTGTTCAGTGCCTGCTCGTCCAATACCGGACAAGAAGGAACTCATAAAATGGGATCGGCGCCGATGAGCGATCAGAAGATGCCAGGCGGTAGGCCAGTTGACTCAGGGAGGCATTAGCTAGCCCTTGCAATGCACGGCGGGAAGACAGCCGGCTGCGGCGAAAACGGAACTACGTCGGGATACAAGCACACGTGCAGCAAGTGCAAAAAAAAATTTCGCTACACCTGCGCGACCCACAAGGCCAGGAGCTAACTAACCCGCGGCTCGATGCCCATAACCTCGTCGTCCAGTCTTTCCCCGAGGCTGGGCGGTGCGGCGCCGCGCATTCTCCCCAAATGAAAGACTTGATGGTCGAACTCAGCACGCCCGCCGGTCGTGTCTTCGCCGCGAGCGTCACGGCGATCGACCTGCGCACCGGAGACGGCACCGTCGTAAATATCACCCCACAGCACGAGAGCTACGTGAGCACGACTGATGCGAGCGAGATTACGCTCCAGACCGCGGATGGCCCGTGCGCGTTCGTGTTGGAGAATGCGGTCGCCGGGCTGCAGGGCAGCAGGTTCACCGTCCTCGCCGAAAGCATCCGCCGCGTCGAGGCGCGCGCTGCGCCCAACCTCGCAGCCTGATTGCGACAATGGACGACACCTACGGAATCGAGAATTGGGACGAGCGCTGCATCGTCTGTCACAAGGCCACTGACCACGGCGGCGGCATGCGCCACATCAAGGTCGAGGACGCGATGATCGCGCTCTGCTGTCCGCTCTGCATCGAGGCCTTCAACAAGGAGCCGAAGCGCTATCTCGTGTTGCGGCAGCTCAACAAGGCGAACACGCCAAAACCGATCAGCAGCCCGCCTTCGTCGCTATGACATCCTGGCGCGAATGCCGAACAAACGCGGAGTGAATCGGCGGTGAATTCGCACGCCCGTGTAGCTTTGAACTTCGGACACAAAATTCGCCATGATCAATCGACGCAAATTTCTTCGCTACACCGCCGCAGCGGGTCTTCTCGCGGGCTTTGAAAGTCTTGTTCCAGCTTACGCGCGCCCAGCGAGGAAGAGCCGCGCGAGTGGCGGTCCTATTGACCTAACTATCGGTAAGCTGTCTTTCGATGTTGGCGGGAAGCAGTTCCCGGCGATTGCGATCAATGGCTCGGTGCCGGGGCCGCTCGTGCGGCTGCGCGAGGGGCAGGACGCGGTGATCCGCGTGACGAATCAACTCAAGGGCGAGTCCGCCTCAATCCACTGGCATGGCTTGCTCGTGCCGTTCCGCATGGATGGCGTGCCGGGTGTGACCTATGCAGGCATCGGCGCGGGCGAGACTTTTGAGTATCGCTTTCCCGTGCGGCAAAACGGCACCTACTGGTATCACAGCCACACCGCGGTGCAGGAGCAGCTCGGCGTGTATGGGCCGCTGATTATCGACCCGGCCGAGCCCGAACCTTTTCGCTACGACCGCGAATACGTGGTGGTGCTCGGCGACTGGCTCTCCGGCGACCCGATGGCGATGCTGGCCAAGCTCAAGAAGGAGAGCAGCTACTCGAACTACCAGCGGCGCACGGTCGGCGATTTCATCGGTGATGTTTCCAAGGATGGCCTCAAGGCGGCGTTCGCCGACCGGATGGCGTGGGGCAAGATGCGGATGGACCCGACTGACATCGCCGACATCACGGGGCATCACTTTACCTTCCTGATGAACGGCCTCGCGCCGGGCTCAAACTGGACGGGCCTCTTCCGAGCCGGAGAGCGTGTGCGGCTGCGTTTCATCAATGCCTCCGCCGTGACCTTTTACGATGTGCGCATCCCCGGACTGCCGCTGACGGTCGTGCAGGCCGATGGCCAGAACGTGAAGCCGGTGACGGTGGATGAATTCCGCATCGGCGTCGC
>JBBRYC010000164.1:0-2125 GCA_038238025.1 Chthoniobacterales bacterium
CACCGTCGCCTCGCCCACCCGGCGCGAGAAATGGGCCGATTTCTCCACGATGAGAAGACGCAGGCCCGGGTTCTGCCGCAGGAGGAGCGTAGCTGTGGCGGCGCCCGACATGGAACCGCCGATCACGACGACATCGTAGTCGGAGGTGGAATGAGTGGTCACGCAGGGATCGGTGCAGCCTCAGGCGTCACCTTGTCCGCCTCGGCCGGGACGAGCGAGAGTCGGGGCGAGAAGGGAATAAAGCGTTGCGCGCGCACGAAGAAGTAGAAGAGCCACATTCGCCAGCGCACGGCAAAGCTTTGGCCGGCGTTACCCGCGAGTAAGGCATTCACCGCTGGCGCGATTTGCAGGATGTCGGTCGGGTTCATGAAAACTTCCATGAACTCTTTGCCGCTATACCATGAGTTAACGAACCTCAGATAGAGATTCATAACAGAGTTAATCCTGCGCTCATAGCTCCTGAACAGCTTCCGTCTCCGAGAGGGATCTTGCAGGACCTGATTAAGGACATCGGCAGCTTTTTCTCCCGACATGACTGCCATGTAAACGCCGCTGCTGAAAACCGGATCGATGAACCCAGCCGCATCACCCGCCAAGAGCCAGCGTTCGCCGGAGAGCCGGACGTTTCGATAGGAGTAATCGCCGGCTGAATAGACAGGGGTCACCCGCTCGGCCCTAGTCATCCGCCCGACTACGAGCGGCTGTTCGTTCAGGCATTTCTCCAATGCCGCCTCAGGCGAGAGCTTCAACGCCCGGAATGAGATCGTGTCCATGACTACGCCCACACTCATGCGCGTGGGAGTCAACGGAATCATCCATATCCACTGATTCGGCCCGCGCACCATGCGAATGAGCGTGCCATCGATCCCGCTCGGCCGGTCCACGTTTTCAAAGTGCGCGAAGACGGAAAACTTTTGCAGATGTTCGTAGGATTTTTTCAGCTGGAAAAAATTTCCCACGACCGTCTGCCGGCCGCTGCAATCGAGTAGATAGCGCGCTTCCACTATTGCCGGCGCACCATCGGTTATCGCCTCCAGCCGAATGCGATCCTCTTGCAGCACGATCTTTTGCACTGTCGTCTCCTCACGCACCTCGGCGCCTTTCGCGCGGGAGTTATTCAGGAGCAATTGGTCGAACTCTGAGCGCGTGACCTGGTAGGCACGATCGCGCTGGGAACGAAAGCCGTCCTTGAAATAAAACTTCACTTCGCGCGTGCCGCAACCCGCGACGATTTCGCCACCAAATTTCGGCATGAAAGCGCGGTCCATTTCTTCGCGCACACCGAGCCGATCAAAAGTCGTGGTGCTGAATGGTAGAAGCGATTCGCCGATGTGAAAGCGCGGAAACTTTTCCCGCTCGAGCACGACCACCCGCTGCCCCCCCTGCGCGAGCAACGTCGCAGCCGTGCTGCCCGCCGGCCCGCCGCCGATGATAGCCACGTCGTAGAGGTCGTCACTCATGCGCCCGATCATTTTAGCGCGCTTCGCCGAGAAGCAAACCCTTAGCCTTCTCTTCCTGCGCGGGGCGGGACGATTTCCTGGGTTGCTTTGCGTGGCGTCATCAGTAGAAATTCCACCATTATGAGCGGAATACGATTACTCGTCGGCACACGCAAAGGCGCCTTTATCCTCACCGCGGATGGTCAGCGCGCGAACTGGGAAATCAGCGGACCGCACTTCGCGGGCTGGGAAATTTATCACGTCAAAGGCTCGCCCGTGGATCCGAATCGACTCTACGCCTCGCAATCCACGAGTTGGTTTGGCCAGTTGATCCAGCGCTCCGAGGACGGCGGCAAAACATGGGAAGCCGTGGGCAAGGACTTCGTTTACGAAGGGACTCCTGGCACGCACCAATGGTATGACGGCACGCAGCATCCCTGGGAGTTCAAACGTGTCTGGCATCTCGAGCCTTCGCTCACTGACTCCGAGACAGTGTATGCAGGCGTGGAGGACGCCGCCCTTTTCCGGAGCACGGATGGCGCAAAGACATGGCAGGAACTTCCAGGACTGCGCGAGGCGAAGGGCAAGCTCTGGCAACCCGGAGCCGGCGGGATGTGTCTCCATACGATTCTGCTCGACCCCAGTAATGGCGAGCGCATTTTCGTGGCCATCTCCGCTGCGGGCGC
>JBBRYC010000165.1:0-2104 GCA_038238025.1 Chthoniobacterales bacterium
GATGGCGACGAACAACGAACTCGAGCGGACGATGGCGCAGCGCGAGCAGCTCGAAAGGGAACTGCTCGAAATCAGCGAACGCGAGAAGCGCCGGATCGGCGAGGACTTGCACGACATGGTCTGTCAGGAACTCACGGCGACTGCGCTCTTCCTGAAGACGGCTGCGACGAAACTGGCCGACGAAAGCCCGGCCGCAGCCGAGACGTTGAACGAGTCGGCGCAGATCGTAAACCGCAACGTCGGCCTGGCGCGAGATCTCGCGCGCGGTCTCCAGCCGGCGGAGCTAAGCGCCTCTGGGTTGAAAGACGCGCTTCGGGCACTCGCGGCGCACGCCTGTGAGAACAGTGAGATAACCTGCCATTTCAAAGCAGCGCGTGGTGTGCGGGTGACCGACGACTCCGTCGCACTCCACTTGTATCGGATTGCGCAGGAGGCAGTGAACAACGCCGTGAAGCATTCCGGCGCGAAGAACATACTCGTCACCCTCGACCGCAATCGCGAACACATCTGCATCTCGGTGCAGGACGACGGCAAGGGCTTCTCGCTTCGTCGGCGAAGCAAGGGTCTCGGACTTCACATCATGCGTTATCGCGCGAACGCGCTTGGTGGCGAGCTGAAGATTGAAAAGCGCCGCCGCGGAGGAATGGATATCACCTGTGTGATCCCTGCGAAGCGATGACGTCGAAAACAACCGCAGGCGCGGGCCGCAGCGCGGTTCGTTCGGCCGTGGACGGAACGCACTCTGGTGGCACCGCCCGCGAGCCGGCAGTTCGAGGAGAAACTTCGCCCAAGCGACGCGGCATCATCGTTGTCGATGATCACCCGCTTTTCCGTAAAGGGGTTGTGCAAATGTTAGCCCAGGAGGCGGACTTGGAAGTCCGGGGCGAGGCGGAGAGCGCGCCGGCTGCGCTCGACCTGATGCGCCGCACGCCCGTGGATCTGGCGATCATCGATATCGGCTTGCACGGCAGCAGCAACGGAATCGACTTGACGAAATCGATTAAAGCCGAGCACCCGCACTTGCCGGTGCTCGTGCTCTCGATGCATGACGAGGCGCTTTATGCGGACCGCGCTCTGCGGGCCGGCGCGCGCGGCTATCTCATGAAACGAGAGGCTCTCGACTCCGTCCTCATTGCCGTGCGCTCGGTGCTCGACGGTGAAATTTATCTGAGTCCGGCAATGTCGAAGCGCATGATTTTCGAGCACATCCACGGACCGCCGGAAGCGAAATCAGCGATCGAGAAGTTGAGCGACCGCGAGCTGGAAGTGCTGCAGCTGATCGGGCAAGGGCACGAAATTCGGGAGATCGCAAAGGAGCTCCACCTGAGCCCGAAAACGGTGGAAGCGCATCGCGCGAACATCAAAGAAAAGCTGAATCTGTCGAATGCGCGGGAGGTTGTCCGCTTCGCCGTCCAGTGGGTGGGGCAGCAACAATAATCGCGTTGGAAGTGGCGATCGGGGTCATCTCGAGCGCAGTCGAGAGATCCCGTCGCGACACCTCAAAGCTCCAGCCACGTATTCCTCGACTGCGCTGCGCTCCGCTCGGAATGACGGCAAGGACAGTAGCACTACCTGGCTTTTGCCCGACTCGTGAACGCCAACGCCCACTACCCCGCTACACTTTTCCTCGCAGCGGCCGGACGCCACTCGTCAGCTTGCGCAGGCCCAACTCCAGGCGCGTTTTCACGGTGCCGAGTGGAGTGCGCGTATGCGCCGCGATCTCGCGGTGACTGAGCCCATTAAAGAATGAGAGCTCGATCGCCTCACGCTGATACGTCGGCAGTCGCGTGATATGTTGGTGAAGAAAGTGGCGAATATCCGCGCTGCATGTGTCCGCGTCGGTCCGGTCGCGTAACCACGAGCGCGGCTCATGTTCGACGTAGACGACAAAGCGCTCCTTCGCCTTTGAGTAAGCGCGCCGTCTCCGCATCCGATCGATCGCGCGGCGTCGCGCGATCGTGAGCAGCCAGCCGAGGGGCCTGCCGCAGTTTGCGGAAAAATGAGACGCCTCGCGCCAGACCTGCATCAGACATTCCTGGAGAACATCGTCGGTCTCGGCTTCATCACGCAGCACTTGAAAAATCACCTTTTTCAAAGTCTGACC
>JBBRYC010000166.1:0-1899 GCA_038238025.1 Chthoniobacterales bacterium
GATCCAGTCCACAAAGCCCGCCTTCATCAGCGGAATGATCGCCGCCTTGCCCAGCCCCGCCGGCGTGAGCGCGCCGGTGAGCGACATGCCCACGGTGCCTTTGCCCGCGATCATCTTCTGCGTGAAAAGACGGCACGCCTCGGCGAGACGGCCGCCATTGTAGGCCTTGAAGGAGTTGTCCACTAGATCCGTGACCTTCCATCCCTTGCCGATGGGCGAAGGGAGCAAACGCGGGAATTTTTTGTTCAGTGACATGGCCGTGCCGTGTAGGGCGCGCGCGCGCGCGGGTCAATCGTGCGCGCTCGCACTGACCTCGTTAGGTGTTAAAAGTTAAACGTTAGAAGTTAGAAGTTAAGCCCCGCGCAGCGGACCCATCGGTCTTCGCATGCCTCTACAGAAATCCACGGCGCCTGCGGCGGGCTCAACGTCTAACATTTAACGTCAAACTCCTAACTTCTAACGAAGACACCGCCGCCGCGCATCACCGCTCGTTCCAGTAGATCTTCACGTTCTTCGTCCCGCGTCCCGCTGCGACGATGTCGAGCTTCCCGTCGCCATCGAGGTCCGCGAGCACGAGATCTTCGCAGGCCATCGTGTTGTCATCCACCACGCTCTCGCGCCACTCCTTGCAATCCGCATCGAGCGGCGCCCATAGGCGGATGCCGACCTTTGTTCCCGGCTTTCCCATCGCCCGCCAGCCCACGACGATCTGGTCGCTGCCGACGCCCAGCACGTCGCCGCAGGCGAGCGCATGGCCGTCCGCGAGTTTGTCGGTGAGCACGCGACGGGTGGCTTTCACCCCATCGCCAGCCTTGGACAGGGTGTAGTACGCGAGTTGATTTCCGTGCATCGGTTCAATCGTCGCGAACGCCTCAGCTCCGCCGAACCGTCCGCCGCGAATTTCTCCGACACCTGCGCAACTGTCCGGCTTCCCGTCGTTCCGAGTGAGCCAGACCTTTTGCAGTTCACCATTGCGCTTCCGAATGTGGATCACGCCCTCCTTCCCGCCGATCACGAGCTTCGGTCCGGTTCCCGAGAATCCAGACTCAGTTTTTGCAGGATCGAAATTGTGAGTCGCGTGCAGCGTGTCATCGAGCACTTCGCTCTTCCATTCCAGCTTCGGATCCGCGGGCTTGCGGTAAAGCAGCACCTTCACACCCGTGCCCTCGCCATTCTTATTCCCACGTCCATGCAGCGGGACGACGACGACCCCCCATTCCTTCTCGCTCACTTGCACCCACTTCATCCGGTGCGTCGTCGGCTCGACGCTGGGAAATTTCACCGCTTCCCATTTCTGCGTCCGGTCCGCGGGCGGGATGAGGTAAAAAATCGCGCCGCTGTTCACCGTGTCGCCGGGATTCCACTCTGCACCGACGGCGATGGAGCATTTTCCCGAGCCGTCAATGTCGCGCGCGGCGATGCACACGTTGTCCTTCTCGGTGAGATTTTCCGCGAGGACGAACTTGTCCCACGGCACGCCGCGCTTGCCGGGATTGCGGTACCACACGAACTGCTTTTTGTCCGCGAGCAGGATGTCCGGCTTCCCGTCGCCATCCACATCCGCGACCGCGAGGCCGTAGCCGATCTCGATTTTCGTATCGAGATCCTGCGCGGTGAATTTCGGTTCCGGGGGAGCCGCGAATGTAATCGTTGCAGTGAGTGAGAGGGCGAGGGGGAGCGTCTTCATGCGCGGATGATGCCGGAGTCACCGCAGTTGCCAAGCACGTCTGAGGACGGATGCGCGGGAAGCAGGACGGCGCGCATCGGGTAGGGTGGGCGTCCCGCCTGCCGGGCTGCGCATCCTGCGCAGCACCTGGCGGACGTCCATCTGCGTTCAGTTCGCCAGCGGCGTGCGAGTGTATTCCGCGGGACGCGGAACACGGCAGGCGGGACGCCTAC
>JBBRYC010000167.1:0-1710 GCA_038238025.1 Chthoniobacterales bacterium
CATCCAGGCCCTCGAGGCCGAGCAGGCGAAGCCGCAGGAATTCAAGGACGTGTGGACGAAGATGCAGGAGCTGCAGAAGAAGACCGAGGAACTGGAGAAGCAGATCGAGAAGCTCGGGAAAAAAGCCGGGCCGGAGAAGCCTGCCGCGGAAGCGCCGAAGCCCGCCGCAAAATAGGCGGAACGCTTTTTTCCAGCGGTCACACGGCGCAGTGATCATTTGCCACGGCTGTTTGAACAGTTAATCTTCCATCCATGATCTTGATTCGTTTCAGCGATGCAGAGATGGAAAAGCGCGGTCTAGGTTATCTCGCAGGCCGTTTCAGCGGCAGGACTTGGAAGTCGGGTGAGACGCTGGTGCCCGAGGAGGCGCTTTCGCACCTTGCCGCGGCCGGCATTCAATTCAGCGTGGAAGGGCATCTGAACTACGAAAAGATCTATGCGCCGCTACGAGATTCTGCTGCCGCTGCGGTTTAACGACGGCACGCCGGTCCCGGATAGCCTGGTGGGAGGAGTGATCGTTTCAATGAGGGATCGTTTTGGCGCAGCATCCTTCGAGACGCAGACGATCCGTGGTGTCTGGCAGCACGAAGGGCAGGCGTACAAGGACGATCTCGTGCGGCTGTTTGCAGACGTCCCGGATACGAGTGAAAACCGGCTGTGGTTCATCGAGTTCAAGGAGCGTCTGAAACGGGATTTTCAGCAGATTGACATATGGATGATCACGCACCCGATCGAGGTGCTTTAGGTGCGGTGGAGGTGGCGTCGGGTCGTGATAGCAATGCGCTGCGCATGACTTCGAGCGACGGTTCGCGGTCGAACCATCGCTGGAAACTCAGCACGCCCTGGTGCAGCAGCATCGAGAGACCATTTGTGCCGCGGGCACCGACGCTGTCGCCGGCGGCGAGCAGTGGGGTGCGGTGGCCGACGTAAACTGTGTCGTAGATGAGATGCGAAGGCGCTGAAGAAAATGAACACGAACGATGCGCGCGCGGCGCTCGCGCAGAGCCTGAGCCAGCCCGATGCGCGCGTGCGGCGTGAAGTCGTGGAGGCACTCGCGGCATTTCATCATCCCGAGGCGTGGCAGGCGCTGTGGCAGCAGTCGCAGGTGGAAAAGAATCCCGGTGTCCTCGCGGCGATCATCCACACATGGGGCGCGCGGGCAGGGGAGAAGGTTGTGTCCGAGGCGCTGCGAAAATTTCTCGCGACGAAGAGCTATCACAATGGGACCGCCGCCGCCGCCATCGGTGCGCTGCGTGCGCAGGACGACGGTGCCGCGGTGCCGGTGATCCTGCGGGAATTTGGCGGCATCGCATCCGAACTTGATGCGCGTGAAAAGGCGGCAGCCTTCGATGCGCTCGCCTTTCTCGCACGCGATGCGAGGCATCCAAGTCGCGACGAGGTGCTCGCGCTCCTCGCGCAGCAGCTCGGCAACGACGACGAGAAACTCCGCGCCGCCGCCGCAAAATCACTCGGGACGCTGCGCAATCCCAAGGCGCTCGCGCTGCTGCAACCGCTTGTCGCCGTCACGAAACCGTACAACGATCCCGTGCGCGCCGAAGCCGAGAAATCCATCCAGGCCCTCGAGGCCGAGCAGGCGAAGCCGCAGGAATTCAAGGACGTGTGGACGAAGATGCAGGAGCTGCAGAAGAAGACCGAGGAACTGGAGAAGCAGATCGAGAAGCTCGGGAAAAAAGCCGGGCCGGAGAAGCC
>JBBRYC010000168.1:0-1542 GCA_038238025.1 Chthoniobacterales bacterium
CTCGACGGCCTTCGCGTCGTTCATCACTTCGTCGAACGCCTCGACCATCAGCGCCTGCGTCTCGATCGGCGCGCGGTACCACCACCACGACGCCTCGGTGTCGCGCCAGAACATCCCCATCTCCTCGTTCTCCACCGAGTGTTCCTTGATGGATTTCACGATGCCCTCCGCGCTCGGCTTGTCGCCGAAGCGCTTCAGCGCAATCGCGAGATGCCCCTGCGACTGCCGATCCTGCTTCAGCCAAAACTTCCGCGCCTGCCCGAGGAAATATTCCACGCTCTCCTTGTGCTGCGGCGCGATCGGTTTCTCCGTCAGGAAAAAGCTGCGCCCATAGAGGTAGAACGCAATCGTCGCGCTGAGGTGATTGTCCTCCTTCTTGCCGTGCTTCAAAATGTCGCGGTAAGTTTTCTCGATCCAGTTGTCGAGCGAGCCGAGCGCCTTCACCGCGGGCGTGGTGTCAATCTTCACACCGAGATGCCGCAGCCGTCCGAAGCCCGTCGTGATGTAGAGCGTGATGTATTCGTTCCCGCGTCCGCCGGGGAACCACGGCCACATCCCGTCGCCGAGCTGCTGCTCGCCGAGCTTGCGCAGCAGCCGCGCCGTCTCGTCGTTGAGCCGGTTGTCGTCGAAAAGAATGCCGACGTTGCGTCGCGCCTGACTCTCCGCCTGTGCCTGCCGCACCCACGGCGTCTCCTCGAGGATCACACTCTTGATGTCCTGGTTTTTCTCCAGCGGACTGTCGAGCGCCGGCGTCCCTTTCCAGTGATCAAACACGCGCCGGATCTTCGGATCGGACGCCGCGATGTGCCGCGCGAGCGCATTCGCGTAGAGCCGGTTGAACGTCTGCTCCGTGCATTCGTGCGGGAACTCCATGAGATACGGCAGCGCCATCACCGCATACCACGAGGGGTTCGACACCATCTGCACCGTCAGGCTCTGCGACTTCAGCGAGTCCGATTTTCCCGACTCGATCAGCTTCGTGAATTCAAACTTCTTCGTCTGCGCCCCGCGCACCGGCATCGGCAGCGACTCCGTCACCAGCGTGCGCCGCGAGAGCACCGGCAGCAATCCCTCCTCGCCATCCGAAAGCCGCCCCGTCGAGCCGACCGCCTTGTAGCTCAGCGGGTCCGCGCCATCGGGCACTTTCAATTTCCACGAGAAGCTCTTCGACTCGCTCGCCGCGATCTCAAAATCCAAATCCGTCTTCGCATTTTCAAACTGCGCATCCACCGCCTTCCCCGTGCGCGCATCCGAGAGCGCGAGCCGCACCGTGCCCGTCTGTTTTGTCGCCGACTGATTCGACACCTTCACCGTGAATTCCAGCGCATCGCCCTCGCGCAAAAAGCGCGGCGCATTCGGCTGCACCATGATCTCCTTCGCCGTGATCACCTTGTCCTCGATGAACCCCGCGCGCAGCTCGCGGTCATGCGCGAAGCCCATGAATTTCCAAGTCGTCAGCGCCTCCGGCATCGTGAACTCCATCGCCACCGACCCATCCTCCCGCGCCAGCAGATGCGGGAAAAAGAACGCCGTCTCATTCAG